>NZ_JBHVOL010000002.1:0-5010 GCF_042887925.1 Kitasatospora sp. NPDC057904
GGCCGGACTTCCTCAACCGCCTCAGCAGAGACGATCACGTCGCTCATCAGGTGTTCTTCCTTGATCGGGAGTTACACCGAAGACCGTACAGACCCCCCCGTACGCGAGGGCGCCAGGCCGGGCGGCCGGGTCAGCCCCCGCCGCCCGGTACAGCGGGAACGGGCAGGTCAGCCTGGTCCCTCGGGCCGGGGGCACCGTGGTCAGGGCGAGTCGCCCTGCCGGTCCCGGCGGCGCGGGTCCGCAGGGCGCGGCTCGTCGTTGGCCCGGCTCCCCTGCACCGCCGGCACGGGGCCTGGCGATCACAGGGCGTCGCAGCCCCGTAATCACCAGGCCTCGTGTTTCTGCTCCCGGGGCGCGGCCGTCGGCGCCCGGCCGGGAGTCAGGAGCCCGGCACGGGCTGTTCCGGGGCGAGGGAGTTGCCGGCCGGGATGTGACCGCAGTCGGAGGGGGCGGGGCGGTCGGCGAAGCGGTCGTTCAGCCACACCACGGCCTGCGGGGCCCAGGCGGTGGGGAGGCCGAAGTGGCTGAGGAAGTCGTACTGCTGGTACGCGACCGCCGCGGTGCCGGTCGCGCAGTACTGGCGGGCGAGCGCCCGCACGTCCCCGGCGACCGTCACGCCGTCGCCCGTGCCGATGCCGGCCGGGTTGCCGAAGGTGCCTTCGAGGACGCCGGCGTTGCCCTGGGCGAGGTAGCCGGGCACGGTCGGGGTCGGGGCCGAAGCGAGGTTGGTCCGGTTGACGGCCGTGACGTAGGGCCCCACCGAGTTCGGGTCGGCGTACTGGGGCTTGGCCATCGCCTTCCAGGTCAGCCCGGGGTAGTGGCCCAGGGCGTCGGTGAGCGAGCCGTGCTCCAACTGCCGCAGGACCGACCGGCCGTAGTCGTTCAGGTAGGGCGCGAGGTCGATGCCGGAGGAGCGCGAGACCCCGACCAGCGCCATCGGGATGATCCCGCTCCACACCAGCGAGCCGTCGATGTACCGGATGTTGTGCGCCGGGTCCACCAGCAGCCCGCCCTCGGCGTAGCCGACCAGTCTGGCGTTGACCTCGGGCGCGTAGCCGGGTGCGAGCGCGGCCGCCCAGGCGCTGGCGACGGCGCCGCCGGAGTACCCCATCAGCCCGAAGCGGGTGTCCGGGGTCAGGCCGGTCGCCGGGGACGCGCTCGCGGCCCGGATCGAGTCCAGGGTGGTGGTGGCGTACTCCGGCCCGGCTCCGAAGTCGGCGTTCTGGCCCTCGGTGTCCGGGAGCACCACGTTGTAGCCCTGGGCGAGCAGCGGCACGATGTACATCGCCTCGACGTTCGGGATCGCGCCGCCCAGGCTGAGGTTCCCGGCGACTGCCCGGGAGGGGCCGTCCTCCGGGTCGAGCGAGTCGTAGAAGGACTGGTAGGAGACGGCTCTGCCGCTGTCCCCGGTCAGGCTGCGGAGCACGGTGGTCACGTTGGCGGACGGGCGCCCCTGGGCGTCGATGGTGCGGTAGAGCAGCTGGACCGCCGTCACCGGGGTGGGCAGCCCCAGGACGTGGTACGGCAGGGTCCGCGTTTTGAGCACGGTACCCGGCGCGAACGAAGCCAGCGGGGTGCTGTCGTCGTAGGAGTAGAAGGGGTCGCTCGCGGTGGTGGCGGTGGTGGAGCGCGCCGTCGCCGACGCCGGGCCGGCGGCGGCGGCCGTGGCGGTGGCGGTCAGGGCGGCGGTGACGGCGGCTGCGAGCAGCCTGGACGTGCGTTTGCGCATGATTCCCCCGGGTGGCTGGGATTCTTGATGACCTGTCAGAGGACGCGTGTGACCACGCTTCGTTGTTACCAACGCGTAGCCGGCGTCCCGGAGAACATCATGACGACGGCCGGGCGCGCTGTCTCCGGGTCGGGCCGCGGAAAATTCCCGGCCTGGTGTGCGACCGGTCATCGGTGTCGGGGAGGGGCCGGTGCCGGCCACTGTGCAGGCGGGGGTCGGCGTGCGGTGTGCGCTCGGCGGCGTTGCCGCCGCCGGCCCCAACAGCATTGGTGAACGGGGCAGTTCGAGGGCGATCACTCAGGGCACGGTGATGACGATCTTTCCGCGCGCGTGGCCGGCGGCGCTGACGTCATGGGCCGCGGCGGTCTCCTCCAGCGGGAACACGGCGTGCAGGGGGACGGTGAGGCGGCCCTGATCGGCCAGGTCCGCCGCCAACGGCAGCCCTGCCCAGCCCGGTGACCCTCCTGCCTCGGAGCGGGAGAACCGCACTCCGTGCCGGGCGGCGTCGAAGTCAGCGATGGTCACCACGCGGTTCGGGTCGCCGGCGATGGCCACCAGTTCGGCGAGGGAGCCCTTGCCCGCCGCGTCCAGAACCACGTCGACGCCGCGCGGAGCCAGTACGGCGAGGCGATCGGCCAGGCCAGGCCCGTAGGTGACGGGTACGACGCCGAGCCCCTCGAGGAAACCGTGATTGCCCTCGCCGGCGGTGCCGATCACGGTGAGGCCGCGGGCCCGGGCGAGTTGTGCGGTGATGGTCCCGACACCGCCGGCGGCGCCCTCGATCAGCAAGGTCATGCCCTCGACGGCGTCCAGGGCTTCCAGTACACGCGTGGCCGTGTCGACGTTGCCCGCGGCGCCGCCGGCTTCCCCGAAGGACCACGACCGGGGCTTGGGCGCCCACGCCTCCAGCACGGCGTACTCGGCCGCGGCGCCGCCCCGGTCCGCGAAGGGAACGAGACCGAAGACCGCGTCTCCCACGGCGGTGCCGGTCACCCCCTCCCCCACCTCGTCGACGATGCCCGCGGCATCCATGCCCGGTATGTGGGGCAGGCTCAGGGGAACGAAGTCCCGCAGCATCCCTGAACGCAGGTACCAGTCGGCAGGGGTGACGCCGGTGGCACGCACGGCGATCCGGACTCGACCGGGCCCGGCGTGCGGCTCCTCGACCTCTTCGACGGCAAGAACCTCGGAACCGCCGTAGCGGTGGTACTGCACAGCGAACACGGAAAGCCTCCATACACACGGCACGGCATTCGACGGGAGAACCCGCGGTCGCCGGCCTCCGCGGCAGGAGGCCGGCTGCGGGAACCCGCGGCATCGCGTCACGCTAACCCGCTAAACGGTCGACCTCTTCCGTTTGTGTTTAAGTGGGAGACATGCCTGACGGACTGTCTCGGAACCCGTCCACCTCCCCCGCCGGCACCCCCGCCCCGGCGCAGCGGGCCGACGCCCGGAACAACCGCGCCCGGCTCCTCCAGGCCGCTCGCGACGCGTACGCCCTCGACGGCCCCGACGTGCCCGCCAGCGCGATCGCCCGCCGGGCCGGTGTGGGTGCCGCCACCCTCTACCGGCACTTCCCGACGCGCGACTCGCTGATCGCGGCCGCGTTCTCCGAACAACTCGGCCAGTGCGTCGCGGCCGTCGACGAGGCCCTTGCGGACGACGATCCCTGGCGCGGACTTCGCACCGCCCTCACCCGGATCTGCCGGATGCAGGCCGAGGACCGCGGCTTCAGCGCCGCGTTCCTCGCCGAATTCCCCGACGCGCCCGACGTCCGGCGTGAACGTGCCCGCGCCGGGGAATCCCTCGCCCTGCTGGTCCAGCGCGCGAAGGACACCGGACAGTTGCGCAAGGACTTCGACAGCAGCGACGTCACGCTGCTGCTCCTGGCCAACAACGGCGTCCTGCGGGACTCCCCGGCGGCCTCCATGGCCGCGTCCCGCCGCCTGCTCGCCTACTTCTTCCAGTCCTGCCGGCCGACGGACGACACACCTCTGCCCGAACCCGCGCCACTGCGCCTCGACGACCTGTACAGGGCGTACAGGGCACCGCGTCGAACGGGATGACCGCATCGTCGAGGACACGTCCGGCGATCCGGTGGCCGGTCGGACACTCCCGTCGCCCCCTCCCCGGTCACCGGTTCCGTCCCAGACGAGGAGGGCCGGGCGGTGAGGTCAGCCCTCGTTCTCGGGTTCGGAGGGGCGGGCGGAGCACTCGGGCCGGACCGGGCACGGGGGTGTCGGTGACGGGCCCGCAGAACGGTGTGCCGACACCGCACACGGGAGCCAGCCCACGAAACCGTCCTCGCCTCCAAAGTGTGTGCTCCGGCGGCCAGTGCGCCACTATGACACGATGAACGACACCCAGGCGATGGTCGACTTCCTGCGCGACAAGTACCGCCACACCATCAAGACCGCCGAGACCATCCACAACGAGGTCATCACCGGCCGCATCCCCGCCCTGGGCGGCGACCGACAAAAGCACGCCGGCTACACCCTCCAGACCGTCCACGAGGCCCACTCGATGCTGGAGCTGTTCGAGACCACCATCGTGGCCCACCTCGACACCCCCGGCCCCATAGGCGCCCTCGCCGAACAACAACTGGGCATCCTCGCCCGACCGTTCCAGTAGCCCCGCCCACCGGCTGCGCCCCGTGCGCGAGGGGCCAGGCCGGGCGGCGGGGTCAGCCCTCGCCGCCCGGTGCAGCGGGAGCGGGCGGGGACCCCGGACCGAGCCGGCGACGGCTCGGAAGGGCGGCCGGTCGGCCTGGGGGCGCTCCTGAACAACACGAAGGCCCGCCGGGCCAAGATCGGCCCCGGGCAGCTCGCGCAACTCGCCGAGCACGGAGTCGAGTGGGCGTAGGGCCGGCGCTGGCCGGGACGGGGGCTGTTGTCCGAGGCGCGCGCTACGCTGCCGCGGCCCCGGGAAAGGCGCAGGAAGGCCGTCGCCCCGCTGTGGGCGACGGCCTTCGGGCGTTCACGGGTGGCGGTCGGGAGGCGCCCGATCATCGAGCCGGCACCAGGGGCTCCTGGTGCGCGTAGGTGCACCAGGTGCCTCACACCTCTCACCCCGGCCTACTCCCCAGGACGGCCCGCCGTACCCGGCCTCGGAAGTGTGGGCCCGTCAGGAGTCACACGTTCGCTCTTGGCGACGCGGGAGCAGCTCAGACGATCGTGAACTGCTGGTTGGTGCCACCCGTGCAGGTCCACTGGTCGATGCCGGCCCCGTTGCCGGAGCTGGCGCCCCATACGTCGAGGCACTTGCCGGCAAAGGTCTTGATC
>NZ_JBHVOL010000002.1:5106-168334 GCF_042887925.1 Kitasatospora sp. NPDC057904
GATCTGAACCTTGTTGTTGTCGAGCGGCACGATCGTGAACTGCTGGTTGTTTCCACTCGTGCAGGTCCACTGGTCGATGCCGGCCCCGTCATTGACGTCGGCGCCCCACACGTCCAGGCACTTGCCGGCGAACGTCTTGATCTGAACCTTGTTGTTGTCGAGCGGCACGATCGTGAACTGCTGGTTGTTTCCACTCGTGCAGGTCCACTGGTCGATGCCGGCCCCGTCATTGACGCCCGCACCCCACACATCGAGGCAGTGGCCATCGGCGAAGGTCTTGATCTGATGAGTCCCGTTCCAGTCCGCAGGCGCCGCCGTGGCGACACCCGGGATCGCGGACACGACAGCGGTCGTGATCGAGAGGACGGCCAGGGCACGCAGTCCGGTCGTGATGGCGGAAAGCATGATCTTCTCCATTTCATGGCAAGACGTGGTGACATGGGACACCGAGCCGGGTAGTCCGGCGCCCAGGGATGCGGCGTCTGTGGTTGTTCGGATGCCGTGGGACAACGGTGCGGTGATAGCGGTACTGAGAAGCGCGGCAGCCTGTGAGGAGTTGCCGCATCCCGAAGCCTTCAGGACGTCGAAACCGACGGTGGGCCCCTCATCGCCTGGGCATGTAGAGCACATCATTGAGCCGGCCACGGACACCAGGAAGAAGAGCCGGACGAACTACCGGAAGTACTGCCGGAAGTACGGCCGAAACCGTGGCGGCCCATCGTCGGCGACGGAGGCCAACTCACCGCGCTGCGGAGGAGCCTGGTGTCCTACTACTCCGAGTCCATCTGCCAGTCCACGGCCTGGGCGGCGTCCGATAGACCGGGAACGCGGAGCCCCCGACGGTCCCGGCATTCGGCGGTGTGCCACTGTCCGTGTGCGCATCCCTGGCCCTGAGTACACAGGTCTCGTGCCGGGCTTCTGAAAGCCGAGGGTGCGGGTCCTGGCCGAGCTTTCCACCGGCCGATCGCTGCGCGGACCGTGGGTCCGGTGCTCCCCACGACACGCCACCGTGACCGGCTGGTGAGCCTCCCTTCCGGCCACGTGCCCATCGCGAGCATCACGGACCAGCGCGACTGCCGTAGCCGGAGGCAAAACGCATCAGCAGTCACAGACTTGAGTACCCGTACTCAAGACGGGGCCGGCGATCCGCGCAAGGATGACCGGATGTCGCAGTTGGTAATCGACGTTCTCGTGACCGTTGTCCTGACCACCGTGGAAGTAACCGCCGTGGTCCTCGCATTTTTCGCCATCGCGGTCAAGGCGTGGGCGGCGGACAACACGGGCCGCGGGGTCCCCCGCGGCCTGAAGCGGACCGGCCGTGCCGTGGCAGGGACGTCGTTCGTCCTGCCCCTGGCGTGCGCCTACGGGCTGTTTCTCCTGCACCTGCCGGTCGCGGCGAGCGCCCAGTGCCTGCTGGCAGCGGCGATTCCGTTCTTCGGCCCCATCCTGACCGGTGTGAACCGTCTACGGGAGGGCCTCGCTCGCCGCTGGCCGGGACACCGGCAGCGCTGACAGGGCTGGCGGGCCCGGTGCAGCACGGCGACAGCCTCGTGGCAGAGGGACGGCGCAAGCGCGCGGCCGGAAATCGTGAGGCACTGGCGGTCTATCGGAAGTCGATCCCGGCAACTAACGTATCGGATGCGAACCTTGATGGTTCGTCAGCGAATATCGCCACGGACCTGGGCGGGCACTGACGAGACGCCGTGCCCGGATGCATGCCCGCCGAAGACGTCCGTCACGCACCTGGAGATCTCATGAATTCCACCTCCGCTTCCCGCCGGCGGCGCCTGCGCGGACCCGGCGCCGCTTGCCTCGCGTTGTCGTGTTCCGTCGTCCTCGGCGCCGCGGCACCGGCGCACGCCTTCAGCGGGGAGAACCACGAGAAGATCACCCGGGCCGCCCTGGGAGCCGCGGGCTGGCACCCGAACTCGCTGACGGCGATGGCGAACGGGAGCTCGGGCGCGATCGTCGCCAACGACCACGGCCAGTACTTCGACATCGGCAAGCTCCACTGCGACAACGCCGACTACCTCGACCCCCGGTACGACGGTCACTACCCCCGCACCCGCGGGCAGGCCGACGCCGAGATCATCGACTGCATCGACAGTTCCGTCCACAACTTCAAGCGGGCCGTCGCCGCCGCGGACCGGCTGGTCGACGCGAACGGGCACGTCGTCGCCGCCCAGACCTCCATGTCACCGGCCTGTACGTGGAACGACCAACCGGGACGGGCGAAGTGCGAGGTGCTGGAGGACCTGGGCCGCGGCTGGCACCAGATCGAGGACTTCTACGCCCACAGCAACTGGGCCGACCGGGCCGGCCCGGGAGCCATCGGCGTCAAGAACCCCCCGGGCCTGGGAAGGACCGACCTCCCCGCGTTCTTCTCCATCAGCCGCTACAGCTCCATGAGCAAGGCGGACTGGATCAAGGACGCCACCGGCCACATCCCGCACGACCTGGCGACCGGCTGCTATCCGGACCGCGACCACAGCGGGACGGCCTCCAACTGCGCGGGGCGCGTCACCCACGACGGGGTGCTGAACAAGGACACGAAGGACAGCCCGCGCTCGGTCATCGACCACAACTTCGACCGCGCCTACGACCTTGCCGTCAAGGACATCGCACGCCAGTGGCGGAACTTCGAGGACGAGCTCCAGCGCAAGTATCCGAACAACGGCCGGGCCAAGGCGATGATCTGCGCCATCACCCATGACCACCCGGACAAGACCTGCTCCTGACCCGCCGCCGCAGGCCTCGCTGAGCTCGCCGAGCACGGAGTTGAGTGGGCGTAGGGCTGGTGCTGGTGGGCGGCGGTCACCTGGACGCGAGGCCGTTGCTCAACGGGTGGCGGGCCCGTCCGTCCGCCCGGACCCGCCGCTCACCCTCCGATTGTGTGCTCGGCCGGCCAGGTGCGGGCGACCGAGGCGGCGAGGGCCGCGCCCTGGCGGTGGCCGGCCCGGGCGGCGGCCGGGCGCCGGGCGTTGGCGGTCAGGTTGCGTCCCATCGCGCGGCGGGCGTCGGCGTCCGGGGTGATCAGGGTGGTGTGCGTGCCGGCGGCGCGCAGCTCCGCCGCCTGCTGTTGGGCGCTGGGATGTGGCCCGACGGCGGTGGGCACCGGCGAGATGGCCAGCACCTGTCGGTGGCCGGCGGCCAGCTGGAGGTTGCCGGTGGAGCGGGTACCGCCGTCGATCCACTGCCGCCCGAGGGCGGCGGTGGGCGGCCAGACCAGGGGGACGGCGCAGCTGGCGGCGACCGCGTCCGCGAGGTCGAGCCCGGAGCCCGCGTCGAAGGCCTCGACGCTGCCGGTCTCCGCGTCCACGGCGGTGATGCGCAGCACCTGTGCGGGCCAGGTGGTGGCGTCGCGCAGCAGGGTGCGCACGGTTTCGGACAGGTCGTGGGCGGGGGTGGTGCGCGCGGTCAGGGCGGCGTGGCCCAGGCGCCGGACGGAGCGTTCCGGGTCACGGGTGGCCATCGCTGCCCACAGGAAGCGCAAGGTCTGCGCGGCGGTGATGCCCATCTCGACCCTGTCGAGGTCGGCCAGTTGACGTTCGTACAGCTCGCGGGCGGGTTCGCCGCTCGCAAGCCGGGCGCCGAAGATGGCTCCGGCCGAGGTGCCGATGACGGTGTCGGCGGCCGTCAGGTCGATCCCGCCGGCGGTGAGGCCCGCGAGTACGCCGGTCAGCCACGCGCCGCCGACCGGTCCGCCGCCGCCCAGTACCAGTGCCGTGCCGTTCATGGCGTCCTTCTCTCCCCAACCCCAGAAGTGGGGATAGCTCCCCGTTTAATCTCGGGGCAACGATACACCGATGGAGGGCGGCGCGTTCGGGCCGGTGATCGGGTTTCAGGATCCGCAGCGCTCACGGCAGTCGGGCCGCTCCCCCGACCATTCCTTGTGGTCGTCCGTCCAGACCGGCTTTCTCGACGGGACCGGCCGCGGGAAGCAAGGGTGAGGCATACGGGGGGCACCCCTGCCTTCGGTGCACTTCTCGGCGCCCGGGTACGGCCCCCCGCCGGGACCGACCCTCGACACTCTCCTCCCCGCCCTGGCCGGCGACGACGATCTCCAGCGGCTCGCAATGAGGCCTGGGCACCCGAGCGTGGCGGCCGGGCCGTCGCCGTGGGCCGGGACCGTGCAACGGCGGACGGCGGGGCGGCGGGCATGGACGGGGCCACCAACAGCGGCCGCCGCCGAACGACTCCCCGGTTCCCGGCTCATCGACGGCGGCCGGACCGGGCGGGGAGACTGCTGGCGGCATCGAGCGGAACGACGAGAGGGGCGACCGTGAGCAGGAACAGCGAGGACCAGGGGCGGTTGAGCGGGCGGATCTGTGTCATCGCCGGCGCGGGCGGAGCCATCGCCGGTGCTGTCGCGGCGCGGCTCACCGCCGAAGGCGGGCGGGTGATCGGAATCGACCGGCGGCCGCTGGACGTCCCCTTCCCGGTGGTCGCGGCGGACCTGCGGAGCGAGGCAGAGACACGACTGGCGTTCGAACGCATCCACGCGGAGTCCGGCCGGATCGACGTGCTCCACGTCAACGCCGGTCCCGTGACTCCTCCCCCGGCTGAAGCCGGGGGCTTCTCGCTAGCCCTGGCGGGCGTTGCGACGGACAAGCCCTGCCCGTAGAACGTTGGTGGCTCCCACCGTGTCGGCGTGCGCCGTGTGGCCGCAGGCGACGCAGTGGAAGGTGTCCTGTGTGGGCCGGTTCTCCGGCGCGATGTGCCCGCAGGGTGGGCAGGTGCGGGAGGTGTTGCGGGGGTCCACGGCGATCACTTCCCGGCCGGCGCTTTCAGCCTTGCCGGCGAGGATCGTGAGGAACACCCCCCAACCGGCATCGTTGATCGACTTGTTCAGTCCGGCTTTGGCCGCCGCTCCGTTGGGCAGGAACACACCCGGCCGGCCGGGGTCGGGCTTCGGCACGGGGGCCTTGAGCATGCTGCGGATCCTGAGGTCTTCGTGCGCGATGAAGTCATGCTGACGCACGAGGTCAAGAGCGGTCTTGTGCGCGTGGTCGAGTCTCTGACGGCGGACCCTGCGGTGAAGGTCCGCGACCTTGCGGACAGCCTTGCGGCGGCGGTTGCTGCGCCGCTTGCACCGGCTGAGGGCCTGCTGTGCGGCTTCGAGTTTCGCGGCGGCGCGCCGGCCGTGGCGGGGGTTGGGGACGAACCCGCCGTTGGAGTCGGCGAGGAAGTTGGCTATGCCCATGTCGATGCCGACCACGGACCCGGTCACGGGCAGCGGCTCGGGCTCGGCCTGCTCGGCGGTCAGCACGACGTACCAGCGCTTGCCCTCGCGCTTGACGCTGACGGTCTTGACCTTGCCGACCACCGGCCGGTGCCGGTTGACCTTGACGTGCCCGACGCCCTGGAACCGGACACGGGTGGTCGGGTCGTGCGGGGTGGCATCCCAGCGGCAGCCGTCCCCGTCCTTGGGGAAGTCCACCGTGTCGAACCAGTTCACCCCCCGAAAGCGCGGGTAGCCGGGCGTCTCGCCGGACTTGACCCGGCGGAAGAACCCGGCGAACGCCTTGTCCAGGCGACGGAGCGTCGCCTGCTGCGAGGAGAACGGCCAGCGGCCCTGGCGCTCCGGGTCGAACGCCCGGATCTCCTTGAGCTGCGCCGACTGCATCCCGTACTTGATGCTGGTCTTCGAGACGTGCCGGTAGGCGTCGCGGCGTTCCTGCAACGCCCCGTTGTAGAGCGAGCAGTGATCCCGAAGCATCTCCGACAGTGCCTGCGCCTGGCCCACGGTGGGCCGCATGAGGAACTTGTACGCACGGATCATCCAGCCCACCCCCTTTCGGTCGATGTGGTCAAGCTAGTGCACCCCACCGACAACGCAGCGTTCTCCGCCGCTTCGCGGCTCCGGGCCAAGGATGCATTCCCTCCCCGGCTGAAGCCGGGGATACCCTGCAAGATCAGGGATGGACCGCGAGGACCACGGCCTGCTGGAGACGTCCCCCGAGGTCTGGGAGCGGGTCTTCCGGGCCGTTCTCACCCCGGCGGTGCTCAGCTGCCGCTACGGGGTGCCGGTGATGAACCCCGGCGGCTCGGTCGTGCTGACCGGCTCCTTCCTCGCCGGCATGGGCGCCGCGACCGCCCAGATGGCCTTCTCCGCCGCCAAGGCCGCGGTGACCCAGCTCGGACGCGACCTGGGCACACACCTGGCCCGGCGCGGTATCCGCGTGAACACCCTGGCCCTGGGACCGGTCGAAGCCCCCGAGACCCGTGCCATGTTCGAGCGGATGGGAGAAGAGGAGACCCGACGGCGCTTCGCCCACATCCCGATGGGCCGCTTCGCCACGCTCGACGAGATCGCGGCCGCCGTCACCTACCTCGCCGGCCCGGACTCGGGCTACCTGACCGCCTCCGAACTCCCCGTCCACGGCGGCATCCGCGCCGCGTACACCGTCCCGGACCACTGAGCCGCCCGGAACCGGCCGCGGGCGGGTGGCTGCCGGCAGCCACCCGCCCCCGTCGCTTCCTCCGGCGGCTATCGCGAACCACGGGCCCCGCAGGAAAGGCCCTCGACCGGCCGGGCCCGCGTCACCGGTCCGGGGGCGTCTGCACGAACGCCGGTCCGCCGCATGCGTGCTGGTGCCCCTTCAGTGCCATGTGTAATGTCACACGCCATGATGCGGACCTCTCGTACAACCCGCCGCGCGCCCAAGGGCGCGCTCGCCCTCCTCGGCACCGTCACCGCCCTCGCCGCCCTGCTCGGGCCCGGCGCGGGCCCGGCCGGCGCCGACAGCGGATGCCGCACCGACGTCACCGTGACACCGGACCAGGAACAGGCCCGGCTCTCGGAGCCCCGCACCGCGGCGCTCGTGGACGGCGGCGGGTTCGGCGACTTCGTGCGCCGCTTCCCCGCCGCCCTGTGCACCGCCCGCACCGCCGCCGACGCGCAGCGCCTGCTCCGGGACTGGGGCGAGGCGCTGTGGACGTCGGCCGTCGACCGCGCCCAGGGCCGGCGCCCCGCAGGCACGCTGCCGGCCCGGGACGACCGTCCGCTGTACTGGACCCGGGTGGCGATGACCCTCCGACTCGCGCAGTGGCAGCCCGGGTTCCCGGCCGACCGCGCCGCCCTGCGCCGCGGCTTCGAGGACGCCTCCCGGGGCCTGGTCGACAACGGCTTCCGGGGCACCCAGGGCGTGCGCCGGTACTTCGTCAGCGGCTTCGATCCCTTCGGTCTGGACTCCGAACTCCGCGGGGCCAACCCCTCCGGCTCGGCCGCCCTGCAACTCGACGGCCGCCAGGTCACCCTGACCGACGGCAGCCGGGCCGAGATCCGTACGGTCGTCCTCCCGGTCCGCTACGCGGACTTCGACCAGGGGGTCGTGGACCGCGCCTTCGCCCCGCGCCTGAGCGCCGGCCCGCGCGCGGCCGACCTGATCACCACGGTCAGCCAGGGCTACCCCGGCCTGTTCACCCTGGAGGCCTGGGCCGGCCGGGCCCGCTCGGCCGATCCCTACCCCGACAACCTCGACGCCCTCGGCGGCGGCAGCCCCGACCACCCCGCCGACCCGCCCGGCCTCGCCCCCGGCCCCGAGTTCATCGCCACCAGCCTGCCGACCGCCGCCATGACCACCGTCCAGCAGCCCTACCCGGTCAAGCTCAACACCGACGTCACCGAGATCCCCGTCGGCGGCACGCAGCCCGTCCACCGCGAGGACGGCCCGACTCCGGGCTCACGCTCCGTCGAGGGCGGCGGCGGTGGCTACCTCTCCAACGAAGTCGCCTACCGCTCCAACCTGCTCCGGCTCGCCCTGGCCCCGCAGATCCCCGGCGGCCACCTGCACACACCCGTACTCACCGGCCTGCCGGCCGACCCCGCACAGCTGACCGCCCCCGACTTCGAGCACGCCGAGGCGGCCATCACCGGCGAGGTACTGGACGTCCTGCGCCACACCACGGGCTGACCGAGGCCCGGCCGACCCGCTCGTACGAGCGCCGCCGCCAAGTCCATGCCGACGCCCCTGTCGGCCTGCTGGTGTGCCGTCAGCCACAGGACCGTCAACAGGCAGGGGACGGCCCCGCTGCGCAGCACGCCTGTCGCCGCTGCCCGGCGGGGCCGGGCCGAGGCGCTGGTCCCGGGCCCTCGTCGCGTAGAGCCCTGAGCCGAACCGGGCCAGCCCCTTGGGCATGTGCACTCCCCCTCGTCGGCGGCCGCTCCTCGCACCGCGCGAGGCGGGCGCCGCGTGGGCCGACACGATAGTCCGAGGGGTCGACAGGTGGTGCGGGGCAGACGCGGGGCGGGGCATAGGGCGGGGCCGCCCGGCGTTCGGGCGGTCATGACCAAGATTCTGGTGATCGGTGCGAACGGCAGCGTGGGCCGGCACGTCGTGGCCTCGCTGGCCGAACGCGGGCACGACGTGCGGGCGTTGGTGCGGGATGTCTCGACGGCCGTGGTGCCCGCAGGGGTGGAGGCCGTGCAGGGTGACCTGGCCGCGCCGGAGAGCCTGGAGCATGCACTGGACGGCGGGGTGGCGGCCGTCTACCTGATGTGGCCCGGGATCCCGGTGCAGCCGCGGGTCGTGGAGCTGATCGCGAAGCACGCCGAGCGGGTCGTCTACCTGTCGGCGGACGTGGCCGACCTCGCGGACGACGAACCGCCGGTGATCTTCCACCAGGAGATCGAGCGGCTCATCCGCGCCTCCGGCCTGCGCTGGACCTTCGTCCGGGCCATCGACTTCGCGGGCAACGTACTCGGCTGGGCCGACCAGGTACGCCAGGGCGTCGTCCGCTGGCCGTACGGCGGCGCGCGACGCTCCCTGGTCCACGAACGGGACATCGCGGACGTGGCGGTCGCCGCCCTCACCGAGCAGGGGCACGACGGCGCGAAGTACGTGGTCACCGGGCCCGAATCGCTCCCGCACACCGAACTGGCACGGATCATCGGCGAGGAGACCGGCACCGGGGTGCGCTGGGAGGAGCTCGCACCGGAGACGGCCCGCACCGAGCTCACCGCGGCCTGGGGCAACGCGGCGTTCGTCGAATCCCGGCTGCGGGCCTGGGAATCGTTCACCCATGAGCCGGAACGCGTGACGGACACCGTGCACCAGGTGCTCGGCCGCCCGGCGCGCAGCTTCCGCTCGTGGGTACGGGACCACGCGGAGGACTTCCGGTAGGCGTCCTCCCGGAGTGGCGGTCGGGACGGCGGCGGTCGCCGGGCGCGGCCGCCTCGCAGCCGAGCGGCCGAGCGGCCGACGCGTGCTGCTCGGTGTCGTCCGGGACAACGGGGTCTGTCGACCGGGGTGACCCCGCTGTACGGGGCGGCGCGGAAAGCACGAGGCGGCCCGGTGGGGCCGGCCGGAGGCGACGATGGTGGACAGGCGGGCGGCTGCCTCGGGTCTCACCCCGAGGCAGCCCGGCCACCGTGCGGCCCGCTCGGCTCGCCCGGGTCTCTCCCGCCCCTAGAACGTCGCCTTGGCGCAGTTGCCGGGGTTGGTGGACCAGAGTGTCTGGCTGAACCAGGTGAAGTCGGGCCGCTGGACTCCTACCACCATCCAGCAGCGCTGGCCGCGGCCGGCGACCATGACGTCGCGGCGCCCGCGGTCGTAGACGCCGTGGAGTTTTCCGTCCGCACCCTTGTAGACGGTGTAGACGAAGAGGTTGCAGGTGCGCTCGCCCGAGCGGACGGCGGTGCCGACCCAGGTGGGCGTGTTCGAGATGAGGCCGCCGGTATAGCTGAACTTGGCCTCCACGCGGCAGCCGCCCGAGTAGAAGTGCACGTCGAAGTTGTGGTTGGTGTTCCAGACGCCCTCGGGATATCCGGCTGCGCTCGCGGTGCTCACGTTCGCGAACGCCAGGCCGGCGGCCACTCCCACGGCCACGAGGACCTTCCGGGCGACTCCCATGCGCTTCGTGCTCATCACTGCCTCCGGCAGAAGGGATGGTGCACATCACGGACACGTCGATGATGTGGCTCAACTCACCCATAAATGAAGGGATTTGAGCGAGATATGAGCCTGGGATGCCACCCGCTCGACCTGGCCGCCCACATCTCCTTCACCCGGTGACCGCGTTGGCGAAGCAGTGGGCCGTGTTCCGTTCTCCCCGTCCGGCCCGGCTTCGGTGTTGCCGTCGGTCCTGATCCCGGGTCAGACTTCCTGGTGCAACCGCCCGTCGACGGGTACGGCCTGTTCCGGGCGGGCGGCTGGCCTACGGAGGGGAGCCCGTACGACGTGCCGTTCTTCAAGCGCAAGGCCAAGGCCGAGAGCAACAGCAGCAACTGGCAGGACCACCCGGCGGCTCGGCTGCAGGTGGGGATGACCAGGGACCGGCTGGTCGAGATCCTCGGCCCGCCGACCAAGTCCATCGGCGGGGAGGAACTCCTCGGTGGCTACGGGTCCGTCAGCGGATCGGCCCGGGCTGTCGACAGCGTGTCGAGCAGCGAGTACATGATCTTCGAAGCCACGCCGAGCGGATACGAGACCTGGGTGGTTCTCCAGCGTGGTGCAGTCGTCAGCGCGCAGATCAAGACGTCCGGCACGCCGCGCGAGGTCGTCCTGGAGGTCGGGGAGCCCATCTAGCCGGCCGAAGCGTCGGGCTGCTGGAAGGCCCGGGAAATTTCTTCTCACCGGACCGATGAGTTCGGACGGTGGCGGCGGTCAAACCTGGGAAAGCAACGACAGCCGCACCGGGGAGACCTGAAATGTCCAGCACTGCCACCACCTCCACCACCGCCACCACCGTGAAGTCCGGCAAGGCCGCCGTCCGCTTGGTCTGGACGCTGCGGGTCCTGCTCGCGCTCTTCTTCGTCCTGGCCAGCGCGCTGCCCAAGTTGCTCGCGCTCCCCGCCGCCACCACCGTCTTCGACGCCATCGGCTGGGGCCACTGGTTCATGTACCTGACCGGGCTGGTGGAGCTCGCCGGCGCCATCGGCCTGCTGGTCGGGCGGCTGGCCGGGCCGGCCGCGACGGCGCTCATCGTCTTCCTGGCCTTCGCGTTCCTCACCCAGCTCACCGCGATGCACGGGGAGAACGCCGGGACCCCGTTCATCTTCATGGTGCCGCTGGCCGTCATCGCCTGGAACCGGCGCGCCGAGACGGCCGAGCTGCTCGGCCTCCGGCGTTGACCGGATGCTCGCAGGACCCGCCGGCACAGGCACGGCGGCGCGGCGCGCCCGGCGGCACCGGCTGGCCCAAGTCCTTTGCGGTGCAGCGGTGCAGTCCTGTTCACGCTCCGGGCACTCCAGCCGCTCCCCGTGCGATGCGGACGCGGCCGGCGGGCGGCAGGACGACGAGGTACTGGTGGTCGGTGTCCTCGATGCGGGCCAGTGTGAGGGAGGTGCCGGCTGCTGCGAGCGCCTCGGCAGCGGGGCCGGCTTCCTCCGTCATCTCGCCGATCCGTGAGTAGGAGCGGGTGAGGCTCTCTGCCGGGCCGGTGATCCAGATCGCGATCCTCGCGCCCCGGCGCAGCGCGGCGAGCAGGTCCGTGCGCAGCGGTCCGTCGTCGGCCTCCTGGATGAGTAGATCGTGCAGGCGTTCCTGCCCGCAGGGGCGGGTGGGCGCTGCCTCGGCCAAGGTCCGGCATGTGCGGCACGAGGCCAGGGCCCGCGGCTGGAAGTGGTGCAGGAAGAGCTTCAGGTACCGGCCGCGGATCCCGCACAGGGTGCGGCCCGCTCCCCCGGCGTGCTCGACGCCGGGGACGCCTTGGACCTCGACGGCGGGGAATTCGGCCGGCTCGCGCGCGGTCGCGAACGACCATGTCCCGCCCTGGTCGCCGGTTCCGGGAGTGTCGATCATGCGGGGCAGCATGCCACCCCGGGAACCCGCCGTCCGCGCGGGTGGGGTCCCGGTGCGGGAGCCCTGTGTGGCCGTCACTTCTGGAAGGGGCTCGGTCCCCAGGCTTTGCCGCCGGCCGGGTAGCTGTACAGCGGTCGGCCCTTGACCGCGCTGGTGCGGAACGGCGCGCCGTCGGCCAGGCCGATGGGCAGTGTGCCCGTCCGGTTGCCGCTGGACCACTCCAGTTCCAGGTACCAGCTGACGTCGTGGGAGGTGGTCTCGGCGGTGACCTCGATGACCTCCGGGTCCCGTTCGCTCACCTTGAGCGGCAGGCCGGTGCTGCCCCCGATCAGGACCGGACGGGGGCGGGCCGCGTCCAGGTCGAGGTCGTAGGAGTGGACGTCCATTCCGCCGCCGCAGCCCTGGCCCATGGAATAGGCGTTCCAGGCCAGCGGGGCCGCGGTCCGGGCGACGCGGACGTTGAGGGCGGTCAGCACCACGGTGTCGCCGCCGGTGCCCTGCACGGTGAGCTCGATCGACTGGTAGTGGCCGGGGACCGCACCGACCTCGGAGGCCCAGGCGGGGACGTCCGCCACCGCGGGCGGCCGGGGGACTTCCGACGGCGGACGGTCGACCACGTACTGGTCGCACTCGGCGTCCCGGAGGGACGGGCGGACCGTGACGGTGATCGGGGCGCTCGCGCCCTGGTCCGCGGCGCCGGGGGTCGGGAGCGGGGGCGGGTATCCGGCAGCCGACCCGGCGTCCGCCGCCGGGGCGGGAGCGGACACGGGGTCACCGTCCCTGTGGGTCTTGAGACCGGTGGCGACGGCCCCGATGGTGGCGAGCACCACGACGGCCGTCACGGCGGCGAGTACGCTCCGGCGCGAGCGCCTGCGCGACGGCGCTGCGGGGGTGAGCGCCGGTGCGGACGTCAGGGCCACCGCCGCCGACCCGGGAGCCACGGAACCCTCCGCAGCCGTGTCAGCCACCGGGGCCGCTGACGGAGCCTTCGCGGCGGGAGCGGGGGCGGGAGCGGACGCCTGCCGGTTGCGCCGCGCCTCGTGGGCGATGCCCCACAGCCGGTAGAGCTCGGTGCGCTCCTCCGGGGTCGCCCCGCACAGCCGCGCAAGGCGCTCCAGCGGGGCGAACTCCGCCGGCATCACATCGCCGTTGCAGTAGCGGTGCAGGGCCGACGTGCTCACGTGCAGCCGCTTGGCCAGCACGCCGTAACTGAGGCCCGAACGGCTCTTCAGCTCCTGGAGCAGCCGCGCTGCCCCGTCCGCCTCCCTCAACTCCCCGGTCCCCTCTGACACTGATCCTCCACCCCATTCGTGAACCCCCACGGTGATCGCGCCCCCCGGCAGCGGCCGTCGCCGGAGCCGGATCACCTGAACGCGGACCGGCGGCATCGGCATTGGCATCGGCCGCGCCGTCCCGGCGCCCGCGAGCGCGTCCCAGGAAGGTTACGTCTTCCCAGCTCAAACAGGGTAGAAGCGTCCCCGCGTCCCTGATCATCGGCCCACCGTTGCAGCCGGGACGAATCGGCGCACAAGCTGGCGGCGAACACCGAGAGGGAGCAACTGTGAGCACTGTTCGGGCGGCCCGGGCCGCTATACGCACCAACGTCGTCTTCCACCGCGGGGCGGTGGCACTGGCGATGGGCGGGGTCCTGCTGATGTCCTCGGCCTGCGGCGACGGCCAAAACAAGAGCGCTGACACCGCCGCCTCCGGCGCACCCTCAGGCACCCCCGGCGACGCCCCCTCAGGCACTCCCGGCGAGGCGGCCGGCGGGGCGGCCGGCGCGGCGACGCCGAGGACGTCGACCGCGGTGCTGGACGTGGAGCCGAAGGACGGGGCCCAGGCGGTCGCACCGACCGCGCTCCACGTGAGCGTCTCCCACGGCACGCTCACCGCCGTCGCCGTGACCGACAAGGACGGCAAGCCCGTCCAGGGCTCGATCACCCCGGACGGCACCGGCTGGAAGCCCGCCGCCGCGCTCGCCCCCGGCACGGCGTACACGGTGAACGCCCAGGCGAAGGACGCCGACGGCCTGGTCTCCGCGGCCACCAGCGCCTTCACCACCGTCTCCCCCGGCAAGCGGGTGTCCAGCAACGACAACATCGCCGACGGCCAGACCTACGGCGTGGGCATGATCGTCAAGGTGGACTTCGGCAGCAGGATCGTGAACAAGGACGCCGTCGCCAAGGCCATCACCTTCGAGACGGACGACGGCACCGAGGTGAAGGGCCACTGGTTCGGCGACGACCGGATCGACTTCCGCCCGGCGCAGTTCTGGAAGCCGAACACCAAGGTCACCATCCACTACCGGCTGAAGAACGTCGAGGTCGCCCCCGGTGTCTGGGGCGACGTCGACAAGGACGAGCCGTTCGTCATCGGCCGCTCCCAGGTCTCCACCGCGGACGCCGCCACGCACCTGTTGACGATCGTGCGGGACGGCCGGACCACCACCGTGCCCGCCACCCTCGGCGACGACAAGCACCCCTCCTGGGGCGGAACCATGGTCGTCATGTCCAAGGAGAAGGTCACCCACATGAACTCACAGACCGTCGGCATGGGCAACGAGTACGACATCCCCGACGCCCCGCACGCGATGCGGCTGACCAGGAGCGGCACCTACCTCCACGGAAACTACTGGTACAAGGGCGACCCGTTCGGCAAGGAAAACACCAGCCACGGCTGCGTCGCGCTCAAGGACGTGGAGGGCGGCAGCGACACCTCCCCGGCCGGGTCGTTCTTCAACAGCTCGCTGATCGGCGACGTCGTCACGGTCGTGAACACCAAGGAGAAGACCGTCGCCCCCGACAACGGCCTCGGCGGCTGGAACCTGGCCAACTGGTAGCACCCGCCCGCCGGCGTGAGTCCCCGCCGGGGCAGCGGGGCGGCTCCCGGCCGCCTCGCCGGTCGGTGTGTCCGAACGGGCGGGCATACTGGCGCCGTGCCGACCGCCGAAGACCCCCACCAGCACCCGTCCCGCGAGCCGGAGCCGGCCGAGCCGGGCCGGGCGACACCCGATCCGTTCGAGGGGCTCGTCCTGGACGAGCGTTTCGTCAAGGACGCCGCCGTCAAGGAGCCGACCGCCCGGACCCGGATGCTCGCCGCGCGGTGGCGGCAGGAGCCGCCGGTGGACCCGGGAGGCCGCCGCTGGACGCCCGGGGCCGCCTCCGGCACGGCCCGCTCGCGGTGGTTGCGGCCCGGACGGCGGCGCACCGCGCTGATCGCGGTCGCCGCGTTCGCGGCCCTGGTGGCCGTCGCGGTCGGGACGGACCCGGCCGGTCTGCTGAACGGGGGCGGCCCGGTGGCGCGCCGCCCGCGGGGTGTGCCCGCCTCGCCCCGGCCGACCGCGGACGTCGCGCTGCCCGGCGGTGGGGTCTCCGACGGCACCAGGTGCGGCGCCAAGGGCTTCCACCACTTCGAGCCGGCGCCCGGATCCTTCACCTTCGCCGGGTCACTGGCGGACGCCCCGCCGCCGGGACCGCAACTCGCCCTCGGCTCCTACGGGTTCTCACGGGACGCGGCGAACGACCCCGGGCGCTTCACCATCGGTCTGGACCTCGCACCGGGCCCCGGCGGCAACGCACTGGACCTGTCCGCGCCGCTCGGTCAGCAGGGCGTGGCGGTGGAGATCGAGGGCCCGGACGGCCTGGTCGGCGGGGCCCACGGGCTCCCGCTCACACCCGACGGCGACGCCCCGCCGGGTGACGCCCCGTCCGGCGCGGGCGGCACCGTCCACGTCGGACCGGAGAGCGGCGCGTCCGTCCAGGTGAGCCTCCCGGCCGCGGCCCTGTGCCCGGGCTTCGACGGCTTCGCCGTCCAGCAACGCCTGATCGCACCGACCGACTCGCACAACACCATCACCGGCCAGCCGTACTACCGGCTCACGGTCTCCATCTCCGATCCGGCGATCGGCGCGCTGCGGCGCCAGGCGGGCTCGACGGTGCCGGGCGACGTGCTGGCGACCGACAACCGGATCCCCCGCTGACCGGGGCCGCCCGAGGAAGGTCCCGACGACACCCGGCGGGAACGGCGTAGGGGCGGCCCGGGCTCGGGCCGCCCCTACGCGGTGCTGCCACCGGTCACGGGAGCCGTTGGCCCGGACGCGTCCGCCGGTCGCAGCGCCAAGAGGTCACGGGCACTGCTTCCAGGCCAGGTGGTACACGGTTTTGATCCCGCCGCCCGTCGAGTCCATCCCCAGGAAGCTGGTGGCGCCCGGGCTCGACGTGCCGGGATCGACCTGCAGTTCGGTGTCGATGCCGAGGCTGCGTTCCTCCCCGCAGGGGGCGAAGACCAGGGCGGCGGTGTCCACGGTGTCGGTCACCTGCCAGTCGTTGTTGAATCCGCCCTTGAAGTGATGGGTCTTGTGGGTGGTGCGGGGGTCGCCCTGGAAGTGGTAGCCGGCCCGCACGGTCCCGGACGCGCCCGGCGCCAGTGACGCGAAGCCGCTGTAGCCGGCGGACACGATCGCGTAGGTGGAACCACCGGGGACGTGCACGAGCAGGTTGAGCTGACAGTCCTTCCGGAAGTCGGTCGGCGCCGACCCGGGTCCCACCTGGGCCATGTAGTTGCTGTAGGTGACGGTGAAGGCGGTGTTGTCGGGGGACACGGCCACGGCGGCCGTCCCCGCCGGGCAGCCGGAACCGGCGGCCGCCACGCTGTCGATGACGATCCGGTCCGGCGGCGGGGGCGGAGGCGGAGGCTGGCTGCCGCCGAGAGCCGACGAACCGAACAATGATGTAGCGACACCGGTCGCGGCCAGCACGCGGAGCACCATGGGCTTCCCTTCGATCGTCCACGGATCCGGGGCGGGCACGGCTTTCCGGGCCCGCCCCCGGACTTCACGTCGGCATCGCACCACACGTTGCCCGCCCGAGCACGGAAGGTGACGCCCCGGTCACTCAGAAGGCCTTCAGGGCGGAGGTCGCATGACATGGCAGGCCCGGAAGCAACCCCGGAGGCAGCCGGCCGCGGTGATGCGCCCGGTACCGGGGCGGGACGGCGCGGGCCCCGCCGCGGTCGCGCGGCGGGGCCCGGGGGCGTCACTTGACGGCGGTGAGGTCCAGCAGCGTGTACGGGCGGCGCTGCGGTTCGGTGGCCTCGCCGACCGCGTTCGGCATGTTCCGCTGCAGCGTGAAGGTCTTGTCCACGGTCTGGTCGCCGGTGCCGGTGACCATGTGGGCCGTCACCGCGTAGTCGGGGGTCGTGATGCCGTAGACGGACGGCAGCTCCAGCTTGAGGGAGGCGCTGTTCCCGGTGATCTGGAAGCAGAACTTGCCGTGGCCGATGGTGTCCCGGTCACCCATGCCGCGGGTGTCGATCTGCAGCACTCCCGGCTTGGTGGTGCCGGGGGTGGGGCAGTCGACGAGGAGCATGTGGCCGTCACCGGTGATGAGCTTGATGCCGCGGTCCGTGAAGATCTTGTCGGCGCCCGGGTAGGCGAAGTCCTCGACGGCCGGCGGCGGCGGGGTGTCGTCGGCGGTGACGGCCGCGGAGCCGGCCGGAGCGCCGGTCGCCGCGTTGGCGGCCGCGACGCCCGTGAACGCGACGGAGCCGGCGACCGCGCCGGCGACGAGCAGCTTGGAAATGGAGCGCATGGGAATCCCCCCTGGAACGTTTCGGAGTCGGTGGTTCACGGCATCTGCGCGAATGGCCCGGAGGCCGTCACCGGGAGTATTGCTATCACGAACGGATGACGTTCCGGAAGATCATTATTCCGACCTGGAGGAGAATCATCGAACCACGAGTATGTATACGAACTCTATGGGCGGATCGATATTTCGAACGACCTTTTGCCGGGCGGTTACGGCTTGAACAGGTACAGGAGGCCGCCCATCGCGACCGCCGCGAGGGCGAAACGGATCATGGCTTCCTGGGCGAGGCCGTAGTGCTCCAGCGGCAGGCTGCCGTCCTCGGGGCGTTCCAGGACCATCCGCGCCATCTTCTTGCGGAATCCGAGCAGGCTCGCGGGAATCATCAGGCAGACGATCGAGTACATCGAGAGCAGCAGCTGGGGCGGGTAGTCGGGCTTGGCTATCGAGGCGATGTAGGCGAACGTCGCGATGATCACCGGCATGGTCGAAACGCGGATCCGGGTCGCTCGCGTCGGCATCGAAGGCACCAGCAGCGCGAGGTTGACGGCCGCGCACAGGGCCGCGATCAGCCACCAGGAGGTCGTGCTGAGGTCGAGTACGTACATGTCCACCCCTTGTCGACCGTGGGGCCGCGCCGGACGCGGCCCCACGGTCCCGTTCGAATTGACTCGCCGCTTTCCGGCAGCCTAGACCGCCGGACGGTTCAGGAGATCACCAGGTGAAGAGGCCGACAATGCCGGAGGCCACGGCGGACCCACCCTCGATGATCTTCTGACCGACTGCCTTGGCGCCCTTGATGCTGGCCCTCGCGACCGGTCCGGCGATCTCGCCGTAGATCTTGCCGTAGGGGCCTCCGATCGTGCCGAGGATCGTACTGGTCGCCGCGTTGAGGAAATCCTTGCTGTTGAAGCCGTCGGCGTAGAGCCACGCACCGGTGCTGAGCACACCGGCCCCGAGGGAAAACGCTCCGAAGACGCCGAACCCGATCTCCCCGAGGGGCGGCGGAAGGGCGAGCGAACCGACTGCGGCCAGGCCCCAGATGGTGCTGTAGTGCCCCGTCTCCGTGGCGAAGTTGCGGATACCGTCCTTGCCGTCGCCGCCCGTTCCACCGCTTCCACCGCTTCCGCCGGAGCCCCCGGGCGGGGTGGCGGACGCCGTGTCATTGATCTTGTCGTTGGCCGGGTTGTTGGACGGGTTGACGTTCGCGGCCTCGGCCTGACGGGCCGCCTGGGCCGCCGCGGCTGCCGCCGCCGCCTGCTCCTGGGCCCGCTTGTCCGCCGCGATGCTGTGTGCCTCCCGCGCGGCCGCGGAGGCCTCGGAGGCGCTCTTGCCGGCGGCCGTAGCCGAGGCCGCCGCGCTGGCGGCCGAGGCACGGGCGCTGGCCGCCGAGGCGGTGGCCTTGTCGGCGGAGGCGACCGCCTGGTTCAGCGAGTAGTTGGCCGCGCGGTTCGCCTTCTGCGCGGTCGCGGCGGCCGACTTGGCCTGCTGGGCGGAGGCGGCCGCAGCGTTCGCCGAGGCGTCCGCCGCGGTGGCCTTGGCCTTCGCGTCGTCCGCGTAGCCCTTGGCCTGCTGGGCCGACGCCTGGGCCTTGTTCGCCCAGTCGTTGGCCTCCTGGGCGGCGTTTCGGGCGCTGGCCGCGACCTGGTACGCCAGCTGGGCGTTCTGGGTGGCGGTGACCGCGTCCTTCGCCGCGTTGGCGATCAGCGCGAGGACCGAGGACACGTGGGTGTCGGTGTCCGAGTCGAGCACGGCGGCCTTGTACTGGACGGTGGTCACGAAGTCGTGCTGCATCCAGGCCGGCCCGGCGAGCGCGACCTCGGCCGCCGCCTTGACGTTGGGACCGGCCTGGCCGTTCAGGACGGAGAAGATCGTCACCCGGTCGTCCTCGGCCACGGCGCGCTGGTAGCCGGTGTGGACGAAGTCGGACATCGCCTTGGCGCTGCCGTTGTTCAGCGCGGCGGCGCCGTCCCGCTTGACCGCGGTCCCGGCCCCGTTGAGCATCGTGAAGATGGTGTAGCGGAGGTCGTCGACCTGGACGTCCAGCGCACCGCCGGAGAGGAACTTCGTGACGGCGGTCGGGTCCGTGCTCTCCAGCGTCCGCTGGGCGGCGCCCGCGAGCGTGGAGGTGCCGATCGTGGACAGGTAGGTCACCTTGTCACGGTCGTCCAGCCGCAGGCCGTCCTGGTACTCCTTCTTCGCCCAGGCGACCACGCCGTCGTCGTTGTCGGCGAGCGCTGCGCGGGCGGCGTCCCGGGTCCAGTAACCCGCGCTGCCCAGCAGGTTGACGGCGGCCTTGCGGCCGAAGCCCGCCGCGGTCTTCGGGTCGGTGCCGGGGGCGGCGGCCTTCTGCACCAGGTCCTTGGTGGCCGTGTCGAGCGCGGCGGCCGAGGTCTGGTCGCCGGTCAGCTTGGCCTGGTCCGCGGCCTCCGCCTTGACGAGGGCGGCGGCCTCCTTGAGGCCCTGCTGCTTGTCGGCCTCCAGCTTGGCGGCCTCGGCCTGACGGGCCAGTTGCTCGATGCTCTGGGCCTCGGTGACGGCGTCGTTCGCAGCGGTCGCGGCCTCGATCGCGGCATTCGCGTGGGCGGTCGCCACGTTGGCCCAGTCCTGCGCCTGACCGGCCGACGCGGCGGCCTGCTCGGCGGCCGCAGCCGCCTTGTCGGCGTGGTCGGCGGCGCTGGTGGCCCTCCGGTTCGCCTCGGCGGCGTGCCCGGCGGCCGCGTTGGCCAGGCTCTCGGCCCGACCGGAGGCCGCGGTGGCCAGGTCCGCCGCGGAGCGCGCCTTGCCGGCCGCGTCCCGGGCCCGGGCCGCCTGGGCGCCGGCGGCGCCGGCCGAGCTGCCGGCCTGGGCGCTGGCCTCGGCGGCACTGGCCGCGTCGCGCGCGGCACGGGCGGCGGCGGCACCGGAGCGCCCGGCGTCGGCGCTCGCACTGGCCGCCGCGGAGGCGGCGCCGGCAGCGTCCCGGGCACCCTTGGCGGCGTCACGGGCCTGCTGGGCGGCGGCGCTGGCGGCACCGGCCTCGTTCCGGTTGCCCGCGGCCGACGCGGCGGCCCGGTACGCCCTGGAGGCGGCCTGCTCGGCCGCGGCCGCGGCCGAGGCGGCCGACTGCGCGGCCGAGGCGGCCGTGCGCGCGGCGGCGACGGCTGCGTTCGAGGCGGAGATCGCCGTCTCCGCGGCGGCGGCCGCGCCCTCGGCGGCCTGCGCGGCGCTGTTGGCCGCCGCACCCGCCTTGTTGACGTCATCCTTGGCGGCGGCGGCCTCGGTGGCGGCCCGCTGCGCGGCGTCCTTCGCCGTGCGCGCGGCGTCCTCGGCACGGGCGCCGGCCTGCTTGGCGCTCTCGGTCTCGTTCTTGGCGCGCTGGCCGGCCTCCTTGGCCGCCTGGGCGAGCTGGGCGATCGAGAGCGTCTCCTGGTCCCGGGTCCGGGCCAGGTACTGGCCCTTCTCCAGGAACGCCCGGACGTCCTGCGCCGTCCCGGCGAGCGCCCGCTGCGCCTGCTTGGTGTACTCGGGCCCGGGGTTCTGGCCGAGCGCGGCGAAGACGGCGAACCGGTCGTCCTCCTCCTGCGCCTTGGCCTGACCCGTGGTCAGGAAGTCTTCCAGCGCCTTCTGGCTGCCGTCGTTCAGCGCCTTGGCGGCGGCCGCCTGGACACCCGCCTCACTGTTGTTCAGCACGTAGAAGACCGCCGCCCGGCGGTCTTCGTTCATCGGCTTCTGCCAGCCCGACGTGACGAACGCGTGGACGTCCGCGTCGGTACCGTTCAGCGCCTTCGTGGCGGCCTCGCGGACGCCCACACCGGTGTCGCTGAGCATCTTCAGGACGGCGAAGCGCTCGTCCTCGGCGGAAGCCCGGGCCAGGGTCTCGCCGAGGAACCTGGTGAGGTCCGCATCGGAACCGACCAGCGCCTTCGCGGCGGCGTCCTTGGTCGAGACGCCGCCCAACTCCCAGGCCTCGACGACCTTGCCGCGGACGTCAGCCGGCAGCGGCGCCGGCCCGACATCGGACGGCAGGGCCTGGGCGGTGGTCGTACCGGCCACGGTGGCGGCAAGAGTGAGTGCTATCAGAGTAGAAAGTTTCTTGCGGACCCGCCGCTCCTGCGGCAATCCCGTCCGATTTGTCGTGTAGGTCATGACCCCTCACGTTTTCCCCCTGGCCCGTCAGGGCCCCTTTGCAGCAGGACAGTTGTCCCGGCACCGCGAGGAGCATAGTTGTACACTGACCAAATTTCGAACATCTTTTCAGATTGTCTGATTGTGCACGCACTGGCTTGATCTCTGCACTGCCGAGTCTTGGTCATCGCAAAACGGACAGCGGAGATTGATGGGGCATCATCTGGCGGATGCCCCATCAGACGCATCGTCAGGCCGGGGGCCCGAGTACCGGCCCGGCAGGGGAGGGCGGCGCGCCGGCACGACGGGGCCGGGGACGGCGGCCGGCCGACGAGGTACACCGCGACATCCTCGCCGCCGCCGGCACGGTGCTCTTCGGCGAAGGCATGGCGGGCTTGGGCGAACTGGGCCGTACCACCGGGAAGATCGTGCTCGCGGTGACCGACCGCGAGTGACCCGGGTGGGGAACCCGCCGGCAGCGGCGGCCGTGCCCGGCGGCGCGTGAAGAGCACCGGCGTATCCGGCGACCTCCTCACCCTGCCGGTGCCTCACGTTCGGCGCTGCCGGACGGTGGCCCGGCCGGCCCGGCGCCGAAACACGGGGCCACGGCCCGGTTCCGCCGTGGCCCCGGACCCGGTCGTCGTCCTCGTCGTCCCGAAGGGCACACCCTGAACGCGCCCGGCCGGCGTCGGGCCCCATGACGTCCGTCATCTCGCCTTGCTGACACATCGCCGCCACCTGCGGCCGAACCGGCGTGCGAAACTGATGATCATGACCGGGGCGGGCACGTCCCGGCGGGGAACGACACCACGGGGGACACCGTGACTCCTCCCCCGGCTGAAGCCGGGGGCTTCTCGCTAACCCTGGCGGGCGTTGCGACGGACCAGCCCGGCCCGTAGAACGTTGACGGCTCCCACCGTGTCGGCGTGCGCCGTGTGGCCGCAGGCGACGCAGTGGAAGGTGTCCTGTGTGGGCCAGTTCTTTGCCGCGACGTACCCGCACTCCGGGCGCGGGCAGGTGCGGGAGGTGTTGCGGGGGTCCACGGCGATCACTTCCCGGCCGGCGCTTTCAGCCTTGCTGGTGAGGATCGTGAGGAACACCCCCCAACCGGCATCGTTGATCGACTTGTTCAGCCCGGCCTTGGCCGCCGCTCCGTTGGGCAGGAAGCCACCCGGCTGGTCGGGGTCGGGCTTCGGCACGGGAGCCTTGACCATGCTGCGGATCCTGAGGTCTTCGTGCGCGATGAAATCGTGCGCGCGGACCAGGCCCAGCGCGGTCTTGTGCGCGTGGTCGAGGCGCTGGCGGCGCACCTTGCCGTGCAGCCCGGAAACCTTCTCGACCGCCCGCCGGTGATTCGCCGTGCGGTCCTTGGCCTTGCAGCGCGGGAACCGGGACAGAGTCCGCTGTGCGGCTTCGAGCTTCGCGGCGGCCTTCCGCCCGTGGCGCGGGTTGGGCACGAACCCGCCGCCCGAGTCGGCGAGGAAGTTGGCTATGCCCACGTCGATGCCGACCACGGAGCCGGTCGCGGGCAGCGGCTGGGGCTCGCCCTGTTCGGCGGTCAGCACGACGAACCACCTGCGGCCCTCGCGCTTGACGGACACGGTCTTGACCCTGCCGACCACCGGCCGGTGCCGGTTGACCTTGACGTGCCCGACGCCCTGGAACCGGACACGGGTCACCCGGTCGTGCGGCGTGGAATCCCAGCGGCAGCCGTCACCGTCCTTCGGGAAGTCCACCGTGCCGAACCAGCTCACCCCCCGAAAGCGCGGGTAACCGGGCGTCTCGCCGGACTTGACCCGGCGGAAGAACCCGGCGAACGCCTTGTCCAGGCGACGCAGCGTCGCCTGCTGCGAGGAGAACGACCAGCGGCCCTGGCGCTCCGGGTCGAACGCCCGGATCTCCTTGAGCTGCGCCGACTGCATCCCGTACGTGATGCCGGTCTTCGAGACGTGCCGGTAGGCGTCGCGGCGTTCCTGCAACGCCCCGTTGTAGAGCGAACAGTGATCCCGAAGCATCTCCGACAGTGCCTGCGCCTGGCCCACGGTGGGCCGCATGAGGAACTTGTACGCACGGATCATCCAGCCCACCCCCTTTCGGTCGATGTGGTCAAGCTAGTGCACCCCACTGACAACGCAGCGTTCTCCGCCGCTTCGCGGCTCCGGGCCAAGGATGCATCCCTCCCCGGCTGAAGCCGGGGATACCCTGCAAGATCAGGGATGGCCCTGGTGATGGCCGGCGTCACCGTCGGCCTGCTGGTGTACGTCCAGCGGACCGCACTCGCCGCCCTGGTCACCGCGGGCAAGGCCACCGCCTGACCCCCTTCCCGGCCGAGCCTCGCCGGGGCCGTTGTCCGAGGCGCGCGCTACGCTACGGCGGCCCCGAGAAGGCACTGGAGGCCGCCGCGCTGCCCAGGTGCACCGGCGGAACCGGCAACGGTTCGGGGGCGACGGCCGACCCGGCCCGGGGGCCTCGCCGCCGGCGAGTGGGGGCAGGCTCGGCGGGAGGCCCTTCGTGGTCGGGTTGTCAGTCCGTCAGGTTGACCGGGTGGTAGGCCTGGTAGCCGTCGTGCGCGTCGAGGCCGTAGGTGTGGACGTGGGTACGGGTTCCGACGCCGCCGGCCTGTTCGTACGACTCGTACGCGGTGTGCCGGGCGTCGGTCCAGCGGTCGAAGATCACCACGTGGCGCCGCTTGCTGCTGTCGCTGTCGGCCTTGATGACGAGGTCGCCCTGCTTGAGCTCGCTCATCGGGATGGGCTTGGTCCAGCCGTCGTTCTTGAGTCCGACGGTGTTGGGGCCGGCCTTGGGCAGCTTGAGCGCCATGGAGACGTACCCGGAGCAGTCCTCGCGCCAGCCGTCGGTCCAGTCGTGGTTCTGGTCGTAGGGGACGGGCCTGCCGTGGTCGGCGGTCAGCCAGGTCCGGGCCCGGGCGATCTCCTCGCTGCGGCTGATCTTCGGCGCGGCGCCGGTGACGCCCGTCGGGGCGGCGGCGACGGCGGGCCCGGTGAGGGCGAGGGCGGCGAGCAGCGCCGCGCCGGCAACACCTGCACGGTTCATCGGTGTGGTCCTTGCGTTGTGGGCGGGTTGGTTTCGGTCACGCGTGGGGTCGGGGGACCCGCGGATCCGACCCGGGTCCCTGGGGGGCGGGTCAGTTCCACGTGACGGGCGTGGTGACGTACGTCGTGTCGCCGCTGGTCAGCCCGCCCACGACGGCGGCCGCGTCGGGCGAGGGCGCGGACCGGGGCGACGGGTAGTCCCAGACGAAGCTGGGGTCGCTCGGGGCGCAGGCCCGGAAGGCGCCGTTGTCGTCGCCTCCGCCGCCCTTCGGGGTGCCGTGCCCGTTGGCCCACCGCCAGTGGAAGCGCAGGCCGTCGGCGCAGCCCCCGCTGCGCTTGGCGTAGTGGATGCGGACGCTGGTGACCTGGTGCGTGGCCTTGTGGCCGCAGACCTGGACGATCAGCTCGTTGCTATCGCCGATCCGGTCGTGGCCCGCCCCCAGGTCGGTCGAGCCGTCCGGGCAGGGCAGGGACCGGGCGGTCTCCTGCGCCCGCGGCTGGGCCGAGGCCGTGGTCGTGGCCGTGGTGGCGGCCAGGGGCAGGAAGGCGCAGGCGACGGCGGCGGCCAGCGTCGTGCGGGTGCGGGTCATGGGATGAGTCCTGTCTTTTCGGGTCTCTTCGGGTGGGTCGGGTGGCCGGCGGCGGGCGGCCTGAAGCCGCCGCATCGTGGGGCCGCGAGGCTCGTTGGACCGGTCGGGCGGACGGCCCGGCCCGGCCCGGGGTCCATGTCAGCGGGCGGCGAGCGGGCCGGGCCAGTACGGGTCGTTCGGCCGAACGGCATCCGCGCAGGCCGGAGCCGGTGTGCGGAAGCGTTCGGCGCCGGTTCGGGCCGAATTCGGTGCAGAGGTGAGTGAGGGAGCATGGGGGCAGCCGAGCGGTTCACCGAGGAGCTGCGGAAGCTGTACGAGGCCGCGGGCGCGCCGACGTACCGTCAGCTGGCCGACCAGGGAATGCGGCAGCAGCCGCAGGTCAAGGTCGGTGTCGCCACGCTGTGCGACTGGCTGAACGGGCGCAGCATCCCCAGTGACGCGAAGGTGGCGCGTTTCGTGGTGGAGGTGCTCGAAGCGCGTGCGCAGCGGCGGGGCGCCGCCGCGAAACGCGGTTGGGCGTACTGGGAGGAGTTGCGCCGCGCGGCGATCGACGAACGGCGCAAACCCTCGCAGCCCCCGCGGCCTCCCGGCCCCGGCGATGACGCCGGTCGTTCACGGCTCTCGCGGCGGGGGCGGCTCGGTCTGCTGGCCGGAGCCGTCCTGGCCGTGGCCGGCGCCGCCACGGTGGCCGTGCTGGTGTTCCTTCCCTCCGGCCGGGAGCCCGCCCCCTCCGACTCGGGGAGCGCGGTCCCCGGTGCTCCCCCGGTCCCGGCGATCGCGGACGCCCACGGCGGCCGTGCGGTGGTCGACGTGCCGTCCGGGCCCGGCCGCTTCTACGTGGCGCACGAGGTCCAGGGCCCCGACGCGTGCCCGAGGAACTGGGTCTGCCTGTTCGAGAACCAGTCCTTCAACGAGCGGCCGGGATGGATGCTGCTGGCCGACGCGTCCGGCCCCTACGACCTGGACGCCGCCCACGACAAGGCGGCGTCCTCCGTCGTCAACAACACGGCCGTGGACGTCGCCCTGCACGTCGAGCACAGCTTCCTGTCCCCGTACGTCCATGCCGACCCGTACACGCGCATCACCGACCTGAGAGCCCCCGACAAGGGCACCCCGTCCCTGGTGAACATCCTCACCGACGGGCACGCCTGGACGCCCGGCACCCTGCCGTGACCGCTGCCCGCACCGGGGCCCCGGCGTTGCCGGACGGCGTGCCGGCGCCGCGGTCCGCGTCCCCTCGGACGGGTCCGCGGTGGCGGTGGCCTCGCCGGCCTCAGGCGTTGGCCAGCCGGTCCACGGCTGCGACGACCGGGGCCGTCCCGTCCTCCGCCCGGATGCGGGCGCCCAGGGCACGGGCCCGCTCCCGGTAGGACGGGTCGGTGGTGACACTCAGCAGCGCGGCGGTCAGCGCCGGAGCGGTGAGGCCGCGCAACGGTACGGCCCGGGGCGCGACGCCCAGGGCGGCCAGGCGGGCGGCCCAGAAACCGGTGTCGAGCTGGAGGGGAAGCGGGACCGCGGGCACCCCCGCGCGCAGGGCCGCCGCCGTGGTGCCCGCTCCGCCGTGGTGCACCACGGCGGCGGTCTGCGGGAAGAGCACGGCGTGCGGGAGGTCGTCGACGGTGAGCATGTCGTCGCCGTCGGCCTCCAGACCGCTCCAGCCGCGCTGGACCACCCCGCGCAGCCCGGCCGCGCGCAGGGCCCGCACCACCGTCGCGCCCAGCCGCGCCGGGTCGCGCACCGGGATGCTGCCCAGCCCGACGAAGACCGGCGGCGGGCCGGCCGCCAGGAACTCCCGGACGCGCTGGGGCAGTCCGGCGCCCGGCGGGTCGTACTGCCACCAGTAGCCGTCGACGGTCAGCTCCGGGCGCCAGTCGCGGGGCCGGGGGACGACGAGCGGGCTGAAGCCGTGCCGGACGGACCAGCGCTGCCGTTCACGGGCGTGGCGGGCGGCGCGGGTACTGCGGGGCGGCAGGCCGAGGCGGGCCCGCAACGTGCGGGCGGTCTCGGAGTAGACGGCGTCCACGGCGGCGTTCACGGCCCGCGCGGCGATCCGGTTGCCGACCGGCCCCAAGGACCGGGTGCTCATGACGCTCGGAGCGAACTCACCGGTGGCGTGGAGAGGCTGGAGGTAGACGCCCATGCCGGGCAGCCCGAGCCCCTCGGCGAGGGTGTGACCCGGCAACTGCAACGAGCTCGACACGAGCAGCACATCGGCCTCCTGGGCGGCCGCCAGCAGGCCCTCCGCCATCTGCCGCGCGCCCTGCCGGGCGAGCAGGAAGGCCCGGGCCCGCTGCTCCACGTCGTTGGCGCTGCGCCGCAGCGCACGCCCCCGCTCGGTCTCCAGCTCCGCCCGCGGATCCACCGGCAGCGGATGGAAGCCGATGCCCGCGTCCTCGGCGAGGGAGGCGAAACGGGCGTGGGTGACCAGGGTGACCCGGTGCCCGGCCCGTTCCAGCGCGTGCCCCAGGCCGGTGTAGGGAGCCGCGTCACCACGCGAACCGGCGGTCAACAGAGCCACTCTCATGGACGGTTAGTATGCCGAATTTGCCAACTCGCGTCAGCCGAACGGAAATACCGTGGGGACCTTCCGGTACGCCGGCCACCGGCCCGGGCCGGCCGTGGTCGCCGGTGCAGTCGTTGGCACGTTGTTGACCAATTGTTGACGTGCCACTTCCAAGCTGACGGGACAGCACATCCCGACATCCCGCAGTCAAGAAAGGACACCCATGCGCATGCGCGGTCTCCTCACAGCACTGGTGGCATCGGTGGCGGCCCTCGGCCTGGCCGTGCCGGTCTCGTCCGCCGCACCGGCCGTCGGCACCGGGCCGATCGAGCGGGTCGGCGGCAAGAGCCACGTCCTGATCAACCCGGCGAACGCCGGCAGTACGAGCTGGGCTCCCGACCAGGAGAGCTCCCTCGGCGGCCGGCCGCTGACGATCCACGCGACCGAACCGACCGCCAACCCCAAGGCCGGCACGAGGGTCGCCGCCAGTGCGACGGCCGCCGGCAAGGCCAGCGTCTGGGGCACCACCGGGCGGCTGCTCACCGGGAACGGCGTGTGCACCGCCAACGTCGTCTCCAGCGCCAACCGCGACGTCATCGCCACGGCCCGGCACTGCGTGGAGGGCGGGCACGACTTCTCGTTCGCTCCCGGCTACGACGCGGGGAACGCCCCCCACGGCTGGTGGAGCTGGCGGGCGGCCGGCTGGGTCGACGCCCCCGCTCCGCAGGGCGACATCGCCTTCATCGTGCTGAACACGCTGAACGGACAGCACATCGCGGACGTCGTCGGGGCCACCGGCATCGGGTTCAACCGGGACATCAACAACTACGCGCACATCATCGGCATCCCCGGAGTGGTTCCCGCCGAGCGGGAGCACATGCTCTGGTGCGGCGGCCAGCCGGTGGCCGGCCCCGAGCAGCCGTCCACCGCGCGGATCGACAACTGCATCGGACTGGGCGGAGGTGCCAGCGGCGGACCGTTCTTCGTCAACTACGACCAGAACGACGGTTCGGCCGTGCAGACCGGCGACTTCGTCACGGGCAACAGCTGGCAGGGCAAGTGGTGGGCGGTGAGCGCCTACTTCCGCGACGACGCCTACAACGTCTTCAACGGGGCGCAGAACGCCTGACCGCGCACACGGCACCGCTCCCCCGCCGCCCCGGTGCTCCAGCCGGCCGGACCTCAGGTCCTGCCCGGTGGAGTACCGGGGCTGCCGCGCAGCCGGCCGGACCCTACCTGCGGTACCTCTCCAGGTCGTCGACGGTCAGGCCGTGGGTGCTGTGCATGGCGATCGAGCTGTAGGAGGAGCGGGCGGCCCGCAGCCGGGCCGTGCGCTCCTGCTCGGCAAGCAGTCCTTCGACGGTCTCGGTCCGGTTGTCGGGTCTGCGGTGCAGGTGGACGGCGAGGCCGGTCACGATGACGGCGAGGCCCGCGAACAAGGCGATCAGCGTGGCCATGGCGCCCCCTCGGGTAGCTGCCGAACACTCGGTATGTACCCGGACGATCGGAGGTTCGAACCTCGCGGAATCCGGTCCGTGAGCGTTCGGACACGGCCGGCGTCCAGGGCCCGGCCGGGTGACCGGCGCGAAGGCCCTAGGCTCGTCCGCATGGGTCGTGACGGGCGAGGGAGTGACAGCGTGGTCCGGGTGCCGGTGCCGCCGTTGGGCAGCCACGAGTGCGGCCGGCTCTTCCACCGGCTGCTGCAGCTCTTCCTGCGGGACCTGAAGGACGCCGGGCAGCCGGTCGGCAGGCACCAGTACCTGCTCGGCGCCGTGGTGCAGCTGCACGAGCCCGCCCGGGCGGAAGGCGGCGGCTCCGAGGCGCGGCAGCCGCGCTGCGCGTGCTGCCGCACGCCCTACCCGTGCCGCACCGTGCTCGGCGTGGCGGTGAGCGCCGGGCTGCCCATCCCCTGGCCGTCCCCGGCCTCCGTGGTCCCTGCGCTGCGTGATGCGGGGCTGGACCCCGGGCCCGGGGGCGAGGTCACGGCGGAGCACGTGCGCTGGGCGCGCGGCTGGGGCGCGCAGCGCACGGCACAGGGGGGCTGGGAGATCGGCATCACGGTCGACCGGGGCGAGGTCGAGACCCTGGCCGTACCGGACGACGCGGCGATGGCCCGCTACCTCGCCGCGACGGCGGTGGCCCTGGGCAGCCCGTACCCGTACGGCTGGGCCGAGGACGCGGGCGAGGCGGCGGCGGTGCGGCCGGCGGCGCACGAACAGGCGGCGGACTGGCGGGAACGGGTGCAACTGCCCTACCTGGACGCGCACCGGGAGTACGGGGCTCCCGGGGACGACGCGAGCTGACGGCGCCTCGGGGGCTGGAAGGTGAAAGTCGGCGGTGCCGGAGAGGTGGCGGGCGGCGGAGGTGCCGACCGGGCGGGCAGCACCGGCGCGCGTCCTCTCACTCCGACGGGGTGTGCGGGCGGTACGGCAGGTTCACCACCACCAGGGCCAGTCCGGCCAGGGTGACGTTGCGGATCGCCGCGTCCAGGCCGTTCCACGTCTTCGACTGCCACATGGCGAACCACTCGCTGCCGATCCCGATGAACCCGACGCCGAAGAGCAGCAGCATCAGCAGCAGGCCGAGGCTGCTGAGCCGGCGCGCCAGGTCCGGCCGCAGCCACCAGGCGAACGTCCCGCCCGTCAGCACCAGGGCGCTCAGCGCCTCCCAGGCGATGATCGCGACGTACGCCGCGTTCTGCAGGCCCGGGGACGTGATGGAGCGCCACATCAGGTTCCCGTCCCGGAAGGTGGTGTCCATCGCCAGCACGTGCTGGACGAAGTGCTGGTTGGTGGGGAAGTCGGTGACGTTCCCGAAGACGACGAGCAGCAGGTAGAGCGCGTTCGTCCCGGTGAGCACGGCCGCTGCCGCGGGCAGTGAGCCGAACGCGAGCAGGCGGTCGCGGGTGGTGGCGGGACCCGGGCTTGCGGGGCGGGTGGTCTGCATGCGGAAAAGGCTAACCGCTCAAGGGAGTTGGCCGGCGGTGCCGGCTCCCACGCCGGACCGGCCCGGAACCCGAGGACCATCTTCACGACCATCCCACGTGATTCCCGCTCCCCCAAGGATGACAGCCGCCGGTTCCTCGGATCCCGTCCTCATCCCGAGCGGTGGTGTCCCGGCAGGTCACGGCGGGGCCCGTCCCTGGGACGTCCCGTCCGGCACACGGGCGCTTGTCCGTCCACCGGCGCGCTGCTCAGCTTGGGGTCACTCGCCGTCGGGCCTTCCCGGCTCGGCCCTCGCCGCCTTCATGGAGGCGGCTTCTCGACGGCAATCCCACTGACAGGAGTTCCCTCGTGCGTCGTCCTTCGACGGCTGTCGCCGCCCGGTTCGCCACCGCGCTCGGATTCGCGCTGGCGGCCTGCGGCGTGTTCGCGGCCCCGGCCTCTGCCGCGGTCGACCTCCACCAGCCCTGCCGCGATTTCTGGGGCAACAGGGTGTGCACCACGGTGACCGCCATCAACCCGGGCTCCTACCTCGCAATGCACCTCGCACCGGACTACGCCCACGGAGTCCAGGAGGGCGTGCAGCTCCACAACGGTGACGAGGTGCCGCTCTTCTGCTGGACCACCGGGGCGCCCGATGCCGACGGACACGGGGACCGCTACTGGTTCCAGGTCTCCGAAGCCACCGTCTTCGTGAACGACTACTACCTCAACACCGGAAACTACGCGGACTGGTCGCCGCACGTCAGCCACTGCTGACGGCCCGGCTCCGGGGCGTCGGTCCCCGTTCCCCGCACGAAACAATCCGAGAGCACAGAGGAGAGAGCAGCATGCAGACAGTCAAAAAGTCCCACGGCGTCCGGGCGTTGGCCGTGGCCGCGCTGGCCGGCACGGCGATGAGTCTCGGTTCCGTCGCCCCCGCCCACGCCGTCGGCGGTCCCTCCTGCACGACGACGATCCACGTCTGGGCCAACGGCGTCAACGTCCACAGCCAGTGGGACGACGGCCGGATCCTCCACCAGCCGGTCGTCGCCACGATCAATGCGGGGAACTACTGCGTCGACAGCGAATGGATCGGCGACGAGGCCTCCTACGGGTCCTACCACAACAACCGCTGGGCGTGGATCCAGATCCCCGGAAGCCCCAACTGGGGCTGGATCAGCGGGATCTTCGTCAGCGGCGGCCCCAACGGCGACAGTGACATCCTGGACGTCAACGGACAACCGGTCCCCTACTTCGCGCCGTGATCCGTCCCACGGGCTGATCCTCGCCTGCCCGGAAGGGCCGCTACCGCACGCCTCACCCGGTCGCGGAGCACCTTCCGGTCCGGCACCCCGCACAACGGCTGCTCCGTCCCCGGTCCGGGGGCGGAGCAGCCGGCAGTTACCGGGTCGCGAACTGCTCCTGGTAGCGCAGGACATCGGCGACGTACGCGGCGGTCCCCTCGGGCGGGCCCTCGGCCTGGATGACGGCCTTGTCGCTGGTGCGGTAGGCGGCCGCGATCAGGCCCGGGAGGTTGGTGTGCAGGCCGCTCTGTTTGATCCGCTGGTCCAGCCAGCAGGTGTACAGGCCCATCGTGGCGATCGCGTCCGCAGGGGACATGTAGTCCTTCACCCCGTCACCGTTGCCGTCCACCGCCCAGGCGTTGAAGACTGCCGGGGTCCACCGGGCGATCCCGTACTCGTCCGCCTTCGGGTCGCGCAGGTCCGGGTCGAAACCGCTCTCGACCTTGAGCATCGCCGCCAGCAGCGCCGGGGTCACCTCGGCCTCGGTGCACCGCCTCGCGGCGAGTTCGATGGCGCCGCGGAACTGCTCCGGCACGGCCGCGTCCGCACGGATCGCGCCGGGCACCGCCGTTGCGGTGCGCGGCGCAGGGGGTGATGCCCCGAAAGCCGGGCCGTCCGGCTTCGGATCGGCCTGCGGCGCCGAGGAACCGGTCCCGCCGTCCCGCAGAGCAGGCACAAGCGCACTCACCAGTACTCCGAGGAGCGTCACGGCAGCTGCCGCCAACACCAGCCACGACCGCCTCCTGCGGACGGGCACCACGGTCCCGGCCGTTCCCGGCCCGACGTCGTCGGCCGTCTGCGGGGGCCGCTCCTGCTCGGTGCGTGATGCCGCTGCGGCTTCCCACAGCAGGCGCAGGTCCTCCGGGTCCCGCCCGACCTCGCGGCACAGTGCCTCCACCGCGGCCCACGGTGGCAGGCCGCGACCGGCGAGGTACCGCGACCAGGACGAGTCGCTCACCATGGTCACGCGTTCCAGGTCTTTGAGACTCTTCTTCGTCAGCGAACGCATTTCCCGCAGGCGTTCCGACAGCCGCGCCGTTTCCCGTTCGCCGTCTCGCCGCACCGATGTCGTATCACTCATGTACGCCCTGCCCCCCAGCCGGCGTCGTTCCAGCAACGTTTCGCCGATCCTCGCACCGTCCGTCTCACCGATCGCTTACATATCCCTTTCCCGTCCCACGGGTTGACGTCCCGGCAGGTCACAGTCGGCTTCGTCCCGGGATCCCCAGGGGCGGGCGTGCCGTCCTGCTCCGAGGTGGCCGGAATAAATCGGTGGGCGGTGCCTCGGTGTTCGGCTATGGTCGCCGTGTTGGCGGCTCCGCGGCGCGCTTCCTTCTCTTCTTCCTTCGAAAACCAGTAGCGCGCCCCCTCTCCGCCCCTCCTTACTTTCCGCCTCCGTGGGGGGATCTCTTCGCATGCCCCGAGCCATCGTGGCTCCCTTCGACGTCAGCGTCGATCTCGATCTCGGTTCCTTCCTGCTCCGCCGGCGTGGTGCCCTCGCCGTGGCCCCCGGCGAACTGCTGCCCTCCGCGGATCCGTGGAGCGTTCGGGGCCTGGTGGCCCTCGATGCCGATCTGGTCCGGCGCGGCTACGTCCTCACCACGCAACTGCGCGCCGCGCTGGCCCGGTTGGCGCCGGTGCGGCTCGCCGAGCTGGGCGACGGGCTGCTCGCCCGGATCGACCACCTGCTCGGCGCGGACCGCGAGCACCTGCCGCTGTTCCGCCGCTTCCCGGATGCCGTGCCGGACCACGCGCACGTCCTCTACACCCGGCAGATCAGGGCGTTCCTGCTCAACCAGCCGAACCAACCCTGCGCGCACTGCGGCCGGCGCGGCGCCGAGGTGGGCGTCGGCGCGCTCGCGCCCTGCGCGCACCTGCTCTGCGCGCCCTGCCTGGACGGCCTGGACGCCGACGGCCGGGGCGGGCAGTGCCCGCTGTGCGGCGCGCGGCTGGCAACCGGCACCTACCTGGGCGAGGACGGCTCGGCCGGACGCAAGGCGGCGCAGGACTTCGGCGGACGGCAGGCCCTGCGCCCGCTGCGGCTGATCACCGCCGACCAGGTCACCGCCGCGATGGCCGAGTTCCACCGCCTGCTGGCCCGCCGCACCCCGCTCTCCCCGCAGGACCGCGACGACCTCGCCGCGCTGCTCGCCCACGCACCGCAGGACCTGCCACAGCGCCTGCCCGCGCGGATCCCGCTGCGCGAGACCAAGGCCACCGTCCTCGCCGCCCTGCTGGAGCGCGACGCCACCTCCGCCCTGCCCGTCCTGGCCGAGCGGGTCGACACCGCGACCGACGTGCTGCGCCTGCTCTGGGCGTGGTCCGGCGCCGAGCCCGACCTGCTGCCCGCCACCGCCCGGCGCCTGCGGCTGCGCAACCTGCCGCGGCCGCTGCGCCGGGGCCTGCTGGAGGTCCTGGAGGGCCTGTCCCCCACCGCCCTCGCCGAGGACCTGCGCCGCCACCGCTCGGCCTGGCTGCGCGCGGGCGAACTGCTGCACCCCTACGAGCACCGGCGACGCTTCCCGAAGGTGACGGCCGCGTTCGTACTGCTGCGGGAAACGGACCTGCGCACCCACGAGGTGGGCCGGGAGTTCGCCGAGCCGCCCGCGCCGCTGCGCGTGGTCACCACCGGCGACCACACCCGGCTGGCGTTCACCGGTTTCGCCGGGCGGGTCGAATCGCTGCTGGCCGCCGGGGACGCCGCCGGTGCGGTACGGGTGCTGGCCGCGCGCCCGGGCGAGCTGGTCCGCCGGCTGCACCACGTGCTGCGGGTGCACGCCACCACCGATCCCGGCGCCGCACTGCCGCCCGAACTGCTGGAGACGGTGGCCCGGGCCCTGGGCCGGGTCGCCCCCGGGCCGCTGCTGGGCGCGTACGGGCGGCTGCGCGGGAAGCGGACGGCGGGCGAGCGGCGGCTGTACTTCCCCCGGGGGACGGTCTCGCTGGCGCACGCCCGGGAGGACCACGGCACCGTGGTGCCCACCGAACTCGGCGCCCCGCTCTGCGCGTTGATCGAGGCCGAGCTGCTGAGCCGCAGCGGCGGCGAGCGCTACGACCGCGCGCTGCTGGACGAGGGCCTGGCCGACCTGGTCGCGCCGTTCGCCGAGCGGGCCGCCGCCAAAACCCTGGTGTGCGTGCCGCGCGGGAGCCGGCAGCGGCTGCCGGCCGGCGAGCGGCTGCGGCTGTTCGTGCACTGGATGCAGCCGGAGCACCTGCGGGTGGACCTCGACCTGTCCGTCGCGCTGTACGACGAGCAGTGGCGGTTCAGCGGCCTGTGCGACTACACCAACCTGGTGCACGGCGACCGGGCGGCCGTGCACTCGGGCGACTACGTGTCCGCGCCGCCGCCCGACGGCGCGACGGAGTTCGTCGACCTGGACCTCGCCCGGCTGGCAGCGGGCGGCGCGCGGTACGCGGTGGTGATCGTGTTCAGCTACAACGACGTCGCCTTCGAGCAGCTGACCGAGGCCTTCGCCGGCTTCATGGACCTCGGCGCGACGCCCTCCGGCGGCGAGCACTACCACCCGAGGGCGGTCCGCCAGCGGCTGGACCTGGTCGGGGACGCCAAGGTGTCCGTCCCGATGATCGTCGACCTCGCGCAGCGGCAGTACACCTGGACCGACCTCAACACGGGCGCCGACGGCGGCTACCACAGCGTCCACCGCCACCAGGCCGAGGTCGGCTCGCTCAGCCGCGACGTGCTCGCCCACTTCGGCCCGGAGAACCGGGCCACCCTGTGGGACGTCGCCTGCGCCCGGGCGGCGGCGGGCACCGACGACGTGCACGTGCGCGGAGGCCTCGGCGTGCGGCGGTGGCGGCGGCGCGACGGCGAGGACGTCGGGGCGTTCGCGGCCCGGCTGCGGGCGCGGCGGGACGACGACGGCGCCGGGCAGGCGGAACTGCCGGACGGTGCACGGGCGTTCGTCGCGCTGGTGGACGGGGACGTGCCGGCGCCGGAGAAACTGTCCGGGGCGCTCTACCGGCTCTATCCGGGGCCGGTGGACGCGGCGCCCGAGGAGCTGGAACGGCTGACGGCGGGGGACCTGGTCGCGGCGCTGGCACCCCGCGGCTGAGGAGCTGCGCGGTCGTGGGCCGCCCGTTCAAATATTTCTCACCCTGAAATATTCGGGTGCGCGAGCGCATTCCCGTAAGTACCGGCGCGGGACAGGCCCGCACGGTGAGAGGAGTGCGGTCCCGTGCGCGTCGAAGTGTGGAGCGACATCAACTGCCCGTGGTGCTACATCGGCAAGGCCCGGTTCGAGCAGGCCCTGGCGGTGTTCCCGCACCGCGCGGAGGTGGAGGTCGTGCACCGCTCGTTCGAGCTGGACCCGAACGCGCCGCGCGCGGCCCGTCCCGTGCTCCCGCTGCTCGCCGCGAAGTACGGGATGAGCCTGGAGCAGGCCGAGGCGGCGGACGCCCGGATCGCCGAGAACGCGCGCGCGGAGGGGCTGCCGTACCTGGACGGCGGGCGGGACGCGGCGAACTCCTTCGACATGCACCGGCTGCTGCACTTCGCCAAGGAGAGGGGCCGGCAGGCCGAGCTGCTGGACGCGTTGTACCGGGCCAACTTCGCCGAGGAGCGCTCGGCGTTCGACGAGGAGCGGCTGGTCGAGCTGGCCGTCGGGGCCGGGCTGGACGGCGAGGCGGCCGCCGCCGTGCTGGCCGATCCGCAGGCGTACGCGGAGGCCGTGCGCGAGGACGAGGCGACGGCGAGCGCCATGGGGGCGACGGGTGTGCCGTTCTTCGTCCTCGACCGCCGGCTCGGGGTGTCCGGGGCCCAGCCCGCGGAAACGTTCACGCGGGCGCTGGAGCAGGCCTGGGAGAGCCGGCCGCCGGCACCGCTGGTCCAGGTCGGCGGGGGCGACGCGGACGCCTGCGGGCCGGACGGCTGCGAGCTGCCCCGGCCGTAGGGCCCGTCCGCGCACTCCCGCCGTCCACCCGAAGGTCGGCCCGCCGGACCACCGGCGGGCCGCCCTTCACGCCACGACCCTCCACGGAAGTCCCCTCACCCCTTCCGCCGCCGACACCTGCCAGGCCGCCCGGCCCAGCAGGAGGCACAGCGGGGTGTACAGGAGCAGGTTGAGCCAGTAGAACGTGTCGGCCGGGTCCGCCCAGGCCCCCGTCACCCAGACCAGCCCGACCGTGCCGCGGGCCAGCAGTCCGGCGGCCACCGCCCGGCTCCCCCAGCGCGGCAGTACCGCGGGCAGCCGGCGGCCCAGGGCAGGCAGCCACCCGCCCCGGACCAGCACCAGTGCCGCGCCCGAGAAGAGCATGCCCGCGAGCGGGATCAGGCCTTGCGGGGTGAACGGCACCCGGGTGTTGAGCACCAGCTGCGAGAGCCGGACGGTGCCGTGCACCGGCCAGGTCCGCCCACTGGCCCAGTACAGGTGGACCAGACCGTCCACGGCCAGCACCGCGCCGATCGCGATGGCCTTGGTATGGATGCTCGTCGGCTTCATTGCGTCACCTCACGGAGGACCTCGGGACGTTCGAACACCCGGAGGAGCACCCCACCCGGCGATCCGTTCCTGTGACGAGGAACACGCGAGCCTGGCGAAAAGCCGCCGGAACCTTTCGCCGTTGCGACGCCTCCATCCTTGGACCCCCTGTTGCCGATCGACGGAGAGAGCGCCATGCAGGAGCCACCGCCCGGCCTCGCCGAACTGGTCCGGGCCGCCCAGGGCGGCGACCAACTCGCGGTCGGCCGGCTGCTGGACCTGATCACCCCCTACGTCCGCCGACTCTGCGGACCGATCGCGCTGGACGACGGCGCGGACGCGACCCAGGAAGCGCTCATCGTGGTCTTCCGCAAGCTGCGCCAACTCCAGGAGCCCGCAGCGCTGTTCGGCTGGGTCCGGGCCATCGCGGTGCGCGAGGCCGTACGGTGCGCGACCCGCTCGGCGCGCTCCCGGCCGGCCGAACTCGGCGAACTCCCCGCGCCCGGCGACCCCCAACTCGCCGCGGACATCCACGACGTACTCGCCCGGCTCTCCCCCGAGCACCGGGCCGTCCTGCTGATGCGCGACCTGGAGGGGCTGGACGAACGGCAGACCGCGGAACTCCTCGCCGTCGCACCGGGGACGGTCAAGTCCCGGCTCTCCCGGGCCCGACTCAGCTTCCGAAAGGCGTGGCAGCAGTGACCGAGAACCCGGTGCCCCAGTGGCCCGTCGCCGACTTCGACACCATCCGCCGCCTGCACGTGATCGCCGCCACCGCACCCGGGGCGGCCCGGATCGGCGAGACCGTCCTCGACGCGCCGTTCGAGCGGGTCTGGTCGGTCGCCCAGGACCTGGAACGCACGATGCCGCTCTGGATCCCGGACGTCCGCACGGTCCGTCTCATCGACCCCGAGCCGACCGGTGCTCCGTTCCGGGCCCGGATCCACGGCCACACCCGGCTCCGCGCGACCTTCGACATCGACCTCGCACCCGGGTGGTGCCTGATGCAGAGCCGCCTCGTCCTCGGCGGAATGGCAGCACGCCCCGAGACCGACCGCACGACCCGCTTCGCTTTCCTCGGCGGACTGCGCTTCCCCGGCGCACGCCTCCTCGCCCCCGCGCTGCGCCCGTTCACCGGGAACCCGCTGGAGCGGTTCGCCGCCCTCCTCGACGAGGAGTAGCGAGAAACAGCAGCGACGCTGCGGGGTCGTCCCCTCGGAAGGGACCTCGGAAGGGACCTCGGAAGGGACGACGGCGACCCCGCGGCGCTCGAACAGCGCCGCCACCCGGTCGCGCCGATCCGCGCAGCGTACCTTCCACCGGCGTGCCGCACGGCGAGTGAGCCAAGGCTCTGGCGCCCGCCGCGGTCCGTGCCACGGCTGCCCGGCCTTCGCGCACCCGCTCCGGAACCGCCGCGGGGCCGGTACGGGCGGACACCCCAGAGAGCTGGGGTTCCAGCGGGGACTCGGCGGGTCGAGGATTTTCGGCATGGACACCATCGAGCGGAACAAGCAGACAGTGATCGCGTTCATCGACGCGCTGTTCACCAGGGGCGACCTGGCGGCCGTCGACGGTTACCTCGCCGAGGACTACCTCGACCACGACCCGCCCCTGGGCGGCGACGCGGGCCGGGAGGGGATGCGTGCCGCAGGGGCCCTGTTCCGAGGGGCCTTCCCCGACTGGCATTCCGACCTGGGACTCCTCGTCGGCGAGGGTGACCTGGTCGTCGAGCAGTTCACCGCCTCGGGCACCCAACGCGGCGAAGTGATGGGCGTCGCGGGCGACGGCCGCACGGTCGTGCTCAAGGGCATCAACATCTTCCGGCTCCGGGACGGCCTGATCGTCGAACGCTGGGGACGACTGGACGACCTCGGCCTGCTGCGCCAGCTCGGGCTCGTGCCGGCCCCGGCACCGGCGTAGCGTCGGGATCATGGCCACGGGCATCCGGGAACGGCGTATCGAGCGGCTGATCGACAGCTGCCACGCCGACCTGGAACTTCCCGGGCTCTGCGCTGAGGTGCTGCGCCGCCTGCCGGGCGTTCTCCCCGTCGAAGCGGCCTTCTTCGCAGCCGTCGACCCGGCGACCCTGTTGTTCACGTCGGTGGTGGCCCAGGAGCCGCTGGCCGGCGTCGGCCCGCTCTTCCTCGACAACGAGTTCGGCCGCGAGGACGTCAACAAGTTCGCCTCGCTCGCCCGGGGACCGGAGGCGGTGATGTCGCTGGACCGGGCAACCCTGGGGAGACGGTCCGCCAGCGCACGCTACCGGGAGATCATGGCCGGTCTGGGGCTGGGGGACGAGCTCCGGGCCGCCCTGATCGCAGGGCGCGACTGCTGGGGAGTGCTGTGTCTGCACCGGGCGGATGCGGACGCCGGTTTCTCCGACCGGGATCTCGCCGCCGTCAGAACGCTCGCCCCGCACCTGGCCGAGGGCCTGCGCCGCAGCATGATCCGGGACACCATCAGGCGCGGCGGGCCCGAGGCGCCGGGCGCCCCCGGCGTCATCGTGCTCGACCGGGAGCTCACCCTCGTCTCGATCAGCCCGGACGCCGAACGGTGGCTCGACCGACTGCCGGCACCCAGGGTCCGGGGCCTGCCCTGGCCGGTCTACTCCGTGGCGGCCCGCCTGGTGCGGTCCCGGGACGCGCAGGGAGCGGACGCACCGGACCGCCGGGGCCCGGTCCGGCTGCGGACCGGCGACGGTCATTGGCTGGCCTTGCACGCCACCCGCCTGCGGGGCTCCGCGGACGACCAGGTCTGCGTGGTCGTCGAGCCGGCCCCCGCCGCCGCGATCGGCTCCCTGCTCCTGGCCGCTCACGGGCTCACCCCCGCACAGAACCGGGTGGCCGCCCTGGTCCTCCAGGGGTGCTCCACACGGGAGATCGTGGGCCGGCTCCACGTGTCCGCCTACACCGTCCAGGAACACCTGACAGCGGTCTTCGCCCGCTTCGGCGTGGCCGGCCGCCGCGAGCTCATCGCCGCGGTCCTCTCCTCGGCCGGGCGCTGAGCCGCCGGGTACTCGCCCTGCCACGCTGCCCGGGCCGCGTCCTCGCCGACCGCGGCCGCCCGCCGTCGGCCGTGGGGTCCCGTGGCCGCGGGCCGGCCGCTTCCGCTCTCGGAGGAGCGGGAAGAGGGCCGGTGGCCACCCGGCAAAGGCGGTGCGGGAAATGTCGGGTGACCGGGGCCGGTGTCGCCGCACGATGGGGGCATGGACGACACGACCCTGGTATCCCGTTTCCTCCGCGACGGCTTCGTCAGGTTGGAGGGCGCCGTCGCGCCGCGCGTGGCCGCGGACTGCGAGCGACTGCTCTGGCGGGAGACCGGCTGTGACCCGGACGACCCGTCGACGTGGAAGCAGCCCGTGCACCGGGTGGCCGGCATGGCGCAGGGACCGTTCGCCGCCGCGCCCAACTCCCCGTCCCTGCACCGCGCGTACGACCTGCTCGTCGGCGCGGGGCGCTGGGAGCCGCGCTACTCGCTGGGCACGTTCCCGCTGCGCTTCCCGCACGAAGAGGAGCCGGACGACACGGGCTGGCACATCGAGGGGAGCTACCTGCCGGAGGGCGAGAGCTGGTACTTCACGAATCTGCGCTCCCAGGGCCGGGCGCTTCTGATGCTGTTCCTGTTCAGCGAGGTGGGTGAGGAGGACGCCCCGACCCGGATCAGGGTCGGCTCGCACCTCGACGCGCCGAAGGTGCTGGAGAAGTACGGGGAGGACGGGGCGAGCGGCCTGGCCCTCGCTCCCGATCTGGTGGCGGCCTCCGACCACCGGCCGCTCGCCCTCGCCACCGGATCCCCGGGCGACGTCTACCTGTGCCACCCGTTCCTGGTGCACGCGGCGCAACCGCACCACGGAGCGCGGCCGCGCTTCATGGCCCAGCCGCCCCTGATGCCGGCCGCACCGTACGAACTGGAGCGCACCGACGGCGCGTACTCACCCGTGGAGATCGCGATCCGCCGGGGCCTGGGACGGGACACCCCGGGCCCGGACGGGGACGGCGCCGGCCGCACCGCCGGGTAGACGACATTCGCGCCGGCCAGGCGGACACCCCAGTTGCCGCCACCCGGCACACGGCCCGGAAACGGCACGAGGGCCCCTCCCGCTCGTTCGCGCGGGAGGGGCCCTCGTGGGTCGCCTCGGTGGTCCCTGTCCGACTCCCGAGGTGGGGGGAGAGCCGAAGGGGTCGGCTTAGTACCAGTGGTGACCCTGCCAGAAGGTCCAGGCGGCGTTCGGGCTGCCGTAGCGGGTGTTCATGTAGTCCAGCGCCCACTTGATCTGCGTGGCCGGGTTGGTCTTCCAGTCCGCGCCCGCCGAGGCCATCTTCGAGGCCGGCAGGGCCTGGCCCAGGCCGTAGGAGCCCGAGCTCGGGTTGGTCGCCGTCACGTTCCAGCCCGACTCGTGGGAGATGATCTGGCTGAACGAGGCCAGCTGATCCGCCGGCACGATCTGCGCGGCGATGGCCTGCGGGGAGGCGGTCGCGGCGCTGGCGGCGGCGGGGACCACGGCGGCACCCAGAGCGGTCAGACCGGCGGCGCCGGCGAGGATCGCGGCAGAAGTACGCATACGGAGCTTGAAAGCGGGCATGAAGAGCAAGACCTCAATCGGGTTGAGCCGAGAACACTCCCCGCCCGGGACCGCGGCCGGACAGGGGCCGAACGGTCGCGGGGAGTGACTCGGCGATTGGCCGCATCCGGCAGGAACAGGAGCCGGTGTGGCCGACGACGAATGCCAAGGTGCCAGACCGGAGCGGCGCCCTCCAAGGCCCCCTCGCTACGATCCGCGGTCGTAGCCGGAGGACCGGCACCGGATCGAGGGCGGGGCGGAACGGGGTGCGCCGACCCCTCCCGGTCTGCGCAAACGCCCTACGGCCTCGATGCGGACCGACGCCGAACGGACACCACTACCCGCCGTCGTGCCTGGCATTCGCGTGTGAGCGCACTCACCGCCCGGCCCCCGGCGACGTCACCGAGCCCATCCACGACCACCACGCTGAGTCGACACCGGGCGCCCGCCATTGAGACCGCCGCCACACCCCCGCCGGGGCGGGCCCGGCACCGGCACCGTCCGGCCCCGTCCCCGCCGTGGCCACGTGGAGGAGGCGCGGCGGGAGCAGCGGCGGGAACGGCGGCGGTCGGGACCGTGGCCGCTGCCGCCAGCGCACCGGGGCGGCGATACACCTGGGCGGCGGGGCGGCGGAAGTCGGGCAGGGCTCGGCGGCCGTCCGGCCGGGAGGCGTCCGGCGCACCGGTCAGCGCCGCGTTCCGGGTCGCGGAAGCGGACCACCGCCCACGGATCCGGCGGAACATCGGGCGCAGACGGGCCGCGTACACATCGGAAGACGTCCTCCACCGCACCCCGCGACCCGGCACCGGCACCGGCACCGGCACCGGCACGCTGCGGCCGGGGCGCTCCACGGACAGGTCGATCGTCGCGCTGACGATCCGGCAGGTCAGGTCAGGTCCGTTCTCGCACGCAGCCCCGTCGGAGAGACAGTCAGGCATCGGGACATCAATGCGCGCCGCCGGCGAGCCGGACTTCGTGGTTCAGTCGGGCAAGCGACCCCTTGATGTCGCCGCGAGTGAGGGTGTTTCAGGCCTCCCCGGGCCCGCTTCAGGTGGGTGGTGGGGCCGGGACGGTGTCCCCGGTGAAACGTGGTGCCGGCTGCGCTCCGCAGGTGCGCATCGGGTGCCGGTCGGTTCGGCGTCCGGCCGGCCGACGCTCGGCTCCGGCGGTCGCCGGCAGTGGGCCGCCGCGGTCTTAGCCGTGCTCGGGCCGGCACCGGGTGTCGGCGGCTTCGACCACGAACCGTCACCGTGCGGCCGGGGAAGCAAGCGCGGCACCGGGCCGGATTTGGCCCGGCCTCACGGCCGCCGTCATTACTCAGAGTTGCCAAGGAGTGCGGGCTTCCGGTATTCCTATCCGGCCATCCTCGTGTCCCCTTAAGGATTGACGTGTCCATACCCCCCCAGCAGCCCTACGGCGCGCCGCAGCAGCCGTACGGCTACCCGGCCGCGGCCCCGCAGCCGACCGGCTCGAACGGCTTCGCCATCGCCGGTCTGATCCTGGCCTTCCTCTGCTCCCCGCTCGGCCTCATCTTCAGCATCATCGGCCTGGTCAAGTCGAAGAGCGCCGGCAAGGGCAAGGCGCCGGCGATCATCGGCCTCATCGTCTCGCTGCTCTCGATCGTGGTGGGCATCGTGGTCTTCGTGGTGATCGGCTCGAAGGTGGTCAAGGCCATCGACCCCGGGTGCACCAGCGCCACCAGCACGGTGACCACGTACTCGGACAAGATCTCCGCCGACGCGGGCAACCCGGACGCGCTGAAGGCCGACCTCAAGAACGCGAGCGACCAGCTGAACGCCGCCGCGGCCAAGGCCGGCAACGCCGACGCCAAGAACGCGATCAGCGCGCTGGCCGGCGACTACCAGCAGATGTACACCGCGCTCAACACCGGCACCGCGCCGAGCGCCAACCTGCAGTCCAAGATCGAGACCGACGCCAACAAGGTCGACTCCGCCTGCGGCCACATCGGCAGCTGACCCCCGGGGGCCAGCGCGCGGGCCGCATGATTCCGGCGCCCGCCGCCGGCCGGCCTCCCGTCGGCGGCTCGGCACGCGTTCCCCTCCCGGGGAGCGCGTGCCGGGCCGTGGTGGACGGCCAAGCGGACAACCCGCCAGCCGGGCAGTTGTCGATGTCCGCGGATGGGGCCGCGGTCCTGTCGGCGGGTCGGGTTAGGGTGGGCGGCGCCCGCTCGGGCTCCGGCCCGCGTGTCCGCCATGGACGGCCTGGGGCAAAGGGGGGTGGCTGGACGGTCCCCCTGGCACGCCTCGGGGAGCGGAGTAGACGCCCGATCCCACCCCCCTGCCCCGGCCCCCTTCCTCAACGCGCCGCACGCGGATACTCTCCCGGCACGCCACCCCTCCCCGCCCGGACACCCCCGGCCTGTCGGTGCGTCCGCTTACCGGGATTCAGCTGCTCGCCAGCGCCTCCACCAGCTGCGGCAGGTTGCCGCCGGCCACGACGAGGGCCAGGTGGTCGTGGAAGTCCCGGCTGTGCACGATCAGGCCGTCGCGGACCCGCAGCACCTGGATGTTGGAGGACCTGAAGGTCCGCCCGGTCTCCCGGTGACGCCCCTGGTAGTCCCACTCGTTGACGACCACCTCCGGATCGTCGGTCTCCCGGATCACCACGTTCACCGGGGTCAGCTCCACGGGGAGGTTCGTGGTGAGTTCCGCGAACCGCTCCCCGATCACCGACCGCCCCACGAACCGGCGTGGTCCGACCGGCGCGAACACGATCTCCACCACGGCGTCCTCGGCGTAGAGGTCCGCGAGCTCCGCGAACCGCCCCGCGCCGATACCGTCGAGCAGCTTCGTGAAGACCTCACGAGGCGACAGCGTTTCGAACATGATCAGCCCCCAGCGGAATCTGCCGCTAGAATCGGACTAGCGACTCCGATTCGACGATACGGACTGGCTACTCCGTTTGTCCAGTGCGGCCTTCGCCGCCGACAGGAATGGGTGGGAGAGATGAGCGGCGCCCAGGAACGCCCGCTGCGGGCGGATGCGGCCCGCAACCGGGCCAAGCTGCTGGACACCGCCACCCAGGTGTTCACCACCCAGGGCGTCGGCGTGCCGACCGAGGAGATCGCCCGGGCGGCCGGGGTCGGGGTCGGCACGCTCTTCCGTCACTTCCCGACCAAGGAAGCGCTGCTGGAAGCCGTCATGGTACGGAGGCTGGAGGCGATCGCCGCCCGGGCAGCGCAACTGCCCGCCGAGTCCGCTCCCGCCGAGGCGTTCTTCGACTGCTTCCGCCTGGTGGTCGAACAGTCCGCGGGCAAGAACGAGTTCGCCCGGGCACTCGCCGCGGCCGGCGTGGACGCGCACGCGGCCCTGCAGGAGTCCAGCTCAGCGATCCGGGCGCGGCTCGCCGAGCTGCTGGCCGGGGCGCAGCGGGCCGGGGCGGTCCGCCCGGAGCTGGGCCCGCCGGAGGTCATCGCCCTGCTGGTCGGTACGACCACCACCATGGAGCACCTCGGGAACGACGCGGCCGCCCGGGAACGGGTCTTCGCGGTGGTCTTCGACGGGCTGCGGCCACGCTGAACCCGGCCGGCCCGGCCCGACGGCGGGCTGGCACCCGCTCGCACTCGGAGCCGCCTGGCGGTCGGCTGACCGGCCGTCGGTACGGGCGGCGGGTCCACCGCCCGGGGATGGCATGATCCCTACCGTCGGAATCGACATCACCACGGGGGACTCACCACAGCCATGTCCATCAGATCCCGGGCCGCCGCCCTGGCCGCCATCGCCGCCATCGCCCTGAGCGCCGCCTGCACGCCCACATCCACCTCGGCGGGCACCGCATCCACCGACGTGTCCACGAGCACGGCGGGGGCACCGAGCCCGACCACCACCGCGCCGACCACCGCCGCCGCCCCTGCCACCACCGCCCCTGCCACCACCGCGCCACCGGCGCCGGTGCCGGCGCCGGCCGGGGACCGGGGCCCGGGCTGCCAGACCGACGACCACGACCAGCACAAGCCGACCGCCACCCCGCCCGGGACGGAGTTCAAGCCGCTGGGCTCGCTGCTGGTCCCCACCTCCCGCGCTGCGGGCCCGCTCCTCTACGAAGGCGGCTTCTGGCACTGCTTCGCGCACACCCCCGAGGGCGCCGCCAGGGCCGCCGCCGTGCTCGCGGCGATCGACACCGGCCACGACGACTGGGAACGGGCGGCCCGGGCCCAGATCTACCCGCCCGCCGCCGCCAAGGACTACGCCGACCGCCGGCTCAAGGACCCGCTCCACGCCGAGGGCGTCGGCTCGGTCAAGGTGGTCGCCTTCTCCGTCATGACCTACACGCCCGAGAAGTCCATGGTCATGCTGCTCGTCGACCTGCCGGGTGCCCCGCCCGGGATCCACGGCTCGACGACCGCCAACCTGCTCTGGGCGGACGGCGACTGGCGGCTGGACATGTCGGCGGAGGGCCACCTGCCCAAACTCGGACCGGGCACCAGCGGCACCGCGGGGTTCGTGACCTGGTAGCGGCCCGGAGCCGGGACAGGGGACGCGCGCCCCCGCCCGGGCTTCGGCTTCGGCCTCTCACGGAGGGGTAGGGATTTCCCCCTCCCGAAGTCGGTAGCCCGCCGGATCCGCGGCGACTCGCCCGCCTGGCACGATCGCTGACAGGCAGCCGGCCGGTCGGGTCGGGTGCGCTGATCACGGGGGAACGGCGATGCGGGTTCGGTGGGTGGCACCTCTGGTGGCCATGGCGGTGGCGCTGGGCGGGCAGGTGCCGGCGGCGACGACGGCGGCGGCGACGACGGTGACGACGGCGACGGCGGCCCCGGCCGGGCAACAGTCCGGGCAACAGGTGGAGCAGGACGTGGACTTCCGCAGCGGGGACGTCACGTTGCACGGCACAGTCACCGAGGCCGCCGGCGGGACGGGGCCCAGGCCCGGGATCGTGCTGGTGCACGGGGCGGGGCCGGAGAAACGGGCGGGGTACCGGGCCGAGGCCGAGGCGATGGCCCGGGCCGGGTTCGTCGTGCTCGGCTACGACAAGCGGACCACCGGGTACTCGATGACCCGGCGGTCGTACTCGCAGCTGGCCGACGACGCCCTGGCCGGCGTGCGCACGCTGGCGCAGCGCACGGACGTGGACCCGCACCGGATCGGGCTCTGGGGGTTCAGCGAGGGCGGCTGGGTGGCCCCGCTGGCCGCGAGCCGCTCCGGGCAGGTCGCGTACGTGGTCGTGGTCGGCGCCTCCGGCCTGCCCCCGGCCCGGCAGCAGGCGTGGCACCTCGACAACAGGCTGCGGCACGAGGGTGCGTCGGGCTCGCTGCTGGAGAGCGTGTCGGTGACGGGCACCCGGCTGCTGGACGACGCCGGGCTGTTCCCCGAGGCGCACTACGACCCGGTACCGGTGCTGGAACACCTCCGTCAGCCGGTGCTCGCCCTGTGGGGCAACGACAAGCAGGTGCCGCCGGCCGAGAGCGCCGCGATCATCGGCGACGCGCTGCACCGCGGCGGCAACGACGACGTGACGCTGCGGTTCTTCCCGCAGGCGGACCACAAGCTGCACGTCTCCGCGGACGGCTTCACGCGGGGCGAGCAGCTGACGCCGGGCTACGTCGACACCGTGGCCGCCTGGGTGGCCGGCCAGGGCCACCGGGTGAACGACCCGCTGCCCGGGCAGGACCGCCGCAGCCGGGCCCTGGCCGCGGTCCCCGCCCCGGAGGGGTCCGTGGCGCAGGCGGCCGCCTTCCTGCTGATGACCCTCGTCTTCGCCGGGTACCTGCTGTCGGGTCTGGTGCGGCGGCTGCGCCGGCGTCCCGCCGCACCGGGCGCCGGGGCCGCGCGCTGGCTCGCGGGCAGCGGCCTGGCCGCCACGCTCGGCTTCCTCGGCTACTTCCTCTTCGTGACGACGACGCTCGCCACCGGGCCGCAGCTCGGCGGCCGTCCGGTGGTCTGGTCGGTCCTGCAACTGCTGGCCGTCTGCGCGGTGGTGGCCACCGGTGTGACGGCGGTGCGGGCGTGGCGCGGCCGGGCTCCGGCCCCGGCCGGTGCACGTGTGCGGATCGGCGCACTGCTGGTGGCGGGCGCGATGTTCGTGCCGTGGGCGCTCTTCTGGGGCCTGCTGCTGCCGTGACCGGACGGGCCGAAGGCCTGGAGGGCCGGCGCCGCGACGGGCGTCGGCCCTCTTGGCTACCGGCTGCCGGCTGCGGCGCGCAGTGCGGTGACGGAGTGTCATTGATTTCCGCGGCTCAGCCTCCGGAGGTGATCCAGATCTGGTCGCCGTGGCGGCCGCAGTCGTACTGGATCAGCCACGTGCCGCTGTCGTGCGCGTCGCCGGCGACGGTCAGGCACTTGTTGCTGCGGAGGTTGACCCACTCCTGGCTGTTGTCGGTGATCAGGATCGGGTGCCACAGTTCGTTGTCGGACGAGCTGTTGCAGCCCCACTCGATGATCGGGGCGCCGTTGTCGCGCCTGGCGTGGTCGACGTTCATGCACAGCCGCGTCGCCGTGTTCTTGAGCAGGTAGTAGGCCTTGCCCTTGACGGTGCGCACCTTCTGCCTGATCCACAGCTCGTTGGACTGGCTCACGCAGTCCCACTGGTCGACGTGCGTCCCCCAGCGCGTCGAGGCCCCGGGGGCGTCGGCGCAGAGCTGGGAGCTGGAGCTCACCAGCCACTCGCCCGTGTCGCCGGCGGCGGCCGCCGTGCCCGTCGCCCCGACGGACGCCGCGGCCGTCAGCAGTGCGGCGCACAGCGGTGCGAGCAGCTTCCCACGGGCCGACGGCCTCTTGCGCTTGATGTCCTGCACGGTTGTTCCCCTCGTGTTCGCGTCCACGCCGGGTCGAGCGGCGGCCACCGACGGCGGCACCGACCACGCTGGCCCGCGGCCGCTGCGACGGGAAGGCCCGGGCCCGAGGTGGAGACGCCTGGGAAATTCCCACCGCTGTGAACTGGACCGTGGGACGCCGCCAGGCGTCGACGGAGACGGAGCCGGCGCCGCGTCAGGCCCGGCGCAGGGCGGGCTCCAGGTCCGTCGGTGCGGGCCGGTAGCCCAGGTGGGTGCGGGCGGCCGTGAGGTCGAGGGTGCGTTCGTGGGCCAGGTGGCGGACGGCGTAGACGGTCAGGCGGGGGCGGCGTGCGGATCCGGTGGTGCGGGCCAGGAGTTCGGCGGTGCGGGCCAGCGGGAGGGCGAGGGCGAGCGGGAGGTGGACGGGTGCGGCCGGGAGGCCGTGGGCGGTGAGGACCTGGCGCAGCACGTCGTCCAGTACGACCGGGTCGCGGTCGGTGATGTTGAAGGTGCCGGACGCCCGGCCCCCGGCGGCGAGCAGGCAGGCGTCGACGAGGTTCGCCACGCTGGTCAGGCTCAGCCGCTGCCTGCCGTCGCCGATCGCGAACAGCCGCGGCCCGTACGGGGTCCGGCGCACCGCCTGGAGGACGCGCGGCAGCAGGGTGGTGTCCCCGGGGCCGTAGACGGCGTGCGGGCGCAGGATCACCGCGTCGGGGCGGGCCCGGCGCACCTTCTCCTCCGCCAGCGCCTTGGAGCGCCCGTAGGCGTCGGTGTGGCGGACGGTGGCGGCCTCGTCCTCGCGGGCCATGACGGTGGGCCGGCGCGGGTCGTAGACGCTCGCGGTCGACACGTGCACGAATCGTGCCGCCTCGGGGAAGGCGGCCAGCACTCCCCCGGTGGCCAGCACGTTGCCGCGGTGGAAGGCCTCGGGGCGGGCCCAGTCGGTGGCCAGGCCCGCGCAGTGGATCACCGCGTCGGGGTGGGTGAACGGGGCGGGCAGGGCCGGGCGGGCGGCGGGGTCCGCCAGGTCCCAGGGGAGGTAGGGCGCGCCGCCGATCAGGTCGGCGGGGACGGTGGGGCGCCGTCCCAGCGCCAGCACCTGGTGCCCGGCGGCCGTTGCGGCGCGGCACAGGGCGCTGCCGACGAAGCCGCTGGCCCCGGTGACGACGGTGATCACGGCGTCTCCTTCGTGGCCTTCGTGCGTTTCGTAGTCTTCGTGGCCTTCGTGGCCTTCAGGTCCTTCGTGACCAGCGCGCGCAGTCGTTCGCGGTCGGGTTTCTCGGTCCGTCCCCGTCGGGGGATCGCCGGGAGGAAGTGGATCCGGTCCGGCAGTGCCGCGTGGTCGATCGTGCGGGGCAGGTGGCGTTGCAGGGAGCGCAGGAGTTCGGCTTGCGGGAGCGAGCCGTCCGGGCACACGGCCAGCACCACCGCCTCGTCGGCGGTGTGCGGGTCGGGGACGCCCACGATGACGGCTTCGGCGATGCCCGGGAGGGCGGCGATCGCGGGTTCGTACAGGCCCGGGTAGAGGTTGAAGGAGCCGCGGATGAGCATGTCCTTGGTCCGGCCGAGCAGCACGATCCGGCCGTCGGCGTCGATCCGGGCCCGGTCGCCGGTGTTGAGCTCGCCGATCGGCCCGTCGCCGAGGTAGCCGATCGCCAGGTGGGGGCCGCGCAGCAGGAGTTCGCCCTCGTCGTTGAGGCGTGCCGTGACTCCGGGCAGGGGGTGGCCGGCCAGGTCGCCGTGGGGTGCGTGGCCGAGCTTCTCCTCTCCCCCGGTCACGGCGATCGGCAGCATCTCGGTCGCGCCGTAGATCACCGCGGTCCGGGCCGAGGGGAGCGCCTCGCGCAGGCGGCGCAGGATCGGGGGCGGCACGGGGGCGGCGCCGAGCAGCACCGTGCCCAGGGTGTCGGGGAGGCGGCCGGCGTCGAGCAGCCGGGCCAGGGACGCCGGGGTGGCGAAGGTGTGGGTGGCCCGGCGGCGCCGCAGGTCCCGCAGGAACCGCTTGGGACGTACGGGCAGGGGCGCCGTCGACCAGGTGGCGCCGGCGGCGAGGAAGGCGAAGGCCATCATCAGCTGTTCGGAGTGCACGACCACCGGGGCGGGGGCGGTGGTCAGGCCCAGGCTCTCGCCGAGCAGGTCGGCGCCGGCGAGCAGCGTGGCCTGGCTGTGCACCACCGCGCGGGGGCGGGCGGTGGTGCCGGAGGTGAACACGACCAGGGCCGGGCGGTCCGGGTCCCCCGCGGGGGCGGTGTCCGCGGGAGACGCGGGGGCGGCGTTCCCGGGGGACGCGGGTGCGGGTGTGGTGTGCGCCAGGGTGGCGGCGGGGATCGCGTCCGGGGGCAGGCCCGGCAGGCGCGGGCCGGTGTGGAGCAGGCGCAGGGCCGGGTCGGCGAGCGCGGGCAGGTTCAGGCCGAGGCGGCGCAGCAGGGTGCGTCCCGTGGTGCGGGCGGCGAGCGCGCAGAGCCAGGATTCGGCGGCCAGCCAGCGCGGTGCGGTGAGGCGTTCGGTGACGAGCCGTCCTCGTGCGGCGTCGAGTTCGGCGCCCGCGCCGGGGTCGGCCACCACGACGGCGGCGCCCGCCGTCATGACGGCCAGGCCGAGCACCAGGGCGTCCCGGCCGGGGCGGACCGCGAACATCACGGTGTCGCCGGCGGACATGCCCGCGGCGCGCAGTCCGCTCGCGGTGGCGGCGACCTGCCGGGCGAGTTCGGCGTAGGTGAGTGTGCCGTGTGCGTCGAGCAGGGCGGCCGTGTCGGGTGTGCGGCGCGCGTGGTCCGCGATCCGGCCGGCCAGTCCGGTGCCTGCGGTGTTCGGCGTGCCGTTCATGAGGTGGTCAGTTCCGTTCTCGTCCGGTCCGTGCGCCGTCGGGGAGCGGTCGCTTGCGCGGCCGACACCTCCAGGCGCGCGTAGGTGGGGATCAGCACCCGCCGTTTGGCCCGGCGCCGCACGATGGTCCCGGCTCCCGCCGTCAGGAGCGCCTGAAGCAGCACCCGTATCTCGGCCAGGGCGAGCGGTGCGCCGATGCAGTAGTGCGGCCCGGCCCCGAACCACAGGCGCTTGGGATCGTGCGCCGGACAGCGACCCAGTGCCGCAGCCCGGTCGAACGGCCCCGCGGCCAGGTCGCACCGTGCGGTGGCGATGAGCACCCGGTCCCCCTCGCGCACCTCCGTCGTGCCGAGGCGGCCGGGCCGAGCGGCCCGGCGCAGCATCGCCGGGCTCGGGGTGATCACCCGCATCGCCTCGTCGATCGCGGGGTCGAGCGCCGCGCCGCCCGTCTCCAGGTCGGCCCGTAGCGCGGGCAGGAGCCCGGAGTCGTGCCAGAGCGCGAAGACCCGGGGCACGGTCGTCGCCACGGTCTCCGTCCCGGTGAGCAGGAACGCCGCCGCCAGCCCGAGCGCCTGTTCCCGGTCGAGCCCGTGGGCGCGCAGCCGTCCCATCATCGAGCCCGGCTCCGCACGGTCGTGGGCCTCGCCGCGGTCGTACGCCTCGCCGGCTGCCGCCGTCAGTCCGGACAGGACGGCCTTGGCCTTGGTGACTTGACGAGGCGTCAGCTCCTTGGTGCGGAGCCCGACCATCCGGACGATGCGCTCGCCGCGCTCGAACACCTCCGCGCCCGCGGCGTCGGCCACTCCCAGCAGTTCGCCGATCACCGTGCCGGCGGCGGTCCTGGTCAGGGCAACCAGGTCCACCGCGCCGCCCGCGGCCAGCCGGTCGGTGGCCTCGCGCAGCACCGGTGCGAGGACGCGGGTGCACAGCTCGGTGGCCTGGGCCCGGGTGAACAGGCCGGCCAGCGCGGCCCGCAGCCGCCGGTGCTCCTCGCCCTCCATGTTCAGGAGTACGGCCGGGCCCAGGACCGGCGTCCACAGCGCGCCCGAGGAGCCAGGGCCGTCCTTGCGGAACCCCTCGTGGTCGAGCAGCACCTGCCGGGCCAGGCCGGGGTCGCCGACCACGATCCCGATCCCCGGTACCCGCACGGCGGGGCCCCGCCGGGTGACGGCCGTGATGAACGGGTACGCCAGCGGGTGGGCGGCCAGTTGCACCCGCCGTTCCCAGAGGTGTTCGCGGCGCTTCACCGGATGTCGACCACGTCGGGGCGGTAGCGGTGGTCCGCGTACCAGGCCAGGGTGTTGCGCAGGCCGAAGGCGCGCAGGCGCCGCACCGAGCCGTAGACCCGCATGCCGGGGACCTGGCCGTAGGCGGTGGTGAGTTCGCGCACCCGGTTGACCAGGGCGCGGTCCTCGTGCACCTCCTCGATCGCGGTGCGCGGGAAGCCGCCGCTGCGCTCGTAGAGGTCGGCGGTGATGGCCAGGTTGCAGCCGGGGCACATCAGGTACGGGCCGAGGTAGCGCGGGTCGCGGTTGCCGGGCCGGAACCTGCCGAACCGGGCCGCCAGCGCGACCACCGCCGGCAGCAGCCGGCTCTCCCACAGCTTGAGCCGGAACTCGTCGGTGCGCGGGAGGAGTTGACCGGTGACCAGCTCCAGTCCGCCGGCCAGGCCGCGGCGGACGGCGGCCGTCCAGCCGGGCACCGGGAGGCAGTCGGCGTCGGTGCGGGCCAGGTACCGGGCGCCGGCGTCGATCGCGAACCGCATCCCGGTGTCGGCCGCCGCGCCGGTGCCCTTGCGCGCCTCGGTGATCAGGTGCAGCGGGAAGTCCGCGGTGAGCGCGAACTCCCGGACCACCTCGGCGGTCCGGTCGGTCGAGGTGTTGTCCACCACCACGCACGCGAAGTCCGCGTCGGTCTGGGCCGCGAGCGCGCGCAACGTGGCCGGCAGCGAGGCCTCCTCGTTGTAGGCGGGCACGACCACCCACAGGTCGGTCACTGGTGTTCCCTCACATCCGGGCCCACGGTGGGGCCCACGATCGAGCTCGTGATCGAGCTCGTGGTCGGGCTCGTGGTCGGGCTCGTAGTCGAGCCCGTAGTCGAGCCCGCGATCGGGCCTACGGGCGGGCTCACAGCCGAGCCCACAGCCCGGCTCACAGCTGCGCAAAGACGACGCCGAGCGAGACCCCGCCGGCCAGGCCGATCAGCGCCACCCGGTCGCCGGGCCCGCAGCGGCCCTGCTCCAGGGCCCGGGCGAGCTGGAACGGCAGCGAGGCCGAGGCGAGGTTGCCGTGCCCGGGCAGCACCGGCACCAGTGGTCCGGTGGTCAGGCCGGTCCTGCGCAGGAAGGCCTCCAGCAGCGGGACGGTCACCTGGTGCACCGCCACCACCGCGAAGTCCGCCCAGGTCAGGCCGTGTTCGGCCAGCGCCCGGTGGATCAGCTCGGGGCCGAGCGCCTCGAAGGCCGCGTGCAGCCGCGCTCCGTCCATCCGGAAGTAGCCCGCCTCCGGGTCCCGCGGGTGCGCGGTGCCGCCGCCGGGCAGGGTGCCGACCTCCCAGGCCGAGGAGTCCGCGGTGAAGGCCCGGTGGAAGATCCCGTCCGGTGCCGCTCCCGCCTCCAGCAGCACGGCCGCGCCGCTGTCGGACAGGGTGTAGCCGGGGAACGACTCGGCGAACTGGCCCCGGTCCCGGACCGACCAGCGGACCGCCCGCGACGGCAGCTCCCCGGTGCAGACCAGGACCCTGCGGTACTGCCGGGCGGCGATCAGCGCCTCGGCGACCTGGATCCCGTTGAGCACGCTGTTGCAGGCGTTCTTCACGTCGAACACCGGGCAGCGCGCCCCGATCTTCGACGCCAGGATGTGCGCGGTGGCGGGCTCGACCATGTCCTGCGAGGCGCTGGCGAAGATCAGCAGGTCGAGGTCCCGCGCGTCGAGGCCGGCGTCGGCCAGCAGCTTCCGGGCGGCCGCCGCGGCCAGGTCGGAGGCCTGCCAGTCGTCGGGGGCGACGTGCCGTGCGGCGATTCCGGTGACCGCCTCGATCAGCCCGGGGCGCGGCCGGTAGGGGCCGCTGTCGGCGATCCGCTGCTCCACCTCGCGCGAGGTGAGCGATTGCTCCGGCAGGTGCACCGCCACCGCGGCGATCACCGCGCGCACCCCGCCGCCTTGCCCGACCAACTGTCCGCTGCCCTCCGACACGTGCTCAAGCCTCCCCCGAGCCGCCCGATCATACGATGAACCCTGACGTGACCAGGCACGGTACGGTTCCCCGCACGGACATTCGAGACGGCAGCGGGGGCGGGGCGGCGATGGGCGCGACGACGGCACGACGGCACGAGAGCGGACTGCTGTGGGCCAGCCGGCCCGCCCTGTGGACGCTGACCAGGATCACCATGTCCCGGCCCTTCGGACCGATCCGGCGGGTACCCCGGCTGGGCTGGGTGGCGAGCGACCCCACCCTGATCCGGGCCGTGCTCAACGACCACCAGCACTTCACCCTGCTCGGCGAGGGCGGCGTGGGCCACCTGTGGGAGCAGGTCCTCGGACCGTACGTCACCCGCCTGTTCGACGGCCCCGGCCACGCGGACCTGCGCCGGCGCGCCCGGGACCTGTTCACCGAGGACAACTCCGCCGCCCTGGTCGAACGGGCCGCCGGGCCGGTCTACGCCGACGTCACGGCGCGGCTGGCCGCCGGGGACCGGGTCGACGTGGCCGCGGCCGCCCGGCTCGTCGTCGGCCGCCTGATGGCCGACCTGCTCGGCCTGCAGATCCCCCCGGACAGCCCCGACTCCGCGTACCTGGACACCTTCGCCGCCGGCGAGCGGCTGGCCGCCCTCGCACTCGACACGGCCGCCTCGACCGAACTGCCGCCCGAGCGGATCGAAGCGGCCAAGGAGATCGTCGCGTCACTGACCAGCGGCGTCCCGGCGGCCTACGCCGGCGCCGACCCCGACACCCTGCTCGGCCGCTGCCGCGAGGCCGGGATCACGCTGGAGGAGGCCAGCGGCCTCGCCTCGCTGCTGCTCGTCGCGGGCACCGAGACCGCCGCCAGCGCGATGGCCCGCACGATCGCGCTGATCCACGACACCGGACAGCAGGAACCGCTGCTCGCCGACCCCGGGCTGGTCGGCGACGCGGTGCGCGAGGGACTGCGCGTCACCACGCCCGCGCCGGTGATCGGACGGCACGTCAGCGCGGACGTCACCGTGGCCGGCCGCCGCCTGCGCAAGGACGAGCGGATCCTCCTCGTCACCTACGCCGCCGACAACCTGGCCGGCGGCTTCGACCTGGCACGCCCGTACGACCCGCGCTCGCGCCAGCTCTGGTTCGGCGCCGGCCGGCACCTGTGCCTCGGCGCGCCCGTCGCCCGCGCCGAGATCGCCCGGATGGTCACGGCGGTCCGCGCGCCGGGACGCCCCTACCGGATCGTCTCGCGCAGCTACGCCCGGAAGGTGATGATCCCCTCCTACGCCTCGCTCGTCATCGAACTCGACCGCTGACGAACGGCCGGGCAGGCCGGGCGACCGGCATCCGCCGGCCGGCTCGTCGCAGGTCAGCTGTAGTGAGCGAACACCCGGTCCCTCTCCGTCTCCCAGCTCCAGCCCGGCTCGTCCCCTCGCCGGAACGGCGCCGTCCTGGCGAGCACCTCGAACTGTCCGGACGGTCGCCGGTTCTGCTTGTTCACGACGATCGCGGTCAGCATGACCGGGACGCCCCTGTCGGCCTCGACCCGGCACGCGGCCTCCAGGAGGTTGCTCATCAGCGTGCCCCGGGGCGGGACCGAGAAGCCCGCGTCCCGCAGCGACTCGCTCAGCGCGCCGTAGCAGTCGGTGCGGCCTTCGACCGCCCAGCCCTTGACGATCTCGACCATGCTGTCCCGGGCCGCGCACCAGGCGTCGGATCCGTGCTTCAGCCGGGGGAATTGAGTGTTGGTCATCCCCGTATGGCAGCACAGGATCGGCACGCGGCGGAAGGGCTCCGGCCGAGAGCGGGCGCAAGGACAGGGGGCCTGGTCCTCCAGGGCGTGGTGACCGATGATCGGGGCATGCGTTCACGGGAGCAGCAGGATGCCGAGACCCGTCCCGACCGGACCGCGCCCGCCGCGGCGCGTCCGGCCGACGCCGCCGCCGCTGGTGCGGCCGTGCCCCGCAGAGCGCGCGTGTCCCCCGGAACCGCGGGGACGGTCGGGCCGGCCGGGTCCGGCGGCCGGGGGCCCGCGGGGCGGCTGCTCGCGATGCAGCGCGCGGTCGGCAACGCCGCCGTCGGCCGGGCGCTGGAGCGGCAGGCGGGACGCCACGCGCACGGCCCGTCCGGCGGTCACGACGAGTGCGCGCCGGTGCAGCGCTCGTCCGTGCCGGACGTGCTGCGCACCGCCGGGCGGCCGCTGGACGGGACGGTCCGCGCGGAGATGGAGGCGCGGCTGGACGCCGACTTCTCCGACGTGCGGCTGCACACCGGGCCGGCCGCCCAGCGTTCGGCGGCCGAGGTGGGGGCCCGCGCCTACACCTCCGGCAGCCACGTCGTCATCGGCGCCGGCGGTGCGGACCGGCACACCCTGGCCCACGAGTTGACGCACGTCATCCAGCAGCGCCAGGGGCCGGTGGCGGGTACCGACAACGGCTCGGGGCTCAGCGTCTCGGACCCCTCCGACCGCTTCGAACGCGCGGCGGAGGCCAACACCCGCCGCGCCCTGGCCACCCCCGTGCCCGCCGTGCCCGCGCCCGCGTCCGCTGGGACGGCACCCGTGCAGCGGGCGGCCCCCGCCCGTGCCCGTGCCCGCGCCGGCTCCGGCGGGAAGAGCGTCGTCCAGCGCCTCGGCGACGGTCAGGCGCCCTTCGACCACGCCCAGTACTACGCGAAGACGGGCTGGCAGGCGGCGGCCGAGAAGTTCGAGCAGCGGCTGGGCGCGTACGCCTTCGGGCATCCGAGGGCGCTCGCCGCCGCGCGCAAGACCGTGAACCGGCTGAAGCAACTGCTCATCGCCTACGCCGGCCAGGAGCACAAGGACCCGGCGCTCGCCAACAAGTCGTTCTTCAAGGACGACCGGACGAGCGCCGGGCAGGTGGGCGAGGGGATGACCACCGCCCAGATCAAGGACTTCTTCTCCCGGGACGGCAACGTCCGCGAACTGGTCACGGCCGTCTACAACGCCGCCTACTACAACAAGGGGGCGGAGCTCTCGCTCAAGGACGTCCTCAACGGCATCATCGGGCCCAGGCCGCAGCTCGCGGCGACCCTCGGCATGAACAAGGAGGACCTGAAGAAGCACTCCGCGTTCCTCAACGGCTGGTCCCGGCCGCCGCTGTGGGCCGCGGCGAGCCTCGCGGGCAAGGGCTACAACTACGAGAAGGACCCGTACGCGCTGGGCAACCTGCTGTGGCAGTCCGACCCCGAGACCTTCGCCGGCGACACCCTGGAGATGATCGACAGCCAGGGGCCGCGCAAGGAGCGCAGCGAGGCCGACAAGGAGGCCAACCGCAAGACCCCGCGCGACTACGCCGACCGCGGCGCCCCGCTCAGCGCGCGGGAACTGGCGTTCGCCGGCAAGCCCGGCCCGGACGACAAGCTGCCCTGGAACGAGGGCGCCGCCTACTGGGAGATCCAGCAGAACGAGTCCTGGCCGAAGGCGAACGCCGCGCGCGGCATCCCGGTCGTCGCCGGCATGTCCGGGACCACGACCCGGATGCTCAAGACCTTCCAGTGGATCAACGTGCCTGGGGTGGACGTCTTCGACTACCGGATGGCCCTGATGGGCTGGATGCTGCCGTCCTGGGACCACTCGCTCTACGAGATCCTCCGCGGCTCCTGGGCGGCCGGGGTCAAGGGGCCCGGCGAGTCCGCGCTCCGGGCGGGCAAGGGCGCGGCGCTGATGTACCAGCACATCGCGCCCTTCACGGAGGAGGAACTGCGGCAGAACGTCTGCGTCGACGGGCAGTTCCCGCACGAGCTGATGTACCTCGCCGAAGCCAACAAGCCCCGCACGACCGACCCGGCGGCGAGCGGCTTCATGGAGCCCGGCCAGCCCGCGGCCGCCCAAGTAGCGGGCCAGTACGGCGCCTTCGTGGCGGGCGACACCGCGCCCACCCCGCGCATCGCCCAGTGGAAGGCGGACAACGCCGGCGCCTCCACCGAGGCCGTCGCGAAGAGTTTCAAGGAGGCCCACGCGACCGCGCTGATGGCGTACACCGGCGGCGCGCACCAGATGATCAACTCGGTGGTGCGCAGCCGGCTGCTGCCCGAGGGGTACGCGCCGTACGGGACCGTCGGCGCGGCCACCGCGGGCGCCGAGGCCCTCTCCCTGCGGCAGATCAAGGGCCAGCTCAGGTGGGCGGCCCAGAACAGCCACAACCAGGAGGCGGTGCCCACCCTGGACGAGGACCCGGTGATCAGGCCGCAGCTCACGGCCGCGCGGGGCATGGACCCGGTCGCCAAGAAGGCGGCGATGGCCGTCATCGACGCGCGGATCGAGGTCCTCGCACCGGTGCTCTTCGAGGAGCTCAAGGCGCACGCCGACATGACGATGGAGGCGCTGAACCGGCTGCCGCCCGTCACCGGCACGGTCTTCCGCGGTGACTGGAACGTCGGCGGGGACGAGTCGCCCTACCGGCTCGGCAAGCAGGCCGCGCTGAACTACCGGCCGGGCTCCGTCTTCACGAGTTCCTTCGACAGCACCAGCAGGGAGGAGTCTGTGGGGCTGGACTTCATGCGCGGGCAGAAGGTCTCCGGCACGGCGACGCACCGGATCCTCCTGGAGCTGACGCTCACCGGGAAGTACGGCCGCGACATCGACCCGTTCCACCAGTACCAGGGCACCGAGGCGGAGGTCCTGCTCATGCCGGGGGCGACGTTCCGGGTGGACCGGAGCGAGTGGCGCCGGGACCCCGGCCACGACCCGGCGAACGGCGGCAGCGACTGGTACGAGCACGTCCGGGCGACGGAGGTGTGAGCGCGGGCGCGGGGTCCCTGTGCCGCCCTCCCCGAGCGGGGCGGGTCAGGCGGCCTTGGGAAAGTCCTTGCGCTTGATCTTGGCGCGGCGCCCGTCGGGGTGGTGGAAGACGATGCCTTCCGCGAGCGCGCCCGGGGTGTAGCGGCTCTCCATCTCGGCCAGGTAGTCGCGCAGGCCCGCGTAGGTCCGGGGCACGTCCTGGTAGACCGGCACCTGGAGGTTGAAGGGGACGCAGTGGTGCTCGGTCACACCGAGCGGGTTGCCCTGGATGCGGGGGCCGAGGGCCTCGCAGGAGTGCTCGCCGTCGGGCCAGGCGGTGGTGTCGGTGGCGTGGGCGGCGGCGAGGATCCACTTGTCCTCGGCGGCCTGCTCGTCGGTGTCGACGTACCAGCCGTCCCGGATGCCCTGCTGCTTCTGGGCCTTCGTCGGGTTGCGGCGCTTCTCCACCCGGACCAGCCGTCCGGCGCGGACGGTGAGGCGGACGTTGGTGCCGTCCAGCTTCTCGGTCGGCACCCCCTCGCCCTCGAAGACCCACGCGCATTCGGCGCGGGGCCGGTCGACGACGCGGAAGGCGTCGTCCCGGTCGAACAGCGTCGGGATCTTCTCCATGACCTGGATGCCCTTTCTGACGTGGCCCAGCAGTTCCTCGTGTGTGATCGCCCCGGCGGCCAGACCGCCCGCGAGCGCGCGGACGAGGTCGGCGACCGAGACCTCCGCCTCGACCGCCACGTGCTTGAGGGCCTTCTTCTCCTCGGGCGACACCCAGGCGACCAGCCGTGACCACCCCTCGGGGGGAGTCCACCGCGCCAGCTGCGCGGGGTCCTTCCGGGGGCGGCCGCGCTTCTTGACCTCGTCCATGCCAGGAGACCCTAGGGACGGCACTGAGGTTGTGTCAATTGGCATAACAGAAAATCGGCGGCACCGGGCGGGCGGGGCGGCCGGCGCGAAGGCGCGGGAGGCCGCCGTCCCGTCGTGGGGCGGCGGCCTCCCGGGTGGGGGCGCAGGGGGCTCAGCGCATGGACACCGCGTCCACGTAGACGGAGGACTGGCCGGTCGCCCCGTCGGCCGGGACGAAGTCGACGCCGATTTCGCAGACCCTGGTGAGGTCGGGGACGGCGGCCAGGTTGAAGGACAGCCGGGTGCCGTCGGCGTCGACCGGGTAGGTGCCGCTGTCGTACCAGTCGCAGCCGGCACCGGCCTTCACGTACAGCTTGGCCTTGGTGCCCGCGGCCTGGTTGCCCCAGGGGGCGGTGCGGGCGGTCGCGGTGAGGGTGAGGTTGCCGGTCAGGTCGGCCGGGGTGGCGTAGTGGCGCAGCAGGAAGGCCTCGCCGCTCTCCAGTTGGACGTCGGCCTTGAGGGAGTGGGTGCCCTGGGCGGCCCACTCGGTGACCGGCCAGGGGCCGTTCTTGATCCGCCAGGCGCCCCAGCCGTCGGGTCCGGTCTCGAAGTCGCCGAGGGTGCTCGCCGGGGTGGTGGCGGTCAGGTTGTCGATGTACACCGAGCTCTGGCCGGAGGCGCCCGGCGCGGGGGCGAAGCGGACCCCGATCTCCTCGACGTCGGCGAGGTCGGTCACGCCCGCGAGCGACATGGTCAGCACGGCGCCGTCCGGGCCGACCACGGTGGAACCGCTGTCGTACCAGGTCCTGTTGGCGCCGGTGCACAGGTAGAGCTTGGCGGTCGTGCCGGCGGCCTGGTTGCCCCAGGGGGCGGTGCGGGCGTCGACGGAGAGCGTGCTGTAGGCGCTGAGGTCCTGGCGGGCGACCTTGTTGAGGTAGGTCTCCGGGCGGGTCAGGTCGACGTCGGCCTTGAGGGAGTGACTCTGCTGGGAGGCCCACTCGTCCACCGTCCAGGGCCCGTTCAGGGTCTGCCAGCCGCCCCAGCCGTCCGGGCCGTTCTCGAAGCCCTCCAGCACGGCACCCGGTGCCGGCGGGCGCGGCGGCCCGGCCGGGTCGGTCGTGGCGGACGGGTCGATCCCGCCCAGGTTGAGCGTCCACCGGTCGTTCATCAGTGCCGGGGCGCCGAGTTGCACCGTGGGGCTCCACTTGTCGTTCCAGGCCAGGAAGTAGGTGGTGGCCGGGAACCGGGTGCGGATCGCGTCGGCCCAGCGGCCGTAGTCGTAAGCGGCGGGCGCGGGCACGTGGGTGGCGGGGTCGTTCGGCGGGCCGATCTCGGCGAAGGCGAACGGCTTGTGCAGCGCGGTCAGTTCGCCGTAGCCCTGGGCGGCGGCCGGGTCGGTCGGGTAGCAGTCGAGGCCGACCACGTCGGTGTAGGCGTCGCCGGGGTAGTACGCGGCGCGGTCGCCGGCGCCGCAGAGCGGGGAGTAGACCCAGAGCAGGTTGTGCAGGCCCTTGGCCTGGGTGAGGTAGCGGTAGGTGTACTGCCAGGCGGAAACGTAGGCGGCCCGGTCCTGGCCGCTCCACCAGAAGGCGCCCGCGCCGGAGGTGTTCATCTCGTGGAACGGGCGGAACAGGACGGGGACGCCGGCGCCGTTCAGGTCGGCGAGGCCGGTGGCGATCCTGTCGAGGGTCTGCTGCCAGGCGGCACCGACGGTGGTGGCGGGGTCGGTGAGCTGCTGGAAGCCGTCCAGGTGGGTGTAGAGGCCCTGGAGTCCCGGCTGGACCGGGTTCGGCGCGTGGACGCCGACGGAGACCAGGCCTCCCCTGGCCGACCAGTTCTTCAGGTCGGCGTTGCAGGAGGAGTCGATGGTCGAGCTGCCGTTCGAGCCGTAGTCGCAGGCGATCAGCCCGGGGTACTGGCCGGTCTGGGTCTTCAGGTCCTCGGTCTGGTTGAGCGAGAAGGCGGAGCCGCTGTAGCCGGCGAACAGGCCGGAGACCACCCGGTTGCCGGCCCGGCCCGGCAGGTGCGACAGCCAGTCGAGCACCCGGCCGGTGGCCGCGGTGGCCTGGGGATCGGATGGGGTGGCGGCTGCGGCCGTGGCGGCTGCGGCTGCGGTAGTGGCGGCGGCGGTCGGAGCGGCCGGGGCCGCTCCGACCAGGGGAGCCAGCAGGAGTGCCGATATCAGGGCGGCACGAGCTTTCTGAAGCATGATCAGACCGTAGCGTGATCCGCTTCCGCGGCCGCCCGGGCCCGGACGCGGGGTTCGGCTCCTACCGCGACTCCCCCGCCCCCGCCCCGCAGTCCTCCTCGACACCGCCATCACGTGACGGGGCCGCGCCCGGGTGCGGGCACGGCCCCGGTGTGCCGGTCGGGTGTGCCGGTCAGGAGGCGTTCAGCGTGGTGTCGTCGATGACGAAGCCGGTCTGGTCGGCGGAGGAGTTCTCCACGCCGGTGAACGTCAGCGTGACGGTCTTCCCGGCGTAGGCGGACAGGTCGAGGGTCCGCTGCGTGTAGCCGTTGGCGGCGTCGAGGTTCGAGTAGGTGGCCAGGGTGGTGCCGTTGGCGGTGACGGTGAGCGTGTCGTCGGCGGTGCCCGTGGTCTTGGCCGTGTCGATGTGGAGCCAGAAGCCGAGCGCGGCCTTGCAGCCGGCCGGGACGGTGACGCTCTGGCTGAGCGTGTCGGTGTGCGCGGAGCCGTAACCGTCCAGCCAGGCGTCCCAGTTGCCGCTGTGCGAGGGCTCGCTGGCCAGGTCGTTGTTGATCACGCCGGAGGTCGCCTTCCACGGCGCCGGGCTGTTCCCGTTCTCGAAGCCCGGGTTGCCGAGCAGCTGGCCGGGCGACGGGCAGCCGGTGCCGGCCGGGCTGACGGTCCAGGTGAACGAGGTGCTGCCGGACGGGCCGGTCGAGTCGGTGGCGGTGACGGTGACGGCGGAGGTGCCGGCGGTGGTCGGGGTGCCGCTGATCAGGCCGGTGGAGGCGTTGACCGACAGTCCGGCCGGCAGACCGGTGGCGGCGTAGCCCAGCGTGCCGCCGGCGGTGTCGGTGGCCCGGATCTGGAGGGAGGCGGGGGTGCCGACGGTGCCGGCCTGGTTGCCGGGCGCGGTGACGCTGACGCCGCCGGTGGTGCCGGTGTTCCAGGCGTCGGTGATCGGTGTGGCCTGGGCGGCGGCACCGGCGTACGGCAGGCCGTACATGTCCTCGATGGTGCGCAGCACGCTGAAGTGGTCGATCTGCTCGGTGTAGGTGCCCGGCTTGACCTGCTGCCCGTTGAAGAAGGTGGCGATCTGGTTGGGGCCGGCGCTGTCGTCCTCGTCGAAGGTGGTGATCAGCAGGCTGTTGTGGGTCTTGGCCCACTGGACGTAGGCGTCCAGGTTGTTCTTCAGCCAGGTGTCGCCGGTGGGGATCGAGCAGTCGTGGATGTCGTCGCAGAGGTTGGGGATCACCCAGGAGACGGTGGGCAGTTGGGTGAAGTCGGTCGGGAAGCTGGTGAACGGCAGGCTGGCGGAGGCCGGGACGTTGGTGAAGTTGGTCCACGGGACGTGCTTGCGCGCGTACTTGCCCGAGGTGCAGACCGTCGAGCCGGCCGAGGGCAGGCTTTCCGAGTAGCCCTTGAACGTCAGGCCCTTGGCGATGAGTTGGGCGCCCTCGTTGTCGGTGCTGAAGCTGTGCGGGCAGGAGTCGTCGGTGATTCCCTGGTTGGAGCCGGAGAACAGGTCCAGGTAGTTCGGCTGGCTGGGGTGTTCGATCGCGAAGGAGTTGGTGAAGTTCGCGCCGGTGCCGGCCAGTTGGTTGAAGTACGGGGCCTGTGGGTTGCCCACGATGGAGCTCTCCGAGGTGTTTTCGAAGAGCACCACCACGACGTGGTCGGGCCGCGGAACGGCGGCCGTGGCCGCGGCGGGCTGCACCGCGGCGGCGGTGCCGGCGGTGCCGGTGGCGCTTGCGGGAGCGACGGCGCCGGTGGGCCCGCAGAGCAGGGCGACGGCGGCGGCGAGGCCGGTGGCGAGGCGTGACAGACGCACGGATTCTCCTCGGAGGGGCGGGTGATTGGCCGTCACTGTCCCGCAGTTGACGATGCCCACACAAGAGCCGCGTCGGCGAAGGCCGGGTGAACGGCAGGCCGCCTCCGGCGCAAGCGACAGGGCGAGGGTCAGCCGCGGTTCCCGCCCGTGCCGGGGGGCTCGGGGTTGTTCAGCAGCAAGTCGTGTCCGAGCGGGGTGAGGTCGTGGCGGACCTGCCGCCCTTCGCGCTCCGTGGTGATCACGCCGGCCACGCGCAGGGCCGTGGCGTGGGCGGACGCGCTCGCCGGGCTGAGGCCAAGACGCCTGCTCAGCTCGGCCGTGGTGCACGGGCCCAGGCCGATCGCGCGCAGGGCGCGGGCGCGGGTCGCGCCCATGAGTCCGGCCAGGCCGTCCGTCCGCCGGGCAACGGTGCCTCCGGCCGGGCGGGCACGGCTCGGGTACAGGACCGTCGCCGCGGGGTGTTCCGTCGGGAGGGCCGTGATGGACGTCAGGAAGATGTTGGGACGCAGTTCCACGCCCCGCCCGTCCAGGTCCCACCCTTCGTTCAAGCCGTGGACGGCGAGTTGCAGGACTTCGCCGGTCCGCCAGCGCGTCTGCGGGTGCAGCCGCTCCAGCATGACGCCGGTGCCGGCCTCGGCGGCGGCGCGGGACCGGTGTGCGATGTCGGCTCCGAGCAGCCGCCGGATGTCCGGCCAGTCCGCGGCGAAGCAGGACCGGAAGAGGGCCCAGGCGCCGTCGGCGATCAGCCGCAGCCCTCGGGTGCCGCCGTCGCGCAGCTCCCGGACGATGGGCGGCAGGCCTGGGTCGTCGCCGTAGAAGTCGAGGTCCCGGCGGATCCGGCTCTCGGGCAGGGCCACGATGGCGTCGAGCTCGTCGGCGAGCCCCTGGCGGCCGGATTCGACGTTGGCGACGAGGAAATCCGGAACCCCCTCGAAGCTGGCGTTCACCAGCTCCAGCAGGCGATCGGCCTGGTGCGGCACGTGCTGGCGCATCCGGCGCCACCAGCGGGCGCGTCCGAGCGAGGCGCCGACGCAGTGGTGCTCCGCCCCGGCGATGCCGCCGATGATCTGGTCCATCGACGAGACGGCGAACGTGGTGCGCGCCATGTCCGCGGCACCGAAGCGCAAGTCCAGCACGGATCCCCCCGGTTCCCGCCCGTCCTCCCCATTGGACGACGATCATGCCGGGTGTCGTCCGCCGTGGGGTGGTTTCGCAACTATTCGGTCCTGGCTGAACAGCTCGCGGGGCGCCGATTCCTGCTGCCAGCATCGCGGTGCGCGCTTCCGTCGCGTCCCACCTCTTCCGAAGGAGCATCACCGCCATGCGCATCCGCCCCCGAACCCCGGCCGGCCGTCTTCTCGGACTCGGCACCGCCACCATGGCGCTGGCCGCCGGCACGATGATGACCACCGCCGGAACGGCCGGCGCGAGCCCCGGGGACAACGTCTGCCGGAGCACTCCGGTCTACGTCGGCGCCGGCTTCACCCTGTTGCCGTGCGTCTACCAGGACAGCAGCAGCTACATGCACGGAAAGGCCATCGCCACCGGTGGCCCGACCGACGTCTACCTGCACGTGCAGCTCGGCTACCGCTGCGACACCAGCGGGCCGGTCAACTGGGTTCCCGGGACGGACACGGCGACGTACATCCCGAAGGGCGGGGGCGGGGCCACCCTGTACACGGTCCCCTCGGACGGCATCGGCGCGTTCCCCGGCTGCCAGTACTTCTCGAAGACCTGGATCGTCGACAACGACCAGCAGATCGGAGACGTCGAGGCCGGCCCGGTCATCGGCTGAACCGTGCGGGCACCGGTCCCGTCATGGCCCCTTCCCCCGGGAGGGGCCAGGACGGGACCGGCGGCGTCCGTCAGTACGACTGGCTGGTGGCGCAGCGGCCGGTGGATCCGTTGCACACGACGACGTACGAGGTGATGCCGGCGTCCAGGAAGGGGTCGGTCCAGACCCTGGGACCGTAGGTCCCCTTGTCCTGACCGTTGCCGTTCGACTGCCTGAGGGCCACGGTGCAGTAGTCGCCCATGGTGGAGGCCACGTAGCCCCGCACCCAGTCGTGCCCGTTGGAGAACGTGTCGACCATGCCCCCGGCACAACCGGGGACGTTGGCCGAGAAGGTGGCGTCGGCCGACGCCATCCCGGTGCTGAGGCTCAGGCCGACGGTCGCGACGGCGGCGACGGCGGCGAGGCGGGTGGCGGTGCGCTTCCTGATCATCGGTTTCTCCTGGTGTCCGACGGCTGATTGCCTCGGCCCACGGTGCCCGGGCTCCACGCGGAGGCCGGTTGCCCGGACAAGTCCGTACGACTGCCTGCGAGTTCCGGAGGTCGGGGTCGTTCTTCGAGGGCCGTGTGTGTCGTGGGTGAACCTTTGGGGATGGTGCGGCCGGGCCGCCCGTCCCCGGCTCAAGGGAACCGGCTGACGGAGTTGCCCTGCGAGTGATTCGATGAGGTTCGAACACTCATGACGCCGGCCGTCCGGGCGGCCTGCGGCCGACCCCGGGGGGGTGTCGTGCTCCACCTCGACATGGACCGCGCCGTGCTCGCGAACACCCGGTTCGCGATCTCTCCGCTGGCCACCCTGGCCGGCGCGCTCAGGCTCTTACGTGACGACGCGCGGCCGGGCGGCGGTTGGCGGGGCAGGGTCCAGGAGGCCGTCCGCGAGCGCAGGCTCGTTCTGCTGAGCGCGCTGTTCGGCGGTTCGTGGGACTACGTGCCGGACTTCCTGACCCCGCAGCCGCAGACCCCGGAGGCTCCGGTGCAGGAGGAACTGCACGCGGTGGCCACCACGGCTTCCGCCCGTCTGCGCTGGGAGCTGCAGGTCATGGCCCAGGGGGTCGGTGAGGAACGCCTGGCGGGCCGGGTGCTCCCCGTGGTCCTGCGCGAGGCCCTGGAGCGCGGCGAACGGGACTTCGCCGCGCTGGTGGCAGCCGAGCTGGAACGGCTGTGGGACTCGGCCCTCGCCCCGCACTGGCCGGCCCTGCACCACCGCATGGAGGAGGACATCACCCACCGGGCGCGGACCACCGCCCGCCACGGCCTGGCCGGCATGCTGGCCACCCTGCATCCCCGGGTGCACTGGAACGACGACCGGCTGAACCTGGTCGGCCGCTTCCAGGCCCGGATCCCCGGCAGCACCGGCCTGGTCCTGACCCCCTCGGTGTTCCCCACCGGCCTGCGCGTGGTCATCGACTCGGTGCCCTCGCCCGCCGCACGCCAGCCCATGCTCGCCTACCCCGCCCGGCCCGGCCCGGGCGGCGGCCCCGGGCGCACGGTCCACGCCCTGCTCGGGGCGACCCGCGCCCGCCTGCTGTCCGACCTGCACGCCGCCCGCACCACCGCGGAACTGAGCGAGCGGCACTTCCTCGCCACCAGCACGGTCTCCTACCACCTCGGCATCCTGCACCGCACCGGACTGATCACCCGCACCCGCGCCGGAGCGCACGTCCTGTACCAGCGGACCCACCGGGCCACCGACCTGCTGGCCGATCCCCGGCCCCGCTGAGGCAAGCTGATCGGGCGCGGCTCACCGCCCTGCTCCCGCTCCGTCCGTTGGAGGCCCGATGCCCGAGCTCCCCCCGCCCCGCCGCGTCACCCTCCGGCTGCCCGCCGACCTCGCGGACTGGCTCCACGGTTTCGCCGAGATCTCCCACCGGTCCGTCGACGACGTGGTCCGGCCGCTCATCGAGGCGGAACGGGCCCGTGTCACCGCGAACTGGGACCGGCCGGAACCGGGGTAGAACCGGGAGTGGGGCCGGGCTGTTACTGCAGGATGCCGACCGCGCGGGCCACCACCAGGACCACCGTGATCAGGGAGACCGCCGACTGGGTCATCATCAGCAGTTTCGCCCAGACCGACAGCGGCATGGTGTCCGTCGGGCTGAAGGCGCAGGCGTTGGTGAACGCCACGTACAGGTAGTCCGGGTAGGAGGGCTCCCAGCCCGGCTCCGCGATGCCCTCCTGCTGCATCTGCGGGAAGAGGAAGTCCGGGTAGGCCTTCACCCCCTGGGCGCGGGCCGCCGGGCCGCCGCGGTCCCACTCCCAGTACCAGAGCGAGAAGGCGATGATGTTGGTCGCCCACACCGCGCCGCCGGTGCCGAGCAGCGCCAGCGCGCCCGGCGAGGCGGAGGTGTGGATCAGGTCGCGCACCAGCTTCACCGCCGACCAGCCGTTGGCCAGGCTGATCACCGCCACCATGGCCAGGCTCATCAGCCGCAGCAGCCGCGACGTCTGGTCGATGCGCTTGTGCGGGTTGAGGACCGCCAGGGCCACCAGCAGTGCCAGTTCCAGGGCGGGCAGCATCCAGTGCGGGTGGATGGTCAGGCGGGTCGGCAGGGCCAGCTGCAGGCCCACGGCGACCAGGATGGCCACCGAGACCGCCCACCGCTGCTCACCGAGAGTGACCGAGCGCCACGCCGGGCGCTCCGGCTTCTCGGGCTCCAGGAGCCGTTCGATCCGCTCCAGCCTGCGGTGCAGTGCCTCGGAAAGCTGCGCCGGGGCATGGGGTTCATGGTCACTCATGGCGCACAGTGTGGCAGGCGTCCACTCGCGCGATCGCGGGGGTACCGGGTGCGGGGACGATAATGACCGGGCTGCGGGCGGGCTGCGCCGGCGGCGGCGGTCGATGGAGAGGCAGAGAAGCGGATGACCCTGGTGGAAGGCCTGCGCGTCAGGTTGGCCGAGGACCTCGCCCTCGGTGAGGCGGTCGCCGGGGAGGCCGGGGCCGTCGTCGGGTTCCTCTCGCTGGGGGCCGGGGTCGAGGGCACCGTCGAGCGGGTGGACGAACTCCCCGAGAGCCACGAGGTCCGCGAGTACCTGCGTCTCAAGGCGCTGTTCGAGGACTACGGGCACACCATGCCGGCGGCCAGCCGCGAGCGGCTGGAGGCCGAGATCGCCGTGCTGGAGCCGCAGTGGGCCGCCCACCGGGAACGGGGGAAGCAGGTGACGGTCCGGGTCCGGCTGGACAACGGCCTCGTCCTCGACGGGGCGCACCAGGACGTCCTGACCCCGCTGTAAGAGGGGGCGTTCGCCGGTCGGCTACGGCCCGGCGGGGGCGCCGTCGCCGCCGGTGCGGGCCGCGGTGCCGAACGGCCAGGCCTCGATGTCGCGGTAGCGGATCGGGCCGGGGCCGCGGCCGGTGTTGCTGCCGACCAGGTGGAGGCGCTCGGCCTGCCAGGGACGGCCCGCGAATCCGTCGAGGCCGGCCGCGGCCCGGGGCACGCTGGTGGGATCGTCGCGGCGCGCGCGTGCCAGGGTCAGGTGGGGGCGCAGCGGGCGGCTGCGGAAGGCGATGCCGCAGGAGGCGACCAGGTCGCGGACGTCGGCGGCGAGCTGGTGCAGTCCTTCCAGGTCGCCGTCGATGCCGCTCCACAGCAGCCGCTCGTCGAAGTGGCCGCCGCCGTGCAGGGCCAGTTGCAGGGCGGGGTGGGTGGCGGCCCGGCCGGCGAGTACGGACTGCAGCAACGGTACTGTGGTGGAGGGGAGTTCACCGAGGAAGGCCAGGGTGATGTGCCAGTCCTCGATCCGGTTCCAGCGTAGCCGCGGGTACATGGCGTAGGCGGGCTGCAGGGCCCGGGCCAGTTCGTCCTTGGCGTCGTCGGGCGGGGCCAGCGCGATGAAGACGCGCAGGGTCGAGGGCTCGGGGGGAACGTCCACGAGGGATTTCTAGCACCTCTCCCCCGGCTGCTGGCCGCCGGGACCGGTGGCGGGACGGGGCCGTTCCCCCGGCGGCCGTCAGTGGTACGGCCCGTCGTTGCCGCACTGGTTGGTGAAGTCGCCCGGAGGTGCCCAGGTGCCGTTCGCGGTGAAGCGGCGGCCGGCGGCGGCCGGGTCGGTCTCCTTGCCGGCGAGTTCGTCCCAGGTGGTGGGGCCGACGGCCGGGTCGTGCGGTTTGTAGGCGTTCCAGACGGCGAGTTTCTCGTCCCGCCAGTAGCCGCCGAACCGGTCGGGCTGGTTCGCGAGGCTGTAGCCCTGGTACTCGTCGCGCTGGCGGACGGTCGTGCCGGTGGCGGTGAGCGGGTCGGCGCCGGGCGGGATCGTGGAGTCGGCGGCGGCGGCGAACAGGGCGGCGGACGTGTGGTCGATGTGGTCGCCGTCGCGGTGGCCGATGGTGCTCTGGGAGCGCAGGTAGTCGGGGTTCACGCCGTCCGTGACGGCCCGGAGTGTGGCGAGCAGGTCCTGGCGGGTGTACGCGGGCCGGCCGTCGATCGGGCGGCCGGCGAAGGCCGGGTCGTGGAGCATCCGGTAGAGGTCGCCGCAGTTGTCGCCGGAGGCCCCGTCCGCGGCGTGGATGTACAGGAAGAGCAGGTGGACCCTGGTCCCGGTGAGGGTGTCCGTGGCCACCGGGTGACCGTTGAAGACGGACTCGTTGAACGTCCAGTCGTTCGCGGTCTTCGCGGCGCGCGCGTAGGCGGCCTTGACGCCTTCGGTCCGCATGTTCGCGTAGTCGAGGCGCTCCTGGGGCGAGCCGCTGCCGTAGGCGATCTCACCGGCGGTGAGGTAGACGACCCAGGTGTCGTATCCGGCTTGGACGTCGGACAGGATGTCGGGGTTCATGAAGAGCAGGTCGTCGTCCTCGTGGGCGACGAAACTCAGCGTCGTGAGAGGGGTGTTCGCCGAGGCCGCCGGTGCCGGCCCGACCAGGCCGGCGACCGTGATGCCTGCCACGGCCAGCACGGTTCGCAAACGCTTTGCCATCGGTGCTCCTTGTCAGGGGGGGCCGCCTGCGCCGGTTGCCGGTTCTTCGGAGCGGGCCTGTTCCGAGGCTAGGACGGGGTCGCTTACCGCTTGCTTACCGACCGCTGATCGGTCGTCGGTGGACGGGACCTCCCGGGTCGCGGGGGACGTCGTGTCCCGTGGAACGTCCCGTCGGCACTGCCCGGCGTGCCGGTGCTCGCCAGCCGGGCGGCGGGCGGGGAGACTGGGCGCTGTGACCGACGTGCGCGAGACCTTGACTTACGAGATGTTCGGGCGGGCGGTGCGCGAGCTGGCGCACACGATCGCCGCCGACGGGTACGAGCCCGACCTCGTCCTGAGCATCGCCCGTGGCGGCGTGTTCGTGGCGGGCGGTCTGGCGTACGCGCTGGACTGCAAGAACATCCACCTGGTGAACGTCGAGTTCTACACGGGCGTGGGCACCACCCTGGAGATGCCCGTCATGCTGGCGCCGGTCCCCGCGGCGATCGACTTCACCGACAAGAAGGTGCTGATCGCCGACGACGTCGCCGACACGGGCAAGACGCTGAAGCTGGTACACGACTTCTGCCTCGGCCACGTCGCCGAGGTGCGGTCCGCCGTGATCTACGAGAAGTCGCACTCGCTCGTGAAGTGCGAGTACGTGTGGAAGAAGACCGACGACTGGATCGAGTTCCCCTGGTCGACGGAAGGGCCGGTCGTCAAGCGCGCCGGCCAGGTGCTCGACGCCTGACCTGGACGAGGGCTCGGTGGCGCCCCGGGGGGAGATCAGCGCAGTTCGACGGTGATGCCCACGCGTGCGAGCAGTCGGAGGACGTCGTCGACGTACGGCGTCTCGCCCTCCGTGTCCACGGTCACCTCGGCGAGCGCGCGCCGGGCGACCTCGGCGTCGTGCCAGACCAGGGTGAACGGCGCGGGCGGCAGGTCCCCGCCGCACGGGCAGCCGCGCAGCACGTGCCAGCACTGGGCGTAGTGGCCGCCGGGGCCGGCGACCGCCTCGCCGATCGCGCACACCAGTCCCGGCACGTCGGTCACGTGCCGCCCGTCGAGGTGCCGTACGGGGCCGTCGGGGGCCGGCCGGGGCAGCAGCCTCTCGCCGGGCTCGCAGCCGATGAGCCGCATCGGCGGGGACGCGGGCACGCCGCGGTAGAGGCCTTCGACGCGGTGGCACGCGCCGAGCCCGCCTCCGCCCGGTCCGTTGAACAGCCGCCATTCGGCGTCCGCGGGCTCGTCGCGCCATCCGGGGCCGTCGACCCCGGCCTCGACGACCAGGTCGAACAGGGACGCGCCGAGGCCGGAGGGCGAGCACCCGGTCAGGACGGGGGCGAGCAGTTCCCAGTGGTCGTCGCGGTAGCCGCCGTACGGGTCCTTCTCGGGGTCCGTCCCGGGCGTGGTGAAGTCCACGATGAGGCCGAGGGCCCCGAGGTCGACGGGTTCGCCGGGCCGGTGCCGGGCGTGCTCGGCCGCCTTGAGCAGGCGGCCGGTCGGGGCGCAGCCCACGAGCGTCAGCCGCTTGCGGTGCGGGGCCGGTTCGACGAAGAAGCCGTCGGCCTCGGCGCAGCGCGCCCACACGGTCGGCTCGCCGTCCCACTCCTCTTCGGCCAGGACGTACTTGAGCGGCTGGTCGCGTTCCCAGGTCCAGGTGCTCTCCAGGGCCTGCATCACGACCTCTGCCTCCCGTGTGTGTTGTGCCTGCTCACCGCCCCGTAGCCTGCCACTCCCCGGGCCGGGCGCGGAGGGCGGGGCTCCTGGTTGCCCTGCCTGTGACGGGCGGGTGCCGTCAACGGCGGTGGCACCGGCCCGGGGACGGGCGCGGTGCCACCGGCTGCGGGCGGCTCCTGGGGGGCGGGTTGCCGGGATCTGCCCGGGGGCCGGGTCGACTTGAGCCATCAGCCCTGCAGAACGCCGGTCGGCGCCCGGGGATTCAGCGGGCCGGGGCGGTGCTCGTCCGGGTCCGCCGGGAGCGCGGGCCCACGGCCTTCCACGTGCGGACGGCGGGGGTGATCAGGACGTCGCGCAGGGCGCGGCGCGTCGGTTGCGGGGTGCCGGGCAGCACCGGGTACCGGGCGCTGGTGCCGGTCCATGTGGTGAGGGCGGCGAGGAACTGGTCCAGGAGCAGGGCGAAGCGGTGGGTGTCCAGGACCTGGTCCACCGGGGGGCCGGCGGCGGCGTCGGCCGCGGGAGGCGGTCCGGCGTGGAAGCCGCGCCGCACCGCCGAGTGGAGCCAGCCGAAGCGCCGTTCCTCCGCGTCCAGCCGCTCGCTCACGTCCTGGCGGGCCTGCGCCGCGGACAGGCCGCCGTCGGCCATCCGGGCGGCGATGGCGTTGAAGGTCTCGTCCTTGCCGCCGTCGGCCGCGAGGTCGTTCGTGAGGATCCCGCAGGTCGAGAAGGCGTCCAGGAGGTCCTGCACCATGGGGTCGCCCCAGTGCGGCGTGATGCACTGGTCGGCGAGTTCGCACCACATCGCGGCCAGCAGCATGCCGCCGTCGGCCGGACGGAGCATCAGGTACTCGCGCAGCGTGGGCGTTCGTCCCGGCTGCACGTAGTGCACCAGTTTGTCGCGTGCGGCGACGATCCAGGCGGCCAGCTGCTCGCGGTAGCGCTGCCACCAGAAGTCGGGCATCATCGCGCGGCTCTGGCGGACCAGCTCCGCCAGCGCGTGGACCGCGGGATGGTCGTCGGGTGCGGGCCGGTCGCTCTCGGCGCAGACGCACAGCAGCGACCGGGTCAGCCTCCCGACCGCGTCCAGCGGGGCGCCGCGGAGGTCTCCGTCCAGCAGGTCGTCGGTCGTCCACGTCCACAGGGCCCAGCGGGCGGCCAGGCGCAGCGGGGCGCCCCCGGCGGTCGGCCACGCCTTGAGGCACAGGTCCACGTATCCGTGCGAGAGGTAGGCCTCCGGCGCCGGGTGCAGGCCGTACCGTTTCAGGAATTCGAGAGCGTCAACGCTCAGGTCGGCGCGTTCGGCTTCCCTGGGCTGCGGAATGAGGCGGACAAGGTCGCTCACCGGTCGGCTCCTCGTGCGAAGGACCCGAGCCGGCCGACGTCTTCGGCGGCCGGCTCGGCGGCGCGAGCTGTCTCACGCGCTGCACGACCAACGACCGTCCGGGCGAGCCGATGCGTTTCCGTGCCACACCCGCGAGCCGTGCGGCCGAGGTTTGAGGGTTGTGTGTGGCACATGTGTGGTCGGCGGGGTGGCCGGGGCCTCTCGTGCTGACGGACCGTCAAGAGGGCGCAGCAGTCGGGTACTGAGACAAGGTCGGGTACGGACGGCAGGTGGCCGGGCGCACGTGCCGGATGCGGGCGCGTACGGCGGGGTGGCCGGATCGGCGGGCGCCGGCGGTGGCACGGGCCGGCCCGGGGACGTGTTCGGGCGCACGGTTGGCGTAGTCGGCGGCCGGGTCGTCCTCCGGAGGAAGAGGGCGCGTACCGGCGGCCGTGCGCCCCGCTTTTCGGGGGTGGTCCGGGTGGCGTCGGGTGGTGTGCGGACAGTCGTATGCCGGTCGTCCGGCAGGGTCCGACGGCCGGATGACGGCGGTATGACGGCGGCGCCTGACAGCGTCTGGGGACGGCCGGCCGGAACCGATCGGGCGGCCCGATCCCGAAGGAGTCACCCATGCGCACACCCGTCACGATCGTCGGCGCCGGGCTCGGCGGCCTCACCCTGGCCCGGGTCCTGCACCTGCACGGCATCCCGGTCACGGTCCACGAGGCCGATCCCTCCCCGGCGGCGCGCACGCAGGGCGGGCTGCTCGACATCCACGACTACAACGGGCAACTCGCCGTGGCGGCGGCCGGGCTGACGGAGGAGTTCCGCGCCATCGTGCTGGAGGGGCGCCAGGCGATGCGGGTGCTGGACCGCGACGGGACCGTCCTGTTCGAGCAGGCCGACGACGGCACGGGCGGACGTCCCGAGGTGCAGCGCGGCGACCTGCGGCGGATCCTGCTCGACTCGCTGCCGGCCGGCACCGTGCGGTGGGGGCGCAAGGCGACCGCCGTCCGCCCCCTGGGCGGCGGACGGCACGAGGTGGCGTTCTCCGACGGCTCCGGAGTCGTCGCGGACCTGCTGGTCGGCGCCGACGGCGCGTGGTCGCGCGTGCGGCCGCTGCTCTCGGCCGCCCGGCCCGGGTACACCGGCAAGTCGGTCGTCGAGACGTACCTGGCCGACGCGCGCACCCGGTTCCCGGCCACCGCGCGGGCGGTCGGCGGCGGCTCGATGATCGCGGCGTCGTCGCCGGACCGGGAGATCTTCGCGCACCGGGAGAGCGGCGACACCCTGCACGCCTACATCGGGATCACCGAGCCGCTGGACTGGTTCGCCGGCCTCGACGTCACCGACGCGGCCGCGGTCACCGCGCGCATCGCGCGGGAGTTCGCCGACTGGGCGCCGGAGCTGCTCGCGCTGATCACCGAGGCGGACTCCGCACCGGTCCTGCGCCACCTCCACGCCCTCCCGGCCGAGCACCGGTGGGAGCGGGTGCCCGGGGTGACCCTGCTCGGCGACGCCGCCCACCTCCAGGCCCCGAACGGCGAGGGCGCCAACCTGGCCATGCTCGACGGCGCCGAGCTCGGCCTGGCCCTCGCCGCGCACCCCGGCGACGTGGAGGCGGCGCTCGCCGCCTACGAGCGGGACATGTTCCCCCGCAGTGCGGAGGCCGCCGGGTTGTTCCCGGAGGGCGGCTCCGGGGACGACGCGGTCCATCCCGTGATCGGGCTCCTCACCGGGCAGGGCCGGTGAGGAGCCGAACCCGGGGCCTGCCGTGCCCGGGGCCGGTCGGGCCCCTCACCGGGCACGGCAGGCCCCGGGCACGGCGGTCGTCCGCTCAGTCCGGGAGTTCGCCCGGGAGGTAGCCGTAGCCGGACTCGCCCGGCACCGCCCGGGCGAGCGCCCGGAGCAGCGGGGCGGGCGGGGCGGCGAAGACACCGGGGTAGTCGCGCTCGCCCAGCTCCGGGCGGACCGGCCAGGCCAGCCGTTCCGTCTCCAGGTCGTACCGGGCGTCCACGCCCTCGCGGTTGCCCCGGGCGTCCAGGCGCGACCAGCGGCCGTCCAGGTGCACGGCGTTGAGGCCGTGCAGCACGAAGCCGCCCTCGCCGTCCTCCAGGCGCTGGTAGCACAGGCCGGCCGGCACACCCTGGGCCCGCAGGAGTGCGGCCAGCAGGTGGGACTTGCCGTGGCAGATCGCGTTGCGCGCGGCCAGCACCTCGGAGGCGCGGAACGCCCCGCTGTACGCGCCCGCGTCGGCGGAGTGCCACACCCGGTCGCGCACGTGGTGGAAGGCCGCCTCGGGTGTGGCCAGCTCGGCGGCCAGGCGCCGCAGTTCGGGGTGCTCGTGGTCGATCACCTCGTCCGCCGCGAGGTAGGCGGCGAGGTCGTCGGTCTCCGGTTGAAGGATCATGGTGTCCACGGTGTCGCGCGCACCGCCGCCCGCGGGCGCAATTCCACTCCCTGGACAGTGGGCTTCCCGGGGCCCGCACACCCGGGGTGTCCTACGCGTCTGGTTGGCTGCTCGCCTGCGGGGCGGTCGGCGCCCCGGGGCGGGAAGGAACAGCGAATGGCGACGTCGGAGGAGGAGCGCGGCGACCGCGCCCTGCGGCTCGGGTTCGAGCACGGCATGGTCGTCCGGGAGGAAGGCTACGGCGACGACATCGACCAGGGCCTGCACGACAGCGTCGACTCGGTCGCCGGGCAGGGCCTCCTCGACCTGGACCTGGAGGGCGTGATGGACGCCGTGCTCCTGTGGTTCCGCGCCGAGGACGGCGAGCTCACCGACCTGCTCGCCTACGCGCTCGACGAAGTGGGAGGGGTCGAGGAGCGCGGCCTGATCTGGCTGCTGATCCCCGAGTCCGGCCGGGAGGGCCACGTCGGGCCGGACGTCGTCCGGGACGCCGCCCGGGCCGCGGGCCTTCCCGCCGCGAGGCCCGCCGACGTCGCCGAGGGCTGGGACGGCTTCTGCTTCACCCTCGGCGGGCGCTGACCGCGCCCGGCGCGGGCCGAGCGGCTCCACGACCTCGACGGGCGGGTGTTCACCCGGGGCTGACGGGGTGCGCCGCAGCGCCGACGGGGTGCGCGGGTGCGGGACCAGGCCGACGGGTCGCGGCCTGGCTCGCGCTCGGTGTGCGTCAGGAGGGGCTGGTGGCCAGCAGGGCGGTGGTGGTCACCTTGTTGTCGCACTCGGCGAACAGGCCGTCGTCCAGAGCCACTTGGTGTGCTCCCGCGCCGCCCGGCAGGCCCAGCACGAGGGTGGGGTAGGCGACCGGTGTGGCGCCCGAGACGCAGTAGCCGTCGGCCTCGCCCTGGACCTGGACGAAGGTGAGCTTCACCCAGGCCTTGCCGCCCGGGGCCAGCTTGACGGGCGCCGCGGAGCCGGTGTGGGTCACGGCGAGCGGGGCGTTGTGGTCCGGCGAGCCGTTGGCCGCGCCGGCCACCGTCGGGAAGCCCTCCAGCGTGCACGGGTGCGCGGAGCCGTTGGTGAAGGCGACGATCGCCGCTCCGATGCCCGTGCCGTTGGGACGCTGCTTCGCCTGGTGGGCGTCCACCTTCAGGTCGCCGGGCGTGCAGGTCGGCGCCGCCGCGCCGGACGGCGTGGACGACGCGGCGGCCGTGACGGGGGCGGCCGAGGGCGTGGCGCCCTTGACCGGGGCCGCGGGCGTGGTGCTCGGCGCGGTCGGGGCGGTCGCCGCCGACGACGGGGCCGCGGTGGTGGCGGGCTGGTCGTCCCCCGGTCCGCAGGCCGTGATCACCAGGGCTGCCGCGGCGGCCGAGACCACGGCAACCGCGGGTCTGAGGGCCTTCTTCGCGTACTGCGTGTTCTGCTGCATGTCTCCCCCGAAGGATCGAGTGGTACCGGTCCAGTACCGGCACCTGCCCCGTACACACCGCCGTTGCGCCGTCGGTTCCTCAGGCGGGCGGCTGTGACAGGACGGTGACGAGATCTTTTTCCGCCCTTGGCCGACCGGCCGCAACGGTACTCGGGGAGGGACGCGAAAGAGGCCCGGCACCCTGGTGGGTGCCGGACCTCGTCCGGTGATGGAGCGCCAGGCCCGGGTCGCACGGACTCTTCCTACTGAAAGTAGGACGTGCTCTGGTAGCACCGCTGACGCCTGTTCGGGAGATCGTTTCCTCCCGACGGGAAGAACAGTAGCAGGTCAGCGGCCGTGCGGGTGACGGGGTGGTCAGGCTTGGGTGGGGACTCGGCGCAGGTTGCGGATGGGGCGGGTGAGGAGGAGGGCGGCGGCGGTCAGCAGGGCCACGCCGGCGCCGACCTGGAGGACCCGGTCGGTGCCGAAGGCGCCGACGGCGGGGCCGGCGAGGGCGCTGCCGATGGGGTACATGCCGACGGAGCCGGCGACCTCGTAGGCGTGGACGCGGTTGAGGACCTCGCCGGGGACCTGGGTCTGGACGCTGGTGGCCCACATGACGCCCCAGATGCCGACGCCGACGCCGACGCCGAGCTGGGCGGCGGCGAGCAGCCAGACGGGCCAGTCCAGGACGATGCCGAGGGGGTAGAGGGGGTAGGCGAGCATGGCGGCGGCGCCGGCGGCCAGGGGGCGTTCGGGCTTGTAGCGGATGGCGATCAGGCCGCCCGCCACGGTGCCCGCGCCGAGGGCGCAGTTGAGGAGGCCGAAGGCGGTGGCGCCGTGCTCGGGGACGATGACGCCGGCGGCGACGGACAGCTGCGGGCCCCAGGACAGGACGGCGAAGACCATCCAGATGACGATGACGCCCCACAACCAGCTGCGGGAGCGGAATTCGTGCCAGCCGACGGCGAGGTTGTGCCACAGGCTCTCGCCGGCCGGCGGGGCGGGGACGGCGCCCAGGCGAAGGACGAACAGGCAGGTGGCGCTGGTGGCGTAGGCGAGGGCGGAGATGGCCATGACCCAGCCGGTGGCGCCGAGGCCGACGAGGGCGCCGGCCAGGGCCGGGCCGCCGAGGCCGGTGAGGGCCTCGGAGGTGCGCAGGACGCCGTTGGCGCCCTGGACGTCGCGGGAGACGAGGGGGACGGTCGAGGAGGCGCCGGGCTGGAACATGGCGTTGGCGGTGCCGGCCACCACGAGCAGGGTGTACAGCTGCCACAGGTGGTCGATGCCGTGGATGAACAGGAACGCGAGGAGGGTGTGGGCGACGAGGTTGGCGAGGTCGGCGGCGATCATCATGCGGCGGGCGGTGAAGCGGTCGGCGAGGACGCCGCCGAACAGCACCAGGCCGGCGAACGGGCCCACCAGGAAGGCCATCGAGTAGCCGGCGGTGTCCAGGCCGTAGCCGCCGCTGAGCAGGCCGGCCGAGACGGCGACCGGGAGCATCGCCCAGCTGAGCAGGCCCGCGCTGCGGGCGGTGAAGTAGTAGCGGAAGTTGCGGGACCAGATCGCCGGCTCCCCGGACACCTGCTCCCCTGCCGACGGGGCCTTCGAGGGCGCCGCCGTGGTGTGGTCTGCCAACTGATCTGTCATGGTGTGTCGTTGCTCCAGCTGTCGGTCGTGGTGTTCAGGGTCGGGTGACGGGCGGCGGGTCGAGCTCCCCGACGGTGACCGGTTCCAGGCCGCGGTCGAGCAGGCCCTCGATGATGGCCGGGAGGGCCTGGACGGTCTGGCCGCGGTCGCCGGCGCCCTCGTGCATCAGCACCACCGAGCCCGGTCCGGCGGACTCCAGGACGGTGGCGGCGATGCGCTCCGGCCCGGGTCTGGACCAGTCGCGGGAGTCGACGTCCCACAGCGTGAGGGCGGTCGGGTGCTCGTCGAGGGCGGCGAGGCCTTCGGGGCTCAGCGCGCCGTAGGGCGGGCGGAACCGGGTGGGGGCCGTGCCGGTGACCCGGGCCACCGCCTCCGTGGTGCGGTCGAGCTGCTCGCGCAGCTGGTCCGGTGTCAGGTCCGGCAGGTACGGGTGGGACCAGGAGTGGTTGCCCACCTCGTGGCCGGCCGCGGCGATCCGGCGCACCTCGTCGGGCAGGGCCGTGACGTGGTGGCCGACGCAGAAGAACGTCGCCCGGACGCGGTAGCGGTCCAGGATCTCCAGCACCCGGCGGGTGTGCACCGGGTCGGGGCCGTCGTCGAAGGTGAGCGCGACCCGGGCAACGTCCCGGCGGCCGTGCTCGAAGCAGCGTCCGGCGGCCGTCATCGCCGTCCGGATCGGCTCGGTGCGCAGCACGACCTCGTGGTACTCCTCGGCCCGGCCGGTCAGGCTGCCGCCCTCGGCGGTCACCCGCGCCAGCGTGCCGGGGGCGCTCCAGGCCTGCTCCGCCAGGCGTGCGGCCGGGACGGAGCCGAATCCCGGCCGGGGCGGCAGCACCCAGGGGTCCGCGCGGAACACCTCCAGGCCGGCCGCCGTCATCGGGCCGTCGAGCAGGCCGTTGGTGCTGTCGAGCACCACGGCCGGCACGCGGCCGTCGCCGCCCAACTCCCTGATCCAGGCCATGAGTTCGGCGACCTCGGCGGCGCCCCAGCGGCTCGGCTCGGCCGCCCTGCGGCCGGCGCCGTCGACGACCTCGACCTCGTAGCCCGCGCCCGTCCAGGCGATTCCCGCGTAGCGCGCGCTCACTCCTCCCCCAGGGCGAGCGCCGCGGTGACGATCAACTGCTCGACACCGCGCAGGAATTGCTCCATACCCGCGCGGGTGATGATCGCCGGGTCGGCGGTCATGGCGAGCTCCAGGACGCCGGGGGCGGTCAGCACGTCCACCGCGATCGAGACGTTCGTACGGGGCAGGAAGTCCGTCGGCCAGCTCAGTTCGGTATGCGCGGCCAGTTCGCCGAGCGGTGCCTTCGGGCGCTCGACGGTGTCGAACGGGCCGCTGCCCGGGTCCCGGGTGTCGTTCCACCAGTACGAGTGGTCACCCGCCTCGCCGCGCTCGACCAGCCGTGCCACCTCCCGCTCCAGCGCCCACTTGTCGTAGCCCGCGTGCCGGAACGCGCTGAAGGAGACGGACCGGGTGCGGCGCACCGCGTCCGCGAAGTCCTGGTCGGCGTCGGTGAGGAGGAACACCGCCTCCTGCGCCATCGTGCTGACCGACTCGGCGGCGGCCGGCTGGAAGCGGTTGCTCACGACCACCTGGAACAGGACGTCGCCGCTGCCGGACATCCGGGCCAGCTGGTGGGAGGCCGCGCCCAGCAGCACCGCGGCGTCGCTCACCCCGAGGTCCGCCGCCACCTGCTCGACGGCCACGGCCAGCGCGGGCGAGCGCAGCAGCGCGTTGGGGAACAGGCGGCCGGGGTCGGTGACCCTGAGTTCCGGCGCGGCGGGCTCCCGGAAGATCCGCCGGGGGCCGGCGGCCAGCCGTTCGCACCAGTAGCGGCGGGCGCCCTCGTCGCGGCGGCGCCCGAGCGGCGAGGCCTGGACGGCGGCGGCCTCCAGCGGCTGGAGGGCGGGGCGCGAGCGCAGCAGGTCCTCGGCGCGCTCCCCCGCCTCGATCAGGGCGAGGTCGCGCAGCATCCGTCCCTCGCCCCACAGGTCCATCGCGGTGTGCGAGGCCGCCAGTACCAGGCGGTGGACCAGGCCCTCGCACTCCACGAGGCCGACCCGGAAGGGCCACTCGCGTACGTGGTCGAAGGGGCGGCCCGCCAGTTCCTCCATCAGGGCCGCGCCGACGGCCGGGGCCTGCTGCGCGGAGCACGTCCGCACCGCCACCGCAAGCTCGCCGCTGCCGTCCACGACCTGCTCCAGCCCGTCCTCGCCGGCCGGCAGCAGCCTGGTGTGCAGGCTGTCGTGCATCCGCAGCAGCTCCGCCAGGTCCGCGAGGACGCGGGCGGCGGGGCGCGGCGGGGTCAGGGGCAGGTCGAGCCGCAGGTTGTACCGGGGGGCGTCGTCGCCCAGCCGGGTGACGACCCCCCAGATCGCCCGCTGCCCCCAGGTGGCCGGGCCGGTTCCGGACCTCGCGGAGTCCAGTGTGATGGTCCGTTCCTCGACCGTGGTCATCGTGTTCCGAACTTCCCTTCGGTTGCCTCGTGCGAGGCGGTGCGTGGTGGCGGGGGGTGTGGGGGCGGGGGGTGTGGGGGCGGGGGGGTGTGGGGGCGGGGGGTGTGGGGACGGCTTCAGGACAAGCCCTAGTCCAGGCCCTGGGCGATGACCATGCGCTGGATCTGGTTGGTGCCCTCGACGATCTGCAGCAGCTTGGCCTCGCGCATCCAGCGCTCCACCGGGTGGTCGGCGACGTAGCCGGCGCCGCCGAGCACCTGCACCGCGTCGGTGGTCACCTTCATCGCCACGTCGGTGGCGAACAGCTTCGCCTTCGCCGCCTCCAGCGAGTACGGCCGGCCGGCGTCCTTCAGCCGGGCGGCGGCCAGGGTGAGCGCCCGGGCCGCGGCGATCTGGGTGGCCATGTCGGCGAGCATGAAGCCGACGCCCTGGAAGGAGATGATCCGCTGCCCGAACTGGCGGCGCTCCTTGGCGTAGCGCACCGCGTAGTCGGCGGCGGCCTGGGCGATGCCGACCGCGCAGGCCGCGATGCCCAGCCGGCCGCAGTCCAGGGCGCCCATCGCGATCAGGAAGCCCTTGCCCTCCCGGCCGATCAGCCGCTCGGCCGGCACCCGGACGTCCTCGAAGCCGACCTGGGCGGTGGGGTTGGCCCACACGCCGAGCTTGCGCTCCGGCTCGTGCACCACCATGCCCGGCGTGCCGCCGGGGACCACCAGGCAGGACAGGCCCCGGGCCCCCGGGCCGCCGGTGCGGGCGAACACGTTGTAGAAGTCGGCGTGCCCGGCGTGGGTGACCCACGCCTTCGTCCCCGTGACGCGGTAGCCGTCGTCCTGGCGCACCGCGCGGGTGGTCAGCGAGGCCGCGTCCGAACCGGCCTCCGCCTCGGACAGGCAGTAGGCGCCCAGGAGTTCACCGCTGAGCATGCCGGGCAGCAGGTCCTCGCGCTGCGCCTGCGTGCCGTAGGCGGCGGTGCCGAAGCAGGCGAGGTTGTGCACGTTGACCGCCTCGGCCACCGCGAACCAGTGGTAGGCGATCTCCTCCAGCGCCTGGAGGTAGACCTCGTAGGGTTGGCCTGCGCCGCCGTACTCCTCGGGGTACGGCAGGCTCAGCAGCCCGGCCTTGCCCAGGGTGCGCACGATCTCCCGGGGGAACTCGTGGGCCGCTTCGAACTCGGCGATGCGGGGCGCGAGTTCACCGGCCGCGAGCTCCCGGACCAGGCCGAGCAGATCGGCCGCCTCCTCGGTGGGCAGGATGCGCTGGACCTTCAACGGACGACCTCCGTGGGTGTTCGGGTGGGGTGGGCGGGGTTGGGGCACGCCCTGGGTCAGGCCAGGCCCCAGGCGGCGGTCTCCGGCCAGTGCCGGGCGACCTTGCGGACGGCGTAGTCCCAGTAGGAGCGCACGGAGAGGTCGGCGTAGATGAAGTCCTGCTTGGCGGCCACGTCCCGCTCGGTGGACCAGGTGTACGGGACGCCGGTGCCCTCGGCCGTCAGCTGGAGCCGGCAGGCCCGCTCCAGCACCTGGGCGAAGACGGACGCGTGCCGCACGCTCTTGCCGACGATCACGCCGCCGTGGTTGCGCAGCAGGACGGCCGGGTGCTCGCCGAGGTCCCTGGCGATGTGGTCGCCGGTCTCGATGTCGAGGACGGTGTTGCTGGTCTCGGTGAACAGGCCGATGCGGTCGCGGAAGTAGGCGCCGTCGTGCGAGATCGGGCGCATCGGCAGGTCGGTGGCGCCGAACAGCAGGGTGTGGGGCGCGTGGCTGTGGACGATGCCGTTGACGTCCGGGCGGGCCCGGTAGATGGCCTGGTGCAGCGGCAGTTCCGGCGGGGCCAGGGGCGGCGCGGGCAGGGTGTGGTCCACCGGGCAGCGCACGACGTTCTCCGGGGTGGCCTCGTCGAAGCCCACCAGCGCGTTCTTGATGAAGAACTCGTCGCGGCCGGGGATCCGGGCGGAGATCTGGCCCTGGTTGAAGTCGTCGTGGCCGTCGAGGGAGAGCATCCGGGCGCCGGTCGCCACCTGGAGGACGAGCCGGCGTTCGGCCGGGGTCGGCGGCACCGGTTCGGCGGTGGTCATGTCGCGCTCCTCGCGGTCGGGGTCGTCGGGTGTGTGGGGGCCGTCGGGTTTGCGGGGCCCGTCGGGTGTGCCGGGGCGGTCGGGTGTGCCGGGGCGGTCGGGTGTGTGGGGGTGGTCAGTTCGTCGAAGACCGTGCGCATGGTGACCAGGCCGGGGGACGCGGTGCGGGCCCAGGCGGCGGCGGCCAGTGCGCCCCGGGCGGGCACCGTCCAGCTGCCGACGTGGTGGCGCACGTGCAGCGCCTCGCCGTCCCAGGTGTGGGTCAGCTCGTGCTCGCTGACGGGCAGTCCGGCCCGCTCGTCGGAGATGTCGGCCACCGCCGGGCCGCCGGCCCGCGCCCAGGTGTCCGCCAGTGCCAGCGCGGTGGCGCTCGGCCGGTGCGCCTTGCCGAGCGGGTGGCGCTCCCGGACGGTGGTGGTCGCCTCGAAGCGGCCCGTGGTGAGGGCGGCGGTGAGCTCGGCGATGCGCACCTGGAGGTAGTGGCCGAAGGCGAGGTTGGTGGCCCGGACCACCGGCACCTCCTCGGCCAGTTCCGCCAGCGCCTTCCACTGGGTGTCCGTCAGGTTGGACACGCAGGCGACGAGCGGGACCCGGCGGGTGGCGCAGTAGTCGAGGACCTCGGGGTGCGCGTCGGGCGCGCTGGCGTCGACGAGGACGTCCGGGACGGCCTCGGCGGCCCAGCCGCCGCGGCGGGTGGCGGTGAGGGTGACCCTCGTCCCGTCCGCCTCGCAGAGCGACCTCAGCGCCGAGCCGAGCCGGCCGAGGCCGACGATCCCGATGGTGGGGCGGGGCTGCCTGGCCGTCGGCGCCTCGGGCGTCGGGGTCCCGGGCGTCGGCGCCTCAGGCATCGGCGCCGATGCCGCTGGCGACGACGAGGGCCGTGACGGAGTCGATGGACTCGTAGTGCTCGATGGGCGCTTCCGGGTCCAGGTAGACGCCGACCTCGTTCTCGATGCTGTCGATCAGGCGCATGTAGGAGAGCGAGGAGTACCCGACGTCGCGGAGCGAGTAGTCGGCTCCGGCGAGTTCGTCGGCGGAGACGCTGCCGTCCCCGGCCGCGATGGCGAGTTCGAGGATCTTGGCGCGCAGGGCGGTGTTGTCCATGGGGAATTCCTGTGTCTCGTAAGGGGTCTTGGGGGTCGTGGGGTTCTTTGGGGTCTTGGAGGTCAGTTGCCGGGGGACGGCTCGGTGAGCAGCCGCCGCAGGCGCTCGATGGACGGCTTGCCGATCGAGTTCGCCGGGATGCTGTCCACCGGGCGGAGGATTCCGGGCACCTTGAACGCGGGGAGCGTGGCCGCGCAGTGGGCGCGCAGGGACTGTGCGGTGACGCCGGGTTCGACGGCGACGACGGCGGCCAGGGTCGGTTCGCCGTGCTGGTTCTCGGCCTCGAAGGCGACCGCGTCCAGCACTCCGGGGGCTCCGCGCAGCACCTCGGCGATCTCGATCGGGTCGATCTTGCGCCCGCCCACGTTGACCAGCCGGCTCGTGCGTCCGGTCAGGTGGAGCGCGCCGTCGACCAGGTGGCCCTGGTCGCCGGTGCGGTAGTAGCCCTCGGCGTCGACGCGCTCCTCGAAGACGCCGGGGGCGTTGAGGTAGCGCGAGCCCATCGACTCGCTCCGGACCCGGATGCCCTCCTCCGGGGCGAGCAGCCGCACACCGGGCAGGGGTGCCCCGAGCCCGCTGCCGGCGCCGTCGGCGGCGAACGTCAGCGGACCGGTCTCGGCGACGCCGTAGTAGTTGTGGACGGGCACGCCGGTGAGCCGGGTGAACTCCTCGCGGACGCTCTCGCGCAGCGGGGCGCCGGAGGAGATCGCGGTGCGCACGCCGGCGAAGCCCTCCTTCGGCGCGCGCCGCACGATCGACTCGTACAGCGCGGGGAAGGCCACCAGCCGGGTGGCGGCGGTGCTCTCCAGGAGCCGTACGACGCGGGTGGCGGTGGGCAGGCCGTGCGACAGGTGCAGCGAGGCGCCCGGCAGGAAGGCCGCCAGCAGCGAGGTGTTGAAGGCCAGGCCGTTGGAGAGCGCGGCGAAGCAGGCGATCCGGTCCTCGGCCGAGAGGCCGGTTCCCTTGACCCAGTTGGCGGCCGCCGCGGACACCGCCGCGCCGGAGAACTCGATGCAGTTGGGCCGTCCGGTGGAGCCGGAGGTGAAGCGGCAGACCTCGGTGTCGTCCAGCAGCTGCGGTCGGGGGGTCTCGGAGCGGCGCACCCGGCTGACCGTGAGGGCGCCGGACTCGCCGTCTCCCGGAGGGGTTTCGTCCACGATGGCGTCGACGTCCGCGCCCGGGGCGTGGATCAGCAGGTCCAGCCCGCAGTCCTCAGCGATCCGGGAGAGTTCGAACGGCCCGAAGGCCGAGTCGGCCAGGAACGGGACGCCGCCGGCGAACAGCACCGCGAGGTAACCGACCACGTAGTCCGCGGAGTTGGTGGCGTAGAGGCCGACCCTGGCGCGCTCGTCCGGTACGTCGAAGCGGGCGATGCGCTCCGCGGCGGCGCGGGCCCGGTCGGCGAGTTCGGCGTAGCGCAGCGATCCGCCCGCGTCGGTGACGGCGACGCGGTCGCCGTGGCGGGCGAGGACTTCGGTGAGGACACCGGGAAGGACGGGGTTCATCGGGTTCACCGCTCGTTCTGGGCGTGCGCGGTGGCAAGCCGGTCGAACTTGACGCCCGAGTCGTCCGGGCGGCCGAGCAGCAGGGCGTAGAGGATCTCGTCGTCCTCCGGCAGCCCCGCCAGCGTGCGCCACAGCGGCGAGTCGAAGCCGCCGATGGCGGTCACCCCGACCTCCGCGCGGTTCGCGCCGAGGTAGAGCAACTGGCCCAACGCGCCGCAGCGGAAGGCGAGTTCGCGCAGGCTCTCGGCGCCGGCGGCCGAGCCGGCGCCGGCGAGCGAGGTGCGCGGCACGTGCAGCAGCAGGACGGCGCCGGCCCCGGCGAGGGCGCGCTGCTGCATGCAGGCCCGGGCCACCTCGTCGGTGGACGGCAGCCGGCCCGGCTGCCGCTCACCGGTGTCCAGCCGGTACACCGCGTCCCGCCCGGGCTCGGTCGTCGAGCGCAGGACGAGGGTGGCGGACAGCGGGGAGATGCCGGGCAGGTCGGTCTCCAGCGGTGTCGACAGGGCCGAGACCGCCCGCCAGACGGCGTCGGCGGAGACGGGTTCGCCGGTGAACGCCTTGCTGGAGACGCGCGTCCCGATCAGCTCCGGCCATCCGCTCCGCTCCCCCAGGCCGCCTTCGCCGGGCGATGTCTGACGGTCGGTCCGGATGTGTGCCAGTGGAGCGGGCGCGGTGCGGGGTGCCGGAGAGCCGGGGTGCTCGGGCCACACGGCGAGGGAGTCCCAGCACGCGCTCTCCAGCCACGACCGCCAGGTGGGCCCGCGCAGGTCCCGGTCGGTGCTGTCGTGCACCGTCCAGCGGGTCCACGGCCCGTCGGCCGCGCCCGCCGTGTCCGCGGCGGCCGGCACCAGGACCGCGGAGTGGATCTCCCGGTGGTTCTCGCCCGCCTCCAGCAGCTCCGAGAGGGGTTCCCTCGGGAAGCGCAGCCGCAGCGTCCCCCGCGCCCCGCGGCCGGCCGCGGCCAGGACGAGGTTGGCGGCCGCGTGGCCCGCGTCGAGCTGGGTGTACAGGTATCCGCGGTCGCCGTACTTGCGCATCGACAGCCAGGGCCGGGTGAGGGTGACCACCAGGGCTCCGCCGTCGTCCGGGACGGCCAGCGCGGACGCCGCCAGCGCGGCGGCGACCCGCTCCCCCGCGGCCAGCCGGGCGCAGATGCGGCGGTCGGCGTCGAGCCGGTAGGCCGTCGGCACCCCGTCCTCCACGGCGAGGACGGCGAACTCGTACGGGTACACGGCCCCGGCCGACGGCACCGCCCGCGCCACGTACGAGCCGCAGGCCCGGTTGGCGCGGCTGGTGAACACGCCCTCGTCCACCATCGACAGGGCACGGCGCAGGCCCGGGGCGGCGACGGGCTCGGCGGGCGGCTCGGGCGACGCCGGCGGCAGGGCCACCCGGGCCCACAGCTCGTCGGCGCGGCCCGCGCACGCGCCCCGGGGCGCGTCGGCGACCGCCACGGACTCCTGGGTGATCAGATTTCCTTGCACGTCTGACGCAGACCTCCAATTCTCTGGCAATCCACCAAATACGCATGCGGGAGACGGCCGGAAAAGCAGGCAGGCGAAATCGGCCCACCGCACTTTTCGGCAGCCCGGTGCACCACGGAGGAAAATGTGGGGGGATACCGCAAAAGCTTGCAACGGTGCCCTCGGCGGGGCATTTCCACTGCCCTCGACCAGCACCGACGGGTTCTCGGATCGCGAGACGGACTATTCGACGGTCATTCGACCGCGCGGCACCGGCCGTGCCGCGCCGCCCCCGGCGACCACTCGCCCATTCGTCCCCCGTCTCACGATGTGACACGTACCCGATCCACGGCCCGAACCACGTGAACCACGTGAACCCATGATCGGTTACGGCCGTTGCCAGCATGCCAAGCACGCCGGGCAATGGTCAAGACCAATCCCGATAACGCCGCAGGATGAATCCAGCCAACCGGGTGAATGCTGTGAATCGGACATCAATGCGGATCACACATCAATGCGGATTGCCCGCCCCTCACCGACACCCCGGACAACCTCGGCAATTCGTCCCGGCCGGCGCCGACCGGGCCGGTGTCGGTGGCGCCCGATAGCGTCGAAGGGCACGCAGGAGGCGTGCGGGTGGCGACCCGCAAGGAGGAGGACCGCGATGGCGACCTTCACACTCGTTCCCGGGGCCGACGGCCGGGCCTGGTTCTGGCACCGGCTGGTGCCCGAGCTGCGGGACCGGGGGCACGACGTGGTCACGATGGACCTGCCGGGCGACGACTCGGCGGGCCTGGAGGAGTTCGCGCAGGCGATCGTCTCGGCGGTGGAACGGCACGCCGGCCTCGCCACTCCCCTGGTCCTGGTGGCGCAGTCCCTCGCGGGTTTCTCGGCTCCGCTGGTGTGCGGGCGGCTGCCGGTGCCCGTCGCCGAGCTGGTGCTGCTCAACGCCATGGTCCCGGCCCCCGGGGAAACGGCCGGGCAGTGGTGGGAGGACACCGGCCAGGCCGAGGCCCGCTCCGACTACGCGGCGGCCACCGGGCGCGGCCCCGATCCCGGGTTCGACCTGCGGACCGACTTCTTCCACGACGTCCCGGCCGAGGTGACCGAGGAGGCGCTGTCCGCCGGCGGCTCGCCGCCGCCCTCCGCGCTGTTCGCCCAGCCGTGGCCGCTGACGCGCTGGCCGCAGGTGCCGACCCGCTTCCTCCAGGGGCGGGAGGACCGCTTCTTCCCCCTGGAGTTCCAGCGCGGGATCGTCCGGGAGCGGCTGGGCCTGGAGATCGAGGAGATCCCCGGCGGCCACCTGGCCGCACTCAGCCGCCCCCGGGAACTGGCGGACGCGCTGCTGCGCACGGTGCCCGCGTAGTCGCGGGTGCTGTGCGGGCGGGGCGCGCTCAGGCGCCCCAGCCGGTGTCCGGGGTAACGGCGGGCGGGAGAGAGACAGGACGGAGGGCGGCGGGGGCGGTGTGCATGTGTGGTCTCCGGGAAGTCGCACGTCACCGGACGGACGAGGAGCGGGCCACCGTGGTCCGTTCGCGTCCGACCGGACGGATGCGCCGATCGTCACTCCGCCCCCTCACAGGCATCTAACATGTCGATAACAGCGACTCACGACCGATGTGACCGTTCGTCACACCCGGGGGGAGCCGGCATGGGAATCCGGTTCGGGCTGCTCGGACCGCTGCGGATGGAACGCGACGGGCAGGCGCTGCCGGTCGCCGGCCCGAAGGTGCGGACGCTGCCGGCCGTGCTCCTCACCGCGCCCGGTGAGGCCGTCCGGGTCGACGCTCTGGTGGACCTGCTGTGGGACGGGGCCCCGCCCCGTACGACGCTGGCGTCCCTGCACAATCACGTCAACCGGCTGCGCACGGCGCTCGGTCCGGACGGCGCCCGGCTGCGATCGGTGCCCAACGGCTACCTGCTGGCCGTGGAGCCGGACGAGCTGGACCTCCACCTGGACGCCGCGCAGGCGATCTACGCCGAGGAGGGCGTCGAGGAGGGCCTGGCCATGGTCCTGCTCGTCAGGGCGCTCTCCTTCCTCAAGGACGGCCGGCTCGGCGAGGGCCTCGCGGCCGCGCGCGGGTCCGTCGAGCTGTTCCGCCGCGCGGAGGGCCGGGACAATCCCGTGGCCCTGTGCACGCTGGCCCGGCTGCACCTGGCGACGGGGGACGCCGCGCTGGCCGAGCCGGTCTTCCGGCGGTACGCGGAGGTGTTCCGCCGCGAACTGCCCTCCGTGGTGCCCACGACGCTGACCGGCCTGGGCGCGTCCCTGGCCGCGCTCGGCCGGGAGCAGGAGGCCCTGGAGGCCCTGGCCGAGGCGCTGTCCACCGCCGAGGCGCTCGGGGACCGCAGCGCCGCCGCCGTGGCCCTGCACACGACCGCCACCGTGCACGCCTGCTCCGGACGGACCGACGCCGCCCGGGACTGCTGGACCCGGGCCCTGGCCCTCGCCCGTCGCGCGGGCCTCGCGAAGGTGACCGACGACAGCCTCGACGGGCTGGAGTCCCTGGCCGCGTCCTGAGCCGGCCCGTGCCCGGCCGGGCCCCTTCGGCTTCGACGGCGGCTTCCCGCGGACACGGTGGTGGGGGGGGGGGGCGCCGCCCCGGCCCCCCCCCACGACCCGATTCGGGGAACGGCTACTCGTCCACCCCGAGCGTGCTCATGTAGCTGTTGGCACAGGGCCACAACGCGGGCGCGTCCTCCTCCAGCTCCTGCAGTTCGAGAATCTCCTCCATGACGGTCACCTCCCTCCCAAGGTCGTCGGTGCCGGGGGCCGCGAGTCGAGGAGGGGCAGGGCTGGCCCGTCCTTCTCGAACGCGGAACTCAGGGCGAGCAGGACGCCCGCCGCTCCCGTGGCCAGGTCGGCGGAGAGCCGCAAGCCGTGGGTACCCGGGAAGGCGAGGTGGCCCCGATAGGACCGGGCGTGCCAGGCCAGACGGTGGATTTGAGTACGAATGGCCGGGGAGTCGCCGGTTTCGCCGAGGGCGGCGAGGACCGCGATGCCACCCGCACGGCCGCGGAACAGGCCGCTGTTGCGCACGAACAGCGCCTCACAGGTACGGCGGATCGCAAGGAGAGCGGCGGCCACGGCGGGGTCATGCCGGTGGCGGAGGAAGGCCCGCAGGCCGAAGGCGAGCCCGATGCTGCCACCATGCAGGTACGGGAGGTGGTGCTTCCCGCTGAAAAGGGCGAAGGCCCCGTCGGGGAGGACCTCACAGCGGGCCAGATCCTGTTTCAGTGCGGTGCCGGCGAGGTCCAGCCAGCGGCTGCCGTGGCCCTGCTCGTACAGTCGAAGGAACGGCAGGGCGAGACCGGCTCCGCCGTGCAGCAGCCCGAAGGGCGGATGCTGACCCGGTGTCACTGCTGGTTCACCACTCAGCAGTCTGGCGGCGGCCGCTTCGCCCAGACACAGGGCCTGCTCGCGGAAGGTGTCGTCCCCGGTGGTGCCAGCGAAATACAACAGGTTCAGCATGATGCCGGCCGCGCCGCCCGCCAGGGACGGGTCGAGGTCGCCGGTCCCGCGCGCACTCCATCGCTCCAGAGCTTCCAGGGCCTCATCCCGCCAGCCCAGCAGGTCGAGAGTGAGCGCGGCACCGTGCAGGCCATCGTAGAGCCCGGGCCGCGGTGTGCGGTCGCGCTCGACGGCGGCCACCAGCCACTGAATGTAGGCATCGGGGACCTCGGCGCCGGCATGGTGGAGCGCGTAGAGCACACCCGCCGCACCATGGCCCAGTGAATAACCCCCGCCGCTGGTAGGACTGGTCGGAGTGGCGGGGAAGAGCCGGTCCGGGCGCTCGGGTGAGGCCATGACGTGGATTCCGTCCACCAGTGAGTCCCGGATCGCCGGCCAATCGAGCGGGTCGGCCATAAGGAGCGTACCTGCGTCGTCGTCCTCCGGGGGCGCCCCCGGGAAGGTGAACAGTGCGGTGCGGTGGTCAGGCAGCAGAGGGTACAGCTCGTCGATCGTCTGCGCCGACCTGCGGAACTCCGCCGGCTGCAGTCCCGGTAGCGGCAAGAGGAGCCACAGCTGCAGTTGGTGGAGCAGGTAGGCGGTGGCCTCGGCTCCCCGCAGGCCAGCGGGGGCTGTGCAGCCGGCTTGGCCCACGGCTGGGGCGCGGTCGTCGTCGAGGTCGGTGGCGGTCTCGAAATCGGCCAGCACGATTCGGCCGTCCGGCCCGAGCAGGATCTTGTCCGGGTTCAGCTCACCCAGCCGCACTCCCCGGGCATGCAAGCGTCCGAGCACGTCTGCCAGGGAGTCGAGCACGCCCATAGCCCAACTGACGTACTGGGCCGCCTCGTTCGCAGCTCGCTCCTCGGTTGTCAGCGGAAGCGCGGCTGCCGCGGCTTCGGCGAGCGTCCTGCCCTCGATCCGTTCCACCGCGAGGAAGTGGTGCCCCCCATACACGTGGTGTCCGATCACCCGGGGCACGCACTCGAGCCCTGCGAGCCGTTCCAGAGTCGCGTGCTCCCGGGTCAGCCGGGCGACCGCGTCCTCGCTACGCCGATCGAGTCCGGCATGGGGCCGGGCTTCGCGCAGCTCCACCTCCCGGCCCGAGCGGGCCTCGGCCGCCAGGTAGGTTCCACCTGCATTGGTGAACTGCATCGCCCGTCGCACCTGGTAGGGGAACGGTTCGGCGGGCCCGGCGTGCAGGGCCTCCTGGTCCTGGCGCAGCGGCTCGGGCAGAGCAACCCAGTCGGGGCAGGTGAAGACTGGACGGCTCTCGTTGGGAACGAGAGTGCCGTCCGGCTTTCGCAACGTCTCTGCGGCGCCCAGGATTTCAAGACCGTTCGGGGTCTTGAAGGAGCCGTAGCGAGCGTAGAGCGGGCCGGAGCGGTGGCGCAGCGCCCCCAGGGCAGATGGGCCGGGCACCCCCTCCAGCCTGCCGCCGAGCTCCCCAAGCGCCCGCCTCAACTCGCCCTCGTCCGCGGGGTAGAGAGTGATCGGGCGGCCGCTGCTCAACCGATAGGCGTGCTTGTCGCCCAGGGCACGAGCACACGCAACGCTTCGAATGATGTCGTAGCCCACACGGTGGCGGACGGCCCAGTCGGCGACAGCCTGCGCCGTCCGGGCCAAGTGAGGCAGAGCCGGTGAGACGTGGATCAGCCAGCCCTGCTCGGGCAGCGCGAGACCACGCGGCCGCAGCCGCACGAACCAGCCGCTCTCGACCCTGTCCCAGCCCTCGGGCGGCTCGCCTGCTGCCGGGGCCAGTGCCGTTCCACCGTCCGGCAGTTGTTCCGGGAGTTCGAAGAAGTCCGGGTCGGCCAGACAGAAACGGTCGAAGTCCTTCAGCCGCATCAGGTCGCTCACCGAACAGGGCCGCTCGCTTCCTGGATGGGCACCACGAATTCCGGCGGTTCTTGCCGTACCGAACGCCGCTCGATCCTTGCCAGGTCCTCGGGGGACGCGAATCGCCGGTCCATCCGCCGTACAGCTTCCGCCCAGCCCTGCATCGAGCGGACGGAGGAGAGCGTCTGCACCACGAACGGATCCCTCAGACGCTCCCGCCCGCGCCGCCACAGCACATGCCCCGGCTCCTCCAGCAAGCTTCCGACCGTGCCCTCATACACGGCGCCGGCGCGGACCGCCCCGTCGGGTTCCACCTGCATCACCGGCGCGGACGCGCCCTGGGCAACGCGTTCCGGTTCCATGACGAGATCGAAGTTGTCAGTGGTGTGAACGGAGACCGAGGGCGGAGCGAGCTTCCGCAAGCGTGCGAGGAACTCCGAGCTGGTCAGTTGCCGGACCTGCTGGTCGTCGAGCAGTTCGCACCGGCCGAACTCCGGCCGGCTCGCGAGCCCCGCCGGCACCGCGGCGTTGAACACCAGCGTCCCCAACCCGGGGAACCGTGGCGCGATCTCCGAGGCGAGCAACTCCAGCTGGTCGAAGTTGCCGCGCACCACGACGCAGTCGATGCCGAACCGAAGTTTGCGGGCACCGCCCCGCCGCCGCTCGTGCGCCTCCTCGTCCAGCAGGCCGAGCGCAGCCATGACGCGTTCGAAGGAGCCGACCCGACCGCGGATCCGGTCGTGGACCTCTGCGGTGGCTCCGTCCACGCTGACCACCACCTCGTCGAAGCACTCCGCCAGGCGCAAAACCATCGCTCGGTCCATCACCCATCCGCTCGTGTTGACGGATGTCCGGACTCCCGCCTGCCGAAGCCTCACCGCCACGTCGAACAGCCCTGGCACAATGAGCGGTTCGCCCCCGGACAGTGCCACTACCCTCGGGCCGAGATCGATCAGCGCGTCGGCGACCCGCAGCATGTCGGCCCGGCCCAGCTGCCGCGCGGGACGCCGACCGGACTCGCTGTAACAATGCGAGCACCGCAGCGGGCACGCGTACGTCGTGTCCCACACGACTACCTCAGGCCCGTCAACGGCAGCCATCTCTCCCCCATCTCGTGGAGCCTTACTGAATCTCAGGAAAGCAGCCAGGACGAGCGGATAAGGCCATGACACGGCTGGCTTCACCTGATGCAGTGAAGCCCAGTCAGGATTCGGTCTTTGACTGCCGGCGGCGCTATGCGTCCGAATCTGCCGCGTCGAGCGGCGACGGCCAGGACGCGGCCGATGCGGCAGGTAGGCCACCATCCCGGTCCCCGTCTACGGCGCTCAGTCGGGTGAAGGCTGCGAAAGCGTACCGGCCGGCCCTGCTCTGCCTTGATCGCAGAGAGCTAATCACGCTTCGCCGTCCCCACAGAACGAGTCCGAACGGGCAGCTGGGTCACGCCGGCGGCGGCGCCGAGTTCCGCTTTGGCCTGCTCCAGTTCGAGCGACAGTTCGGCGATGATCCGGCGCATCACCTTGGTTCTCGACCGCTCCTCGGCCAGTTCGGTCCTCAGTTCGGCTGTCTCTGCCTTGAGGGTGCGGTTGGCGTCGGCGAGTTCCTGCATCGCGGTCGGGGTGGAGTCCTGGGCCTTGGCTCGGGCCTGGAAGTCCTGGACGAGGTCGGTGTGGCCATAGACGATGTCGCGCCGAAGATCGCTCTCGGTGATCAGCTCGGAAGCCGTGAGCTTTCCGGACGACGAGCGCAGGGGTGTGCCGGCCAGGAGACGGTCGGCCGCCGCGCGGATGGCGGCCCGATCGGCGTCCTGGTCGCGTGGTCGGCGTCCCATCAGTGCTCCCGCGTCTGGTTGTTGGAAACCGTCGTGTGTTCGTGCGCGTCGATGATGGCGCGGCTGCCGGCGGCCAGGGCTGCGGCACGGTCACGCAGAGGTCGCGGTGCCAGCCGGTCCGCTGCCGTGACCTCCCACTGCTTGAGTCGCAGTCGCTGCTCGACGATGCTCCGGTCGGTGTAGGCCAGGTTGGTGCACGCCAAGCGGCATTCCGACTCGTCGGGGCCGTCCTCTGCGGGCAGGCCGGCCTCGAGCCGGGCCTGGCGGCAGGCCGCGGTCTCGCGTCGCCACACGCAGGTCATGCCGTCGCCGTGGTGGATGTTCGGGTTCGCCTGGTCCAGGAGCCGCTCCACGCTCTTTTCGGCGGTGACCACGCGTCCGGAGAAGCGGGCACGAGCCCGCACCCGGTGCCGATACTCGTCGGCCGAGGGCCCGGACACGTGCTCGCCCTCATCGAGTAGGCGCGCGTCCTGCTCGTTCTGCTCCAGCACCATCTCCAGGGTCTCGATGTGGATATCGTCCATCCATGTCGTGTCGGAGCGCCCCGCGTAGCTCAAGGTCACTTTCGTGTGGACATGGGCGTACTGCAGGGCGGCTGCCACCAGTCCGCGTGGCCGGCGGACGATGAAGTACGCCAGCGTGCGCCGGAACCGGCTGGCATGGAGGTGCTTGGTCGGATCCGGTGGGATCGGCAGGGCTTCACCGGGGCAGTGGAAGGTCGCGTTCACCCAGGCCAGGAAGTCCTCCAGGTCGTTGTTGATCGACCAGCCCTGGCGGGCATTGAACTCGTTCGGGCGTGCGGCGTGCGCGTTCGTGAAGCTGGCGGGAAAGAGGAACGGGTATTCGCCGAGGCTCTCCAGCAGGGCGATTGCGGCGTGGACCGGGGCGACGACTACCCACGGGCGCTGGTCTTCCGTCGCCTCCTCGGGCAGCAGTGAGGCGCGGTCGAAGCCCTTGCCCCGACGGCCGACCATCAGCAGCTCTCCGGTCTCTTCATCGACTTCCCGGCAGCCGGGCCGCAGGTTGAGCACCTCGCCCGGGCGAGCGCCGCTGAGGTAACAGATAACCACGAAGCAGGCGGCGGCGACCATGCGGACCAGCGTCCGCAGCTCTGCGAGGGTGATTGGCGTCTCGCGCCAGGGCCGGCCGTCGATCAGTCCGGCGATCTGCCCGACATAGGTGTCCTGCGCGACCGGCAGCCCTGAGTCGCTCAGCATCCGCTTCTGGTTCGGGGTGATGCCCACGCGAACCTTGAGTTCGGGCGTGCGGATCATGCGCTTGATGGCGTGGCAGTTGACCGTCACCGTGCCGTCCTTGTGCCGGAGGCCCGGAAGCGACTCGCCGGTGCGGCGGCACCGCTCGATGTACTGCAGCAAGCGGTCGGCGGTCGGCCCGCGGAACTCGGCCTGGGAGGGGTGGACGCCCGCGTTGATCTGCTGGTGGGTCACCCAGGCGTCGCGGACGTCCGGGCCCACTGCCTCCACGACGTGCAAGGCCCAGGCCAGCAGGGCGGTCATGGTCTCCGGGGCAATCCGGGGCGTCTTGTTCTCGCGGCCTTCGGCCGGGCGCTTCGGATCGTCGTCGGAGGCTCCCGGCCACGGGTAGCCAGTGGACAGGCGTCCTTCCTCGGGCAGGTGGGGGCCGTAGAGCCACAACGTGCGGACTGCGGCAAGCATGTCGATCTTCCGGCCCTCTTTGCGTGAGAGACCGAGGACATGTGCACGATAGGCGTCCAGGGCCTGCGCAGTGACATCGCACAGGCGTGTGATCCCGTGGTCGTCGAGCCACTTCGCGAAGATCTCCAGGTCCATGAACCAGTAGCGGAAGGTGGCGACGCCGGCGCGCTCACCGCCGCGCTGCACGGTTGGGTCCCCGGGGTAGGGGTGGTCGAGTGCGGCCAGGAAGAAGGTCTTGAACGGGAGTTGGAGGGTATTCGGGTAGCGGGCCCAGATCAGAGCGGCGACGTTGACGTGCGCGTCGGGGTGCGCGGGTTTGATGTGCCAGAGCGGATCGCCGAAGCGGGAAAGCATGGCCGGATCGGTTCCCGCGCGAAGGGCTCGGTTGCGCAGGATGACCGTGTCCGCGGCTGGCCACGGATTCTCTTGCTGTTCGAGCGGCCGGAGCGCGGCTGTGGTCATCGCAGGTCCAATCGGCCGTCGAGGAGATCGTCGACGAGGTGCTGGTGGTCGTCCGTGAGGTCCGCGCGGGCTTTGCCGCGCTCGGCGTCGGTGTAGTGGTCGATGATGTCCTCCAGCTGCTGCAGGGGATTGCGGAAGCGGGCTCGCCACAGAGCCGGGTCGAGGTTGGGCCGGCGCTGGAGGATGCCGTCGCGCACGGCCAACTGGATCGGGAGCTGGTGCGGGAGGGCTCGGGCGTTCGCGCAGCTCAGGCAGTCCAGAAACGAGGCCGGGCAGGGCTGACCGGCCTCTGCGACGGGGCTGGAGAGATGGTCGACGCAGCCCACGGTGGCGGTGTCACGCTGGGCACCGAGGAGTTCCTTGAGCGACTGCGGTTCCAGCCCGACCTGCGCGGCGGCCCCGGCCAGGTCCTGGCGGGCCTGTTCGATGAAGTCCGCGGTGAAGACCAGGACGGCCTGCACTGCGCGGGCCTTGGCGACCTCCTGGCGTAACGCGGCTGCGACGACCCGTCGGCTGTCGGCCTGCACGGTGCGGCTGCCTTTGAGGTAGAGGTCATTGAGGGTGCGCCGCGAGTGCGCGACCGGGTGGCGACGGCGTTCCAGTGCCGTCTGCCGGATCCTCTTCACGTCCACCGCCGGCGGTCCGCCGGGCACGGCATTCCTGGCAGCGGGAAACCCGTGCGACCGTGCCCACGCCAGGACGTCACTGGCGTCCGCACCCACGCCCCAGGACGATCCGGTCTTGCCGCTGCCGAGGTACAGCGAGGCGAACGCCGCCGATGCCCCGCCGTGTCGGCGTGCCAACTCGCTCAGCGACAAGAGAAGTTGGTACACCCGCAACGGGGAGCGCATCAGCCGGCGCTCCTCGGCGCTCGCGCCGAGCAAGTCGGCGAGATCGGCGGGCAGGTCCTCGAGGGCAGCGATCATGTGTTCCCGCTCGGGACCGCGGCGCGGTTTGGCCTCCTCGATCAGCACGAGTCCCTCGTTCTCCCGCGCTCCGCCGGGGTGGAAGTGAGCGGCGGGCCAGGTGGCCACCGTGCCGAAGTTCTCCTGCGTCAACCCGGTCAGCAGCAGGCAGAACGCGGTCGCTTCCGACCGCGTCAGGCAAAGACGCGGGGCCAGGACCCGAAAGCCGCCAGCCCGCACGACCGCCCTGTTGTGGTTCCCCGAGGGCAGTCGCGGCAGCTCCCCGGTGCGGTCGAAGATGTCCAGGAGCGAGCCCACCTCCGACTGATGCAGGCTCAGGCTCGAGTCGTTGGCGCGCCAACGGGCCAGCAAGCGGCGCCCCACCTCGATCCTCTCCCGGGCGAGCCGGACATCGCGGCGTGCCGCCGTCATGATCGCCTGCCAGTCCGCATCCGGGTACGATCCGGGCCGCTCGATCTCGGCCCCCTTGACACGCACGTCCAGCAGCGTCTGCCAGGCGTCCTCGGGCAGTTCGGGGTCTCCCCGCAGCAGCGTACGTAGGCGCTTGACGTAGTCGTGCTGCACAGGTCGGCCGTCGTAGAAGTCGACGTACGCCTGGATGTGATTGCCCGTCAGGTCATCGGGTGAAGCCGGCTTCGGATCGCAGCCAGCCAGGACGTCGGCGAAGCTGCTGGCGGTGTAGAAGTGCCCCTCGGCGGTCCCGAAGCGTTTGCTCGACGTCCGGGCTGTACCGACTCTCCGACTGAAGGATCGGGCCAGCCACTGCTGCATGGCGGGCGCGACCTTGAACTTCGAGAAGTCATAGGTTCTGGCCCGGCGGCCGGACTCCTCCAGGAAGCGGACCAGTGTCCCGCCGCCTTCGGGCAGGATTCCACGCTGCGGCGGCTGCCAAGACGGCTCCGGGAGGGACGCCCGGCGCCCTCCCCGGCTCACCGCGCCCCCTTCACACCGCGCATCACCAGGCCGCTGTCCGCGGCAGCCGCGCGGACCAGGGCGTCCACGCCCGTCTGCTCGTCCTCATCCAGCAACGCCATCAGGTAGTCGACCTGGAGTCCGGTGAACGGCTCCAGGTAGTAGTCGCGAGTGGTATCCGGATGCGCATGTCCCATCAAAATGGACAATGCATACCAAACATCGCCGAACTGGTCGCGCAGGTCCGTGAGTTGCTCATCGCTGAAGCCTTGGACCTGCGGTTGCCAGACCATCGACAGGACCAGGAACCAGCGGAGGGCGAAGGAGTGACGGAGCATATGGGCTCGTGCCCACAGCGGGCATTCCGCCCGGCGCCGCTCGCGCTGCTCGGGTGTCAGCGTCTCGGCGGCCAAGTCCACCCACAGGTCGGCGATCCGCTCGTTGGCATCGCGGAAGGTATCTTCCCACCCGCCGACCTTCTTCGGCAGCCCGTCGTGAGACAGCCAGACCGCAAGCGGTTCAAGGCCGTTGGGCGTTCGGCGGAACAGCAGTCTGCGTTGGTCCGGGCCTATGACGTCGAGCGCCGTTGGCACGGACGATTCGGACCGTCCCTCCAGGTGGAGCTCCCGTGTTCGCGGGCTGTAGCCCGTCACGATCCACACCCCGGTGAGGCGGTCGTACCGCCCAGCGCGCTGGGCACGGCGGATCACCTCTGCCCGGGAACCCTCCCACTCGTCCATGTAGGAGGCCACCGAAGCCATCACCCGGCGCGGAATCCGGTAGTACCGCCCCTCCTTCGCCCCCTTGATGCACGCCTCCGCCAGCCAGGCCCGCGGGAAGCGCCCCTCCTCGGACAGCGGCAGCTCGACATCCAAGATGCTCGCCCACTCCTGGACCCGCAGGCCGGTCCCGTAGAGCCCGTCGACGAAGGCTGTGTCCCGGTCCTCGTTGTACCCGCGCCAGCCGCTTCGCCGCAGGCCGTCGAAGCCGTAGCCGCGCAGACCGATGTTCCGCCACTGCTCGAACCCGATTCGTAGCAGCCATTTCACCTGGCGCCGCCGAGTCGCGGTCGGCCGGATCGGATCCCGCCCGTTCCCGGCCAGCGGAACTCCGTCCTCATTCAGCACACCGGACGGCCGCCTCGATCGCTCGGACTGGCTCGGCAGCGACAGCACGGGATTGTCGACGCCGTAGCGCGGCTTGGCCCACACGTAGAAGCAGCTCAGCGCCGCCCGGTCGGTGTCGAAGCTCGTCCCCCTCACCCGCTCCTCGTTTCGGACGTCGGTGATGCGCCAGTCCTTGAACGCCTCGATGTCGCCCGCCGTGGCCTCGTCCCAGGTGCGGCCGAAGACATGAAGGAAGGTCAGCCAGACCGCGAGCGAGTACGCGTACCGGCGCATGGTCCCAACCGGCGCGCCGGCCATCGAGCCGGTGCGGAAGAAGAGGTTCACTCGCGGGTCCGCATAGCCCGTCGGAGCGATCAAGATCGGAGTGCCGTGCCGAGCCCCGTTCCGAGCAGCTCGCTCGTGGACGCCGCCGAACCACGCGAACTCTTCCTCAGCGGCAAACGGAACTGCCCCCACCATGTCGTAGAAGTCAACGGACCATCGCCCCAGACCATCCATAATTCCCCCATGCTCAGAGAGTTATTTCTACAACATGCGGATGCCCGGAGAACGGCCGGGCACATGGAGCGGGGCGAGTCGATCACCCGCGCGATGGCGCGCGAGGCCGAGGAGGAACTCGGCGTCACCATCGCCGAGGCCGACCTCGCGCTCGCCCACACGTTGCACCACCTCGACGCCGACGACGGCCGCAGCCGACTCCAGCTCTTCTTCCGCACCGGCCGCTACGAAGGCACAGTGCGCAACGCCGAGCCACACAAGTGCAACGAGTTGCGCTGGTGGCCGATCGGTCGGCTACCGGTCGACATCGTGCCCTACACCGCGCACGCCCTCGGCGAGATCACACGTGGCAACGCGCTGTCCACCGTCGGCTGGCCGGCATGACCGTGCCCGCCCTCCCCGACGACGCCGACCGGCTGCTGCGCAGCACGGCCGGTCCGTACGAGCCGCTGGGCGTGCACTCGCGGAACCGTGCGGGTCAGCCGGCGGTGTGGGAGGTCCGCACCGGCGACGGGCGCCGGATGTTCGCCAAGCGGCCCAAGAACGAGCTCATGCACCGGCGCGAAACCGCCGCGTACCGAGGCCTGGTACCTGCCCTTGGCCCCGGCCGGGCCCCGACCCTGCTCGCCGAAGACGTCCGCTCGTTGCTCCTCGTCACCGCCACGCTACCCGGCACGCCCGTGATCTCGGCCGCTCTCAGCGCAGCCGAGGAATGCGAGGTGTACCGGCAGGCCGGCCTGCTCGCGGCCCGCATCCACGCCCACCCGATCGCCGACGGCGTGTTCGGCAAGCGACTGCCCTGGAGCCAGGAGCGCGAACGGGCGCTCGCCCGCGCCCGGGACGCCCAGCTCTCGAAGGGGGACGTCAAGGTCCTGGCCGAGGCCACTCGCGCCGAACTCCCGAAGACCGCCATCGCTACCTGCCACGGCGACTGCGGCCCGCGGAACTGGCTGGTCTGCCGTTCCGGCGACGGCCGGCTCTTCGTCGGCGTGATCGACTTCGAGCGCAGCCAGGTCAAGGAGCCGGTGCGGCGCGACCTGATGCGGGTCATGCTCCAACTCACGCCACACCGGCCCGACCTCCGCACGGCGTTCCTCACCGGCTACGGGAGAGACCTCACCACCGCCGAGCAGGCGGCGTGCCGGGCCTGGGCAGCGATCGACTGCCCCGCCGCCCTGCGCTGGCCCTCGACCACCACAACGACGAAGAGATTGTCGGATACACCCGCTTCGTCCTGGAACAGCTACGCCGCCCCGCAGCGACCGTCTGAAACCTCGCTCCGTTCAACCATCTTGGAGGTAGCACCGTGGAAAGCCTTCGCCAGGCAGTGGCCGTGATCGTCCACGACCAGGTCCAGGGCCTGGTCGCGACGATCCACTACGCCACGAACAGCTGGAGCGCGACGCCGGCGTGGACGATCCCCGGCGGCAAGGTCGAGGTAGGAGAGCGCCTCGACGAGGCCGCCGCCCGCGAACTGCGCGAGGAGACCGGGCTGCTCGTCGAGCCCGAGGATCTGCGGCTCGTCCACACGATCCAGGTCCGTCAGGGCTGGGACGGCAAGGGGGCCTTCCTGCTCAGCGCGTTCCTCGCCACCGCCTGGCGCGGCGAACTGGCCAACACCGAACCGACCAAGCACCTCTCCGTCGCCTGGTCCCCGGTCGACGCGCTGCCGCTGCCGATGTTCCCGACCTCCCACGCCGCCCTCACCCTCCACCTGTCCGGTGGACGTGGCTTCTCCACCCACGGCTATGACGGTAAGCCCTTCGACCTGCACACTCTGGTCGGCGCGTGACAGCAACAGGCCGACACCGGCGACCACCCGACCCGCAGCTGCCGGCCGACACCGACGCCCGGCTGCGAGCCATCGCCAACGGACAGCCCGTCGTCGAGGGAGGCGTCGTCGTCTTCTCCGGCAGCACGGTCCCGTACGTCTACCGAACCGTGCACCGGTCGGACGGCGTAACCGACCATCACCTCGTCCGCCTCGATCCCCCGCCACCGCTTCTGTCCCCCTGACCGTCTTCTGGAGGAGTCGTCGTGTCCGGTCTCTCCGTTCGCCTCGCCGGCCCACAGGACGCCGACGAGTTGTTGCGCCTGCGCGTCGCGGTCCTCGACAGCGCCCAGCTCACCGACGAGTGGCGCTCCACCTTTCGCGACGACATGCGCGCCCGCCTCGGCACCGACCCGAACCTGCTCGCCTACGTCGTCCCCATCGACGCGCACACGCTCGCCTCGTGCGCCATCGGCATCGTCTACCGCGGCTACCGCGGCCCCACCCACCCCGGCGGGCTGTGGGGCCGCATCCACACCGTGGCCACCGACCCCGCCCACCGCCGCCGCGGCCACGCCCGGGCCACCACCGCCGCACTCATCGAAGCCCTCAAGGAAGCCGGCTGCGGCTCGATCGAACTGCGCGCCACCGAGGCCGGTGCCCCGCTCTACCAGTCCCTCGGCTTCGGGCCGCTGGACGGCTACATGGCGCTGCGCCCCGGCCCGGAGGGCTGCACGCGGTGAGCGCCTTCGACCTCGACGCCTACAACGAGCGGGCCCGCAACGGGCCGTGCTTCATCTGCTCGATGCTCGCCGGCACCCCCGGCTACGAGCACCGGATCGTCCTGGACGACGGCGTCCACGTCGCGTTCCTCGACCGCTACCCCACCCTGCCCGGCAAGGTGCTGGTCGCCCCGCACGCCCACGTCGAGGACACCATCGGCGGCTTCACCGAGGACCGGTACCTGGCCCTTCAGCGCGTGGTCCACCGGGTCGCCGCCGCGCTCGCAGCGACCGTCCCGACCGAGCGCGTGTACGTGCTGAGCCTGGGAAGCCGGCACGGCAACGCCCACGTCCACTGGCACATCGCCGCCCTGCCACCCGGCATCCCCTACGAGCAGCAGCAGTTCCACGCGCTGATGACCGAGCGAGCCGGCGTCCTGCCGGACGACCCCGAGCAGTCCGAGCACCTCGCCGCCCGGCTCCGTGCCCGGCTGCACCGCAACGCCCAGGAAGACGCGGTGGCGCCGGCGACCCGTCCAAATCACGTGGAGGAGACCGCTTGAAGGCCCGCACACCCAACCCCGAACAGGAGGGCGAGGTCTCCGACAGCAAGCGGTTCCTGTTCGGCGGCCGACTGCGCTACGACTACAGCTTCGACGACCACGAGCAGACCATGCTGACGGTCGGATTCCTCACCGTCACCACCCGCAGTGCGCGGTCGCGCTGCCCAATGTCGGCGGGGCCCGGTACCGTGCGGTCACGATCAAGGCCCAGGAGGGAACATGACGACTGAGGAAGCACCCATCACAGCCCTGACAGCCGTCATGTCACCGCGCGACGGCGCCGATGAGCAGGTGGACTGGACCGCGGTCGGGCAGGCCTGGGGTGTCGGGTTCCCGTCCGACTACATGGCCTTCATGGCCGTCTACGGAGCCGGCGGCATCGACGAGTCGGTGGGCATCCACGTCCCCGAGGAGACCACGCAGCCACCCGAGGGGCCGGGCTTCGGCAGCATGGCCAGCGAGACCGCCATCATGCGACGCCTTTGGTCGGACGACGGCGGACCGGCCGGCGTCGACGCCACCCCGGCCTCGGTGATCGCATGGGGCACCAGCAGCGGAGCCGACATGCTCGGCTGGCTCACCACCGGCTCCGACCCCGACACGTGGTCGGTCCTCGTGTGGAAGCGGCACGGATCGCCGCACTGGCAGATCCACGACTGCGGCATGACCGAGTTCCTGCGGCGCCTGTTCACCCGGGACTTCGCCGATTGTCCGCTCAGCGACGCCTCCCTGTGGGGCGACCCGTCGCCCCACTTCGTTCACTGGCGCGAGGAACGCCGCCGCTACGAAGCAGGCATCGACCCCTACACCGGACAGCTGCTGCCGTGGCACGGTGCAGACTTCACCTGACCCCGGTCCTCCACACCGCTCCGGCCAGCGCCACCGGGGTGGCCCGCGGCTCCCGATCCGGCTGCCGGGCCGCAGCCCGTGCGGCGGGGCCAGGGAGTCCTCGGGACCGCGGCCAGGCAGGCATGAAATTCACGAAAGCAGCGTGCCTGACTCGCCTCAAACCGCAATCTCGGCCCGTTGCCGGCCCCGGCGCCAGCATGTGGCCGGCAGGTCACGCGTCGAGGACGTCCCCCACCTCCACGATGGGCTACACGAACGCACGTCCGCCGCCTGACTCGCTCACCGCCAGCGCCCACGTCACCGGCCCTCGCCCAATTCCCGACCCCTCGCGTCTGCCATACCGGGCCCAACGAGCCGCGGATGCCTGAGGGGACCAAGCCTCACACGACCTGCGGTCCTGGGACAGCGGGACTACCTCCAGCCCGCACGCGTGCAGGCTCGGACGCCCACGGGAAGCCGCCCGCTCGCGGGCTTGGCGCACCAACCACCGGACGCGGCCCGCGAGACCGCAGATCCGAGTGGCGGGCTTCCGGCCGTGCTGTTCGATGCGGGGCCTTGAACGTCAAGACCAGAGGAGGCCGCTGAGGGCGGTGTCGGTGGCGGCTGCGATGATCCACTTCATGAGTGAGACGACCCCCGCCGTGACGTGGACGCATGACCTGGCCACCACCGTCGAGCTGGTACGCACCCTGCACGACCTGCCGTGGGCCGCGGACCGGTCTGCGGTCGAACGGTTGGTGGCCGAGCGCCCCGGCTGGAGGATCCGCCGGGAGATGAACGACCTGCTCGCCGTCGGAATGTTCCCGACCGGCGGGACGGAACTGTACTTCGACGCCACCGCCCCCAAGCAGGCGCACTACCGGCGGGTCCGGTTGATGCGGCTGCTGGACTTCGCCCCGACGGCAACGCCGCACCAGCGGCAGGCCGCCCTGCGGCAGCTCGCCGAAGCGCTGGGCGCCGTCGGCACGCCGACGCCGGCACCGACGGGAGCCGAGGGCTTCGGGCTGCGCTGGCGCTCGGGAGAACGGGTCATGCTGCTGCAGAGCAACGACCGGTGGGCATGGGTCTCGCTGCACCAGGCAGTCGCCGGCGCGCAGCACGTCGACGAGGACGTCCTCGGACGGATCAGCGAGGACCTCCCGCCGCTGTGGGATAGCGGAGAGCGGGACCAGCGACTGACGCTGCACCGGTTCGCCGAGTCTCCCGCGCTCGAACACCGACGGGACGTCTTCGCCGACGTCTACCGGGCGGTGTGCGGCGTGCTCGGCGACCCGACGCTGTACGGGGGCGGCCCTGACGGGCCTGACGTCCGGTGGCGTGGCAGCGGCGAGGACACCACGCTGCTGCGGCTGCGGGCCGACCGGCAGGAGGTGTGGGTCGAGACCGCTTCGGCCGAAGCGGTCGAGGCGGAGGAACTCGGCATCTTCCGGTGGGGCGGCCCGGGCAGTGACGGGAGCAGCGACTTCTCGCGGCTGCCGTACAGCTGGCAGCTGCACCTGTACGGGCCCGGCGAGACCGCCGTCTACCTGCCCGGCGGCCGACTGGCCGGCAATCTGCCGCACCTGAGGGAGGCGCTGGAGCTGCAGTTCGCCGCCTGGATCGAGCAGCTGCCCGTCCAGCGGCCCGGGGAAAAGGTCACGTTCACCATCGCCTCGCGCCGGATCATCGGCGGAATCTCCTTCACGTACTACACCGATAAGGGGTTCCTGCTCCGCGTCGGTCCCCGGCCCGGGGACCCGCAGGTGGTGGCGGCGGCCATGACCGCCGACGGGTGGCATCCGTCCGGCAAGCGCTGGAAAGCCGAGTTCCCCGCCCCGACCGCGCGGACCGCCACCGACGTCGCCGCGCTCATCATCGCCGAACTGGCCGCCCGCGGCCTCACCGGCGACCACGGCGAGGTGACCGCCCGCCGGGTATGCCTCGGACCCGCGTGGGGCTTCTTCCTCGCCACGGGGCTGGGGCTGGAGACGAGCTGACGCACCGCCGTCTGGGGCCCGCCCCCGGTCAGCTGGAGCACGGCGGGTAGCGGCAGCGGACCGAACCGGGCCAGGGCCTGATCAACGGCGGTACCCGTACTGTCCTGGCCCGTCGCCACTCCGGTGCCCCCGCTGCCTCGAAGATCGCGGACGATGGTGCCGGGCGGGCGGGCCTGGGCCCCGGGCGCTCGTCCGAGGCGCCTGCCGGAGCAGCGGGGTTCGAAATGCCACGCCGCCCGCCGAGTTGGTAGGTCGGCGGCCGGCGCGCGGTGAGTCGCCGGCGGCGGCGAGTGCCTGAGGTTGTCGGAGATCTCGCGCCCCTCGAACCGTCCAGGGAGGTCCACCGGCTCCCGACTCCCGAGATGGTCCCGCCGGAACCGTGTCGGACCCTGTTGTTAGCCTGCGCGGATGGGACTGGACATCACCGTGGTCATGGCCGACTGGAACCGGCTGGCCCGGATACCGGCGGACGAGCGCCTGGACGTACTGGACGACACCGTGTTCCCCGTCCCCTGGAGCGATCCGGTCCCGGCCGCCCTCGCCGTCGCCCAGCCCGACGGCTGGGTCTGGCCGCCCGAGCCGACCTGGTGCGCCCGGTACAGCTTCTACGGGACCACCGGCTCCTACAGCTTTCACTGGCACCTGGCCGCCGCCTGGGCGGACATCAGAGGATCGGCGGCCCCCGACCTACGGGCGGCCCTCGACCGCTTCCTCGGCGCCCTGATCCCCGAGCCACCGGACGACGGCCCCGCACCGGCCGCCGGCTTCCCCGACGACCCCTCACCCTGGCACCCGCACGTACTCCTGCTCTGCACCCCTGACGAAATCCCCGTCCTCGCCCGCTCCTGGGAGACAGCCGCACCACGGCTGGAGGAACTCCGCGCCCCGTTCGACGCCGAGTGCGCCGGCTATTCCTGCCGGCCCGCCACCTTCGACGCCGCCGCCGCACTCCTGCACGAGTGGGGCGAGGTGGTCGCCGGAGCCGAGTCCCGCGGCTGGGGCCTCATCGGCCTCCGGTGAGCTCGCCGTTCAACTGCCCTGGCAGCACCGCGTGGTCGCCTACGGCTTCGGCGGGCTGCGCCTTGCCTCCGGCGCCGACCCGGACCTCACCCTCCACCGCACGCCGTGAGACCGGAATCCCGCATCGGCCCACTGACAGTGCGGAATTCGGCCGGGCCGGCTACTCGCTGGTGAGGCCGAGCGCGGTCCGGACGGCGGCGGCCTGCGTGTGGCCGCCGTGGCTGCGAACGGCTGCGACGTCCTCTTGTGCGCTCGTGCCGTCGGAGGCGGTCCGCAGTGCCGCCAGCGCCGGCAGCATCTGGAGCAGTTCGGCCTTCAGATCGGCTGCGGGCTGCCGGACCCGGTCGCTCCAGGTGGTTGAATCCAGCGTCGCCACCTCCGCGTTGACGGCGGCCGACAGGCGGTCCGCCCAGGGCCGTGCGCTCGTCGGGTCGGCGTCCAGGTCCATACTGCGGGGCGCGCCGGCGAGCTCGCCCTCCATGCGGTCGGCGACCTGGAGGTAGCCGATCTGTTCCGTGGTCAGGGTCGTCTCGTCGCGCCGCAGCGAACCCGTCCGGTCACCCTCGTCGTCGGCGAACCAGCAGACGATCCTGTGCCCCGAGCTCTCCCAGGACTGCTCGTCGGGCAGGTAGTCGTGGACGCGCACGGAACGCGGCAGGGCCCAGGTGTCCATCGCGTAGGCGTTCCGCTGCGCCTCGCAGGCCTTGGTCGTCTCGCGCTGGAGCGGGTACGGGCCCGGGTAGAACGGGTCGTCCGCGGTCGCCACGGCGAATACCTCGCCGGAGTGGCGCTCCGCGCAGGACACCGGTCGCACGCGGGTACGGTCCTACCGCAGGTGACCGCTCCGACGCTCTCGACCTCCTCGAAGCCACCCCGCTCGGCGCCCCGTGGGAGATCACCGTCACCGCTGTCCACACCGCCCTGTGCCACCCCGGCGACCAACGTGCAGCCGACTCCGCCGCCGATCACTGCCTGGCGCTGGAACTCTGCGACGGCCTGGCCGCATTCACCACGCGGCTCGCCCCCACCGCCATCCACGCCGCAGGCCCAACAACCGCCACCGCCCGACCCCTCATCGACCACCTGGCCCACCGGACGAGCGAGGTCCGCGACGGCTACGCACTGCGCGACTTCCTCGCCCATCCAGCTGTCCGCCATCACCCCGACCCCGTAAAGGCAACCGAATTCGAACACACTCTCGCCAGCTGCGCACTAGCCTCAGGCGACCTCCCGGAACCCCTCACCGTCAAGCTGAACAACGCGCTCGCGGTCGCCACCGCAGTGATCGACGACTCCTTTCACTGACGATCCCCGGCGCTGCATGACTGGGCGGCAGCAGCCGGTTCCCCCAGCGAGCAGAACCTGCTCGTCTCACCGCGACTGCCGACTTCGGCCTGACGCCGGTGCCGGCCCCGAGCGGCGCAGATGCTCGGGCTGTTCACCGGACGTGGCGGTCGGCTGCTTCGACGGCCTCCACGAGGATCGGGCCTTGGCCGCGCTCGCCGAAACCTTCCGGGCGCGCACCGAACCAGGCCCGGGCCGATCCAAGGCCTGTCCCATCTTCCGAAGCATCGGAACCTCCACGACAGCAGGCGGGGCGATCGCGCCGGCAAGCAGGGCCCCAGCGCCGGGAAGCGCTTGCCTCCGAAGCGAGGCACTGTAGGCGCCGGCCGCCCCACCGACAGCGAGCAAGGCCTCCGCGCTCGGCAACGGCCCCTGATGACGCCGAAGCCAATCCGCTCCCTGATGAGCGAGCCGCGCGATCCGCTCGCAGGCCACGATCGAGACATCGCGTAGGAACTCCAGCACCCGACGATCACCGACCAACCGGTCGAAGCACTCGCCGGACCGCTCCGCCAGCGTCGTCCACAGGTGCCGCGCAGCGCCACGGACGGTCTGGATCTCCAGCCACTGCGGGACGTCCCGCACGATCGCAGCATCCTTACCGGCTTCCCTCAGCGCCGCGCTGACTCCGTCCACAACGGGGGCCGACTCACGGGCCGTGACTCCCTGAGCAGTTGGTGGTCCCTGCTGCGGCTGCTCCTGCAGCACCGCAATACCTGCGCTCAGCACGGCGCGTAGATCGTCCACGACCTCCGGTCCACTCGGCACCACCTCGACCCAGGCCGCGAGTACCGCCTCCAGAGATGCCCGAAGATCGATGCGAGCGAGCTGTCCACAACTGAGGTAGACGGAGTCGTCGAGTTCGGCTCCGAATTCAAGCTGCTCCCCCGACAACACTCCGTCCTCGTACACCCCGGATGCAGGACCGTCGGACAACGGCGCGTCCTTCGCCTGGGCCTGGGCCGCATCCTGCTCGGCGAGGAAGTCCCAGATGTCCCTCGCGTCGTCCATTGTTGCGTCCTCACGCGTGGCTGTCCGCTCGGTATGAGAATCACGATCGGCCAAGTCCTGGCACCTCAAGTCTGGTCGAAGGCCATACGCTGTCCTGGCGGATCAGCCGGTTCAGCATGACGTCGGGCGCACCTCCCCGACCAGCGACACGCCCGCTACGCGACAAGGCAGTTGACACATCAGAGGCACATTGCCACTGCCGCTTGCCGGGCCATTCGCACTGCCGAACGACATCCGACAGGAGACGGCCGCCAGAGCGAGTTAGTTGTCATTGTGGCGTTCTATGGGACTCTCCGACGCCAAGGGTGAACCCATCGCAGCACCTACCGGACCCGCGCCAACACTTCTGCCTGTAAAGCAAATGCGTTGATACTCAGATGCCAATCACCCCACCCAGCACGGATACGAGCAGCAAGGTCACACCGAGTGGTCAAGCACTCGTACGGGCTTCGCCCGTGCCGCAGCCTCGGCGGCCTGGGCCTCCGCGCCCCAGCGGCGGGCGAGGACGGCGCAGACCATCAGCTGCAGCTGGTGGAAGAGCATCAGTGGCAGCACCATCAGGCCGGCGGCCGGGCCGGGGAAGAGGACGGCGGCCATGGGGACGCCGCTGGCCAGGCTCTTCTTCGAGCCGCAGAAGACGATGGCGATCAGATCGCCCCGGTCGAATCCGAGCCGGCGGCCGGCCAGCAGGGTGATGGTCAGGACCAGCGCCAGCAACACCGACTCGGCCACCAGTAGGGCGGCCAGCCGGGGCAGCGAGAGCGTGTCCCACATCCCGCCGACGACGGGGGCGCCGAAGGCGCTGTAGACGACCAGCAGAATCGAGCCGCGGTCGACCAGGGCGAGGACGGCGCGGTGGCGGGCCGTCCAGGCGGCGATCCAGCGGCGCAGCAACTGGCCGGCGGCGAAGGGCAGGAGGAGTTGTTCGGCGATCTCCAGCACGGTGCCCGGCGAGATGCCGCCCTTGGTGTGCAGTAGCACGGCGGCGAGCAGTGGGGTCAGGAGGATGCCGAAGAGGCTGGAGAAGGTCGCGCTGCAGACCGCGGCGGCGGTGTTGCCGCGGCCGATGGAGGTGAAGGCGATCGAGGACTGCACGGTGGAGGGCAGCAGGGTCAGGAAGAGCAGGCCCTGGTAGAGCTGCGGTGACAGGACGGTCGGCACCAGCAGATGGGCGGCCGTCCCGAGCAGGGGGAAGAGGAGGAAGGTCACCGCGAGCACGGTGCCGTGCAGTCGCCACTGCTTGAGTCCGTTCCAGGCCTCACGGGCGGAGAGCCGGGCACCGTAGAGGAAGAACAGCACGGCGACCCCGCCGGTGGCGGCGTCCGAGACGACCGGTGCGGCGCCGCCACGGGCCGGCAGTACGGTGGCGAGCAGCACGGTGCCGAGTAGGGAGGCGATGAACGGGTCGACGCGGAGGCGGGCGCAGCGGTGTAGCACTGGCCGGGTGGGAAAGCGGCGGGAGCGGGTTGGGGTGTTCGGGCGGGGCATGGTTCTCCGCGCGGGTGGTTTCGGGTGGGACGGTCTCAGCCTTTCGCCCGTTCGGGTGATTGTGAATCCCGCTGGCTGCACTCACTGTCATCATGATTCGTGATATCAGCCGATAGAGTGGCTGGATGTTCGATCCGGTGCAGTTGAGGTCCTTCCTCGCGGTGGCCCAGACCGGCGGTTTCACCCGGGCCGCCCAACGGCTGGGGCTGCGGCAGTCGACGGTCAGCCAGCACGTGCGGAGGCTGGAGGAGACCGCCGGCCGGCGCCTCTTCGTGCGCGACACCCATTCCGTACAGCTCACCGGCGAAGGTGAGACGATGCTCGGCTTCGCCCGGACGATCCTGGAGGCGCACGAGCAGGCGCTCGGCTACTTCGCGCGGACGCAGGTGCGCGGGCGGGTGCGGTTCGGTGCGTCGGAGGACTTCGTCGACACCGAACTGCCGCAGATCCTGCGCGGCTTCCGGCGGCGCAACCCCCAGGTCGACCTCGAACTCACCGTCGGGCTCAGCGCCGTGCTCTACGAGCAGCTGGCCGACGGCCGGCTCGACCTGGTGCTCGGCAAGCGCCCGCCGGGCGGCGACGCCCAGGGCCAACTGGTCTGGCAGGACCGGCTGGTGTGGGTCGCGGCGGAGGACTTCCGGCTGGAGCACCCGGCGGAGCCGCTGCCGCTCATCGTCTACCCGCCGCCGAGCTTCACCCGGGCGCGCGCCCTGGAGGCCTGCGAACGCGACGGCCGGCCCTGGCGGATCGCCTGCACGAGCACCAGCCTGTCCGGGGTCCGGGCCGCCGCGCTGGCCGGTCTCGGGGTGGTGCCGCACGCCCGGAGCCTGATCCCGTCGGGCCTGCGGCCGCTGCCCGACCAGCCGGGCCGGCCGGGCCTGCCGGACCTGGGCACGACGGACTTCGCCCTCACCACGGGACGCACCACGGCCCGCGGCCCGGCCCGGGTCCTGGCCCAGGCCGTACTCGCGGACGCGTTCCGGCTGCAACGCGCCCCGGAGCGGGCGCAACCCTGAGCGGACGGAGTCGCCCCAGTCGGCCGGCACGGCCTCGGCGTCACGAGATCATGAACTCCCCCGTCGACAGCGCACGCTTCACGATCCGCACGTCGCCGATCCAGCCGTGGAAGATCTTGTCGAGTACGCCCGCGTACTCGTACCCGCCGAACATCCACGGTCGCCCGAGGGTGGTCAGGCCGACGGCCGGGGTCGACGGGTTGCGGGCCACCTCGCAGCCGTCCACGTACATCCGGTTGAGCCGGCCGTCGTTGACGACCGCGACGTGCCACCAGTGGTCCAGCGGCAGCTGGTGGCCCCAACAGGTCGACGCGCCGGTCTGGTTGAGCGGGTAGACGCACCACTGCAGCGCGGGCGCCTCGGACAGGCTGAGCGTGACGACCGGCTCCTGCGGGTCGGTCGCGTCCCCGCTCTTGCCGGCCTCGCCGCTCATGCCCCAGCGGCTCAGGATCCCCGACCACGCGTTCTCCCCCGGGTCCCAGTCCGCGGGCAGCTTGAAGAAGGCCTCGATCGTGTAACCGTGCTCGAACGTCTCGCGGTTGACCGGCGCGGTGGGCACGGTCTGGAGGTACGCGCCGACCGGCGGCTTGTTGCGGCTGTCGAAGAGCAGGCTGCCGTGCCCGGGCTGGTCCGGGTGGTGGTCGGACGAGCACGCGAGTGCGGTGTCGGGCGCGCCCGGGGTGGCCTGGCGGACCAGGTCGTTGCCCTGGCCGGTCAGGTCCCGGACGGTCTGCAGGACGCCGGTGCCGGCCTTGCCCCCGCCGTCGAAGCGCCAGTAGGCGAGGGTGTCGCGGACGAGCAGCTCGCTCGCGGGGCGAGCCGGACGCGGCGGGACGGGGGCGAAGCCGGCGAAGCGGCGTTCGAAGGCGATCGGGATCGAGAACCGGTCGACATCGGAGGTCAGTTCGGCCTCCCGGGCGGCCAGGGCGTTGCGCTCCTCCGCTGCCGTCTCCAGGATCCAGGGCGAGAACGTCGACACGTCGATCGTGTTCCGGTCGAGGTCGAAGCGGTAGGTGCGGATCATCGCGGCGCCGCCGTAGTAGCGGTCCTGGTAGTTGGTGATGTGAACGTGCACATCGTTCCCGGCCTTGTTCCGCAGGACGGTGCGGCCGGGCGGCCAGTAGTGCCCGTTCACGGTGAGGAACACCTGGTCGTTGCCGCTGACGAGCTTCTCCCACAGGCGCTTCCCGTAGTCGGACAGGTTCGCCTTGCCGCTGTCGTCCGCGTAGGCCATCTCGTGGGTGGTGAGGATGACCGGCAGCTTCGGGTTCTCGGCGATCATCCTGTTCGCCCAGGCGAACCCCGCGTCCGACAGGCGCCAGTCCAGGGAGAGGACCATCCACTCGCGGCCGGCCGCCGTGAAGACGTGGCAGGTGTTGTACCCGTCGGGGCTGGATGCCCGGTAACCGGGCGTGCGGGCGGCCCTCGCCGCGGTGAACGTGTCCAGGTACGGGGTCCTGCCGCGCTGGTCGTCGGTCGAGGAGCGGACGTCGTGGTTGCCCGCGAGCACGCCGTAGGCGACGCCGGCGTCGTCGAGCAGCGCGAAGGACTTCGTCGCGGCGGCGTACTCGGCCGGCAGCCCGTGCTCGGTCACATCGCCGAGGTGGGCGAGGAAGACGATGTTGTCGTCCCCGCCACCCTCGCGGTTCGTCCCGCCGTCGAGGACGTAGCGGAACGACGCCTCCAGCGGGGCGGGGTGGATCCGGTCCTCGTCGAACAGGTACTGCGTGTCCGGCATGACGACGAAGGTGAACTGCCGGCTGTCCGGGTCGGGCTCCCAACCCTCGGGGCGGGTACGGGGCTTGACGTCGGCCTCGGCGGGGGCGGCGACGCCGAACAGCCCGAGCCCCGCCGAGCCGACCCCGGCCCCCAGCAGCCCGGCCCCGCGCAGGAACCGCCGCCGGCTCGCCGCCGCTGCCCCGCCCCCGTCGAGTTCCGCGGTCCGGGGGCAGGCGCACGCGTCGGACGGATGGGAATCGTGCATGATCGCTCCAAGGAGTGGTGTGGCCCCGGACGGTTCACCGGACGTTAGGGACCGAACCTTGTCGCAGGTCATCCACGTGGCCACGCCGCGCTGAACAGCGGCCGAATGCCGCGATCACGACAGCGGCCCCCGTCACAGGGCGACGATCTGCCAGTCCTGGTTGTCACCTCCGGTGATGGTCCACTGGATGACCTGGGCGCCGTCGGCGGTGGAGGCGTCCTTGACGTCGGCGCACCACCCGTTGCGGACGTTGACGAGCCGGTAGTAGCCGCCGGTCGCGGAGGGGACGAGCTGCCACGACTGGTTGTCGCCACCGTCGCCGGTCCACTGGTCGAGGCTCGCGCCCTGGACGGAGTTGCCGGGGCTGTCGAGCACCTTGCCGCTCTTGGCGTTGGCCAGCCGGTAGGACCCGTCCGCGTTGGGCAGGAGCTTCCACTGCTGGTCGGCGCCGCCGGTCCAGGGCCGTTGGACGAGGCCGGCGCCGTCGGCGGTGGAGGCGTCGCCGACGTCCAGCACCTTGCCGCTGCGGCGGTTGACCAGTGTGAACGTGCCCAGGTCCGCGCCGAAGGGCCGGTCGTAGAGCTCCAGGGTGCTGATGGACGCCCAGACGCCGTCCGGCAGCCCGGTGACGGTGACGCGCACGTACCGTGCCCGGGTGCGGAACTGGGCGACCTGGACCTGGCTGGTGCCGGTCGTCGCGGTGAGGTCGGCCAGCGTGGTCCATCCTGCGTCGTCGGTGGAGCCCTCGATCTTGTACCGGTAGTTGGTCCGGTCCAGCTCCCAGGCGATCCGGGTGCCGGTCAGGGAACGGGTCGAGCCCAGGTCGACCTTCAGCCAGTGGCCGGTGCCGCCGTCGTTCGCGCACCAGCGGGTGGAGGTGGCGCCGTCGACGGCCTTGGCCGCGGTGTTGCCCTTGGAGCTCTCCTCGCTGTCGGCGGTCGCCGTCGCGCCGACGGCGACCGCGACGTCGGCGGGCTGCACGCTGCGGTCGAGGACAACGCCGACGACGCTGTCCTGAGGGTGGGTGGTGCGGTCGATGCCGGCGACGGCGACCCGGCCGTCGGCGCTGACGGTGTAGCCGAGGTTTCCGCCGGAACGCACGTCGAACACGCGGGTGACCTGCGCGTCGCCGATCGGCGGGGTGGTGAAGGTGGTTCCGCTGTAGCCGGGCAGCAGGTGGACGTAGAAGGTGTCGTCCTTGTACGTGTAGCCGTACTGGCCGTCGAGCGGGTTCCACGGCCCGCCGCGGGTGCCGTAGACGGACCGGCCGCAGGCGCTCATGAAGGAGCCGATCTGCCGCAGCAGGGCGGCCTGGGCGTCGGAGACGGTGCCGTGCCGGTCCGGGCCGACGTTGACCATCACGGTCATGTTCCGCACCCAGCAGTTGACCAGGATGTCCATCGCGGTGCCGTAGCCCATGACGGAGGAGTTGGAGTAGCCCCACGTGCCGATGATGCTGAAGACCTTCTCGACGAGCCTGCCCGTGCGGACCGCCCCGGTCGGGACCCCCGGGCCCTCGTCGCTGTCGTAGTCGCCCTTCCAGCCGGAGCGCGAGGTCGCGACGATGTCGGGCTGGTGCTTGCGGACCATGCCCATCAGGCCCAGCGGCCTGCCGTCGGCGTCCGTCTCGCCGTAGGCGGCGTCCACCGGCCACTGGTTGGCGGTGTCGCGGAACCGGCCGGGTTCCCAGAAGAAGGCGCCGGCCGCGTCGGTGCCCTGCTCGGCGATCCAGCCGCCGTCCCACCACAGGTCGTCGATCACGCCGTACCGGGTGACGAGTTCCTTGACCGACTCGTACACCTCGGTCTTCATGATCCGCGCGTTCTCCTTGTGCGCGGGATCGGTGGTGTAACCCCAAGGGTTCGCTGCGCAGTTGGTACCGCTCACATCGTAGTAACCGGGGTAGCGCCAGTCGATCGGCGAGTAGTAGAGGCCCACCCTCAGGCCGGCCGCCCGCACCGCCGCCACATAGTCCTTCACGAAGTCATGGCTGAGGGGCGCCTGCCCGGAGTTCCAGCTGTCGGGGTGGTTCAGCGGCCACAGCGCGAAGCCGTCGTGGTGGCGGGTCGTGAGCGTCGTGTACCTCGCCCCGAAGTCCTTGGCCAGTCGGGCCCACGCCGCCGGGTCGTAGGCATCGGCGGTGAACTGCTCGCTCGTCGCGTCGGTGACGTACTTGCGGTAGTCCGCCGGGGTGACCGCGGCGCTGTGCATGTACCACTCGCCCTTGGCCGGGCCCGCGTACACGCCCCAGTGGATGAACATCCCCAGCTTGGCGTCCATCAGCCACTGGATCTTGGCGTCCGGCTGCTGTTCGAGGCCCAGGTCGGTCTGCGGGATCCGCAGGGGAGGCAGCGGCAGCGGGTCCGCCGCCGTCGCGGCGTACGCGGGCGCCGTCACGGCGACCGGGACCACCGTCGCGGCAACCGTCATGGCCGCCATGCCGACGAGAAGCGACCTGCGCGAGATGGGGTCCGGCACTGTTGTTCCTCCGGTTCGAGTCTGAACGGTGGTGTTGGAGTCCCCGGACGGGCCCGTTGCCGGCCGGGCCCGGCTGCCGACCGGGCCCGCTGCCGTCAGCCGGTCAGGAAAGGGTCCAGCTCTCACTGGCGGCGCTCGAACTGCCGCCCGGCTCCTGGTCCACGGCCCCGCCCTGCGTGGTCGAGCCGCCGGTGCCGATGGTCAAGCCGCTGGCGATGCCGACCAGCACGTACTTGCCGCCGACGAGGTCCAGCGCCCACTGCTGGTTGGTGCCGCCGTTGCAGGTCCACTGCTGCAACTGCACGCCGGTGGCGGTCGAGTAGCCGGGGACGTCCAGGCACAGTCCGCTGTTGGCGCTCGTCAGGGTGTAGACGTTGTCCGCGACCCTGGTGAGCGTCCACTTCTGGTTGGCACCGCCGGTCGACGGCCATTGGATGACCCCGCCTCCGGCGGAGGTGGAGGCACCGGACACGTCCAGCGGCATCGAACTGGCCGCGTTGGTCAGGGTGTAGGTGCCGGCGGAGGGGAGGCCGCTGCCGGCCGACCAGGTGCCCGCGGACGTGTCGAGGGACCAGGTGGGGTACTGGCCGAGGTTCAGCGTCGTCCCCCTGATGGTCAGCGGGAGCCAGATCAGCCTGGATCCGCCCAGGTCGCCGGTGTCCCAGCGGTCCCCCGCGTAGATGTACGTGGTGCCCGAAGTGCCCTGGACGGTGATGATGTTGGCCGTCTGGCTCCCGTAGGTATTGGTGCCGGGGGCGGCCAGGTCCCGCCAGGCCGACCACGGTCCGCTCGGGGACGTCGCGGTGGCGTAGACGTTGTCGTTGAGGTACCAGCCCGACAGGTGCGACCCCAGCAGGTAGTAGATGCCGCCCACCTTCACCATGGCCGGGGACTCGATGCTGCCGCCGCCCAGGAGCGCGACCGGGCTGTCGACCGAGAGGTAGTCGGCGGAGAGCTTGTCGATCCGCAGGCCGCCGTTGTTGCGGTCCTCGGTCAGCAGGTAGCCCGTGCCGTCGGACTCCTGGAACAGGCCCAGGTCACGGCTGACGTTGCCCAGCGGCCGGAAGCTGCCCCGGTAGACGTACGGGCCGCACGGGGTGCTGCTGGTGGCAACACCGGCCTTGGCCTCGGAGTAGTCGCCGCTGTCGATGTGAACGTACATCACGTACGTGCTGGTCGACGCGTTGTAGATGACCTTCGGCCGCTCGACGACCCGGTTCGGCCCCAGATCTCCACTGCTCTGCTTGGCCAGTGCCACGCCCTGGTAGGTCCAGGCGCCGAGGTCGCCGGAGGTGTAGCAGGGGATGTCCTGGAACGAGGTGTTCGCCGACGTCTCACCGGTCTTGTCCTCGCCGAAGCCGTACCAGGTGCTCCCCACCTTGAGGATGCCCAGTCCGTGCAGCTGCAGCGCGTTGCCGTTCTGGTCGGTGCGGGCGCCGCCCAGGGTGAACTGCACCGGGGCCGAGGCCGCCTGGGCCTGTGCGGCGGGCAGCAGCACCGCCGCGAAGGCGCCGAGCAGGGCGAGAAGTCCGGCGAGTGCGGTCCGCCACCGGCCGACCGGCCGGGTGTCGCCTGAAGGACTGCGGGACAAGGGGTCACCTCTCCAAAAGGACATGCGTCGGAAACGTCCATGACATGGGATGGATTAAGGCCCAAACATCGGGTGCTTGTCCAGAGTTTCGACAGCTTCTGCCGAGCAGCCGCCCAACAGTGGCGTGATTCATCTGACCTAACGGCAACAGACATGGGATGTCAGGCGATCCCTGACTCGATCCGGGCCGCTCCACCCGCGCCGGGCCCCGAAGACCGTCCGCACCGGCGTCACCGTGAAACTTTCACCAGTGGGATCGCGCCGATCGGCCTGTATCGCCTGGAAGCCTGGAAGCCGGGAAGAAGCCCAGCCACTCCTTGACGAGGTCGCAGTCGCTGATGCAGCGTCAACAGTCCGAAACACTCCGGAAACAAGAGCAAGGGCGACGCCGTGAGCGCGAGCACCGATGTGAGCGCTCACATGCGTGACCTGCTCACCGCCCGCCGCTGTCAACAGCCCGCGGAGAAAGAGGTTCCATGCTGCGTTCCCGGTACCTGACGACCCGCCTGCTCGCCATACTCCTGGCGGTCGGCGCCGCACTCGGTGTGAACGTGTCCAACGCGCCCCGGGCCGGCGCCGCCTCGTTGACCCGGATCACGGGCTTCGGCACCAACCCGACCGGCCTGCAGATGTACCTGTACGTCCCGAACAGCGCCAAGGCCAACCCGCCGATCCTGCTGGCACTGCACGGCTGCCAGGGCTCGGGCCCCTACCTGTACTCCAGCACCGACTTCGCCGCGCTGGCCGACCGGTACGGGTTCATCGTCATCTACCCCTCGACCAGCCCCGGCGGCAGTTGCTGGGACGTCTCGTCCGACCAGGCGCTGACGCGCAACGGCGGCAGTGACCCGGTCGGGCTGATGTCGATGATCACGTACGCCGAGCAGCGCTACGGCGGGAACCGCAACGCCGTGTACGTCACCGGCGAGTCGTCGGGAGGGATGATGACCAACGTCATGCTCGCGGACTACCCGGACGTGTTCAAGGCCGGCTCGGCGTTCATGGGCGTGCCCTACCACTGCTTCTACACGGGCACCGTGCGCGGCTGGAACGGCCCTTGCGCCGGGGGCCGGGTCTCCATGACCGCGCAGCGGTGGGGCGACCTGGTGCGCGGTGCCGATCCCGGCTACACCGGGCCGCGCCCCCGCGTGCAGCTGTGGCACGGCACCGCCGACCCCATCCTGAGCCACAACGATCTCGGTGAAGAGACCAAGCAGTGGACGAACGTCCTCGGGGTGAGGCAGAGCCCGTCGTCGACCGACACCCCGGCCGCCGACTGGAACCGGGCCCGGTACGCCAACGGCTCCGGCATCACCCAGGTCGAGACGTACAGCATCGCCGGCGCCGGGCACCAACTTCCCATCCAGGGCACGCAGATGGCCGCCTACGCCATCCACTTCATGGGGCTGGACGGCGGCGGCAAGCACCAGCGGGCCCTCGGGTAGTCGCTCTCCGGTTCCCCTCCAGATCAAGGAGATCCCGCCCGGTCGCCGATCGGGCGGGATGCGTCGCCGACGTCTCCGCCATGACCGCGACGGCCCGCGCCGCCGGACGGCTGCTCGTCGAGGCCGCCTGGAACCGCTGGCACCCGCGCACCCGGGACCTCGAAGACCTGGTCGCCCGCGGCGCGATCGGCACCGTCCACACCGTCACCGCCCGGTTCGACGGTCTCGCCCCCGCCCCCGGCAACTACCGCCTCGACGCCGCCCTCGGCGGAGGGGCCCTCTACGACGTCGGCTACTACGCCGTCTCCGCCGCACTCGCCGCGTTCGGCTGGCGCGCGCCGACGGTCCTGCGGGCCGAACAGGAGCGCTGGGGCCCCGGCTCCACCGACTCCGTCACCCGGTTCCTGCTGGAGTTCCCCGGCCGGGGAATGGCCGAGGTCGACTGCTCACTCGTCGGCCGCACGGCCGAGACGTTCACCACCACCGGCACGGGCGGCTCGATCACCCTCACCCCACCGGCGTTCTGCGCCGGCTCCGCCCCCAGCACGCTCACCACCACCGGCGGAGACCGCCGCGACTACCCGGCCCAGGATCCCTACCGCCTCATGGTCGAGTCCGTCGACTCCGCCGTGCAGGGCGACACCACGGCCCGCCTCGTCCCGGTCGCGCAGTCGCTCCTCGTCGCGACCACCCTGGACGCCGTCCGCGGTCACCTGGCGCGAGTCGACAGTTGACGGTCGACTCGACGACTCTGCCGGTGCGGTCCCGGTCGACACGGGGTCCGAGCTGGTGCGCAGCGGTCCCGAGGTGTCTGATTCGATGGGGCCGTCGATCGTCACCACCGCCCGAATGGGAGCAAGACCCTGAGTACGTCGTTCGCCGAGGCGTTGTCCGTCGGCCTGCTGATCCTGGTCCTGGTCTGCGCGGTGGTGCGGCCCTGGGGGTGGCCGGAGGCGGTGGTCGCCGTGCCGGCGGCGGGGCTGGTGGTCGCCGTCGGCGCGATCTCGCCGTCGGACGCCCTGGCCGAGGTGCAGCGGCTCGGGCCGGTGGTCGGCTTCCTGGCAGCCGTGCTCGTGCTGGCCCAGCTCTGCGACGACGAGGGCCTGTTCCACGCCTGCGGGGCCTGGATGGCCCGCACCGCCGCCGGGCGGCCGCGCCGGCTGCTGGCGCAGGTGTTCGTGGTCGCCTCGGTGATCACGGCCGTGCTCAGCCTGGATGCCACCGTGGTGCTGCTCACCCCGGTGGTGTTCGCCACTGCGGCGCGGCTCGGCGCCCGGCCCAAGCCGCACGTCTACGCCTGCACGCACCTGTCGAACACCGCCTCGCTCCTGCTGCCGGTCTCCAACCTGACCAACCTGCTGGCCTTCGCGGCCAGCGGGCTGAGCTTCACCCGCTTCGCCGCCCTGATGACGCTGCCGTGGCTGGCGGCCATCGCCGTCGAGTACGCGGTGCTGCGCCGGTTCTTCGCCGCCGACCTGGACGCGGGCGCCCCGGCCCCGGCCGACCTCGCGCCGCCGGAGATGCCGCTGTTCGCCCTCGCCACCGTCATCGGCACGCTGGGCGGGTTCATCCTCACCTCCGTGCTCGGGCTCGACCCGGCGTGGGCGGCCCTGGCCGGTGCCCTCGTGCTCGCCGTCCGCGCGCTGGTCCGGCGGCGCACCACCCCGGTCGCGGTCGTGCGCTCGGCCGCCGTGCCGTTCCTGGCCTTCGTGCTGGCGCTCGGCGTCGTGGTGCGGGCCGTGGTCGACAACGGGCTCGCCTCCGCGCTCGGGCACCTCGTCCCGCAGGGCACCGCGCTGCCCGCGCTGCTCGGCACGGCGGCGCTGGCGGCGGTCCTGGCGAACGTCATCAACAATCTGCCCGCCACCCTCGTCCTGTTGCCACTGGCCGCCCCGGCAGGGCCCGGCGCGGTGCTGGCCGTGCTGCTCGGGGTGAACATCGGACCCAACCTCACCTACGCCGGGTCCCTGGCCACGCTGCTGTGGCGGCGCATCGTCCGCGAGCACGACACCGACATCGGCCTGGGCGAGTTCACCCGGCTCGGGCTGCTCGTCGTGCCCGCTGCGCTGCTGCTGGCCGTGGTGGCACTGTGGGGGTCGTTGCAGACCATCGGAGGTTGACACCGTGACCGTCGTCGTCTGGATCACCGAGGGCACCTGGCCCGCCTGCGTCGACGCCGCCCGGACGCACGCGCCGCGGGACGCCGGGATCGTCCTGCTCCATGTCAGCGGCCGGGAGGTGCCCGGCGCCGCGCACGGCGCCTTCGCCGGGCTGCTCGGGCGCGGGCACCCCGAGCGTGATCCCGGCACCCGGATGGAGGGTCTGGCAGCCGCCTCGGGCCGGCACCTCCTCGATGCGGCGGCCGAGCGGCTGGGACGGCCCTGCACCCCGGTGGAGCGCAGCGGCCGCACCGAGCGCGAGGTCGTCGCCGCGGCGGAGGGGGCCGAGCTGCTCGTCCTCGCCCGGGACGGCGACCGCACGCGCCTCGGGCCTCACAGCCTCGGGCCGGCCACCCGCTTCGTCGTCGACCACGCCCCCTGTCCCGTCCTGCTGGTCTGGCCGGAGACGGCCCCGAGCGCCGACACCCTCCCTCCCCCGCCCCACCACTAAACCTGGCTGCCCGCCGGGCCGGAGAAGGCGAGCCGGCAGCGGCTGCCGGCCGGGAGGTGGAGCCGGAAGCGCCGGGGGTCACCGGGAACCGGGACGAGTGCGGCGTCGCGGCCCTCCCGATCGGCCGCCACCGGACGGCCCGTCCGCTCGGGCAGGTACAGGTCGACCGTCGTGTCCCGGACGGCGTGCAGCTCGGCGCCGGTCAGCGCGCCCCGGCGCCAGCTCAGGCCGGCCGTGATGCCGCCCCGCGCGCGCAGGCCGTGGACGTCGCCGTCCGGCCAGGACGGCGGCAGGGCGGGCAGCAGCCGCACGATGCCGTTGTGGCTCTGCAGGAGCGTCTCGGCGATGGCGGCGGTGATGCCGAAGTTGCCGTCGATCTGGAACAGCTGCGGCGGGTGCAGGTCGAAGAGGTTGGCCGCGACGGAGGTCGCGAGCAGGCGGTCGACGGCGTGGCCGGCCAGGGGGCCGTCGCCGAGGCGGGCGGCCAGCGCGGCCACCCAGGCGAGGCTCCAGCCGGTGCCGCCTCCGCCGTGTTCCAGCCGGCGGTCCAGGGCGCGGCGCGTCGCGTCCACCAGGGAGGCGTCGGCGAGCGGGTCGACGGCGCTGCCCGGGTAGAGGCCGTACAGGTGGGAGAGGTGCCGGTGCCCCGGGTCCTCGTCGGGGAGGTCGTCCCGCCATTCCAGGAGGCGGCCGTCGGCGGCGATGGACGGGGGCCGCAGGCGGGCGCGGGTCCGGGCCAGGTCCTCCGCCAGGTCGTGGTCGACGCCGAGTTCGCGGGCGGCGGCGACGGTGTTGTCGAGCAGTTCGGCGGCGAGCCAGTGGTCCATCGTGGAGCCGGCGGAGACGGCGGCCAGGGTGCCGTCACCGAGCCGGAAGCTGTGCTCGGGCGACGTGGACGGGCTGGTCACCAGCGTGCCGTCCGCGTCCTCGACGAGGAGGTGGGTGAGGAAGCGCGCGGCCTCCCGCATGACGGGGTAGGCGCGGTCGGCGAGGAAGGCGCGGTCCCCGTGGAAGAGGTGGTGGTCCCACAGGTGGGCGGCCAGCCACGGCCCGGCCATGGGCCAGTGGAACCACATCGGCTCCCCCAGCACCGGGTTGGTGGCGCGCCAGATGTCGACGTTGTGGTGGCAGCACCAGCCCGGCGCGTCGTAGTACGCCCGCGCGGTGGAACGCCCGGACTCGGCGAGGTCCGCGACGAGGTCGAACAGCGGCTCGTGGCACTCGGACAGACCCGTCGTCTCGGCGGGCCAGTAGTTCATCTGGAGGTTGATGTTCGACGTCCAGTCGCAGTTCCACGGCGGCGTGACGAAGGTGTTCCAGATGCCCTGGAGGTTGGCGGGCTGGGTCCCGGGCCGGGAGGAGGCGATGAGCAGGTAGCGGCCGTAGGCGAACAACTGGGCGGCGAGGCCCGGGTCGGCGGTGCCCGCGTTGGCGGCGGCGAGGCGCTCGTCGGTCGGCAGCTCCGCCGCCGGCCCCGCGCCGGGGAGCCGGAGGGAGGCCGCGCCGAAGAGCCGCCGGTGGTCGGCCACGTGGGCGGCGCGCAGCGTGTGGAAGTCCTGTCCCCCGGCGTCGTCGAGCCACTTGCGGGCCTCGGCGAGCGCCGCCTCGGGCCCGTCGGGCCGCTGCCGCCAGTCCTGGTACCCGGTGCCGACGGAGACCAGGAGCACGGCCTCGTCGGCACCGGTGACCTCGATCCCGCCGTCCACGGCGCGGGCGGTTCCGTTGACCGTCCGCACGCGTATCTCGGCGGCGAAGCCCGTGCCCTCGTCGTCCCGGTAGACGGTGTCCGTGCCGCCGAGCCAGCTCGCGACGCTCGCCGGGGCGCGCCCGTGGACCGACAGGGCCGCCGCATCGGCGGAGGTGGCCGTGGCCGGGTGGGGCGTCGTCAGGCTCGTACGGAAGGTCAGGGCGCCGGGGGCGTCCGCGCTGAGGCGGACGGCCAGGACGCCCGCCGGGGCGGAGACGAAGCTCTCCCGCCGGTAGCGGACTCCTCCTGCCGTGAACGACACGGTGTGCACGGCCTCGTCGAGGTCCAGGGCACGCCGGTAGTCGGCCGCGCCGTCCTCGCCGTCCTCGCCGTCCTCGCCGAGCGACGGGAAGGTCAGCAGGAGGGTGCCCAGCGGCTGGTAGGCCTCGGTGTCGGGGCCCTGGAAGTGGGCGGTGGCGATCGCGTGGGCGCCGGCGTGGTCGCGGTCGCGCACCGCCTCCCGCAGGGCGGGCAGGTGGTCGGCGGCGCCGGCCCGGTCGCGGGGGCCGGGGCCGCCGGACCACAGGGTGTCCGCGTTGAGCTCGATCCGCTCGGTGCGCACGCCTCCGTAGGTCATGGCGCCGAGACGGCCGTTGCCGAGCGGCAGTGCCTCCAGGAGGCCGTCGGCGGGGCGCCGGTACCAGAGCGGATCCGTGGCGGGGTGCTGCGTGTCCGTGGGCGCGGTGTTCATCGGCGCGGTGTCCATCGGCGCGGTGTTCATCGGCGCGGTGTCCATCGGCGCGGCGTCCTTCCGGTCGTGGGCGGGGCGGGGGCCGTCGTCCGGGTGGACGGGCCGGAAGAAGGTGTTCAGGGGACGGTAGCGACGACTCTGCGGCGGCCGGTGTCCGGACGGGCCGGTGGGCATCTCAGGACTCCTCGGTGACGGGCGGCCGCTCGTGGTTGAGCCGGCCGGAGGCGAAGCCGTCGATCACGACCGGCGCCGCACCGAAGCCGGCGGCGGCCAGCACGTCGGCCAGGGAGGTCAACTCCGCTGCGGCGGGGACCACTTCGGCGTCGAGTTCAACCCGGACGGTGTCGCCGAGGTCGCGCACGCGCAGTTGCCCGGAGCGCAGTCCGGCGCCGGCGAGCGCCTCGCGCACCGCCCGTTCGGCGCGGTCGACGCGCGCCAGGCGGTGGCCGGTGACGGGGATGCCGTAGCGGATGCGGCTGGCCAGGCAGGGGGTGGCCGGCTTGTCCCAGGTCGGGAGGGACCACAGGCGGCTGACGGCGCGTACGTCCGCCTTGCCGAGGCCCGCGTCCAGCAAGGGCGTGCGGATCCCGCGCTCCCGCCCGGCTCGGATGCCGGGCCGGAAGGGATCGGCCGCGTCGTCGGTGTTGGTGCCGGTGGCGACCTGGTCGAAGCCGTGTTCGCGGGCGACGGCGGCGATGACGTCGAGCACCTCGGACTTGCAGAAGTAGCAGCGGTCCTGCCCGTTGGCGCGGTAGCCGGGGCGGTTCAGCTCCTCGGTGCGGGGAGACAGGTGTGTCACGCCGAGGGTGTCGGCCAGCGCTCGGGCCGCGGCGAGCTCGCCGGAGGCGAGGCTCTCCGAGACGGCCGTCACGGCGAGCACGCCGCCCCGCCCCAGCGCGCGGGCGGCGGCCGCGAGGACGAGGGCGGAGTCGACGCCGCCGGAGTACGCGACGGCGACGGGCCCCGCTTCGCGCACCGCCGACAGCAGCGCGGCGGCCTTCTCCTCGACGGCGTCACCGCCCCCGGGTTCACTGGTCACGGCGTTCCGTCCTCCTGCGTCCATCGATCCGGGTGGTCCTGCTCGGCCAGCCGCCGCGCCCGGTCGGCGACGGTGCGCAGCGGGAGGCCGGTTCGCCGCGCGGCGGCCGCGGCGTCGTCGTACTCCGCTTTGGCCCCGTACGGGCCCTGTTTGACCCGGACGGGCATGCCGTCGACCTCGACGGTGCCGGTCCGCCGAGGGGCCGCGACGCGGGTCTGGACGGTCTGGCGGACGCCGAGCGTTCCCGTCTCGGCGAGCACCAGCTCCCGGAGGTGCGCGGCGGTCTCGGGCCGGGCGAGGACGTGGAGCACGTGCGCCGGGCGGCCCTTCTTCATCACGGCCGTCGTCGTCCAGGCATCGAGCGCGCCCTCGGCCAGGGCCCGCGCGATGGTGTGGGCGAGGGTCTCGCCCGTGACGTCGTCGAGGTTGGTCTCCAGGGTCACCACGGTCTCGACCGCCTCGGCGGCGCCGCCCGCCCCGACCGCGCCCGCCGGTTCCGCGCCGGACGGGGGCAGCGGGCGGCCCAGCGTGACGGCGACGACGTTCGGCCGGTCGGCGAGGACGCGGGTGCCGGCGCCGTAGCCCGTCGCCACCGGCGTCATCGTGGGCGGCGGGCCGTAGCGGGCGCCGGCGGCGCGGAGCAGGGCGGCCCCGGTCGGTGTGACGGTCTCCCCGCGCAGGTCGGTGCCGGTCACCACCGCGCCGGACAGCAGCTCCAGCGTGGCGGGGGCGGGGCAGGGCAGCAGTCCGTGCGCCGCGTGGACGCTGCCGACGCCGAGCGGGAGCGGCGCGCAGACCACCTCCGTGACGCCCAGGGCGTGGAGGGCGGCGGCGACGCCGACGATGTCCACGAGGGCGTCGTGGCCGCCGAGTTCGTGCAGGTGGACCTCGCCGGGATCGGTGCCGTGCAGGCGGCCCTCGGCGCGGGCGATCGCGGTGAGCGCCGCGGTGGCGAGCGCGGCCACCGGCTCGGGCCGCGCGGCGGCGGCCAGCTCCAGCAGTTCGGCGGCGCGCCGCTCGGTGGCGGTGTCCGTCACCCGCACCCGGGCGCTGGTGGCGGTGAGCCCGTGCACGGTGACCCGTTCGGCGTGGAGCTCCCAGCCCGGGAGGCCGGTGGCGGCGATCGAGGCCCGCACCTGCTCCAGCGGGGCCCCGGCGTCGAGCAGGGCGCCGAGGAGCATGTCGCCGGCGAGGCCGGTGAACGGGTTGATCCAGCAGATCACGCGCGCCTGCTCCCCGCCCAGGCGAGCCGGTGCGCGGCCATCGCCGCGCCGAAGCCCGAGTCGATGTTGACCACGGTGATGCCGGCGGCGCAGGAGGCGTGCATGGCCAGCAGGGCCGTGACACCGGCGAGGGACGCGCCGTAGCCCGTGGAGACGGGCACGGCGATCACCGGGCAGCCGACGAGGCCGCCCACGACGCTGGCGAGGGCGCCCTCCATGCCGGCCACCACGACGACCGCGTCGCTGGCCCGCAGCTGTTCCTGGACGCGGAGCACGCGCTGGAGGCCCGCGACGCCCACGTCCTGCACGGTGGTGACGGCCAGTCCGACGGCTTCGGCCACGGCGGCGGCCTCCGCGGCCACCGGCCAGTCGGAGGTCCCGGCGGAGACGACGGTCAGCGCGAAGCCGTTCGTCTCGGCCGGGCGCCAGACCAGCAGGCCGGCCGTGGCGTCGTACGAACCCACGGGCAGGTGGTCGAGGACCTCCCCGGCGGTCCCGGGGTCCACCCGGGTGACGAGGACCGGGCCGGAGTTGTCGCGCAGCAGTTCGGCGACGATCGCGCGGATCTGGCCGGGCGTCTTGCCGGGCCCGTAGACGACCTCGGGAAGTCCCTGGCGCTGTTCGCGGCCGATGTCCACCTGGGCGAAGCCGAGGTCGTGGACGCGGGTGGGGTGCATGCGGCTCTGCTCCTCGGGGGGTGCTGTGGTCAGGAAGAGTGCCGGCGGGCGAGCTCGGCGCCGGTCTCCCGGAGCAGGCGTCGCGTCTCGGCCATCGCGGTCGCGGGGCTGCCGGCCCGGTCGGTGAGGGAGTGGGCCGATGTGATGCCGTGGGCGGCGAGCTCGGCGGGCGACACCTCCACGCGTCCGGCGACGGCGGTGACCGGGACGCCGGCGCGGCGGGCCCGGTCGGCCACGCCGATCGGCGCCTTGCCGCGCAGGCTCTGCGCGTCGAGGCAGCCCTCGCCCACCACGACGAGGCTCGCCGAGGCCAGCGCGGCGTCCAGGCCGAGCTCGGACAGCAGCACGTCGACGCCCGGGCGCCGGCTCGCGCCGAGGACCAGCGCCGCGAACCCGGCGCCGCCGGCCGCCCCGGCTCCCGGCCGGTCGGACGGGTCCGTTCCCAGCCGCGCCGCGACGAGTCGTGCGAAGCGGGCGAGCCCGGCTTCGAGTACCGCGACCTGGCCCGGGTCGGCCCCCTTCTGCGGGGCGAAGACGGCGGCCGCGCCGTCGTCGCCGAGCAGCGGGTTGTCGACGTCGGAGGCCAGGACGAGCCGGACGCCGCGGAGGCGGGGGTCCAGGCCGGAGAGGTCGACCCGGTCCGCGTGGGCCAGGGCCGCGCCGCCGGGCGGGAGTTCGGCGCCGCGGGCGTCGACGACGCGCGCGCCGAGGGCCCGGAGCAGACCTGCGCCGCCGTCGGTGGTGGCGCTGCCGCCCACGGCGAGGACGATCTCCCGGCAGCCCAGGTCCAGTGCGGCGCGCAGCAGTTCGCCCGTGCCGTAGGTGGACGCGGTCAGCGGCGCGTGCCCGTCCTCGGGCAGCAGGTGCAGTCCGGAGGCCTGGGCCAGTTCGACGACCGCCCGGTCGCCGCGGACGGCCAGGTGGGCGTCGACCGGCTCGCCCGTCGGGCCGCTCACCCGGACCGGCACCGCGTCGAAGCCTGCCGCGAGGAACGCCTCCGCCGTCCCCTCGCCCCCGTCGGCGACCGGTGCCTCGCGGACGCTCAGCTCCGGTGCCGCCTGCCGGATCCCCTCGGCGAGCCAGCGGCACGCCTGCACGGCGGTGGCCGAGCCGCGGAACTTGTCCAGGCACAGCAGGACCTGTCCTCGCGTCATGGCGCCGACGCTCCGCCGCTGCGCAGGTACGGGATCGTCATGGGCCCTTCCGGCAGGACGCACGCGCGGGCGCCCGGGCCGGCGGCGGCGAGTGCCTCGGCGACCGTCGCGGAGATGTCGGCGGTCTGTTCCAGGTGGGCGGTCGCGAGGTCGGCGTCGCTGAGGTGGGAGGTGTGCATCACCACCCGGCAGGAGGACTGGATCCGGGCCTGGACCTGCACCTGCCACTGGTCGGGCACGGTCCGCGGCCTGGCCCCGATGTCCGCGAGCAGGGCCTGCGGGGAGGGGGCCGAGGCGAGCACCTCCCGGTAGGAGCCGTGGTCGGGGAAGCCGTCGCGGCACTCGGCCGCGCAGACGATGAGGCCGCCGGGCCTGACCACCGTGTGGGCGGCCGACATGCCCTTGACGGACTGGTAGAGGTTCTGGTCGAGCGGGTGTCCCGCGTTGGTGGTGACCACGACGTCGAAGCGGTGGTCGACCGGGCGCATCGCGATGCGGCGGGCGGCGGCGGTGGCCGCGGCATGCATGGGCAGCAGGTCGCCGCCGAAGGCCTCGACGATGCGGTGGTCGCGGTTGAGGACGACGTCGAGCGCGAAGTCGACGCCGGTGCCCGCCGCGATGGCGCGGACGTCGTCGTGGACGGGGTTGCCGTGGGTGACGCCCCAGGTCGCGCGGGGGTCGCCGATGCGCTTGGCGTCGTGCAGGACCAGCACGGTCTCCAGGCCCGCGAGGCCCGGGGCGACCAGTTTGGGGCCGCCGGAGAAACCGGCGAAGAAGTGCGGCTCGACGAAACCGGTGGTGATCCGGACGTCGGCCTCCACCCACTCGCGGTTGAGCCGGACCGGGACGTCGTCGCCCCAGCGGCCCACCCACGCGAGCGCCGCGTCGTCGCGGGCGTCGTGGTTGACGATCCGGATCCGGTCGACCACCTCGTCGCCGAACATCCGCCGCAGCTCGTCCGGGTCGTTGCCGCGGTGGGTGCCGGTGGCCACCAGGATCACCACGTCCTCGGGCCGGACGATCCCGTCGAGTTCGGCCAGGACGGCCGGGATCATCAGGTGGCGCGGCTGGGGCCTGGTGCCGTCGCAGGCGGAGATGGCGACCGTCTGGCCGGGCCTGACCCGCTCGCGCAGCGGCCGGCCTGTGACCGGTCGGCGCAGCGCGGCGCGGAGCGCGGCCGTCTCGTCGGCGGCGCCGGAGTGGTGCAGCGGCTCCACGACGGTGGTGACGGCCGGGTCGACGTCGATGTCGAGCCCGGTCTCACCGTAGGCGAGTCGGACCTTCATGCCGGCGGCTCCCCGTCGCCGGGCCGCGCCGGTCCGTCCAGCCCGTAGATCCGGGCCGCGGTGCCGCCGAAGACCTGCGCACGCTCGTGCGCTTCCAGGCCTTCCGTCAACTCGTCTGCGGTGTGGACGACTTGTTCGTAGGAGGCGGCCACCAGGCAGACCGGCCAGTCCGAGCCGAACATGACCCGCTCGGGTCCGAAGGCGTCGAGGGCGGTCTCCGCGTAGGGACGCAGGTCGGCGACGGTCCAGCCGGCCGGGTCGGCCTCCGTCACCAGGCCGGAGAGCTTGCAGGAGACGTTGGGTTCACGCGCCAGTTCGCGCAGGCGGCCGGCCCAGGGTTCCAGCTCTCCGCGCGCGATCGGCGGTTTGGCGAGGTGGTCGAGGACGAACGGCTGCTCCGGCAGGGCGCGCACCGCGTCGATGGCGGCGGGCAGTTGGTGGGCCCGGACGAGCAGGTCGTAGCAGAGCCCGGCGTCGCCGACCGCGCGCAGTCCGCGCCGGACGTCGGGGCGGGCGAGCCAGGCCGGGTCGGGTTCGCCCTGGACCAGGTGCCGGATGCCGACGAGCCGGTCGCCGCCCGGCCCTCGCCGCAGTGCGGCGAGGGTGTCGGCGATCCCGGGCGCGGTGAGGTCGGCCCAGCCGACGACGCCCGCGATCAGCGGTTCGGCGGCGGCCAGGGCGAGGAACTCCCGGGTCTCCGCGGCGTCCGGCAGCACCTGCACCAGCACGGTGCGGTCGATGCCGGTCGCCCGGGCCCGGGGGGCCAGGTCGGCCGGCCCGAAGTCGCGCCGGATGGAGGCCAGCTCCGGCGCGTCGAGCCAGGAGTGCGGGCGCCGGCCCGACTCCCATATGTGGTGGTGCGCGTCGACTCTCACGCGCATCGCTCCTCGGTCGGTGGTTGACGGTCGGTCAGGTGCGGAGGGGGTCCGGCTGCGGTCTCGTCGCCGCCGGGATCTCCTCCCCCTCGGCCAGGTGCTCGCGCAGCCAGCGTTCGGTGGTGTTGACGTGCATCAGGGCGGCGGCCTGGGCGAGGTTCGGGTCGCGGGCGACGAGGGCGTCGAGGATCGCCTCGTGCTCGGCGATGGTCCGCCCGGCCGCGTCGGCGTCGGCCAGCCCGCGCCAGACCCGGGCCCGCAGCGTGCGCCCGGAGATGTGCTCCAGCAGGGTGGCCAGGGTCTCGTTCCCGGTGGCCCGGATCACCGCCCGGTGGAAGGCGGCGTCGTGCCGGGTCAGCAGCTCGACGTCGTCCCGTGCGTCCCGCATGGCCGCCAGGTGACGCTCCACCTCGGCGAGGTCCTCGTCGGTGATGCGGGTGGCGGCCAGCGCGGTGGCGACCGGCTCGAAGAGCCTGCGCACCTCGGTGAGTTCGAGGACGGTGTCCCCCTGGAGCAGCTCCACCGCGCCGCCGAGCCCTTCCAGCAGCAGACCGGGCGCCAGGCTGGTCACGTAGGTGCCGTCGCCGCGCCTGATCTCCAGGACCCGGGCGACGACGAGCGACTTGACCGCCTCGCGCATCAGGTTCCGGGACAGGCCGAGCTCGGCCGCGAGCTGCTGCTCGGGGGGCAGCTTCGAACCCGGGGCCAGCTCGCCCTCCTGGATCATCCGGCGGATGCGGGCGATGGCTCTGTCAGTCAGGGACACGGCGCCAACGTATCAGGTGATCCCATGTCTCGGAAGAGATCCAATGCCTTCCCTTCGTTGAACTCGGCACACTGCCTGGAACTATGCCGCGCGTCGGCCCTTCCTCTGGCCACCTCGGGTGGCCTTTCACCCGGGATTCATCCCATGTATCGACTCGAAGGAGGAGCCGCTCGTGGCAGCTCACGATGCGGCGTGGATCGGGTGGCCTGGAGGGAGTTCGAAGCGGTCGGCGGGCCGCGGCGCGGCGTCGCGGGTGAGCATCCGGTTACGCGCCGTTCACACCGCGCGGGCTCGTGGGGAAACAAGCGGTTCCTAGCGTGTCCGCTCACACCGCACCCCGGAAAGGCGGACCATGACCACCACCGAGTCGCGTCCGACGACGACCACACCACCCGACGCCGAGAAGAGCCAGGCGACGAAGGAGACCCTGGAGGACTACACCCTCCGCTTCGCGCCCCGCAGCTACCGCCGCTGGACCCCAATTGTCGTGGCGACCACCGCGCTCGGCGGCATCGCGTACATGGCCGACTTCTCCATCGGCGCCGGCATCGGCCTGGCCCACGGCACCGGCAACGCGCTTGTCGCGATCGCGGTGGCCGCAGTGGTCATCTTCGTCACCGGCTTCCCGCTCGCCTACTACGGAGCCCGCTACAACATCGACCTCGACCTGATCACCCGTGGCTCCGGCTTCGGCTATTACGGCTCGGTGCTGACCAGCGTCATCTTCGCGAGCTTCACCTTCATCTTCTTCGCCCTCGAAGGCTCGATCATGGCCCAGGGCCTCGAGCTCGGCCTCGGGCTGCCGCTGTGGCTGGGCTACGCGGTCTCCACGCTGATGGTGATCCCCCTGGTGATCTTCGGCATGAAGGCGCTCAGCAAGCTCCAGGTGTGGACGACGCCGGTCTGGCTGGTGCTGATGGTCGCCCCGCTGGTCTACCTGATCGCCGACGACCCCGGCACCGTCGACCGCTTCCTCTCCTACGCCGGCACCGACGGCGAGGGGGGCGTCAACCCCGCCTCCGTCCTGCTCGGCGCCGGTGTCTGCCTGTCCCTGATCGCGCAGATCGGCGAGCAGATCGACTACCTGCGCTTCATGCCGCCCAAGACCGAGGCCAACAAGCGCGGTTGGTGGACCGCCGTGATCATGGCCGGTCCCGGCTGGGTGGTCCTCGGCGCCCTGAAGCAGGCCATCGGCGTCTTCCTCGCCGTCTACATCATCGCCGGGGTCGGTGCCACCGCCGCCCCGGAGCCGATCCGGCAGTTCAAGGGCGCCTTCGACGCGATGATGCCGTCCTGGCTGGTCATCCCGCTCGCGGTGGCCCTCGTCGTGATCAGCCAGATCAAGATCAACGTCACCAACGCCTACTCCGGCTCGCTGGCCTGGACGAACTCCTTCACCCGGGTCACCAGGCACTACCCCGGCCGGATGGTCTTCGTCCTGGTCAACCTCGGCTTCGCGCTCGCCCTGATGGAAGCCGACATGTTCAGCTTCCTCAACAGCATCCTGGGCTTCTACTCGAACTGCGCGATCGCCTGGGTCGTCACCGTCGCCACCGACATCGGCGTCAACAAGTACCTGCTGAAGCTCTCCCCGCTCCAGCCCGAGTTCCGGCGCGGGATGCTGTACGCCGTCAACCCGGTCGGCGTGGTGGCCTTCGTCGCCGCCTCGGGCCTGTCGATCGCCATGTACTTCCACGCCCTCGGCGACACCCTCCAGCCGTACTCGCCCGTGGCCGCCGCCGTCATCGCCTTCGTCCTCACCCCGCTGATGGCGACCGTCACCAAGGGCCGGTACTACCTGCGCCGCACCGGCGACGGAATCGACGAGCCCCTGCTCGACGCCGCGGGCAATCCCAGCGCCGTCACTCTCGACTGCCACGTCTGCCACCAGCCCTACGAGCGCCCCGACCTGGCCGCCTGTGCCACCCATGAGGCGGCCGTCTGCTCGCTGTGCCTGAGCACCGACAAGGGCGGTGACCACGTGCTGCCCGCACAGCCGATCACCGGCTGACCCCGGGACACCGGCGGCCGCCCACCCTGAGCGGAGAGCGCCCGCGCCCGTGGCCGCGGGCGAATGAGCCACGGCCCGTCGGGTTCGAGGGGCCTCCTCCGTTACGGGGTGGCGGCTTGTGGGAGGTCGTGGACGGCGACGGTCGGGTGCAGTCGGCGGGTGTGGTCGAGCGGGCGCGGCGGGCCGGTGAGGCGCAGCGGGACGGTCAGGCGGTGGTCGGTGCTGGAGGCGGAGATCCTCAGTTCCAGCGCGCCGGGTTCGACGATCCGCCTGCCGTCGCGGCCGGTGAAGGACGCCAGGTCGGCGGGAAGAGTCAGCTCCACCCGGCAGCCGGCTCCGGCTTCGAGCCGGATCCTCCGGTAGCCGACCAGCCGCTGCACCGGCTGCACGACGCTTGCCACCGGATCGTGCAGATACAGCTGCACCACCTCCGCCCCCGCCCGCGCGCCGGTGTTGTGGAGCTCGAAGCCGAGCCGGAACGCGCCGTCGGTCCCGGTCTCCGCCACCTGCACGTCCAGGCCGGACCACGCGAACTCGCTGTAGCCGAGCCCGTGTCCGAAGCCGTAGGCGGGGGTCGGATCGATGCTGGAGACGTCGTCGGCCTGGGCCAGCCGGGCGGCCAGGTAGGTGGCGGGCTGGACGGCGGGGTGAGCGGGGACGGAGACGGGCAGGCGCCCGGACGGGTTGACCCGCCCGCTGAGCACGCCGGCGAGCGCCCGGGTCCCGGCCTCGCCGGGGAAGAAGCACTGGACGATCCCTGCCGCTCCGGTGACCGCGCGGCCCAGCGCGTACGGCCGACCGGCCAGCAGGGTGACCACCACGGACGTCCCGGAGTCCAGCACCGCCTCCAGCAGGTCCCGTTGTCTGCCGGGCAGTTCGAGCGAGGCGGCGTCGCATCCCTCGCCGCTGGTGCCGCGCCCGAACAGCCCGGCCCGGTCGCCGAGGGCGAGCACCACCACGTCGGCCCACCGGGCGGCCCGTACGGCCTCGGCGATGCCGGCGGTGTCCTCGCCGTCGACCGTCACGCCGCGCACCGTCCGCACCTCGCTGTCAGCGAACTCCTCCGTCAACGACGCTCGCAAGGTGGGGAGTTCGATGCCGAGCGGGGTCTTCGGGTGCTGTCCGCCGACGTGCACGGGGAAGGAGTAGCAGCCGAGCACCGCGGTGGGTTCGTCGGCGTTGGGGCCGATCAGCGCGATCCGGGCGGGGCCGCGCAGCGGCAGCAGGCCGTCGTTGCGCAGCAGCACCACGGCCTGCTCGGCGACTTCGGCGGCGAGCGCGCGGTTGGCGGGCGGGTCCAGGTCCACCGTGCCGCGCAGCGCCTCCGGCTCGCTCGGGTCCGCGTCGGCGAGGGCGGCGGGTACGGGGCTCCAGTCCGCGTCCAGCAGGCCCAGTTCGGCCTTCTGGGCGAGGACGCGGCGCAGTGCCCGGTCGATCACGTCCTCCGGGACGCTGCCCGCCGCGACCGCGTCGAGCAGCGGCTGCCCGAAGGTCTTCACGGTCGGCAGCTCGACGTCGACCCCGCCGGCCAGGGCCAGGGCGGCGGCGTCGGACCAGTCCTCGGCGACGCCGTGCAGCGTTTTGAGGAAGGCGATGCCGAAGTAGTCGGCGACGACCGTGCCGGTGAATCCCCAGGTGTGCCGGAGCAGTCCGGTGAGCAGGGCTTCGTCGGCGGCGGAGGGGACGCCGTCGGTGTCGGTGTAGGCGTGCATGACCGAGCGCGGACGGCCTTCCCGGACGGCCATCTCGAAGGGCGGCAGGATGACGTCGGCGCGCTCGCGCGGGCCCATCGAGACGGGGGCGAGGTTGCGTCCGGCGCGGGAGGCCGAGTACCCGGCGAAGTGCTTGAGGGTGGCGACGACCCCGGCCGACTCCAGGCCCTGGACGTAGGCGGTGGCGACGGTGGCGACCAGGTACGGGTCCTCGCCGATCGTCTCCTCGACCCGCCCCCACCGGGCGTCGCGGACGACGTCGAGCACCGGGGCGAGGCCCTGGTGCACGCCGACGGCCCGCAGGTCGCGCCCGATGGCCGCAGCCATCGCCTTGACGAGCTCCGGGTTGAAGGTGGCGCCCCAGGACAGGGGGACGGGGTAGGCGGTCGCGCCCCAGGCGGCGAAGCCGGCCAGACACTCCTCGTGGGCCAACGCCGGGATGCCGAAGCGGTTGGCGGCGGCGATCCGCTGCTGGGTGCGCAGCAGCGAGAGCGCGCCGAGCGCCGGGTCGACCGGGGCGGTGCCGAACGGGCGGGTCAACTGGCCGAGCCCGTGCGGCAGGAGGGCGTCGAGGTCGGGCGGCTGCTCCATCTCGTGCTGGTGCGGGGCGACTTCTCCGCCCTCGCTGTCGGCGCCCACCCAGACGCCGACCAGTTGGGCGGTCTTCTCCCGCAGGGTCATCACCGCGATCAGGGCGTCCGCCCTGGCCTCCGGCGTCAGTGCGGGGTCCTGCCAGGGAGCCGTGCTCGGGGAGTTGCCGAGGCCGTTCATTTCCCTCCCAAGCCCGTGAGGCCCTGGACCAGGGCGCGCCGGGCGAACAGGTAGACGATGAAGACGGGGAGCATGGACAGCACCACGGCGCTCAGCAGTCCGGGCACGTCCACGCCGTGTTCGGTCTGGAACTCGTACAGGCCGAGGGTGATGACCTTCGTGGAGTCGGACTGGGTGAGGATCAGCGGGAAGAGGAAGCCGTTCCAGGCCTGGAGGGCGGCGAAGACCACGATCGAGGCCAGCCCGCCCTTGGACAGCGGGAGCACCAGCTGCCGGAACACCCGCGCCGGGGACGCGCCGTCCATCGCCATCGCCTCGTACAGCTCGGGGCCGATGTCGCGCATGGCGCCGGTCAGCACCAGGGTGCAGACGGGCAGGCAGAAGGCGGCCGTCGGGAGGATGACTCCGATCAGGTGGTCGTACAGGCCGGTCCTGCCGATCACGTAGAACATCGGCACGATCACCGCCTGGGCGGGGATCGCCAGGCCCAGCAGGAACATCCGGAACACCCAGCCGGTGGCCCGGCCGCGGGCGCGCACGATGGCGTAGGCGAGGGGCGGGACGACCAGCAGCACGATGGCGACCACACCCGCGGTGACGGTCAGGGTGTTGAGGAGGTCCTTGCCGAAGCCGCCCGAGAGGTCGGCCAGGTAGTTCCGCAGCGTCCACTGCGCGGGCGGGCTCAGCGGGCCCTCGGTGGAGTAGTCGGAGCGGGTGCGGAAGGTGGCGATCAGCAGCACGTACAGCGGCAGGCCGACCAGCACCAGCCACACCAGGGAGCCGAACCCGGCCAGGAGGTTGGGGCGTCGGCGCATCACAGGCCCTCCGTCGTGCCGCGCATCCGGTCGTAGCCGGAGAGCCTGACCACCGCGAGCGAGATCAGGGTGGCGACCACCACGAGGACCAGCGCGATGGCCGACCCCGTGCCGAAGTCGAAGCCCTTGAACGCCTTCTGGTACATGTAGTAGGCAGTGACGGTGGTGTCCGTGCCCGGACCGCCCTGGGTGAGGATCAGCACCGTGTCGAAGGTGGTCAGGCCGCCGACCACCATCAGGATCACCGAGGTGACGACGGTGTTGCGCAGCTGCGGCAGGGTGATGTGGAAGAACTGCCGTACGGTGCCCGCCCCGTCGACGGCCGCGGCCTGGTAGAGCACCTGCGGGACGGCCCGGGCGCCGCCCTGGTAGATCAGCGCGTGCAGCGGGGTGAACTGCCACACGCCGACGAAGGTCAGCACCCCGATCGCGCCGCTCCTGCTGCCGAGCAGGTTGCCGTCGCCGAACAGCCACGTGAGCTGGGCGGGCACGCCGAAGTTGGGGTCGAGGACGGCCCGCCACACCACCGAGACGGCGGTCGCCGAGAGCAGCAGCGGCACGAAGTAGACCGCGGAGAGCACGGCCCGGTTGCGCTGGTGCCCGGCGGCCCAGACGCCGAGCAGGAGGCTGACCGGTGTCTGGGTGACCACGCCGAGGGCGGTGAGCAGCAGGGTGGTCCAGACGGACTGGAGCATCACGGGGTCGTGGAGCAGGGTGCGCCAGTTGTCCAGGCCGTTGAAGTGCGGCTCGCCGATGCCGTCCCAGCTGGTGAAGGAGAGCACGGCGACGAGCGCCATCGGTGTGAGCGCGAACAACAGGAAGAACACCGCCGCGGGCACCGCCCAGACGACACCCGGGCGGGTCGTCCCCGGGCCGGCGCCGGCACCGCGCGTCATGAGGCCGGCAAGGCCTGCATGGCCTTGATGAAGCCGTCGGCGTCGGTCCTGCCGTCGAAGAACTGCTGCACGGCGGTGTGCATCGGGGTCATGGCGCTCGGCGGGTAGGCCTGGTCCCAGGAGAGCTGGAACGAGGGGGCGGCCTTGACCAGCTCGTACTGGTCCTTGGAGTAGGCGGGGCTGGCCGAGAGGTCGAGGAAGCCGGCGGTGCCGGTGGTGGTCGGCAGGTTGCCGATGGCCAGTTGCGCCTTCACGAACTCGTCGGAGTACATGAGCTTGAGGAAGGCTGCGGCGGCCTCCGGGTGCTTGGTCTTCTTCAGCACGGAGTAGAAGTTGTTGGTGTTGCCGACGACGTCGGCCGGGTCGCCCTTGCCGCCGCTCACGGCCGGGAAGCCGGTGTAGCCGAGGCCGGACTTCGCGAAGTCCGGGTTGGCGTCCTGCTGCGTGGAGTAGTACCAGGAGCCCATCAGCTCGAAGGCGGCCTTGCCCTTGGCGACCAGGGCCGGGGAGCCGCCGTCGGTGAACTTCACGGAGTCGGAGTTGCTCCCGAAGGCTCCCGCGTCGACCAACTGCTTGAGGGTGGCCAGCGCCTTGCGGCTGTCCTCGCTCGCCCAGGCCTCCCGGTCGCCGCCCAGCGCCCGCTGGAACAGGCCGGGGCCGGCGATCCGGTCGTAGAGGTACTCGAACCACATCAGGGTGGGCCACTGGTCGCCGCCGCCGAGCGCGATCGGGGTGATGCCCTTGGCCTTCAGGGTCCTGGCGGCGGCGACGAGGTCGTCCCACGTCTTCGGCGGCGTGAGCCCGGCGTCCGCGAGCACCTTCTTGTTGTGGAACAGCAGCACCGGCTGGGTGCCGCGCATCGGCACGCCGTACGGTTTGCCGTCCACCACCGCCGAGTTGAACACCGAGGACAGGAAGTTGTCCTTCAGGCCCGGGTCCTTGGCGATGAAGTCGTCCAGCGGGAGCAGCAGACCGGCCTTGACGAACGGCTGGATGGAGCCGCCACCCCAGTTGAAGAAGACGTCGGGGGCCCGCGGCGTGGTGATGACGGTCTGGAGCTTCTGCTGGTAGTCCGCGCCGGGGACGGTGTCGAGCACCGCCTTGACCCCGGAGGTCTTGTTGAACGTGTCGACGATCTGCTTCTCGACCTTGTTGGCGGCGTCGCCGTAGACCAGCACGTGGATCGTCCCGGCGCCGGCGTCCGAGGAGGTGCCGCCCGAACCGCAGGCGGCGGACGTGCCCAGCACGAGTGCGGTGGCCGCGGTGATCGCGGCGATTCTCGATCGCATATCCTGCCCTCTGGTTCGAATGTTTCGAGTGAGTTGCCGAAATGCTGTGGGAAACCTAGGACCGACCTGACCAACAGTCAAGAGCGCCGACGGGATCGGCATCGGCCGGTCGGCGGGCTAGCATCCGTGCGGTACGACACGGCCACGGCCGGGCCGTACCGCCACCGACAACGGAGTTCGCCCGGCAGGGGCAGTGCAGGAGGAACTCGTGACCAGAGCGGCCACGCTCGCCGAGATCGCGCAGGAGGCCGGGGTCTCCGCGCCGACAGTTTCGAAAGTCCTGAACGGGCGCGCCGATGTCGCCCCGGCCACCCGGGAGCGGGTGGAGGAGCTGCTGCAGCGGCACGGCTACCGGCGGCGACGCGGCAACCGCCAGGCGGCCCCGCTGCTGGAGCTGGTCTTCCACGAGCTGGAGAGCGCCTGGGCGGTGGAGGTGATCCGCGGCGTCGAGAACGCGGTGCGCGAGGAGGGCCTGAGCATCGTGCTCTCCGAGGCCGCCGAGCGGCACGGCCCCGGCCAGTCGTGGGTGGACGCGGTGCTCGCCCGCCGCCCGACCGGCGTGGTGCTGGTGCTGTCCGACCTGGACCGCTCCCTGCGGGAGCAACTGGCCCGCCGGGACATCCCGTTCGTGGTCATGGACCCGGCCGGCGACCCGGGCCAGCAGGTGCCCGCCGTCGGCACCACCAACTGGGACGGCGGCCTGGCCGCCACCCGCCACCTGGTCGACCTCGGCCACCGCCGGATCGGGCTGATCGGCGGCCCCGCCCGGATGATGTGCAGCCGGGCCCGGGCCGACGGCTACCGGGCGGCGCTCGACATGGCGGGCATCCCGTACGACGCGCAGCTCGTCCGCGAGGGCGACTTCCACCACGAGTCCGGCCGCCGGCTCGGCCTGGAGCTGCTCGGCCTGCCGGACCGGCCGACCGCCGTGTTCGCCGGCAACGACCTGCAGGCGCTCGGCCTGTACGAGGCCGCCCGCGAGCTGGGACTGCGCATCCCGGAGGACCTCAGCGTGGTCGGCTTCGACGACCTGCCGCTGGCCCGCTGGGTCGGCCCGCCGCTGACCACCGTGCGCCAGCCGCTGACCGAGATGGCCGAGGTGGCGACGCGCCTGGTCATCGACCTGGCCCGCGGGGTCCGGCCCGGCACGCTGCGGGTGGACCTCGCCACCAGCCTGGTCGAGCGCAGCAGCACCGCCCCGCCGCGAACGGTCGACGGTCCGTCGGACGGATCCGACGGACCACGCCGGGGATCGGAGGGCTGACGGAAAGTTTCGACGACGACCTCCTCCGGAAGGATATCGACCACGACGGCAACCTTTCCGGTCCGGGCGACCACACCCAGGGGTGCGACAACCACGGCAAGCCGCAGTCGGCAGCGGCACGCCATCCGTGTCGGCCTCGGCGGCGGTCGGCACCCGCCCCGGATGCCGACCGCCCGCCCCCGGCATAGCGTGGCCCACAGCGCCCTGCCCGCCCGGCTGCAACACCGGTTCCCTGGAGGTCCGTTCATGCGCGCGGTGACCTACGACTCGTACGCCCCGGACAACTCGCGGCTGCGGTACGGCGAGGTGCCCGACCCCAAGGTCGGTCCCGGCCAGGTCCTGATCGAGGTCCGGGCGGCCTCCGTCAACCCGGTCGACTGGAAGGTCATGGCGGGCGGCCTGGACGGCATGATGGACACCGTCTTCCCCGTCGTCCCCGGCTGGGACGTGGCCGGCGTGGTCACCCGGACCGGCCCCGACACACCCGAGTTCGCGCCCGGGGACGAGGTGATGGCCTACGCCCGCAAGGACGTGGTCCAGGCCGGCACCTTCGCGGAGTACGTCGCGGTCGCCGCGCCCGCGGTGGCGCGCAAGCCGGCCGGACTCGACTGGGCGCAGGCGGCCGGGCTCCCGTTGGCCGGCCTCACCGCGCTGCGCTGCCTGGAAGGGCTCGCGGTCGGGCCCGGAGACGTGCTCCTGGTGCACGGCGCGGCCGGCGGCGTGGGCAGCCTCGCGGTGCAGCTCGGCCGCGACCGCGGTGCCCGGGTGATCGGCACCGCCTCGGAGCGCAACCACGCGTATCTCCGCGGGCTCGGCGCCGAACCGGTGACGTACGGGGACGGCCTGACCGACCGGGTGCGCGCGCTGGCGCCCGGCGGTGTCTCGGCCGTCGCGGACTTCGTCGGCGGCCAGCTGGAGACGACCCTGGCCGTGCTCGCAGATGGCGGGCGGCACGTCTCCATCGCCGACCCGGGGGTGTCGCAGCACGGCGGCCACTGGATCTGGGTCCGCCCGGACGGCGCGAAGCTCGCCGAACTGGCCGCGGCCGTCGACCGCGGCGCCCTGACGGTGGAGGTCGCCCGGACCTTCCGGTTGGACCGGACGGGTGAGGCCTTCGACGCCAGCCGCACCGGCCGCACCCGCGGGAAGCTGGTCGTCGTGCCATGACCGCTCCCCGTCCTCGTCGGTGGGAGCGCGCGTGGCGGGGGCCGGACCTAGGCTGGAGCGTGGCGCCGGAATTCCCCCTCCGGCGTGCACGGCTGCCCGGACGGAGGCGCGCGTGGAGACGACTGGCGAGAAGGACGCACCCACCGCCGTTGTCGTGGTCGACCCGGACGGCGTGGTGAGCGGCTGGAGCGAGGGCGCACTCCTGCTACTCGGCTGGACGGCCGAGGAGACCGTCGGCCGCCCGGTGGCGGACTTCCTGGTCGATCCCCCGCCGGGCTTCCCTGGGAATGGCAGCCCCCGGAATGACAGAGCCGGGAATGACGGCCCGGACCCGACGGGATTGATCGCCGTGCGCCACCGGGACGGCTCCACGGTGGACGCCGTGGTGACGGCCCACCCCCTGCGCGGCGCCGACGGCCTGGCGGTGGGCCGCGTGGTGACCGTGCAACGCTGGGCGCGCCGCCCCGTGATCGCCGACCGGGCCTTCGAGCAGTGCCCCTTCGCCCTCGGCGTCTACGACCCCGACCTGCGGTTCCTGTGGGTGAACGCCGCCGCGTGCCGGGTGATCGCGCACACGGAGGAGCAGATCCGCGGTGAGAAGTACCGCGAGCTGTTCCCCGAGCTGCAGGGCGTCCCGTACACCGACAAGCTCTCCGAGGTGGCCAGGACGGGCGTGCCCGCGCGGCTCATCACGATCTTCAAGCCGCTGGGCAGCGCCTACGCGAACGCCTGGGCCACCAGCATCTGGCCCGTCCGGGACGCCGGGGGCACGGTGCGCGCGGTCGCCAACTGGGGCTTCGACATGAGCGCCGAGTACTGGGCCCGCCAGCGCCTGCTCATCCTCAACGAGGCCACCCGGGGCATCGGCCGGACCCTGGACGTGACCAGCACCGCCCGGGAACTGGCCGAGACCCCGGTGCCCGGCTTCGCCGACCTCGTCACCGTCGACCTCTTCGACGAGGTGCTGCGCGGGGAGGAACCGCCCGCCTCCGCCGCGGTCGCCGCGGGCGGCACCATCACGCTCGGCCGCGCCGCCCGGCACAGCGCGAAGGAGGACCCCGACCTGCCGCCCGGACCGTCCGCGCGGGTCAGCTACGCCCCCGGTTCCGTCGCCGCCCGCTGCATGTCCGCCGGCAGGTCCGTGGTGCAGCTCGCCGCCGAACCCAACCAGGGCGGCGAATGGGCCTTCGGCCCCGGTCTCGCCGCCGATCCCGCCCACTGGCCGCCGGGCACCCCGCTGATCGACCGGTCCATCGCCGCGAAGGGGCTGACAGGAAAGATCACCGTGCCGCTGCTGGCACGCGGCGCCGTGCTCGGCGTCGTCGCCTTCGCCCGCCGCGACCGGCCCGAGGCCTTCACCGCCGACGATCTGATCCTCGCCGAGGAACTGGCCGCCAAGGCCGCCGTCGCCATCGACAACGCCCGCCGCTACACGCGCGAGCACGCCCTCGCGCTGACCCTGCAACGCAGCCTGCTGCCCCAGCGGCTGCCGTATCACGGCGCGATCGACGTGGCCTCCGGCTACCTGCCCGCGGGAGCCGGCGCCGGCGTGGGCGGTGACTGGTTCGACGTCATCGCGCTGTCCGGCGCCCGGGTCGCCCTGGTCGTCGGCGACGTCGTCGGCCACGGCGTGCACGCCTCGGCCAGCATGGGAAGGCTGCGCACGGCGGTCCGCACCCTGGCCGACGTGGACCTGCCGCCCGACGAGCTGCTCACCCACCTGGACGACCTGGTCCTCCACCTCCCCGACGACCCCCGGCCCGACGGCGGCTACGAGCCGACCGGCGAGACCGGCGCCACCTGCCTGTACGCCGTGTACGACCCGGTCTCCCGCCGCTGCGCCATGGCGAGCGCGGGCCATCCGCTGCCCCTGGTCGTCTCGCCGGACGGCACCGGCACCGCCGTCGAAGCCCAGCCGGGGCCCCCGCTCGGCGTCGGCGGGCTGCCGTTCGAGGCGACCGAGATCGAGCTGCCCGAAGGCAGTCTGCTCGCCCTCTACACCGACGGCCTGGTGGAGAGCCGCGAGCGCGGCGCCGAGCAGGGGACCGCCGATCTGCTCCGGGTCCTCAGCGAGCCGGCCGCGTCGCTGGAGGCGCTCTGCGACACGGCGATGAAGGCCATGCTGGCGGAGCACCGCACCGACGACGCGGCCCTGCTGCTCGCCCGCACCCGCGCGCTGGACCCCGACCACGTCGCCGACTGGGACATCGAGTCCGACTTCGCGCAGGTGGCGCACGCCAGGCGGCTGGCCGCCGACCAACTGGCCGTCTGGGGCCTGGAGGAGACGGCGTTCGTCACCGAACTGGTCGTCAGCGAGCTCGTCACCAACGCGATCAAGTACGGCCAACCGCCCATCAGGCTGCGGCTGATCCGGAACACCTCGCTGATCTGCGAGGTCTCCGACGGCAGTGACACCTCCCCGCACCTGCGCCGGGCGCGCACCTTCGACGAGGGCGGCCGGGGCCTGATGCTCGTCGCCCAGCTCACCCAGGGCTGGGGCACCCGACACAGCACCAGCGGCAAGACCATCTGGTGCGCCCAGAGCCTCGGCCCGACGTGATCCCGGACGCCGCCGGCCCACGACGCGGCCGTGCCGGACGGGACGGTCCGGCACGGTCGGGTGACGGCCCTCGGACTACTCCTGCTTCTCGCCGGAGGCGTAGCGGGAGATGATCAGCGCGATGATGATGATCGCGCCGTTGAGGAACTGGTTCCACAGGGGCGGGACACCGGCCAGGGTCATGACGTTCACCACGAGCTGGAGCGTCAGGACACCGGTGAGGGCGCCGAAGAGCGTGCCGCGGCCGCCGTTGAGGCTGACGCCCCCGATGACGGTGGCGGCGAAGACCTGGAAGATCCAGCCGTTGCCCTGATCGGCGGAGATCGAGCCGTAGTGGCCGGTGTAGAGGACGCCGGCGAAGGCGGCGAGCAGGCCGCCGAGGATCAGCACGGCCCAGGTGATCCGGTCGACGCGGATGCCCGCGGCCCGGGCGGCCTCGGCGTTTCCGCCGATCGCGTACAGCGCACGGCCGTGCCGCAGCCAGGCGAGGGCGCTGCCGCCGATCAGGAAGAGCAGGGCACAGATCCAGATCGCGGCCGGGACGCCGAGCCAGCTCGCGCTGCCGAGGTAGCGGAAGGAGTCCGGCACGTTGACGATGGACTGGCCCTGGGAGATGGCGACTTGGAGGCCACGGAGCAGCGTGAGCGCGCCGAGGGTGACGATGAAGCCGTTGAGGCGCAGCTTGAGGATGAGGAAGCCGTTGATCGCGCCGATGAGGGCGCCGACCAGCAGGCACAGGGGGATGGCCGTCCAGGTGGGGAAGAGCCCGAGGCCGTTGAAGCGGGCGCCGTGGTCGGGCAGGACGAGCCAGACGGCGATCACCGGGGCGACGCCGATGGTGGATTCCAGGGAGAGGTCCATCCGCCCGGCGATCAGGATGAGCGCCTCGGCGAGGACCAGCAGGCTCAGTTCGGTGGCTTGCTGGCCGACGCCGAGGAGGTTGTCGGAGGTGAGGAAGGCCGGCGACACGATGAAGCCGATGACGCCCAGCACGAACAGGACCGGGACGAGCGACAGGTCGCGGTAGCGGGCGAGGTCGAGGCGGCGGCCCGCGGGGGCGTCGGCCGCCGCGCCGGGGAGCTCGGGAAGCTCAGTGGTGGGAGACATTGCTTTCCTTCGTGTCGGTCGGGCCGGACATGCCCTCCATGGCCGCGACCAGTTCGTCGTCGCTCCAGCCGGATTCGAACTCGGCGACCACGCGCCCCTGGAACATGGTCAGGACGCGGTCGCAGACGCGCAGGTCGTCGAGTTCGTCGGAGACGATCAGGGCGGTCCTCCCGTCGTCGGCGACCTGGCGGATGGTGCCGAGCAGGGATTCCTTGGACTTGATGTCGACGCCGTTGGTCGGGCGGATGGCGACCAGGACGTGCGGCTCGGTGGCCAGCGCGCGGGCGATGACGACCTTCTGCTGGTTGCCTCCGGACAGCGCGGACACCGGGGTGCCGGGGCCGGGGGTCTTGATGTCGAGGTCGCCGATCATGCGCTGGGCGAAGCCGCGCGTGCGCGAGGGCAGGACGGTGCCGTACGGGCCGAGCCGGCCGGTGACGGTGAGGGTCGCGTTCTCGGCGACGCTGCGCTGCGGGATCAGTCCCTGGATGTGCCGGTCCTCGGGGACGAACCCGATGCCGGCGGCGAGCGCGGCGGGGACCTTTCCGGTGCGCACCGGTCGTCCGGCGACGGTGACGGTCCCGGCGACGGGCCGGTGCAGTCCCGCGAGGGTCTCGCCGAGCTGGACGTTGCCGCTGGCGGCGGCGCCGGCCAGGCCGACCACCTCGCCGGGCCGGGCGGTCAGGTCGACGTCCCCGTAGTGGCCGGCCAGGCTCAGGCCCGTGACGTCGAGCAGCGGCGGCGCGTCGTCCGGGAGCGCTCGGCCGGTCGCCGACCAGCTGGGCTCCATGCCGCGGGAGGACTCGCCGGTCATCGCCTCCACCAGGGCGTGCTGGTCGAGGCCGGCGACCGGGGCGGTGACGATGTGCCGGGCGTCGCGGTAGACCGTGACGGTGCTGCAGAGCTCGTAGACCTCTTGCAGGTGGTGCGAGATGAACAGGAACGCGACGCCCTGTTCCTGGAGTCCGCGCAGTTTGGCGAAGAGCTTCTCGATGCCGCGGGCGTCGAGCTTGGCGGTGGGCTCGTCCAGGATGATGAACCGGGCGCCGAAGGACAGCGCGCGGGCGATCTCGACGAACTGGCGCTGCTCGACGGTGAGGTCCTCGGCGCGGGCCGTCGGGTCGACGTCCACACCGTACTCGGCGAGCAACTCGCTCGCCCGGTGCCGCAGTCGCTTCCAGCTGATCGGGCGCAGCGCGCCGGTGCTCTGCCGGTCCAAGAAGAGGTTCTCCGCGACGGTCAGCGCGGGGATGATCGTGGAGCGCTGGTAGACGCAGGCGACGCGCGAGCGCCAGGCGTCGGTGTCGCCCGGGGCGGGGGCGGGTTCGCCGTTGTACCGCAGGGTGCCGGTGTCGGGGTTCTGCAGCCCGGTGAGGATCGAGACGAGGGTGGATTTGCCCGCGCCGTTGCGCCCGACCAGGGCGTGCGATTCACCGGGGGCGACCGAGATGCGGGCGTCGCTGAGGGCGACGGTGGCGCCGAAGCGCCTGCTGATCCCGTCGGCCTCGACGACGGGGCCCCGGACGGGGCTGGGATCCGCCATGGCGGGGTGTCCTCTCCGTGGGTTCCGCGGACGGGCGGGCCATCGGCCTGGGTGCCGTGCTCCGCCCGCCCGCGGGGGCCTGGTCACTTGCTGACGTTGTTGCCCCACAGGGCCTTGTCGTCGACGTTGTCCTTGGTGACCAGGGGCGCGGGAAGCTGGTCCTCCAGGCCGTTGGGCAGCTGGATGATGGTGGAGTCGTGGTCGGTCGGGCCGGCCTGGAAGGTCTTGCCCTCGGCAGCCGCCTGCGCGTAGGACAGCGCGTACTTGGCGTACAGGTCGGCGGGCTGGGAGACGGTGGCGTCGATGTCGCCCTTGCGGATGGCGTCGAACTCCTGCGGGATGCCGTCGTTGGAGACGATCGCGATGTGCCCCGGCTGGCCGGCGGGCTTGAGCAGGTCCTTCTGCTGGAGCAGGGCGAGGGTCGGCTGCAGGAAGGCGCCGCCGGCCTGCATGTAGATCCCGCCGAGGTCGGCGTTGGCGGCCAGCGTCGACTGGAGCTTCGCGGAGGCGACGTCCCCCTTCCAGTCGGTGGCCAGCTCGATCACCTGGATGTCGGGGAACTTCTCCTTCATGCAGGCCGCGAAGGCCTCCGAGCGGTCGCGGCCGTTGATGGAGCTGAGCGAGCCCTGGAGTTCGGCGACCTTGCCCTTGCCGCCGAGCTGCTTGCCGAGGAATTCGCAGGCCTTGGTGCCGTAGGCCTTGTTGTCGGCCCGGACCACCATGTAGACGTTGCCCCTGTCGGGACGCGTGTCGACGCTGACGACCGGGATCTTCTTGGCGGAGAGCTGGTCCAGGGTGGAGGCGATCGCCCCGGTGTCCTGCGGGGCCATGACGACGGCCTTGGCGCCGGTGTTCTGGAAGACCTGGACGTTGGCGACCAGCTTGGTCACGTCGTTCTGCGAGTTGCTCACCGGCAGGGTGTTCAGGCCCTGGGAGGAGGCGCCCTGCTTGATGTACTGCGCGTAGGAGTTCCAGAAGTCGGAGTCTGCGCGGGGCAGGTCGATGCCGATCGCCGGCTTGCCGCCGCCGGAGGCGGAGGAGGTCGAGTCACTGCCGCGGTTGCAGGCCGTGGCGAAGCCCGCCAGGAGGGCCACGGCGGCGGCCGTAGCCGCGATTCTGGAGGAGCGAGGCTTCATGGTGCTGGGTCTCCTTGGCTGGGAAGGCCGGCGCCGCCGCGGCGCGGGTGGGGGCGGATCGCGAGGCGTCCGGGCATCCGGCGGCAGTCATCGGATGGCTGCTGGTGACGAGGACTTTACGAGCCGGAAATCCGACTGACAAGAGGAAACCTCGGATGCTTCCCAACCGTGATCCCCACCCCTTCCCCATCCCGGCCGGGGCCCCAATGCGCGGTTTCACCTGCGTAGTTGAGGGCGAGTCCGGGCAGCCCGCGAGCAAACATCGGAGGAATCCTTGCGATGCCCGAGGCAGCCTCGTATGGTCGTGGCACCACGGATACATCCGATGTGTTGATGGGAGCCACCATGAAGCTGCTGCGAGTCGGCGAGCCGGGAGCGGAGACGCCGGCCGTCCGCGACGAGGACGGAACGGTCTACGCCCTCGCGGGCCTGACCGAGGACATCGACGGGGCCTTCCTCGCCTCGGGCGGGATCGGCCGGGTCCGCGCCGCACTGGCCGAGGGTTCGCTGCCCGTCGTGGACGCGTCCGACCTGCGGATCGCGGCCCCCGTCGCCCGCCCCGGCAAGGTGGTCTGCATCGGCCTCAACTACCGCGACCACGCCGCGGAAACCGGCGCCGCCGTCCCCGAGCGGCCCGTGGTCTTCATGAAGGACCCGTCCACGGTCGTCGGCCCCTTCGACGAGGTCCTGATCCCGCGCGGCTCGGTGAAGACCGACTGGGAGGTCGAGCTCGCCGTCGTCATCGGCCGCCGGGCCCGCTACCTCGCCGACCCGAGCGAGGCGGCGCAGTGCATCGCGGGCTACGCGATCAGCAACGACGTCTCCGAGCGGGAGTTCCAGCTTGAGTTCTCCGCCCAGTGGGACATCGGCAAGTCCTGCGAGACCTTCAACCCGCTCGGCCCCTGGCTGGTCACCCCGGACGAGGCCGGCGACCCGCAGGACCTCGCGCTGCGGCTGAGCGTCAACGGCGAGCAGCGCCAGGACGGCAGCACCAAGAACATGATCTTCGACGTCGCCTACCTGGTCTGGTACCTCAGCCAGTACATGGTGCTCAACCCCGGCGACGTCATCAACACCGGCACCCCCGCCGGCGTGGCCCTCGGCCTGCCCGGCACCCCCTACCTGCGCGCGGGCGACACCGTCGAGCTGTCCATCGACGGCCTCGGCACCCAGCGCCAGACGTTCACCAACGCGTGAAAGGCAACCCCTTGTCCGCAACCACTGCGCGGATCACCGCCGTCGACACCTACGACATCCGCTTCCCCACCTCGCGGGAGCTGGACGGGTCCGACGCGATGAACCCCGACCCCGACTACTCCGCCGCCTACGTCGTCCTGCGGACCTCCGACGGCGGCCCCGAGGGCCACGGCTTCACCTTCACCATCGGACGCGGCAACGACGTCCAGGTGGCCGCCATCGACGCGCTCCGCCCGCACGTCCTCGGGCGCCCGGTCGCCGAGCTCTGCGCCGACCCCGGATCGCTCTACCACGACCTGATCGGCGACAGCCAGCTGCGCTGGCTCGGCCCCGAGAAGGGCGTGATGCACATGGCCATCGGCGCCGTCGTCAACGCCGTCTGGGACCTCGCCGCCAAGGCGGAGGGCAAGCCGCTGTGGCAGCTGCTCGCCGACGCCGACCCCGCCTGGCTCGTCTCCCAGGTCGACTTCCGCTACATCGCCGACGCCATCACCCCCGACGAGGCCCTGGAGCTGCTGACCAAGGGCAAGGAGGGCGCCGCCGAACGCGCCGCCCGGCTCCTCGAGCGCGGCTACCCCGCCTACACCACCTCCCCCGGCTGGCTCGGCTACTCCGACGAGAAGCTCACCCGCCTCGCCAAGGCGGCCATCGCCGACGGCTTCACCCAGATCAAGCTCAAGGTCGGCGCCGACCTCGCCGACGACATCCGCCGCTGCCGCGCCGCCCGCGCCGCCGTCGGACCCGACATCCGGATGGCCATCGACGCCAACCAGCGCTGGAACGTCGGCGAGGCCATCGAGTGGACCAACGCCCTCGCCGAGTTCGACCCGTACTGGATCGAGGAGCCCACCAGCCCCGACGACGTCCTCGGCCACGCCAGCGTCCGCCGCGGCGTCCACCCGGTCAAGGTCGCCACCGGCGAGCACGTGCAGAACCGCATCGTGTTCAAGCAGCTGCTCCAAGCCGACGCGATCGACGTCCTCCAGCTGGACTCCGCGCGGGTCGGCGGCGTCAACGAGAACCTCGCCATCCTCCTGCTCGCCGCGAAGTTCGGCGTCCCGGTGTGCCCGCACGCCGGCGGCGTGGGCCTGTGCGAGCTCGTCCAGCACCTGTCCATGTTCGACTACGTGGCGCTCACCGGCACCACCGAGGACCGCGTCATCGAGTTCGTCGACCACCTCCACGAGCACTTCCTCGACCCCGTGGTGATCACCGACGGCCACTACCGCGCGCCCACCGCGCCCGGGTTCTCCGCCGCCATGCACCAGTCCGCACTGGACACCTACCACTACCCGCGCGGTACGTTCTGGGCCGCCGAACTGACGCAGACGGAGGAGGCGAGCGCATGACGACCGCAGAACTCGGCGGACTGACGGCGCTCGTCACCGGCGGCGCCTCCGGGATCGGCCTCGCCACCGCGTCCCTGCTCGCGGAGCGCGGCGCCCGCGTGGCCGTCCTCGACCTCGACCCGTCGGGGGTGAAGGAGCCGCTGCTGGGCTTCACCGCCGACGTCAGCGACGACGCCTCCGTGCGCGACGGCGTCCGGGCGGCGGCCGAGGCCCTCGGCGGGATCGACATCCTGGTCAACAACGCGGGCATCGGCGCGATCGGAACCGTGGAGGACAACCTCGACGAGCAGTGGCACCGCGTCCTCGACGTCAACCTGCTCGGCGTCGTGCGCACCACCCGGGCCGCCCTTCCGCACCTGCGCCGCTCGACCCGGGCCGCGGTGGTGAACACCTGCTCCATCGCCGCCACCGCCGGCCTGCCCCAGCGCGCGCTCTACTCGGCCAGCAAGGGCGCCGTGCTCTCGCTCACCCTGGCCATGGCCGCCGACCACGTCCGCGAGGGCATCCGGGTCAACTGCGTCAACCCCGGCACCGTGGACACCCCGTGGGTCGGACGGCTGCTGGACTCCGCGGACGACCCGGCCGCCGAGCGCGCGGCACTCGACAGCCGCCAGCCGCACGGCCGCCTGGTCACCGCCGAGGAGGTCGCCGCCGCCGTCGCCTACCTGGCCTCCCCGGCCGCCGGCAGCGTCACCGGCACGGCCCTGCAGGTCGACGGCGGCATGGCGGGCCTGCGCCTGCGGCCGGAGCCGCGGCCGTGACCCCGCGCACCCGGCCGCTGGGCCGCAGCGCCGTGGAGGTGGGCGAACTCGCCTTCGGCGCCGCGGGTATCGGCAACCTGTTCACACCGGTGTCCGACGCCGACGCCGAAGCGGCCGTCGCCGCCGCCTGGGAGTCCGGTGTCCGCTACTTCGACACCGCCCCGCACTACGGCCTGGGCCTGTCCGAGCGTCGGCTCGGTCGGGCCCTGGCCGGGTTCCCCCGGCACGAGTACACGCTGTCCACCAAGGTCGGCCGCCTGCTGCGGCCGGCCCCGGAGCCGGCCGGCGACGACCTCGCCAACGGCTTCGCCGTCCCCGCCACCCACCGCCGGATCTGGGACTTCAGCGCCGTGGGCGTCCGCCGGTCGATCGAGGACAGCCTGGAGCGGCTCGGCCTGGACCGGATCGACGTCGTCTACCTCCACGACCCCGACGACCACGCGGAGCAGGCGCTCGGCGAGGCCTACCCCGAACTGGCCCGGCTGCGCGACGAGGGCATGGTCGGCGCCATCGGCGTCGGGATGAACCAGGCCGAGCTCCTCGCCCGCTTCATCCGCGAAACCGACCTCGACGCCGTCCTCCTGGCCGGCCGCTACAGCCTGCTCGACCAGCGCGGGCTCACCGAGCTGCTGCCGCTCGCCGCCGAACGCGGCGTCGGCGTCGTGATCGGCGGCGTCTTCAACTCCGGCCTGCTCGCCGACCCGCGCCCCGGTGCCACCTTCGACTACGCCGCCGCGCCCGAGGAACTCCTCACGCGGGCGCTCGACCTCAAGGCCGTCTGCGAGCAGCACGGCGTGCCGCTGCGCGCAGCGGCACTGCGCTTCCCGTTCGGACACCCCGCCGTGGCGAGCGTCCTGGTCGGCACCCGCAGCGCTGCCGAAGTCCGGGACTCCGCCGCGATGCTGCGCCACCCGGTGCCCGCCGCGCTCTGGACCGAACTCAAGGACCGCGGGCTGCTTCCCGCGGACGTACCGACCCCGGAGGGCACCGGCTGATGCGCGTCGCGCTCTTCATCACGTGTTTCAACGACACGATGTTCCCCGGCACCGGCCGGGCCGTCGTGAGCGTCCTCGAACGGCTGGGCCACACCGTCGAGTTCCCCATGGAACAGACCTGCTGCGGGCAGATGCACGTCAACACCGGCTATCCGGCGGAGGCCGCGCCGCTGGTGACCCGCTTCGCGCGCGCCTTCGGCGAGTACGACGCCGTCGTCACCCCGTCCGCCTCCTGCGCCGGCCTCGTCCGGGACCACCACCCCGTCCTCGCCGAGGAGTACGGCTCCCCGGAGCTGCGCCGACAGGTCGCCGAACTGGCGCCCCGGGTACACGAGTTCACCGAGTTCCTGACCGACGTCCTCGGCGTCACCGACGTCGGCGCCCGCTTCCCGCACCGCGTCACCTACCACCCCACCTGCCACTCGCTGCGCGCACTGCGCCTCGGCGACCGCCCGCAACGGCTGCTCCGGGCGGTCGAGGACCTCGACCTGGTCGAGCTCCCGGCCGCCGAGTCGTGCTGCGGCTTCGGCGGCACCTTCGCCGTCAAGAACTCCGCCACCTCCGGCGCGATGCTCGCCGACAAGGTGAAGGCCGTCCTCGGGACGGGCGCCGAATTCCTGTGTACGGCCGACAACTCCTGTCTGATGCACATCGGCGGCGGCCTGTCCCGGCAGGGCGCGGCGGTGCGGACCATGCACCTGGCCGAGATCCTCGCCGGCACCGAAGGAGTGAGAACGTGACCGCCCCCGGCGACCGCGGAGTGGTCTGGCTGGGCTCACCGTCCTTCCCCGACGCCGCCCGCGAGGCCCTCGGCGACACCCGGCTGCGGGCCAACCTGAAGCGGGCGACGACCGTCATCCGCGACAAGCGGCTCGCCGTCGCCTCGGAGCTGGACGACTGGGAGGCGCTGCGCGACGCCGCCGACGCCGTCAAGACGCGGACCCTGCGCCACCTCGACCACCACCTCCTCCGGCTGGAGGAGTCGGTCACCGCGGCGGGCGGGACGGTGCACTGGGCCGCCGACGCCGCCGAGGCCAACCGCATCGTCACCGAGCTGGTGCGCGCCACCGGCGAGCGCGAGGTCGTGAAGGTCAAGTCGATGGCCACCCAGGAGATCGGGCTCAACGAGGCGCTCGCCGAGGCCGGCATCACCGCCTACGAGACGGACCTCGCCGAACTGATCGTCCAGCTCGGCGACGACCGCCCCTCCCACATCCTGGTCCCGGCGATCCACCGCAACCGCACCGAGGTCCGCGACCTGTTCACCGAGCGGATGGGCGAGTGGGGGCAGCCGGCCCCCGAGGGGCTCACCGACGAGCCCGCCGAGCTCGCCGAGGCCGCCCGCCGGCACCTGCGGGAGAAGTTCCTCCGCGCGAAGGTCGCCGTCTCCGGCGCCAACTTCGCCGTCGCCGACACCGGCACCGTCGTCGTGGTCGAGTCCGAGGGCAACGGCCGGATGTGCCTGACCCTGCCCGAGACCCTGATCACCGTCATGGGCATCGAGAAGGTCGTGCCCACCTGGACCGACCTGGAGGTGTTCCTCCAGCTGCTGCCCCGCTCCTCCACCGGCGAGCGGATGAACCCGTACACCTCCACCTGGACCGGCATCACGGAGTCCGACGGCCCGTCGGCGTTCCACCTCGTGCTGCTCGACAACGGCCGCACCGACACCCTCGCCGACACCGTCGGCCGCCAGGCCCTTGCCTGCATCCGCTGCTCCGCCTGCCTCAACGTCTGCCCGGTCTTCGAGCGCACCGGCGGACACGCCTACGGCTCGGTCTACCCGGGGCCGATCGGCGCCGTGCTGACCCCGCAGCTGGTCGGCGTCGGCAGTGACACTCAAAGCAGCGCTGCCAGCCTGCCGTTCGCCTCCACCCTGTGCGGGGCGTGCTACGACGCCTGCCCGGTGAAGATCGACATTCCGAAGCTGCTGGTCCACCTGCGGGCCTCGGCGGTCCGGGCCAAGCGGAGCACCGGGCGCCTAGCCGGCGCGGAGGCACTCGCGATGAAGGCGGCCGCCACCGTCCTCGACTCCCCCGCGCTGCTGACCGCCGCCCAGAAGGCGGCCTCGCTAGGCGGCCGGGCCCTCGCCCGGAACGGACGGATCGGCCGGCTGCCCGGCCCCGGCCCCCTGGGTGCCTGGTCCGCCGAACGGGACACCCCCGCGCCGCCCGCCGAGTCGTTCCGCGCCTGGTGGCGCAAGAACCGGGAGGGAAAGTGACGAGCACCCGCGAGGCCGTCCTCGCCCGGATCCGCGCCGCCCTCGCGGACGTCCCCGCCGACGAGGGCCCGGACGACGTCCCCGTCCCCCGTGACTACCGGCGCGGCCACACCGCCCCCGGCGAGGACCTCACGGCGCTGTTCGCCGAGCGGGTCGCCGACTACCGGGCCACCGTCACCCGGACCGACCCGGCCGGCCTGCCGGGGGCCATCGCCGCCGCCCTCACCGCGCGCGGAGCCACGCGCCTGGCGGTGCCCGACGGCTTCCCCCACGAGCTCCTGCCACCCGGGAACCGGGAATGGCACCGGGAGCCCCTCGACGTCCCCGCCCTGGACGCCCTGGACGGCGCCGTCACCCTCGCCGCCGTCGGCATCGCCGTCACCGGCACGATCGTCCTGGACACCGGGCCGGGCCAGGGCAGGCGCGCGCTCACCCTCGTCCCCGACTACCACCTGTGCGTCGTCCGCGCCGAGCAGATCGTCGACGACGTCCCCGCGGCGCTGGCGCGCCTGGACCCGCGCCTGCCGTTGACCTTCGTCTCCGGCCCCTCCGCGACCAGCGACATCGAACTCACCCGGGTCGAGGGCGTGCACGGGCCCCGGACCCTGGACGTGATCATCGTCGAGCCCGTCGGCACCACCGGCCCGCCCCACCCCGAACACCCGGAGCAGTCATGAGGATCGCCCTGCACACCCGCGTCCGCGAGGACCGGATCGAGGAGTACGAGGCCGCGCACCGCGAGGTACCGGCCGAACTCACCGACGCCATCAGGGCCGCCGGCGTGACCTCCTGGACCATCTGGCGCAGCGGGTCCGAGCTGTTCCACCTGCTGGAGTGCGCGGACTACGCCCGGCTGCTCGCCGAGCTGGAGTACCTCCCGGTCAACATCGCCTGGCAGGCGCGGATGGCCGAGCTCCTCGACGTCGTCCACGACTACTCCGAGGCGGGCGGCGCGGCCGGGCTCCCCGTCGTGTGGGAGCTGTGACGACCGTCCGGGGCGGCCGCGGTGCTTCCGGGCACCGCGGCCGCCCCGGGCGGAACCCGTATGCTGCGAAGATCAGATGACCAGGAGGGCGTAGTCGTGCCAGTCACCGACGAGGCGATCGAGAAGATCAAGGCCATGATCGTGAGCGGTGAGCTCCGCCCCGGTGAGCGCCTGCCGAAGGAGGCCGACCTCGCGGACCGGCTCGGCCTCTCCCGCAACTCCCTGCGGGAGGCGGTCAAGGCCCTCTCGCTCATCCGGGTGCTCGACGTGCGTCAGGGCGACGGGACGTACGTCACCAGCCTGGAGCCCGAAGTCCTGCTGGACGCGCTGGGATTCGTCGTCGACTTCCACCAGGACAACACGGTCCTGGAGTTCCTGGAGGTCCGCCGCATCCTGGAGCCGGCCGCCACCGCGATGGCCGCCCGGGTCATGTCCGACGAGGACATCGCCGCCCTGCGCGACATGCTGGAGGGCCTGCCCGAGGACGCGTCGCTCGACGAACTCATCGCCAACGACCTGGAGTTCCACCACCTGATCGCGGCCGGGTCGGGCAACACCGTGCTCTGCTCGCTGATCGACGGCCTGTCCGGCCCCACCACGCGCGCACGGATCTGGCGCGGGCTGACGGAGGAGGACGCGGTGGCCCGCACCCGCCAGCAGCACCGCGCCATCCTCGACGCCATCGCCCGCCGCATGCCCGAGGTCGCCCACGCCTGGGCGACCGCACACGTCGCCGGGGTCGAACAGTGGCTGCGCGACACCCTCGGCAAGGCGGAGTCGCACCTCTGGGCCGACCAGGAGGTGTGACCGGCCCGGCGGCGTCGGAAGGAACGAGCGGTCGCCCGCCCGGCACGTTCTCAGGCGGCGAGCAAGGTGCGGTACTGCTCGGCGTGGGCCTTGAGTTCCACGTCGGAGACCAGGCGGGCGCCGAACAGCACGAGGGGCTCGGCGAGCCGCATGCCCGTCAGGTGGGCCGTGGCGTCCAGCGGGGCCATCAGCTGCGCCATGGTGAAGCGGTTTCGGCCCTCGGGCGCGTAGGCCTCCTCGGGTGCGCCGGTGGAGGTGACCAGCTGGAGGGTCTTGCCGTGCAACGCGGTGCCGCCGGTGCCGTAGGCGAACCCGTACGCCAGCACCTCGTCGATCCAGGTCTTGAGCACGGCCGGCACCGAGTACCAGTGCCAGGGGAACTGCCAGACGATCCGGTCGTGCGCGCGCAGCAGCGCCTGCTCGCGCTCGACGTCGATCCGCCCGTCGGGGTAGGCGGCGGACAGGTCGTGCACGGTGACGTGGTCCAGGTCCCGGACCGCGTCGGCCAGGCCGACCGTGATCCGGGAGGAGCCCGGGTCGGGGTGCGCGACGACGACCAGGGTGCGCGGCGTGGCGGGGCGGTTCATGTCCTGGTGCTCCCTCGGTGGGTGCGGCGGTCAATGTGACGGATCGTTCCGTCACCCATGTTGTGACGGAACGATCCGTCTGTCAAAGTTGCGGCTGAGGACGGCCGGATCGGATCGCAGCACCAGCACCAGCCCCCAGGAGGAAGCCATGGCCCGCAGGACGGCACAGGAGAACCGGCGGCACGTCCTGGACGTGGCGGGCGACCTCTACTACCAGCGCGGCATCCGCGCGGTCGGCATGGACCTGGTGGTCAAGGAGAGCGGCGTCGGCAACGCGACCGTCTACCGCCAGTTCCCCACCAAGGACGCCCTCGCCACCGCCTACGTGGAGGACCGGGCGGAGCGCTGGCTGGCCGGCCTGCGCGAGGCCGCCGACCAGGTGGCCGAGCCGCGCGAGAAGCTGGTCGCGGTCTTCGCGGCGGTCACCGGCCACACCGGGCGGGACGGCTTCCGGGGCTGCCCGATGCTCAACACCAACACCGAGTTCCCCGATCCCGAGCACCCTGCCAACCAGGTCGCCAAGGCCCACAAGCTGCAGCTCCGCGACTGGCTGCGCGACCTGGCCGCCGACGCCCGCGCCGCCGACCCCGAGCAGCTCGCCGACGAGCTCCTGCTGGTCCTCAACGGCGCCTACGCCACCGCCACCGTCCTCGGCCCCGACGGTCCCGCCCGCCGCACCACCGACCTGGCCCGGCGCCTGGTGCACAGTGCCTGCCCCACCCCGGACGGCGCCGCCTGAGATCGTGTCGGGCCGGCGGGTGACCTCTCGCCCTTGAGGCCGCCGGCGGGGAGGGTGGGCCCTTACGACCCGCCCGCACCGGATTGATCCGATGACTAAGCATCCTCCGGGCCACCCCATCTGCAAGGCCGAGCCGACGGAGAAGCGGAACAGTGCCGCAAGCCCAGTCGGCCAGGGGCACATATCATCACGTTGACCTGCTGATTCTCCCCAATTCAGAGCAGACTGCCCGCCTTCTTGAGAACGTTCACCCGCTCCCGGCATGAACGCGGAGCGGCCTTGATTCATCCGACATATCGCCGTCAGATGTCTTGACACGCCACTCCGTGCGCCGCCATACATGTACCTGACTCGCCAGGCCACTCCCTTTGCGAGCATTCCAGGACATATGGAGCATCCATGCCACGATCCATCAGCCGGAGAAGCATGCTCACCGGCCTGGCAGTTGCCACCGCCGCCACGGTCATCGGACCCGTCGGCAGCCGGGCCGAGGCCGCCGCGACCGGGGACGCCGTGACCGCTGACGCCGCGACCGGAGGCGCCGCGCTGCCCCTCGTCCCGCTGCGCGTCCCGAAGCTCGACCAGGGGGCCTGGCAGCAGCCGGACAGCAAGATCCAGTGGATGCGCGACAACAAGGTGTCCATGTTCATCCACTGGGGTGTCTACTCGGCAGCGGCCCAGGGTGAGTGGAACATGTTCTACTCGAAGACCGCGCCGACCTCCTACCGGGCGCAGTGGGCCGGCTCGTTCGCGAGCCAGTCCCAGTCCTACGACCCCGCCGCCTGGGCGCAGCTGGCCAAGGACCTCGGCGCCGCCGAAGTCGTCCTGACCACCCGTCACCACGAGGGGTTCGCCCTGTGGCCCAGCGGCCACCCCAATGCCTGGACCACCGGCTCCGCCCCCTTCCCGGCCGGCACGGACTTCGTCAAGGGCTACGTGAACGCCGTGCGCGCGGCGGGCCTGCGGGTCGGGCTCTACTACTCGCCGATCGACTGGCGCTACCCCGGCTACTACGACGTGAGCGGCTCGAAGCCGCCGAGCCCCGCGCTCACCTCCGACTGCGTGCTGCCGAACAGCGTGTACCCGTGGAACTACGAGGGCTCGGATCCGGCCGGCTTCGACTACCACGAGAACGCCCGGATCATGAAGAACGAGGTGTACCAGTCCGTGAAGGAGCTGGTCACCGACTACGGCGCGATCGACGACATCTGGTGGGACGGCGGCTGGCTGGCGCAGCAGGGCACCGACGCGTCGGGGTCGTTCTTCTGGGAGCCCGGTCAGTACCGGGACGGCGGCAACGGCTGGCAGGTGGACGCCGCGTACGGCGACACCGAGACGGGCACCGGCAGGCCGCTGGGCCTCACCGGCGTGCTGCGCCGGCACCAGCCGAACGCCGTGTCCAACTCCCGCTCGGGATGGGTGGGCGACTACGACCTCGACGAGGGCTCCGGCGTGCCGAGCGGTCCGATCCGGTACGGCCGCCTGGTCCAGAAGACGTTCAGCGTCGGCGGGAGCTGGGGGTACAGCGGCAACTCCGCCATGCCCTTCTCCCAAGCGCTGGGCCTGTTCGTCAACTCCTTCGTCCGCGACATGTCCGTGCTCGTCAACGTCGGCCCGGACGCGACCGGTACGGTCCCGAGCACGCAGGCCGCGGTGATCCGTCAGCTCGGCGGGTTCATGAACGCCAACCGGGAGGCCGTGTACAACACCCGCGGCGGCCCGTGGAACCCGGTGGACGGCCAGTACGGCTTCACCTTCGCCGACCGGACCGTCTACGCACACCTGCTGGCCGGGTACAACGGCGGCAGCAGCTTCACGACGCCGTCCCTGGGCGACGCGAACGTCACCTCGGTCTACGACGTGGTCTCCAAGAGCGCGCTGTCCTTCGGCTCGGCGAGCGGGAACGCCGTCACCATCACGGGCATCGACCGCACCCGCTACCCCGACGACACGGTCGTGGCGATCGTGCTCGACCGCCCGGTGGTGCCGACGGACATCGCCCGCGGCTGCCCGGCCACGGCCGACGGTTCGGAGACCTCGCACGGGAACGTTCCGGCCAACGCGTTCGACGGGGACACCTCCAGCCGCTGGTGCGCGGCCGACGGGAACACCGGCCACTGGCTGCAGGCCGACCTCGGCTCGGTGCGGCCGGTCACGGGCGCGCGGATCGCCTGGGAACTGCCGGGGCACGCCTACCAGTTCCGGATCGACGGTTCCGCCGACGGGTCCACCTGGTCGACGCTCGCCGACCTGACCGGGAACTCCTCCGCCGTCCAGGTGCAGACCGCGACGTTCACGGCCCGGACCCGCTACGTCCGGGTGACCGTCACCGGTGGTGTGAACGCTAACACGTGGGCGTCGATCCGCTCGCTGGAAGTCTACGACCGCGCCTTCCTGGACCCGTCCCTCTAGGATCCTTCCCCGCCGCTTGACCAACGCGTGTGGCGCCCGCCCGAGGACGGGCGCCACACACTTCGATCGGCGTGTCACGTGCCCAGGTTGTTACCCCAGAGGGTCTTGTCGTCGACGTTGTCCTTCGTCACCAAGGACACGGGCAGCTGGTCCTCCAGCCCGTTGGGCAGGGCGACGATGGTCGACTGGTGGTCGGTCGGACCCGGCTTGAACGTCTTGCCGTCGACAGCGGCCTGCGCGTAGAACAGCGCGTACTTCGCGTACCGGTCGGCGGGTCGGGAGACGGTGGCGTCGATGTCGCCGACGACAAGTAGAGGCATCCGATGACTCACAAACGTGACATCGGGATTTCGGCCATATCTTCGCGGTATGGCCGGTGAAATACGGCCATTCATCGGATGTATCATGCCCGAATCCCTGGACTCCTCGGCGCCCACGGCCTATAAATCCATCCCATGACCCCACGCGATGTGAACGCTCACACCCTCCGCCGTTTCCCTCGCCGGACCGTGCACCTGGACTTTCACACCGGCCCCGACATCCCCGACGTGGGACGCGACTTCGACCCGGTGACCTTCGCCCGGGCCTTCCGCGACGCCCACGTCGACAGCGTGACCGTCTTCGCCAAGTGCCACCACGGCCACCTCTACTACGGGACCGACCGGCCGGAACGCCACCCCGGGCTCGCCCCCGGCCTCGACCTGCTCGCCGAGCAGGTCGAGGCCCTGCACGCCGTGGGCATCCGCGCACCGATCTACCTGTCCCTCCAGGTCGACGAGTTCGCCGCCCGGGAGCACCCGGAGTGGATCGCGCACGGCGAGGACCTGAAGCTCGCCCGCTGGAGCACCTCGGCCTTCGAGGCGGCCTGGAACATCCTCGACATGTCCAGCCCCTACGCCGACTACTTCGCCGATCAACTGGACGAGGTGCTCCGGCGCTTCGCCCCGGTCGACGGCATCTTCATCGACATGTGCTGGAACCAGCCCAGCGCGAGCCGCTGGGCAGTGGACGGGATGCGCCGCGAGGGGCTGGACCCGGCCGACGCGGACCACCGGAACCGCTACGCGAACCTCGTGGCCCGGCGCTACATGGCACGCTACTCCGCGATGGTGGAGAAGGCCCTTCCCGCGGACGCCGCCCAGAGCGTCTGGTTCAACAGCCGGCCCAAGACCGGACTGCCCGAGGAGCGCCAGTTCATCCGGCACGTCGAGATCGAGGGCCTGCCCACCGGCGGCTGGGGCTACGCGTTCCTCCCGTACGTGGCGCGCTTCGTCCGCCCCATGGGACTGCCCGTCCTCAGCCACACCGGGCGGTTCCACGAGAGCTGGGGGGACAACGCCGCCCTCAAGCCCCGGGCGGCGCTGCTGTACGAGACCAGCCAGATGCTGAGCCACGGTCTGACCAGCGGCGTGGGCGACGTGCTGCACCCGCGGGGCGTCGCCGCTCCGGCGGTGTACGAGCTCATCGGCTCGGTCTACGGGCACATCGAGGAGTGCGAGCCCTTCCTCGACGGCGGCCGGGTCGTCAGCGAGGTCGCCGTGGTCACCGACCCCGGCCTCGGCGACAACCCGGGCGCGAGCAACATCGGCGCCGTCCGGGCGCTGCAACAGCTCCGGGCGCAGTTCGACGTGGTCCCGCCGACGGCCGACCTGAGCGGTACCGGGCGGTCGTCGTGCCCGAGACCACGACGGTCGACGACGCCCTGGCGGAGCGCCTGCACACGTACCGGCGGGCCGGCGGCGCCGTGCTGCTGGTCGGGCCGGCGCTGCTCAGGAACGGCACCGAGCCCGCCCTCCCCGACCTCCCGGTCGAGGGGCTCGCACCCGCGCCGGCCGGTGAGGTGTTCCTCGCCTGCCAGGGCGTTCCCGGGGTCCCGGAGGACTTCCCGGTCATCAGCCACGGCTCCCGGCTGACCGCCCGGGCACTGCCCGGCGCCGAGGTCCTGGCCCGGGTGGTGGCGCCCTACTTCCCGCGGTCCTGGGACCGGTTCTGCGGTCACTCCTACACTCCCCCGGCCGACCCGACCGACGAGGCGGCCGTCGTCGTCGGCGACGGGGTGGCCGCGGTGACCGTGTCGCTGCTGGAGGCCTTCCACGAGCACGGCCTGGAGACGTACCGTCGGCTGCTCGGCGCCGCCCTGGACCGGCTCCTGCCGGACCCGCTCGTCCGTGCCGGCGGGCCGGTCCACCTGGAGACCACCGTGAAGCGCACCGCCGCAGGCACCGTGGTGCACCTGATCAGCTTCGTCCCGTCCCGGGAGACCCCGGAGCTCGACCTGGTGCACGACCCGTTCCCGCTGGTCGACGTGCCGGTCGCCGTCCGGCTCGCCGCCGCCCCGCGCTCGGTGCGGCTCCAGCCGGCCGGGCTGGAGCTGCCCTGGGAGTACGACGGCGAGTACGTCCACGTGCGGGTCACCACCGGGGACGGCCACGCGATGATCGTGGCCGAGCACGACTGACCGCGGGGTACGGGCCCCGGATCACCCGGCGGGCAGCAGCAACGGGTCCGCCATGATCCGGCGCACCGTCGTCAGCGCCGCGCCAAGCAGCGGGCCGCGCCGACCGAGCGCGGACGGGCGCAGCGCCTCCGGGGCCCAGGGCCGCACCGTGACCCGGGCGGCCAACTCGGCGCGCACGGACGGCAGCAGCCAGTCGGCGAGTTCGGCGTAGGCACCGCCGAGGACCAGGCCGTCCGGGTCGATGAGCTCCACGGCGGACGCGAGGGCGAGCCCCAGGGCCTGCCCCGCCCGGTCCAGCGCCCGCAGGGTGGGCTCGTGCCCGGCGGCCGCCCGCTCGGCGAGCAGCGCGACCGGGTCGGCCGGGCGGTGGGGGGGGGGGGCGGGCGCCCGCCCCCCCCCCCCCCCCCCCCCCCCCCGGGCCCCCCCCCCCCCCACGCCCCCCCCCCCCCCCCCCGCCCCCCGCCCCGCCCGCGAGAAAAAAAAAAAAAACCCCA
>NZ_JBHVOL010000002.1:168344-625503 GCF_042887925.1 Kitasatospora sp. NPDC057904
GGGTGGGCCGGCGCCCGGCGGCCGCCGGCGCGCCGCCCCGCGCCCCGGGGCCGCCCGGGCGGCGCGCCGGCGGCCCGCCCCCCCCCCCCACCGCCGCGTCGCCCGCGTACTGCTCCAGGCAGCCGCGGGCACCGCAGGCGCATCCGGCGCCGTCCGGCTGGACGGGGATGTGGCCGAGTTCGCCGGCGAAGCCGCGGGCGCCCCGGAACAGCCGTCCGTCGATGACCAGGGCGGCGCCGATCCCGGCCTCGGCGGAGACGTGGACGAAGGTCTCCGCGGCCTGCCCGGCGCTCCAGTACTCGGCCAGCGCACCGAGGTTGGCCTCGTTCTCGGGCTCTGGCACGGTGTCCGGGTCGGGCCAGTGGTCGGCGAGGGAGACGCCGCGCCAGCCGAGGTTGGGCGCGCGCTCGACCAGCCCGGCCGGTTCGTTCGGCACCACCCCGGGGACGGCCAGGACGCGGCCCTCGACGCTCAGGCCGAGGTCGGCGGCCTCCGCCTGCGCCTCGGCCGCCAGCGCGGCGGCCTCCGCCAGCACCTCCCCGGCCGGCCGGCCCGCGTTCTCCCGTTCGACCCGGCGCCACACCCGTGGCTCGCCGCGCAGGTCCACCACGCAAGCACCGAGGTGGGTGATGCCGATCTCCAGCCCCAGACCCGCCGGGCCCTGGTCGTTCACGGCCAGCGCCCGTCCGGGGCGGCCGACCCGGCCACTGGCCGTGGCCGCCGCCTCGGTCAGGGCTCCGCGGCCGATCAGCTCGTCCACCAGGGAGGAGACGGCCGCCCTGGTCAGGCCGATGCGCCCGGCGACGTCCGCGCGCGAGAGCGGGCTGTGCCCGGCGACCGCGCCGAGGACCAGTGAGAGGTTCTGGCGTCGCATGTCCTGCTGCGACGCAGGTCCGCTCTCCGGTCCCTTGCCCGCCCTGACCACCACCGTCACGCGCCCCTCCTACCGGTCCTCGGCCGGAGCACCCTGCAAGGCCCCGGCCCGACGCAGGGTATCCCCGATCCGCATCAGCGCGTCCTCGTCCTTCTTCACGGCCTCCAGGACCGGTCCCTCGGCCGTCCGCCAGCGGCGTGCCACGGCGTCGGCGCGCTCGCCGGTGAGCAGCGCGGCGGCCTGGGCGGCGGCGCCGATCGCCACCAGTTCCTGCGCGGCGGGCACCTGGACCGCCCGGCCCGAGAGCCGCAGGACGGTCCGCTGCCACGCCGTGCCGCGGGCGCCGCCGCCGATGAGCAGCAGCGGTTCGTCGCCGTCGGGGTCCTCGCCCCCGGCGCGCAGGACGCCGTCCAGGGCCGCGAGCAGGGCGTGGGCGGCGCCGTCGTAGGCGGCCTGGAGCAGCTGCCCGCGGGTGGTGTCGTGGCGGAGTCCGTGGATCAGGCCGGACGCGCCTGGGAGGTCGGGCGTGCGCTCGCCGTCCAGGTAGGGCAGGACGACCGCGGTGCCGCCGTCCTCGACCTCCTCGCGGCCGCGTCCGAGCAGGGCGGCGAAGCGGTCGACGGCCAGGGTGCAGTTGAGCGTGCAGGCCAGCGGCAGCCAGCCGCCGAGGGCGTCGGCGAAGCCCGCGACGGTGCCGCTCGGATCGGCCGGCCGCGTCCGGCCGACGGCGTAGACGGTGCCGGAGGTGCCCAGGCTGAGCACCGGCTGCCCGGGGCGCAGGCCGAGCCCGAGGGCCGCCGCCATGTTGTCGCCGGTGCCGGTGGCCACCAGTGCCCCCTCGCGCAGCGGCAGACCGGGACGGACGACGCCGGCCCGCACACCGGCCGGGAGGACCTCGGGCAGGAGCGCGGGATCGAGGCCGATGCAGGCGAGGACGTCCCGGTCGTACCCGTCCGGGCCCCACCAGCCGGTGCCCGACGCGTCGCCGCGGTCGGTGACGGCCTCGCCGGTCAGCCGTTCCGTCAGGAAGTCGTGGGGCAGGCGGACGGCGGCGACGCGGTCGGCCGCGGCGGGCTCGTGGGCGCGCAGCCAGGCCCACTTGGGGGCGGTGAAGGCGGCCGTCGGGACGCTGCCGGTGCGGCGGGCGATCTCCACCGCGCCGAGCGCGTCGCGCAGGTCGGCGGCCTGCGGCGCGGACCGGACGTCGTTCCAGAGCAGCGCCGGGCGGACCGGCCGGCCGGCCGCGTCGAGGGTGACGAGGCCGTGCTGCTGGCCGGCGACGGAGACCGCCGCCGCGCGGTCCGCCCAGCCCGTACGCGCCGCGGCCTCGCCGAGCGCCGACCACCACTGCTCGGGGTCGCTCTCCCTGCCGGCCCCCGTGCTGACGGTGTGCTGGGCTCGGCCCTCGCCCACCACGGCGCCGGTGTCGATGTCGACGGCCAGGGCCTTGGTGGACTGGGTCGAGCTGTCGACGCCGATCACGACACGCTGCTCAGCCATGCGTTCCTCCGGTGTGGGTTCCTTTTGACGTTCCGGCATACTAATTTGTTGAGAGCCCTGACAAACACCCTCCGCACGCGATTCGGAGCCGCTCCATGTCCAGCGACCCGCTCGTCCCCACCCCCGCGCACAAGTTCACCTTCGGCCTGTGGACCGTCGGCTGGCAGGGGCGCGACCCCTTCGGCGACGCGACCCGGCCCGCCCTCGACCCGGTCGAGACCGTACAGCGGCTCGCCGGGCTCGGCGCCCACGGCGTCACGTTCCACGACGACGACCTGATCCCCTTCGGCACCGGCGACGCCGAGCGCGAGCAGGTGGTCAAGCGCTTCCGCGCCGCCTTGGACACGGCCGGGCTGAAGGTGCCGATGGCCACCACCAACCTCTTCACCCACCCCGTCTTCAAGGACGGCGCGTTCACCGCCAACGACCGTGACGTGCGGCGCTACGCGCTGCGCAAGACGATCCGCAACATCGACCTGGCGGCGGAGCTCGGCGCCTCGGTCTACGTCGCCTGGGGCGGCCGCGAGGGCGCCGAGTCGGGGGCGGCCAAGGACGTGCGCACGGCCCTCGACCGGCTGAAGGAGGCCTTCGACCTCCTCGGCGAGTACGTCGAGCAGCAGGGCTACGACCTGCGCTTCGCGATCGAGCCCAAGCCCAACGAGCCGCGCGGCGACATCCTGCTGCCCACCGTCGGCCACGCGCTGGCGTTCATCAACGAGCTGGAGCGCCCCGAGCGGGTCGGCCTCAACCCGGAGGTCGGCCACGAGCAGATGGCCGGCCTCAACTTCCCGCACGGCATCGCCCAGGCCCTGTGGCACGGCAAGCTGTTCCACATCGACCTCAACGGCCAGTCCGGCATCAAGTACGACCAGGACCTGCGCTTCGGCGCCGGCGACCTGCGGCAGGCCTTCTGGCTGGTCGACCTGCTGGAGTCGGCGGGCTACGACGGCCCCAGGCACTTCGACTTCAAGCCGCCGCGCACCGAGGACTTCGACGGCGTGTGGGCCTCGGCGGCCGCCTGCATGCGCAACTACCTGCTGCTGGCCGAGCGTTCCCGCGCCTTCCGCGCCGACCCGGAGGTCCAGGCCGCGCTCACCGCCTCGCGCCTGCCCGAACTCGCCCTCCCCACGGCCCAGGACGGCCTCACCGGGCTCCTCGCGGACCGCTCCGCCTTCGAGGACTTCGACGTCGACACCGCCGCCCGGCGCGGCATGGCGTTCGAGCAGCTGGACCAGCTGGCCTACGAACACCTCCTCGGCGCCCGCTGACCAGGGCCACGACCGAGCCGGGCCGTGCGGGCTGCCGACCCGGCTTGCTCCGTCGTGGTCGAGCGAGCGCCTCACCGGCGTGGCCTGGTACTCGCCCAACCACTGCCGGGACCCCTACCAGCTGTAGGGGGCGCATCTACCGCCCGGGTCGGCGCCGACCCGCCGACCCGTGAGGACCCCCCGGCCGGGGGGTCCTCACGGTGCCCGAATGGTCAGGCGCGGGCGGTCATGCCGTGCCCGGCAGGTGCCAGATCTGGTTCTTCTTGGTACTCAGCACGCTCGCGGGGTCGCAGGTCCACTGGTGGACGGGGGCTCCCGGTGCGGTCGACACCCCGCTGACGTCGACGCACTTGCCGCTGCCCACCGCGACGAGCTGGTAGTCCTGGCCGCTGCCCAGCGCGGTGACCGGCTGCAGCGTGAACATCTGGTTCGTCCCGCCGCCGCAGGTCCATCGGATGACGGCGGCTCCGTCGGCCGCGGAGGCACCCGAGACGTCCAGGCCCTTGCCGCTGTACTCGTCGACCACGGTGTAGGTGTTCGCCCGACCGGCGACTGGCTTGAGATCGAGCATCTGCTGGTAGCCGCCCTCGCCGTTGTACTGCTGGTACTGCGTAGCGCCGGCGGTGCTGAGGTTGGTGTCGTCCAGGCACTGACCGTCGTAGAGATATCACGTCTCCCTGGCCGCCAAACATCCTATGTATGCCGAGTGTTCATCCAACGAAGCACGGAGGTGACAGATCGTCAGATTGCGCGCCCATATTGCTTGAGCCAGCCAAAAGGCCAGGCCAGTGGCACTGTCAAGCACCCGCAGAGACATCCCATGTGTCGCCGGGCGAGCAGCTCGCCCCGTCCGATGCCTTGACAGTCGTCACGAGGCTGCCAGAATCGGCTGGGCCGCTTCTGTTATCGCTCACATTTCTACGCCTTGCACGCGGCAGGCCGTGTCGAGCCGCACGGCATGCGCTGCCCCAGCTTCGGTGTCGCGGCCCGGAACATCCTCCACCCAACGACGAAGGATCCAGCCATGGCGATCAACAGACGTGTCTTCCTGTCGAGTGCCGCCGGCATCGTTGCCGCCGCGACGGCGAATCTGACGCTCGGTACGACGAGGGCGGTCGCGGCTCCGTCGTCCTACTCGCCCACCTGGGCCTCGGTGGATCAGCACCCGCCGGCGCCGCAGTGGTTCCAGGACGCCAAGTTCGGGATCTACTTCCATTGGGGTGCCTTCAGTGTCCCGGCGTACGGCAGCGAGTGGTACCCGCGGAACATGTACATCGGCGGGAGCGATGTGAACAACCATCACATCGCCACCTACGGGGACCCGTCGGTCTGGCCCTACAACAACTTCCTCGACGGGGCCCGCGACAAGGCTGGCAACTGGGTGCAGTTCGCGCCCAAGTTGGCCTCCCAGGGCGGGAACTTCGACCCGGACGCCTGGGCCCAGCTCTTCGTGGACGCCGGCGCCCGGTTCGCCGGGCCGGTGGCGGAGCACCACGACGGCTTCTCGATGTGGAACAGCACGGTCAACGAGTGGAACTCGGTGCAGCGAGGACCGAAGCTGAACCTCCTGCAGATCTTCCGCGACTCGATCCGGGGCAAGGGACTGAAGCTGCTGGTGGCCATGCACCACGCCTACAACTTCAACGGCTACTACGACCACGCACCGGCGCAGCCGACCGCGAGCCTGCAGAAGCTCTTCGGCCAGCTGGGCACCACGGCGGAGAACCAGCTCTGGTACGACAAGCTCAAGGAGGTCATCGACCTGGCCCAACCGGACATCCTGTGGGAGGACTTCGACCTCTCCAAGGTCGACGAGACACAACGCCTGAACTTCCTCTCGTACTACTACAACCAGGCCCTGGGCTGGGGTCGGGAGGTCGTGGCCACCTACAAGGACGGTTACGACAACCTCGGCGAGGTCTTCGACTACGAACGCGGCGGCCCGGGCGACATCGCCAACCCGTACTGGCTGACCGACGACAGCATCAGCAGCTCCAGCTGGTGCTACACCGTCGGCATCGGCTACTACTCCACCCAGCAGATGCTGCACGCGCTGATCGACCGGGTCAGCAAGAACGGCAACATGCTGCTCAACATCGCCCCCATGGCGGACGGGACGATTCCCCAGGGCCAGAAGGACGTCCTTCTGGGCATCGGCGACCACCTCCACCGGTTCGGCGAGTCCGTGTACGCCACCCGGGCGTGGACGGTCTACGGGGAGGGGCCGACCAAGATGGGCGGCGGCTCCTTCACCACCCCCGTGGCAGGCACGAACAAGGACTTCCGGTTCACCCGCAGCAAGGACGGCACCGTCCTGTACGCCACGGTCCTCGGCTGGCCCGGGAGTTCCACGACCATCAGCACCCTGGCGAGCGACCGCATCGACCTCAGCTCCCTGACCTCGGTCCAACTGCTCAGTGCGACCGCAGGCACGTACACCAGCCTGCCCACCCCGACCCAGGCGAGCGACGGCCTGCACATCACGCTGCCGTCGTCCTCGGCCCCGTTCAACGCCCTCGCCTACGTCCTGAAGTTCACCTTCTCCGGTCAGATCCCCGTCCTCCAGCCCGGGGGCACCGGCGTGGCCACCGCGTACAGCGACATCTCGTACGCGGGCACGGCGGCCGCGCTGGTGCTGGGCGGCTACACGGCCGCCCAGTTGCAGAGCGCGGGGCTGGCGGCGCAGACCATCTCGTCCCTGCGGGTTCCGGCCGGCTACCAGGTGATCGGCTACTCCGGCGACAACTTCACCGGGACGGCGTGGACCTTCGGCGCGGACAACCCCGACCTGCGCAGCACCGGCAACAACGACGCCGTCACCTCGCTGAAGGTGATCTTCAACCCGGCGGCCTACTTCCGGATCGGCAACGTCACCGACGGCCTGGCCCTGGACAGCGGCGGCAACGTCGCCTCGGGCAGCAACCTCAAGCAGTGGACCTGGAACGGCAGCCCCAATCTCCAGTGGCAGGCGGTCGAGCTCGGCAACGGCTACTACAAGCTGGTCAACCGCACCAACGGGATGGTCGCCGACGGCTGGGGCGCCACCTCCAACGGGGCACCCGCGCAGCAGGCTCCCTGGAACGGCGGCACCAACCAGCAGTGGCAGATCACCGATCGGGGCAACGGCCTGTACAGCATCGCCAACCGCACCACGGGCCTGGTCCTGGACGGCGGCGGCCAGGTCGCCGCCGGCTCCGTCACCAAGCAGTGGGGCTGGAACGGCAGCTCCAACCTGCAGTGGTCCGTCATCGCACAGTAGGCCGTCGAACGGGCGGTTCACGACGCGCTGCCCAACCGCTACAACGCCGTCGACGAGTCCGCTCCGCAGGCCTGTCCGCGTGGCCAGCGCGCCAGGACCCTTCGTCGGGCTCCCGCAGCCGGGAGTCCGACGAAGGGCAGCCCGACGAACGGCCCGGGGCCGTCAGCCGACAGGCAGCAGGGCCGGGTCCGCCATGATCCGGCGGACCGTCGTCAGCGGTCGAGCAGCTGGACCGGCTCGCCCTGGAGCACCTCCTCGACACCCGCTGACCGTAGCCCTGCCCGAGCCGGGTCGTGCCACCACCTGGACGCCCCGGCAGGGCCTGTCCGGGCCGTGCCGGGGCGACGCGGTGTGCTACCGCCGGCGGGCGGTGATCAAACGCTGCAGGACGATGAAGACGAACAGCAGGGCGCCGATGACGATGCGGGTCCACCAGGAGCTGAGGGTGCCCTGGAAGCTGATCACGGTCTGGATCAGGCCGAGCACCAGCACGCCCAGCAGGGTGCCCAGCAAGTAGCCGGAGCCTCCGGTGAGCAGGGTGCCGCCGATGACGACCGCGGCGATCGCGTCGAGTTCGAGGCCCACCGCGTGCAGGCCGTAGCCGGACAGCATGTAGAAGGTGAGCAGTACCCCGCCGAGCGCGGAGCAGAAGCCGCTGATCGCGTAGACGGTGGTCTTGGTGCGCTGCACCGGCAGGCCCATGAGCAGCGCGGACTGCTCGCTGCCGCCGAGCGCGTACACGTTGCGGCCGAACCGGGTGTAGTGCAGCACGACGAACCCGACCGCCAGCACCAGCAGCGCGATGACCGCGCTCGGTGAGACGAACAGGCTGCCGAGCGGAATCCGGGTCTGCGCCATGGCGGTGTACTGCGGGTCGGTGATGGAGATCGACTCGACGCTGATCGTGTAGCACAGGCCGCGGGCCAGGAACATGCCGGCCAGGGTGACGATGAACGGCTGGATCTCGAAGACGTGGATGACCCAGCCCATCAGCCAGCCGCCCGCGGTGCCCATCAGCAGGACCAGCGGGATCACCAGCAGCGGCGGCCAGCCGTGCAACTGGACCAGCCAGGCGGAGACCATGGTGGACAGCGCCACCACCGCGCCGACCGACAGGTCGATGCCTCCGGTCAGCACGACGAAGGTCATGCCGACCGCGACGACGAGCAGGAAGGCGTTGTCGATCAGCAGGTTGAGCACGACCTGGCCGGAGAAGAAGCCGTCGTACTGCACCGAGCCGACGCTGAACATCGACACCAGCAGGACCGCGGTGACCAGCAGCGGGATCTGCCCGCGCAGGCGGGTCAGCAGGGCGTTGGCGTTCATTCGCCGACCTCCCGGTTGATGGGGGCCACAGCGTGCGGCCGGACGGCGGCGGTGCGCCGGGCCCGGGCGCCGCGGGCAGCGAGCTTGGCGCGGAAGACGGGCGACTGGATCAGGCAGACCGCGATCACCACGAACGCCTTGAACACCAGGGTGGTCTCCGGCGGGATGCCGATGGTGTAGACGGTGGTGGAGAGGGTCTGGATGATGAGCGCGCCCAGGACGGTGCCGCCGATCGAGAACCGGCCGCCGTTCAGCGAGGTCCCGCCGAGCACCACCGCGAGGATGGCGTCCAGTTCGATCCAGAGTCCGGCGTTGTTGCCGTCGGCGGCCGAGACGTTGGAGGACACCATCAGGCCCGCCAGCGCCGCGCACAGCGCGCTGAACACGTAGACCAGGGCCACCAGCCGCATCGCCCGGATGCCGACCAGCCGGCTGGCCACCGGGTTGCCGCCGACGGACTCCAGCAGCAGCCCGAGCGCGGTCAAGCGGGTCAGCAGCACGGTGGCCAGCACCACCAGCGCGCTGAGCAGGATCGCGAACGGCATGGTCAGCCAGTAGCCGCCGCCGATCAGCTTGTACGGCTCGCTGGTGACGGTGATGATCTGGCCGTCGGTGATCAGCTGGGCCAAGCCGCGTCCGGCGACCATCAGGATCAGCGTGGCGATGATCGGCTGGACGCCGACCTTGGCCACCAGCACCCCGTTCGCGACGCCCAGCAGCACCGCCGTGCCGAGCGCGATGCCCGTCGCCCCGAACACCGTGCCGAGGCTCGCCGGGTCGGCGGCCTCGCTGATGTGCTGGCAGGCCAGCGCACCGGCGATGGCGACGGTGGAGCCGACCGACAGGTCGATGCCGCCGGTGGCGATCACCAGGGTCATGCCCAGGGAGACCAGGATCAGCGGGGCGCCGAAATGCAGGATGTCGACCGTACTGCCGTACAGGTGGCCGCCCTGGACGTGGACGGCGAAGAAGTCCGGGGTGAAGGCGAGGTTGCCGAGCAGCAGCACGGCCAGCACCACGGCCGGCCAGAACAGCCGGGACCGCGTCACCGCCCTCGCCCGCGCGGTGGTCAGTGCCGTGGTCATTCTTCCGCTCCGCTCGCGATGGTGGCCAGGACACGCTCCGGGGTGAGCTCGACGTCGTTGTCGAGCTGGGCGACCATCCGGTGGTCGCGCAGTACGCCGACCCGGTGACTGAGCCGCAGCACCTCCTCCAGCTCGGCGGAGATGAACAGCACCGCCATGCCGTCCTCGGCGAGGTTCGCCACCAGCTTCTGGATCTCGGCCTTCGCCCCGATGTCGATGCCCCGGGTGGGTTCGTCCAGGATCAGCAGCTTGGGGTCGGTGAGCAGCCAGCGGGCGAGCAGCACCTTCTGCTGGTTGCCGCCGCTGAGGTTGCGCACCAGCGCCTCGGGGTCGCCGGGGCGGATGTCCAGGGCGCGTATCCAGCGCAGCGCGTACGCGTCCTGCGCGGTGCGCGACAGCGGGCGCGTCCAGCCGCGGGACGCCTGCAGAGCCAGGACGATGTTCTCCCGGACGGTCAGTTCGCCGACCAGGCCCTCGGTCTTGCGGTTCTCGGAGCAGAACGCGATGCCGTGGGCGATCGCGTCGCGCGGGCTGCGCAGCGCGGTCTCGACGCCCTCGATCCGCAGCGTGCCTCCGTCGCTCTGGTCGGCGCCGAACAGCAGCCGGGCGGCCTCGGTCCGCCCGGAGCCCAACAGCCCGGCCAGTCCGATCACTTCGCCGGGCCTGATGGCCAGGTCGTACGGCTCGACCGCGCTGCGCCGGGTCATCCCGTCGGCCTGCAGGAACGCCGTTCCGTCGGCCGGTGCGGTGCGTTCGCGCCGCTTTCCGCCGCCGAGCTGGTCGAGTCCGGCGAGCTCGGTGCCGATCATCCGGGAGACGAGTTCGACCTGGTTCAGCTCCCCGGTCAGGTACTCGCCCTCCAGTCGGCCGTTGCGCAGCACCGTCATCCGGTCGCAGATCTCGTAGATCTGGTCGAGGAAGTGCGAGACGAACAGGATCGCCACGCCCTGGTCGCGCAAGCGCCGCATGACGGCGAAGAGTTGGCGCACCTCGTCGCGGTCCAGGCTGGAGGTGGGCTCGTCCAGGATCAGCACCTTGGCGGAGACGTCGACCGCACGGACGATCGCCACCAGCTGCTGGACGGCGATGGAGTAGCTGTTCAGCGGCGCGCTGACGTCGACGTCCAGGTCCAGCTCGCGGACCAGCTCGGCGGCCCGGCGGCGCATCGCCGCCCAGCCGATCAGGCCGAACCGGCGGGGTTCGCGCCCGATGAAGATGTTCTCCGCGACCGACAGGTTCGGGCAGAGGTTCACCTCCTGGTAGACCGTGCTGATCCCGGCCTGCTGGGCCTGCAACGGCCCGTCGATCCGCACCCGATCGCCGGCCAGCACCACCTCGCCGCCGTCCGACTGGTGGACGCCGGTGAGCACCTTGATCAGCGTGGACTTGCCGGCGCCGTTCTCCCCCATCAGCGCGTGCACCTCGCCGGGGAAGAGCCGGAAGTCGACCCCGTCCAGCGCCACCACCCCGGGGAACTCCTTGCGGATACCCCGGACTTCCAGGACCGGTTGCTGACGCACCCCGGTTCTCCTCTCGTCGTGCGATCCGGCTCACCGGGGAGCGATCCGGCCGATCGCTCCCCGGGCCGGCCAGGCCGGTCAGTACTGGCGGTTGGGCAGGGCCGCGGTGGCCTGCTCGGGAGTGAAGGTGCCCTCCTCGGTCTTGATCCGCCGCGGCACCTGCTCACCCGCCTTGACCTTCTTCACCAGGTCCATCAGCTGGTCGCCGAGCAGCGGGTTGCACTCGACGTCGTAGTTGATCTTCCCCTGGCTCATCGCGGTGAAGGCGTCCTTGACGCCGTCCACAGAGACGATCTTGATATCGGTGCCCGGCTTCTTGCCGGCCTCCTCGATCGCCTGGATCGCGCCGAGCGCCATGTCGTCGTTGTGCGCGTACAGCACGTCGATCTTCGACTGGGACTTCAGGAAGGCCTGCATGACCTCCTTGCCCTTCGCGCGGGTGAAGTCGCCGGTCTGCGAGGCGACCACCTTGAACTTGGGCTCACCCTTGGTGGCGTCCGCGAAGCCGGACTTGCGGTCGTTGGCCGGCGCCGAACCGGTGGTGCCCTCCAGCTGGACGATGTTCACCTCGTCGGACTTGCCCTGGTACTCCTTCACCAGCCAGTCGCCGGCCTTCTTGCCCTCCTCGACGAAGTCCGAGCCCAGGAAGGAGACGTAGAGCGACTCGTCCTTGGAGTCCACCGCGCGGTCGGTCAGGATGACCGGGATCTTGGCGTCCTTCGCCTCCTTCAGCACGGTGTCCCAACCCGACTCCACCACCGGCGAGAAGGCGATCACGTCCACCTTCTGCTGGATGAACGAGCGGATCGCCTTGATCTGGTTCTCCTGCTTCTGCTGCGCGTCGGAGAACTTGAGCTCGATGCCCGCCTTCTTCGCGGACTCCTGGATCGACTTGGTGTTCGCGGTGCGCCAACCGCTCTCCGCGCCGACCTGCGAGAAGCCCACCACGAGCTTGTGGCCGGCCCCCTTGTCGGCCGAGCCCCCGCCTCCGCCGGAACCGCACGCGGTGAGGACGGTGACCATCGCACCGGCGACCAGGGCCGCCGCAGCTCTCTTGGACATGGTGGGACTTCCTCTCGGGATCATCGATCGCGCGAACGGCACCGACTGCGTGAACGCAAGGTATCGTCGCCGTTTCGCTCGGAACCGATTGTTAACGCTAACAATTGGCCCCAGCAAGGCCTCCGCGCCGCGTTACCCAATCTTGACCAGGACGCCACCGGCAATCGGAGGCACCCTCAACCCCATATCCATGACGGCCAGTTGACGACCGGAGGAGCACGCTCCCTGCCGTGGAGGACCGGAATCACGGAACACGCCTCGGGCCCGATCGGGGCAGGTCACACCAGATCGGCGGTGCACGATCGGAGGCTCGCCGCACTCGATGGCGTCGGCGCCGGCTCGCCGTCGACCAGTCACAACACCTGCCGCACTGCGGTCGACGGCCGGCCGCCGCCATGCCGCCGAACCGCCGCCCGTGCCGCTCCGGGGCAGTTGAGGCGGTCGGCGCGGCAGGCTCGCGCCGGCCCGGGCGGGCGGCTTCTCGGCGGCTCCGCCGACCGTGGCCGGGCGCGCAGGCCCCGGCCGCAATGGCTGCGCCGAGCTCAGGGGCGGTCTCGCCCCTGAGCTCGGCACCCGTCAGGACCATCGGCACCATGGCCCGCCCGCAGCATCGCGCTGCGCACGACCGCCGGCGCCCCGGCGGCTCAGCCCCAGGGCTGGGCCACCAGCCAGCTGGTGTCGTCAGCCCAACTGGCGGAGCTGTCCCAGCTGTTGGAGCCTCCGTTGTCGGCAATGTAGACCGTGTAGTTGTAGTGGCGGAGGTACTTCGTCGGGAAGTTGACGGACTGGAAGGAGGTGCCGACCCCGCTGTTGCCGCTGGTGGCGCAGAAGGTGGCGTCCTGCGCGAAGGAGCCTGCGCCGCTGTCGAAGTCCAGGTAGAGCTCGTAGTTGTAGTGGTGCAGGAACTGCCCGGGGTTGTTGGCGGACTCGAAGGACAGGCAGGAGCTGTTGGCCAGTCCGGCGCGGACGATCCAAGTGGCGTCGGCCTTGTCGGTGGCCGAGCCGGCGGAGCTGGTGTCGGAGATGACGACCTTGGAGTCGGTGTCGTTGTGGCGGAGGTAGTGGGAGGTGCAGCAGGGCGCGGTGGTGGCCCGCAGGGAGATCCGGGAACCGGGGGTCAGCGTGCCGGTGCTGGTCGAACCGCTGTTGTAGCCCACGGCGGTGATGTTGGCCTGGACCGCGTTCTCGGTGGCGTCCGACGGGTAGCCCTGGGTCATGACCCCTTCGTAGAAGGTGCCTTGGGCCCACTTGCTGTTGTCACCGCCGATGCCGAGGATGATCGCGCCTTCCTTGTGCATCGGGTCGTAACCGGTGGCGTTGGGGCGTGCGCCGTTGTAGAAGGTGGACAGACCGCCCGACTGCGCGTCGCCGCCGTGGAGGGCCCACTGGTTCGGGCCGCCCTTGAGCATGGCGGTCAGGAATCGGTTGCTGACGCTGGGGTCATTGGCGTTGAATCCTCGGTTGACCCCGGAGAACAGGCCGTTCTCCAGGTCGGCCATGACCCAGGGGCCGTTGCCGCTGCCCGAGCCCCAGCTCTTGTTGTTGCCGAAGTAGAGGGCCTCCATGTGGCCGTTGCCGGTGTCCAGGTTGTTGGTCTCGGCGTTGCCGTAGTCGAAGCAGCAGCCGCCGTTGAAGTGCGTGCCGTCGAAGACGGCGTACATGCCCTCGGCCTGGTCGCCGGTGGCGATGCCGTTGGTGTTGTTGTTGCGGTACCCGGTCCCGGGGGCGACGTAGACGCCGTACGCCTTGTGTCCGCCGACGGTGACCGGCGCTTCGAAGGCGTTGGCGAGGTTGTCCGGCCCGCCGGCCGCCCCGCCGGCAGGCGCCTGGGTGAGGTGGTTGCCCTTGCCGGACTGGTCGTAGAGGACGGTGATGACGCAGCTGGTGCCGGCGCAGAAGGAGTCCTGCGCGGCGGCGTCGGCGTATCCGCCGGCGCCCAGCAGGCCGATGTCCTTGGTCGCGTTGTCGGAGGCGCGCCTGACCTGGTACAGCGGGCCGTTGTACGCCCCGTACAGGGCCCGGGTGGTGCTGTGCGCGGCAACGCACGGGGTGTTGCCCGCGGCGTAGATGTCGCACGGTCCCTGGGTGGCGGCCTGTGAGGTGCCGGCCGTGGCGGTGAGCAGGCCGGCGGCGAGCGCAGCGGTGGTACCGGCCGCGAGGAACGCGTGTCGGAGGCGGTTCATCCACGGTTTGATCATGAGGAGTTCCTTCACTGGGTGGGGGTGGGGGGCGCCGACGAACCTCCCGGTGTCCGGCTGTGCGGACGGCACGGGTTGCGCTGGCGCCTGCGGGTCCGGTGCGGCTTCCTGCCCTCGTGGGCACCGGACCCCCTGCACGGGGGCTGCTGGTCAGCTCCAGGGGACGGCGACGAGCCAGCTGGTGTCCTGGGCCCACGACGAAGGGCTGTCCCAGGCGTCGGTGCCGCCGTCGCTCGCGACGTAGCCGGCGAAGCGGTAGTGGCGGACGTACCTCTCCGGGAAGTTGAGGGACTTCAGGGAGTAGCCGGTGCCGCTGTTCCCGGGCTGCGCGCAGAAGGTGGCGTCGGCGGCGAACTGGCTGGTGCCCGCGTTGGGCTGGAGAAGGAGCTGGAACGCGTAGTGCCTGAGGTACCTGCCGGGCATGTCGGCCGACTCGAAGGAGACGCAGCCACTGCCGGCCAGGCCGGCCCGGACGATCCAGGTGGCGCCGCCCTTGTCGATGGCGGAACTGCCGGAGGTCACCGGCGCGATCACGACCCTGTCGTCGCTCGTGTCGTGCTGCAGGTAGTCGTCGGTGCAGCAGGAGGTGGTGGCCCGCAGCGACACCTTCGCGCCCGGTGTGAAGGGGGCGGTGACGTCGGTGCGGTAGCCGGCCGCGGCGATGTTGGCCTGGACCGCGGCGTCGGTGGCGTCGGAGGGGTAGCCCTTGACCATCGCCCCCTCGTAGAAGGTGCCCGCGCTCGCGTTGCGGTTGGTCTGGCAGCAGTCGCCGCCGCTGCCGAGGATGACGGCACCCTGCTTGCGCATCGGGCTCCATCCGCTGGGCAGCGAACCGCTGTAGAGCTCGGTCAGGCTCCCGGACTCGGCGTTGGCGCCCTTGAGTGCCATCTGGCTGGTGCCGTCGTTCTTGAGCATCGCGGTGACGAAGCGGCTGGTCTGCGGGACCTGGCGGGGGTTCCACGCCTTGCCGCCACCGGAGAACAGGCCGTTCTCCAGATCCGCCTGCACCCACGGGCCGGTTCCGCTGCAGCCGCCGAACCAGCATTCCGTGCCGAAGCTGATCGCGTCCATGGCGCCGTTGCCGTCGGCCTTGTGGTCGATCTCAGTGTTGCCGTAGTCGAAGCAGCAGCCGTTGTTGACGTGGGTGCCGCTGGTGACCATGTACTCGCCTTCGGACGAGCTGCCGGTCGGCACGCCCCCGGCGGAGTTGTGGGCGAAGTAGCTGTTGCCGGGTTCGATGGAGAGCGCGTACGCCTTGTGGCCGCCCACGCTCAGCGGCTCCGTGTTCGCGACGGCCGCCGTGTCGGCGCCGCCGGTCCCGCCGGGCCCCTGGTAAACCAGGGTGTTGCCGCCGCCGGTCTGGTCGTAGACGCGGGTGATGGTGCAGGTGGTGGCCGCGCAGAAGGAGTCCTGTGCCGCGGCGTCGGCGATGCCCCCGGCGGACAGTACCCCGACGTCGTGCAACGTGCCGTCCGAGGCCCGCTGCACCTGGTACAGCGGGCCGCCGTAGGAGGCGAACAGCGCACGGGTGGTGCTGTGCGCCGCGACGCACGGCGTTCCGCCGCCGGCGTAGACGTCGCACGGCCCCTCGGCCGCGGCCTCAGCGGTGCCCGTGCCGGCGAGCAGACCGGCGGCCAGCACCGCGGTCGTTCCGACCGCCGCCAGCGCCCGGCGGGCGCGGCTCAGCCACGATCGTATGGTCATGAACGAACTCCTTCGCGGGTGGGGGAAGGAAGAAGGCGTTCCAATATTGTTAGCGTTAACAACAGTGGCCGGAAAAGAGCGCACCCGGGACGCCGAGGAAGTTCCTGGCCGGGCTGCGCCGCCCCTCACTATGGCCAGACGCTGAGACACCGTCAAGATGGCTGGTTGTTAACGCACACAATCGTGAGATCGCCTCCGCGACGACGACTTCCGGGTGTCGGGCGGGTGTCGGGCGGGTCCGGGGCGGCCGGGTCCGGGGCGGGAGTCCCCGCACGCCCGTGCTGTGGCGTGCGGGGACCCGCGTCCTGGGGCCGCCGTCAGGCCGGGTAGGGCAGCTCCGCCTCCACGGTGCCGGCCGGGCTGACGTTCAGCGCGCCGTCCGGGCCGCCGATCCGCAGCGCCAGGGGCACGGGCCGCCGGAGGCGTTCGTCAAGTGACCACCCGCTGAACGGCTCCGTGGAGTGGCTGCACAGGAACCGCCTGCATCCAGGACGAGGAACCCCGACCGGCGCGCGGCCGGGGTTCCTCCAGGCGTCGGGTACCGGTTCTCAGACGGACCGGGCGGGTCAGCGCTGCAGGGTGAGCACGCCCGGCCGGTACGGCAGCTGGATGTAGGACGTGCCGTCCGAGTTGGGGTTCCTGCCCTGGTAGAGGAACTGCATGTTGCATGGGTCGATGGTCATGGTCTGGTCGGGGTTGTTGCGAACCAGGTCACCGTGGCTGATGTCATTGGTCCAATTGGCACCGCTGTTGGCCTTGCTCGCGAAGGCGTCGCTCGCGGTGGCGGCCTGCGGAGTCCAGGAACCGTTCAGGCTGGTGGCGGTGAACGAGCGGAAGTAGCGGTGCTCGTTCACGTCCCGGGCCTCGACGATCATGAGGTACTGGTTCTGGCCCTGGACCTTGTAGACCTGGGGCGCCTCGAACAGGTTCTGCACCGTGTCGCTCATGACCGTGGTGTACGAGGAGCCGAAGCTACCGGGGAAGTTCCCGATCGGCATGCTCGCCCGGTAGATGCTGCCGTTGTCACCGGCGAAGAACAGGTACATGTTCTGGTCGTCGGCGATCAGGGTCGGGTCGATCGGGCCGCCGGTGGGGAGACTGCCGGTGAACAGCGCCTGCGGCGCGGACCAGCCGTTGGGGTTGGTGGGGTCGCTGGACGTGCGGTACGTGAAGGGCCAGGCGGTCCCCCACCCCAGTGAGGCCAGCACCCAGGTGTTCTTGGGCGCGAAGTAGAACAGCTGGGGCGCCACCGCGGACGAGGACATGACGGTCTGGGTGGCCGAGGCCATGTCCGCCCAGTTCGTGAAGGGAGCGAATCCCATCGACTTCCACGACGTTCCGTCGGAGTAGGTCGCGTAGACCAGGTGCTTGCCGTTGTAGACCACGTCGGTGAAGTCCTTCAGCGCGGCTCCCCCGTTCACCGGCTCCGCCAGCGGACCGGTCGAGGTCCACCGGTACGTCGACGGGAGAGCACACGTGGCGCCCGTCCCGGACAGGCCGGTCCACTGCTGGTTGCCGGTGCCGCCGCAGTTCCAGAGTTGCACCGCCGTCCCGTTGGCCGTACCACCGCCCGACACGTCCAGGCACAGCCCGGACTCCACACCGACGACCGTCCCGTCGGAATTCACCCGCCACTGCTGGTTCGCGGCGCCGGTACAGGCCCAGATCTCCACCCGCGTGCCGGCCGCGGTGGCGTGGCCCGGAACATCCAGGCACTTGGTGCCGTACACGGTCAGCTGGTTGCCGGACGTCAACGTCCACTGCTGGTTGGTCCCGCCCGAACAGTCCCAGATCTGAAGGAACGTTCCGTCGGTCTGGCTCGCGTTCGGCACATCGAGACACCGACCGGAACCCGCACCGCGCAATGCGCCGCTGGTGGCCGCCTGAGCCTGGCCTGCGACGAGCATCGACGCCAACGCCACCACGGCCGCAGCCACGGCGGTGAGCACCACGGACAGAGGTCTGCGGTTGGAACTTCGTCTGCGCATCGAGATGTCCTATCTGTGGGGATGGAGCTGTCACACGGTTCGGTTGTCGTTGACACGTGTGCTACCTGGCGGCGCGCGCCAGGAGTCGGGATCGGCCGGCGGGGAAGCCCCACCTTTGCCTGTCGGACTTCAGAAGCCCTGCACAGGTGCTTCTCTCTGCGGGGAAGGTCGGCGGAGGATGCGCCTCCAACTCGCCGTATGCGAAGGCGTTGCCGTCCACCGAGTCGGCGGGGGCGACGTGCAGCTCGCCAAGGGTGTTAGCGCTAACAATGCAGGGTCGAAGGGAGCCCTCCCAGTGGGAGGCAGATGAGATCTTGAACGTGAGCGGAGTCAATACCCGCCCACCTCGGCACGTCAAGACAGCTGCAACGACTTCCCGTGCCGCGACCGGTCGACCGGAGCGGTCCAACCGCATCCTGCCGTGGCGGGCGCTGACCGGCGACGACAGCTACGACCTCGACCACCGGGTGACCAGGGTCTCCAACCGTCCCAAGGAGAAGACGCCATGACGACCGATTCGGCCCCGCAGCAGATGCTGGTGCTCTACCGGTCCAGCTCCGCACTGGACTCCTCCGTCGTCGGCTGGGCGAGGTACGACGGCACCGGCCGCACCTCTCCCACCACCGACGACAGCGACGAGCCGCCGTACGAGACAGGAGTGACGGCGCTCCGGGAGGGCCGGCGGCTGTTCCAGGCCGCCCAGCTGATCCCGCCGTACCCGGGTCACGAGTACGACGTCTCCTCCCTCAAGCACGAGTTCTTCTTCGAACGGATCGCCGACGCCCGCAGCCCCGGGGTGGCGATGACGCCCTTCGGGGCCACGGTGACGGGTGCCGGCCTCGTCCAGCCCGCTCCCCGGCCCCCGCTTTCCGCCGAGCCCCACCCCCAGGTGGCGAGTGTGCCCCGGCGGAACAGAAGCAGACCCCGGACGTGGCATCCCTGCAACCTGACGACTCGTCATCAACTGTCAGAATGTGCGGTGTAGGTGAACCGGCCGGCGATCGGACATGGGATGCGATGCAGGCCTCCGTGGAGCGGGTGCATCCCCCCGTTCCTCCTGACAGTGCCGCCTGTCGAGCAGCTTTGCAGATACGGGCCTGTCATCGTGACTCCTGCGCCTGTTCCCGGCCATGGGATGTTCAGCGCGAGGGCGAACGTGCTATCTCTTGGAGTGCACTCCGTCCGGCGGGAGCACGGAACCAACCCGCCGGCGAAGGGAGCCCGAACCGGCGAACGCGGCGGACCAGCGCATGTGCGAACGCTGACCGCGCTCCTGACGGAACCGGACAGGCCCGTGACCGGACGGCTCCGGCCGTGCCCCAGACGGACGAGGACGCTTCCGCGCCGGGCACGGCTCGTCGGCCGCAGCGGTGACCGCATCGCCCCCGTGTCCCACAGCTGCCGCGCCGCGACGGTACAGCCCGGCTCCCGTCGTGCACTGGACCAGGACTCCCCTGAGCGAGGACTAGATGACTGAGGCGAACCTCGTCGTGCTGTCGGCCGGTGACGCGGCCCTCGTGCTCGACACCACCGGACCCGCGATGCCCCGGGTGCTGCACTGGGGCGTCGATCCCGGCTTCCGTGCCGGCGACGCCGCGCAGGTGCTCGACGCCATGGCCCGGACCTCGCGCCACCAGGCCGGGAGTCTGATGCCCTCCCAGGGGCAGGGCTGGGGCTGGTTCGGACGTCCGACCCTGTCCGGGCACCGCGACGGCCGGGTGCGCCCTCTGCGCTTCGAGCTCGCCGAACCGGCCGCCGTACGCGCCCAGGACGGCCGGGGCGGCACCCTCCGTGCGCGGGCCCTGGACCCCGGTGCGAGGCTCGCGCTGGACACCGAACTGCAGATGACGGAGCAGGGCGTGGTGCGGCTGCGCCACACCCTGACCAACACGGCCACGGACACCTACACCCTGGACGTCCTCACGTGTGTACTGCCGGTGCCCGCCCACACCGCGGAACTGCTGGACTTCGCGGGCCGCTGGGCCCGTGAGCGCTCCCCGCAGCGCGCTCCGCTGCGGCAGGGTGTGTGGTCGAGGGAGAGCCGTCGCGGCCGCACCGGCTTCGACGCCGGGTTGCTGCTCGCCGGCACCGAAGGCTTCGGCTTCCGCCACGGCGAGGTCTGGGGCGTGCATCCCGCCTGGAGCGGCAACCACGTCCAGTACGCGGAGCGGCTGGCCGACGGGACGACGGTCCTCGGCGGCGGCGAACTGCTGGACGCAGGTGAGATCCGGTTGGCGGAGCACGAGTCGTACCGAACCCCGTGGGTGTACTTCGCGACCTCCGGCACGGGCCTGGACGGGATCAGCCGCGGATTCCACGACATGCTCCGGAGCCGACCCCGGCACCCGAACTCCGCCCGGCCGGTCACCATGAACATCTGGGAGGCGGTCTACTTCGACCACGATCCCGAGCAGGTACGCGCCCTTGCGAACACCGCGGCAACGGTCGGCGTGGAACGGTTCGTCGTGGACGACGGCTGGTTCCGGCACCGCCGCCACGACCGGGCCGGCCTCGGCGACTGGTACGTCGACGAGAAGGTGTGGCCCGACGGGCTCCGCCCGCTCGCCGACCACGTCCACGGCCTCGGCATGCAGTTCGGCCTCTGGGTCGAACCCGAGATGGTCAACCGCGACTCCGACCTGGCCCGCGCCCACCCCGACTGGTTCCTCGCCGACCCCGAACGCCTCCCGTTCGAGCAGCGCAGCCAGCACGTCCTGGACGTCGCGCACCACAACGCCCACGCCTACCTACTGGAGCGGATCAGCGCCCTCGTCCGAGACGTGGGCATCGACTACCTCAAGTGGGACCACAACCGCGACCTCGCCGACGCCGTCCACGACGGCCGACCCGGTGTGCACGCGCAGACCACGGCGGTCTACCGGCTCCTGGACGAACTGCGCGGCCGCCACCCCGGGCTGGAGATCGAGTCCTGCTCCTCCGGCGGAGCCCGCGCCGACCTCGGCATCCTCGAACGCACCGACCGGATCTGGGGATCGGACAACATCGACCCGATCGAACGCCAGGCCATCCAGCGCTGGACCGGCCTGCTCCTGCCCCCCGAGCTGATCGGCTCCCACATCGGCTCCGCCCCCGCCCACATCAGCCGCCGCGACACCACGCTCGCCTTCCGCTGCGCCACCGCCCTGTTCGGTCACGCGGGCATCGAATCCGACATCTCGAACTGGTCGCAGGACGAGCTGACCGCACTGACCTCATGGGTCGGTGCCTACAAGCAGCTACGGCCGCTGCTCCACGGCGGCGACGTCGTCCGCACCGACCACCCCGACCCGGCCGCCTGGGTCCACGGCGTCGTCTCGCGGGACCGGACCCGCGCCGTCTTCGTGTACGTCCAACTCGACACCTCCGTCGCCGAGAACGGCGCGCCCGTACGCCTCGCGGGCCTGGACCCCGAGGTCCATTACGCCCTGCGGGTGCGGCCCGAGCTCTCCTGCCCAGAGCACACCTGGCCCGCCTGGGCACGACGGGCGTCCGCGCTCACCCTGACCGGCCGGTTCCTGACCCAGGTCGGCCTGGCCGCCCCGGCCCTGGCCAACCAGCCCGGCCAGGCGTTGGTGCTTGAGGCCCGGACGCAGCCGCCGGCCTCCGGGAGGCGATGACGAGGTCGACGAAGGCGTACCGCGCCGCGCGGAGGGATTGCACGACCGTTCTCTCCTTCCTCAGGCCGCAGAGGATGTCAGCCGGGCCGCGACGTCGGCGCCTTCTCGTACGAAGACCGGGATGCGCTCCAGCGGGGCCTCGGCGTCGAGCGTCGTTCCGCCCTCCAGCACACCGCCGGTGGCCGGGTCGCACCAACGGGTGCCGGACGGCAGGTACACCCGGCGGGCCCGGACGCCCGCCTCGTACACGGGTGCCACCAGCAGGTCGGGGCCGAGCAGGAACTGGTCGTCCACCTCCCAGGCGCGCTCGTCCTCGGGGAAGTCGAAGAACAGCGGACGCATGGGCGGGGCGCCGGTGCGGTGGGCGTCCTCGGACAGGCCGTGCAGGTACGGGCGCAGGCGCTCGCGCAGCAACAGGTGGTCGCGGAGGATGCCGTACGCCTCCTCCCCGTACGACCAGACCTCGTTCGGCCCGCCGGTCATGTCCGTCCCGAAGGCGGGGTAGTTGGGCGCGCGGTCGCCGTGCAGCCGCATGACGGGGCTGAAGGTGCCGTACTGGAACCACCGGACCATCAGCTCGCGGTAGGCCGGGTCGTCCGGGTCGCCGCCGAAGAAGCCACCGATGTCGGTGTTCCACCAGGGGATGCCGCTCATCGCGACGTTCAGCCCCGCCCTGATCTGGCGCCCGAGGGAGTCGAATGTCGTGGGGATGTCGCCGGACCACAGCAGGGCGCCGTGCTTCTGGCTGCCCGCCCAGGCGGAGCGGACCAGCGACAGCGGGCGGTCCTCGCCCGCCGCGCGCAGGCCGTCGGCCACCGCGCGGGCGTGCTCCAGCGGGTAGAGGTTCGCGGCCACGGCGGCCGGCCCTGCCGCGTAGACGGCGCGCTCGGCCAGGCCCGGGGGCACGTCGGGTTCGCAGGCGTCGAGCCAGAAGCACGCCACTCCCAGTGAGCGGTAGTTGTCGTTCAGCCGCTGCCACAGGGCGGCGCGGGCTCCGGGGTGGGTGGCGTCGTAGTACGCCATCGGGCGGATCAGAGCCTGCCCGCTGTGCCGGGACGGCCACGGGAAGGTCAGCAGGCCGCCGCCCGTGTCCCGTACGAGGTGCCCGGCTGAGCGGAGCCCGTCGTACGCGTCGCTTCCGGGCTCGACGGTGGGCCACACCGAGACGGCGAGCCTCGCTCCGAGGTCCGACAGCTCCTCGACCATGGCGGCGGGGTCGGGCCACTCGCTCTCTTCGAAGCACCAGTCGCCCATCCTCGGCCAGTGGAAGAAGTCGCAGACGATGACGGACAGCGGAAGTCCGCGTTCCTTGTACTCCCGGGCCACGGCGAGGAGTTCCTCCTGGGTGCGGTAGCGCAGCTTCGACTGCCAGAAGCCCGACGCCCATTCGGGCAGCAGGGGCGGACGGCCGGTGGCCAGGGTGTAGGCGTTCAGGATCCGGGCCGGGGTGTCACCGGCGGTGATCCAGTAGTCGATGCGCCCGCCGGCGTCGGCGGTCCACCGGGTGGTGTCGGCGCCCAGCTCGACCCGGCCGGTGGCGGGGTTGTTCCACAGCAGTCCGTAGCCGCGCGAGGAGTGCAGGAACGGGACGGCGGCGACGGTGTTGGTCTGGATGAGGTCGATCACGCAGCCCTTCTGGTCCAGTCGCCCGTGCGGATGCTGCCCCAACCCGTGCAGCCGCTCACCGTCGTACGCCTCGAAGGACTGTTCCGTCCGGCCGCCCGCCGCGTGGACGCGGGAGCCGGCATGGTGCGCGTACGGGCTTCGCTCGGCGAGGAGTTCGCGGCCCGAGGCGGCGTCGACGAACCTCAGCCGGCCGTCCGCCGAGGCCTCGACGGCAATGCCGCCGTTGACCAGGCGGGCACTGCCGTCGTCCGACACGGACATCTCGGCTTGCGGGGCGGGCCGCGGGTCCTCCAGCGCGCCGGGGGCGGTGGGGTCGACGGTCCCGGACGAGGCCCGCACCCGGACGGCGTCCGGTCCCCAGGGCTCGATACGGAGGATCTCTGCGGCGGTGTGCCGTTCCAGGGCGCCCGCGCGGATGCTGTAGGACAAGGGTGGCTCCTCTGTTCACGTGGCGGGTGGATGCGGGCGGATGTCCAGGTGCCGGTGCTCGTGGCTGTCGTCGCTGTCCCAGCGACCGGAGCCCGGCGACGGTGTCGGTGTCGGTGTCGGCGAGCATCCGGCGGCAGAAGGCGAGGTGGTCCTCGACGATGGCGGTGAAAGCCGCGTGCCAGTCGGCGTGTTGAACCAGCCGTCGGTCAGCTCGTGCTCCAGTCGACACCCGGTGCCGGACGAGTCGCGCAGCAAGGCGTCGAGCGACTCGGGCGTCAGGCGGCGTTTGGTGCGGCTCTCCATGCGTGCTTCCGGGTGTCGGGTGGGACCGGGGTGGCCCGGGTCGGGGTGGCCCGGGTCCGGGGTGGCCGGGTCCGGGGTGGCCGGGTCCGGGGAGGAGCGGAGTCCCCGCTCGCCCGTTCGGTGGCGTGCGGGGACCCGCGTCCTGGGGCCGTTGTCAGGCCGGGTAGGGCAGGTCGGCTTCCCGGGTGCCTGCCGGGCCGATGTGCAGGGCGCCGTCCGGGCCGCCGATCCTCAGCTGCCACGGGTGCGGGCTGTCGGTGGTCACCTTGAGGCGGTCGCCGGTGCGGCGCAGGTGGAAGCGGGCGGTCTCGCCGGGGCCGTCGCCGCGCGGGATCACGACGGTGCGCTCGGCGCCGTCCGCGAAGGCGTGGACCCGCAGTTCGACGCCTTCCGCCCAGGCAGACACCGGGCGCTGGTCGTCCGCCGCGAGCGGGATGACGGAGTCCGGTCGGGCGAGCAGCGGCAGGGTGTGGAAGCCGTGCTGCTCGCGCACCCAGCGCGGGCCGGTGACCCGATCGCCGGTCAGGACGTTGGTCCAGGTCCCCTCGGGCACGTAGTACTCGACCGTGCCGTCCTCGGTGAAGACCGGGGCGACGAGGAGGTCGTCGCCGAGCAGGTACTGCCGGTCGAGCGTGGCGGCGGCCGGGTCGTCCGGGAACTCCAGCACCATCGCCCGCATCACCGGCAGGCCGGTGGCGTGGGCCTGCTGCGCCGCGCGCTGGAGGTAGGGCGCGAGCCGGTGCTTGAGCAGGGTGAACTCGCGGGTGACCTCGACCGCCTCGTCGCCGAAGTCCCACGGCACCCGGTAGGACTTGCTGCCGTGCAGCCGGCTGTGCGAGGAGAGCAGGCCGAACTGGGTCCAGCGCTTGAAGACCGCCGGGGTCGGGGTGCCCTCGAAGCCGCCGATGTCGTGGCTCCAGAAGCCGAAGCCGGACAGGCCGAGGGAGAGGCCCCCGCGCAGCGACTCCGCCATCGCGTTGAAGTGCGACTCGCAGTCGCCGCCCCAGTGCACCGGGTACTGCTGGCCGCCGGCGGTGGCGGAACGGGCGAACAGCAGCGCCTCGCCCTCCCCGCGCTCCTCCCGGAGCAGCTCGAACACCGCCTGGTTGTACAGGTGGGTGTAGTAGTTGTGCATCAGCTCCGGGTCGGAACCGTCGTGCCAGAGCACGTCGGTGGGGATGCGCTCGCCGAAGTCCGTCTTGAAGCAGTCCACCCCGACGTCCAGCAGGGCGCGCAGCTTGCCGGTGTACCAGTCGCGGGCGGCGGGGTTGGTGAAGTCCACCAGGGCCATGCCCGGCTGCCACAGGTCCCACTGCCAGACGCTGCCGTCCGGGCGCCGCACGAGGTGGCCCTCGCGCATGCCTTCGGCGAACAGCTCCGACTTCTGCGCGATGTACGGGTTGATCCACAGGCAGATGTGCAGCCCCTGCTCCTTGAGCCTGGCGAGCATGCCCGCCGGGTCCGGGAAGGTGTCCGGGTCCCAGCGGAAGTCGCTCCACTGGTACCCGCGCATCCAGAAGCAGTCGAAGTGGAAGACGCTCAGCGGGATGCCGCGCTCGGCCATGCCGCCGACGAAGCGGTTGACGGTGGCCTCGTCGTACTCGGTGGTGAAGGAGGTGGTCAGCCACAGGCCCAGCGCCCAGGCCGGGGGCAGCGCGGGGCGGCCGGTGAGCGCGGTGTAGCGCTCCAGGATCAGCTTGGGGGTCGGGCCGTGGATGACGAAGTACTCCAGCGACTGGTCCTCGACGCTGAACTGGACCTGCCCGACGGACTCGGAGCCGACCTCGTAGCCGACCCTGCCGGGGTGGTTGACGAACACCCCGTAGCCCCGGTTGGTGAGGTGGAAGGGGACGTTCTTGTAGGCCTGTTCGCTGCTGGTGCCGCCGTCCGCCTGCCAGATGTCCACCACCTGGCCGTTGCGGACGAACGGGGTGAACCGCTCCCCCAGGCCGTAGACCAGCTCGCCGACGCCCAGGGCGAGTTGTCCGAGCATGTGGTGGCGGCCGTCTGCGTCGGTGACGAAGCCGGTGCCGCGCTCGCCCACCGAGGTCAGGACCCGCCCGCCGGCGGTGAACTCCAGCTGCCACGGCTTGGAGGTGTCCACCCGCAGTGTCAGTTCGCCGGCGCAGAGCTCCACGACGTCGCCGTCCCGGCGCACCTTCCCGCTGCCCTGTTCGGCGCCGGGCAGTGCGAACTCCGGCCCGCGCCGCACCGAGCCGGCGTGGTGGGTGGTGCGCACGCCGATCACGCCCTCGGCCGGGGACCAGCACTCGACGGTCAGCAGCGGGCTGTTGAGCGTGTCACCGCGGCCGCGCACGTGTTTGACGGGCGCGTAGAGGGTCATCCGGTCCTCGCCGGTCCGGACGTCGGCGACCTCGGCGGCGTAGCGCGCGGTGACGCCCGGGCGCATCAGCCAGTAGCCGTCGGTGAACTTCATCGGGCGGTTTCCTCCGTCCGCGCGCGGTGCGCGGTGATCAGGCCCCGGTACCAGTGGTAGCTGTCCTTGGGCGTGCGGGTGAGGGTGTCGTAGTCGACGCGGACCAGGCCGAAGCGTTGCTCGTAGCCGCGGGCCCACTCGAAGTTGTCCAGCAGCGACCAGACGTAGTAGCCGCGCACGTCGACCCCGGCCGCGATGGCGTCGGCGACGGCGGCGAGGTGGCCGGCCAGGTAGTCGGTCCGCTCCGGGTCGTGGACGCGGCCGTCGGGGGTGATGCCGTCGGCCTCCGCGGAGCCGTTCTCGGTGATCCAGAGCGGCGGGAGCCGCGGGTAGCGGGCGTGGAGCCCGGTGAGCAGTTCGGTGAACGCGGACGGGACGACGGGCCAGCCCATGGTGGTGAGCCGGGTGCCGTACGGGTTCGGTTCGGTGACGCCGATGTCCGTGGCGGTGCGCAGTTCGGGGTCGGACTCGCGGTGCGGGGCGGCCGCGACGGTGACCGGGCGGTAGAAGTTGATGCCGACGAAGTCCAGTGGCACGCCGATCAGTTCGAGGTCGCCGGGCCGGCGCCACGGACCGTCCGCGAGTCCTCCCCAGGTCTCGGCCTCGTGCGCGGGGTAGCACCCGGCGAACAGCGGCTCGGTCCAGACCTCGTTGTGCAGGACCTCGGCGCGGCGCAGTGCGGCGAGGTCCTCGGACCGGCCGGAGGCGGGGTGGAGGCGGTCGAGGTTGAGCGCGATCCCGACCTCCCGGGCTCCCGCCGCGCGGAGCGCCCGGACGGCGAGCCCGTGGCCGACGAGGAGGTGGTGGGCGGCCCCCAATGCCCCGCGGCCCTCCCGGGCGCCGGGGGCGTGCCGGCCCTCGGCGTAGCCGACGAAGGCGGAGCAGAATGGCTCGTTGAGAGTGATCCAGCGCTCGACCCGGTCGCCGTACCGTTCGGCGGCGAGGGCCGCGTACTCGGCGAACGCCTCGGCGGTCTCCCGCGCCCGCCAGCCGCCGCGGTCCTCCAGGGCCTGGGGCAGGTCCCAGTGGTACAGGGTGGCGGCGGGCGCGATCCCGGCGGCGAGCAGTTCGTCGATCAGGCGGTCGTAGAAGTCCAGGCCCTTCGCGTTGGCCGGGCCGGTGCCGCCGGGCAGGAGGCGCGGCCAGGAGATCGAGAAGCGGTAGCCGTCGACGCCGAGCTCCCGCAGCAGGGCGACGTCCTCGGGGTAGCGGTGGTAGTGGTCGCAGGCGGTGTCGCCGGTGGCGCCGCCGAGGGTGCGGCCCGGGGTGTGGCTGAAGGTGTCCCAGATGGAGGGGCCGCGGCCGTCCTCGTCGTGGGCGCCTTCGATCTGGTAGGCGGCGGTGGCGGCGCCGAAGCGGAATCCGGCGGGCAGGTCCGGGAAGGCCGGGGAGGTCACGGGTGTCCCGGCGCCGGAGGGCGCGGCGCTCACAGCTGCGGCGCCAGCCCGTGCTCGCGCAGCCAGGCCAGCTGGACGGGCGGGTTGGAGCCGCAGCCGCCGGCGTGGTCGGCGAACGGCCACACCGTCATGGTGCGGTCCTCGCCCGCGTAGTGGTTGAAGGCGGCGTAGACCGTCCGGGGCGGGCAGATCGGGTCCATCAGGCCGACGCTGAACAGGGCCGGAGCGGTGGCCCGCTGGGCGAAGTTGACGCCGTCGAAGTAGGCGAGGGTGGCGAAGGTCGGCTGCACGCGCTCCCGGCTGTGCCAGCGCAGGTAGCTGACGAGCTCCTGGTACGGACCGTCCAGGGAGGTCTGCGCGCCCTCGCGGTAGTGGCACAGGAACGGTACGTCCGGCATCACGGCGGCCACGCGGTCCCCGGTGAGCCCGGCGACGGCGAGGGACAGGCCGCCGCCCTGGCTGCCGCCGGCCACGACGATCCGGTCGGTATCGAGACCGGGCAGCTGCGCGACGGCGTCGACCGCGCGCACGCAGTCGGTCATCAGCCGCCGGTAGTAGTGGTTCTCGGGGGAGTCGATGCCCTTGGTCATGAAGCCGCCGACCCACTGGGTGCCGTCGCCCATGCCCCGGTCCGGGGTGTCGTGGCCCTGGCCCCGGCTGTCGACGACGAGCTGGGCGTAGTCGGCGGCGGACCAGAACAGGTGCTCGGTGGGCAGCCCGCGGCCGCCGGAGTAGCCCATGTAGGTGACGACGACCGGCAGCGGCCCGTCCACGCCGCGCGGGCGCAGCAGCCAGGCGGCCACCGGCTCGCCGTTCCAGCCGGGGAAGCGCACGTCGTCGACCTCCACGGTGCGCAGTCCGTACTGCGCGGTGACGCGTTCGGCCTTGACGGCCCCGCCGTGCGAGCGGGCCTCGGCGAGGGTGCGCTGCCAGAACTCGTCGAAGTCCTGCGGGGCGGTCGACTCGGGCCGGTAGCCGGCGAGTTCGTCGGCACCGAAGTCGGTGACGGGCATGGGGGATTCCTCCGGGTGCTGCGAGTTCGAGGTCAGGTGGTGGGGTGTGAGCAGTGACATGCGGGCCGCCTCCGGGTGGCTGGTGACTGCGGGTCGGCGCCCGTGTGGCGAGCGGGATGCCCGGGCCGTGAGCCGGGCTGGAACGGGTGGCGGCCCGTCTTCCCCCAGGACGGGCCGCCGGTCTGTGGGGCGGGAGGCGTCAGCCGGCCGCGGCGAAGCGGAAGGCGGTGAGCCGGAAGTCGCCGTGCAGGATCAGGCTCACGTCCTGCACGCCGTCGAGCGGGGTGGCGAGTTCGGCGGTGGTGCTCGTCCAGGCGTAGCGGTCGCCGGTCACGGGCACGTCGATCTCGGCCAGCACCCGGCCGTCGGCCCGGACCTCCAGCCGGGCAGTGCCGTTCGCGTCGTCCGCGCGGGCGGTCTCGACCTCGACCCGGACGGCCCCCGTCACGTCGGAGGTGCGGAACAGGAGCGCCGCGGGCTGTCCGGGGTCGGCGGGCGTGACGGCGTCGCCGTCGGCGCGGGTGGCATCGACGATGGTGACGTCCGTGTGGTCGTCGAAGTCGACGGCCCGGACGGTCCGTCCGACGACGGCGCGGGCAGCGGGCGCCGCCCCGGTCACGGTGAGCGGCGTGACGAGCACCTCGTCCTCGGCCGACCGCGCCACGATGACCTCGTAGTCGCCGGGGTCGACGGCGAAGGCGCCCGTGGCGACGTCCCAGTGGGCGAACCGCTCGGCCGGGAGCCGGAACGTCAGCTCGCGGGTCTCCCCCGGCTCCAGGCGGACCTTGCGGAAGTCGGCCAGGCGCAGCCGGGGCGCCGCGTAGCGGGCGTCCAGGGCGCGGACGTAGACCTGGACGACGTCGCTGCCGGCGCGCCGGCCGCGGTTCTCCACGGTGACGGTGAGGTCGACCTCGCCGTCCGGGCCGATCGACGGCTGCGACAGGCGCGGGTCGCGGTAGGCGATGTCGGTGTAGGACAGCCCGTGGCCGAAGGGGTAGAGGGTGGCACCCTGGTGGTACTGGTAGGTCCAGCCGGCCTTGATGATGTCGTAGTCGAGCGGGGCGGGCAGCGGGTCGTCGCCGCGGTACCAGGTCTGCGGCAGACGGCCGGCGGGCTCGGCCTCGCCGAGCAGGACGGCGGCCAGCGCGTGGCCTGTTTCCTGCCCGCCGTGGGATGTCCACACCACGGCGGGCAGGTGCTCTGCGGCCCAGTCGGCGGCGAACGGGTAGCTGCTCATCAGCACCAGTGCCGTCTCCGGGCGGGCTTCGGCGACGGCGCGCAGCAGCTCCTCCTGGCCCTCGGGCAGGCGGATGTCGGCGCGGTCCTCCGTCTCGCGGCCGTTGACCAACGGGTGGTTGCCGAGGACGACGACGGCGGCGTCCGCCGTCGCGGCGGCTTCGCGCGCCTCGGCGCGGCCGTCGCGCAGCAGCTCGCGCTGCCAGCGCTCGGCGGCCTCCGGGGTCTCGGCGGTGACCGTCACCCGGCCGTCGGTCGGGTCCACGGCGGCGTAGCGGCCGGTGAAGACGTTGCGCAGCAGCACGGTGTCCTCGCCGGCCGGTTCGAACCGGAAGGTCTCCTTGACGAACCAGGCCTTGATGACGTCCTGGTCGGCGGCCAGGCCCTCGTCGTCCTGCAGGGTCAGGTAGCGGCCGGTGTGGACGGCGCGCAGCGTGGAGGCGCCACCGCCCCAGTCGGTCACGTCGAAGGAGGTCTTGCCGAGCAGGTCACCGGTGGTGCGCGAGCGCAGGGCGATCCGGTCGCTGCCCTCCACCCGGACGATCTCGCCGCCGTGCGGGGCGAGGGCCGCGCCGAGGCCGGTGGCGACGCCGACCCGGTACGGCATGGTGCCGCTGTACCAGTCCTCGAAGAGTGCGTCGGCGAGCGGGCCGATGACGGCGATCCGGGGCGTGCGGGCGGGGTCGAGCGGCAGGATGCCGTCGTTCTTGAGCAGGACGACGGACTCGGTCGCGGCCTGCCGGGCCAGCTCGCGGTGCTCGGCGCAGTCGATCACCTCCGGGCCGATGGCGGCGTATGGGTCCAGCTCGGGGTCGAACTCGCCGAGGCGGAAGCGCACTTCGAGCTGGCGGCGGACGGCGCGGTCCACGTCGTCCTGGTCGATCAGGCCGCGTTCCAGGGCCTCGCGCAGCCGGCCGACCACGGTCTCCGTGTCCTCGCCGTGGTCGGTGTAGCTGTCGATGCCGGCCCTGAGCGCGGCCGCGTGGGACTCGGCGTGGTCGTCGAAGTAGTGCTCCGGGTCGACCAGGTTGGACGGCGCCTCGGCGTCGCTCACCACGAACAGCTCGTGGCCGGTCGGCCGGGCCCAGCGGCGCAGCTCCGTCTCGATCAGCGGACTGACGTGGCACGGGCGGCCGTTGACCAGGTTGTAGGCGGCCATGGCACCGGTCGCGGCGCCGGAGGCGACGACGGGCCGGAAGGCGGCGAGGTCGTACTCCTGGAGGACGCGCGGGCGCACCCCGGAGGAGGTGGTGCAACGGTCGTCCTCGTTGTTGTAGGCGAGGAAGTGCTTGAGCACCGGGGCGGTCCGCAGGTAGTCCGGGTGATCGCCGGTCAGACCCCGGCAGAACGCCTCGCCGATGCGCGCGGTCTGCACCGGGTCCTCGGAGTAGCCCTCCTCGTTGCGCCCCCAGCGCGGGTCGCGCAGCAGGTTGAGCACCGGGGCCCAGGCCTGCAGGGAGTTCGCCCCGCGCTCGGGGCCGCCGACGGCCGGCGGGCGGTGGTGGTGGAAGGCCCGCAGCTCGGTGGAGACCGCCTTGGCCACCCGGCGCACCAGCTCCTCGTCCCAGCTGGCGCCCAGGCCGACGGCCTGGGGGAACACCGTCGCCACGCCCAGCCACGAGACGCCGTGCAGGCCCTCGCTGCCGGTGCGGAAGGGGCCGACCCCGAGGCGCGGCACCGCCGGCGCGTACTGGTGCAGCATCGCGAGCCGCTCGTCGGGTGTGAGCCGCTGGAGCAGGTCGTCGACACGCTCCTGCAGGGCGAGCGCGGGATTGCGGAAGCCGGGCAGGCCGGCAGCGGACACGGGCACGGAACTCACGTGGAACACCCTTCGGGCGGGCTCGGCTCGGCGACCGGATGATCGAAGCGTTTCGACGCTGGCATGCTCCCACGGGCCTGTCAACTCCCCATGGCACAAACGATTTTGTATTTGTTCAGCCTATTGCCCAACCGGTAACGCGTCGTTAGTCTCACCGAAACATCCAAGCGCTTCGACGGAGAGGGCTACGCCACCATGAGATCCGGGTTGAACCGCAGGAGCTTCCTCACTACCGCCGCCACGGTCGCGGGAGCCGCCGCGATGGCGCCCCTGCTGTCCGCCTGCGGCGGCGGCTCGGACAAGAAGGCCGGGGCGAACACCAAGGAGGGCCTCAAGGCCGCTCTGCCGACCTACGTACCCAACGCCAACGCGGTCAAGCCGGACATAGCCCCCGTGCAGGGCTCGGGCGACGCCGCGACCGACCCGGCCTACCTCTCCTACCCGGCCTCCCCGCCCGCCAGCGTCTCCGGCGTTCCGGGCAAGGGCGGCAGCTACACGGCGGTCACCCCGCTGTGGGGCACGGCCCCGCCGGTCGGCAACTCCTTCTACCAGGCGATGAACAAGGCACTCGGGATCGACCTGACCGTCAAGCCGACGGACGGGATCAACTACAACACCATCATCCCGACGATGACCGCCGCCAAGAAGCTGCCGGACTGGATCAACCTGCCGGCCTGGCTGAACGCCAACTTCAACACCGGTGGGCTGGTCGGCACTCAGCTCGCGGACCTCACCCCCTACCTGTCCGGCGACAACATCAAGAAGTACCCCAACCTGGCCGCCCTGCCCACCGGCGCCTGGCAGCACGGCGTCTGGGGCGACAAGCTCTACGGGATCCCCTGCTTCTCCACCAGCTTCGGCATCCCCGGCGCCACCTTCTACCGCCGGGACATCCTCGAGGCCCGGGGCATCACGGCCGACCAAATCAAGTCCGCCGACGACCTGATGAACCTCGGCAAGGAACTGACCGACGCCAAACGGGGCGTGTGGGCCTTCGACGACGTGTGGACCTACAACCAGTTCACCTGGAACGTCCCCATGAACTGGAGGGTCGACAACGGCAAGCTGGCCCACCCGTTCGAGACCCAGGAGTTCCTGGAGGCCCTCGACTGGCACAACCGCCTGGCCGCCTCGGGCTCCATGCACCCCGACGCGCTCGCCGGCGACGTCGCCAACGGGGCCACCCGCTTCTACAGCGGCAAGACGCTCGTCGGAGGCGGCGGACTGGGCGCCTGGAACCTGGCCGACCACCAGTCCGGCACCGCCGCGGACCCGAACTACCGGCGCGGCGCCTTCAACGCCATCACCGCCGACGGCAAGGGCACGCCGGTGATCTACATGGGCGCCGCCGCCAGCATGATCAGCTACCTCAACGCCAGTCTGAAGCCGGAGCAGATCCAGGAACTGCTCGCCGTCGCGAACTACCTCGCCGCCCCCTACGGCACGGCCGAGTACACCCTGGTCAACTTCGGCGTCGAGGGCGTCCACCACACCCGGGTGAACGGCATGCCGACCTTCACGGAGGAGGGGAAGAAGGACGTCCAGGTGACGAGCTACCAGTTCCTGGCCGCCGCCCCCTCCGTGACCAGCAACCCGGGCGGCGAACAGATCACCAAGGACTACGCGGGCTGGTCGGCCGCCAACGTCAAGTACCTCACCAAGCCGCCCTTCTGGGGCATGAACCTCAGCATGCCCCAGGCCATCGCCCAGGCATCGGCCGCGCAGAACGTCAACGACACCATCAAGGACTGCTACCACGGCAAGAAGAAGGTCTCCGAGGTGCAGGACGCCATCGCCAGCTGGCGCTCCGGCCCCGGCGAGCGGCTCAAGCAGTGGATGACCGACAACGTCCTCAACAAGTACGGCACCGGCCAGTGAGCACCGCGGCCCCGAAGCAGCCGGCCGGCCCCGCGCGGCTCAACTGGCGGACCAGGCTGCGGCGCGACAAGTCCCTCCTGCTGATGACGGTGCCCGCGGTCGTCCTGCTCCTGGTGTTCAACTACGTCCCGCTCTTCGGCATCGTCACCGCCTTCCAGGAGTACGACCCGCTGGTCGGGGTCTGGCACAGCGAATGGGTCGGCTTCGACCAGTTCCAGCAGCTGTTCGGCGACCCGGCGTTCTGGGCCTCGATGAAGAACACGCTGTACCTCAGCTTCGTCCAGCTGATCCTGTTCTTCCCGGTCCCGATCGCCCTGGCCCTGCTGCTCAACTCGGTGATCAGCGAGCGGATCCGCAACTTCTTCCAGTCCGTGGTCTACCTGCCGCACTTCTTCTCGTGGGTGCTGGCGGTCACGATCTTCCAGCAGATGCTGGGCGGCGCCGGCGTGCTCAACCAGTTCCTGCGCCAGCACGACATCGGCACCTGGGACATCATGACCAACCCACACACCTTCGCGCTGCTGGTCACCTCCCAGGCGATCTGGAAGGAAGCGGGCTGGGGGATCATCGTCTTCCTCGCGGCGCTGAGCGCGATCAACAGCGAGCTGTACGAGGCCGCGGCCGCCGACGGCGCGGGACGGTTGCGGCGGATGTGGCATATCACGCTGCCGGGCCTGCGCGGAGTGATCGTGCTGATGCTGGTCCTGCGGCTCGGCAACGCCCTGTCCGTCGGGTTCGAGCAGTTCCTGGTCCAGCGCGACGCCGTCGGCCACGAGGCCGCGGACGTCCTGGACACCTTCTCCTTCTACTACGGCATCGCCACCGGCGGCTACAGCTACGGCGCGGCGGCCGGGCTCTTCAAGAGCGTGGTCTCGCTGCTGCTCATCTGGGGCGCCAACAAGCTGGCGCACGCCTTCGGCGAGGACGGGCTGTACCGCAAATGACGAACGCACTCACCATGGGTTCGCGGGGCGAGAAGCGCCGCACCGCGACAGCAGCCGCCCGCCGCCGGGCCAACTCCGCCCGCCCGCCCTGGGACGAGCCGCCCACCGCCGTCGGCCAGGCCGCCAAGGGCCTCACGCTCGGCGGGACGCTCGCCGTCATCCTGGTCCCGCTCTGGATCATCGTCCTGACCAGCTTCTCCACCCCCGGCGCCATCAACCGGGCCGGCGGCCTGGTGATCTGGCCGGACGGCCTGACCACCGAGACGTACCGCCAGATGCTCGGCGACCCGACGATCATCACCGCGCTGGGGGTGAGCCTGGGCATCACCGTGGTCGGCACCGCGCTGTCCATGGCCGTCTCCATCCTGTGCGCCTACGGCCTCTCCCGGCCGCGCTCCCTCGGGCACCGCTTCGTCCTGCTGCTGCTGATCATCACGATGTTCATCAGCGGCGGCCTGATCCCGAGCTTCCTGGTCGTCACCGGCCTCGGCGGCTACGGCCAGTGGTGGGCGCTGATCCTGCCGAGCGCGGTCTCCGTCTTCAACATCCTGGTGCTGCGCGCCTTCTACCAGGAGACCTCCTCCGAACTGATCGACGCGGCCCGGATGGACGGCGCCGGGGACTGGCGCATCCTGTGGTCGGTCGTCCTGCCCACCTCGCGCGCCGTCACCGCCGTCACCGCGCTGTTCTACGCCGTCGGGTACTGGAACTCCTTCTTCAACGTCATGCTCTACATGCCGACGGACAGTCAGAAATGGCCTCTCCAGTACGTGTTGCTCACCTACGTCAACCGGGCGAACGGCCTGCCCGGTTCGGTCAACTCGGGCTTCGGGAACACCAGCGTGCAGACCGCCCCGCTCTCCCTGCAGATGGCGGTCGTGGTCCTCACCCTGGTACCACTGGTGATCGTGTACCCGTTCGTGCAGAAGCACCTGCGTACCGGTGTCCTCACCGGAGCGATCAAGGGCTGAGCCGTCCGCTCCGGTCCGGCGCGCCCCGCCGGACCGGGACCGGGCCGGGAACACGCCCTCAACGGAACCGACACGAAGGACAGAGCGATGGTGACACTCGCCGACGTAGCCAGGCAGGCCGGCGTCTCGTCGAGCACGGTCAGCTACGCCCTCAGCGGCAAGCGCCCGATCTCCGACGAGACCAGGGCCCGCATCGAACGGGCCATCACGGACCTCGGCTACCACCCCAACGCGGGTGCCCGGGCCCTGGCCGGCAAGCGCTCCCACATCATCGCCCTGGTCGTGCCGCTCAACCCCGAGGTGCACGTGCCCACCATGATGGAGATCGCCATCGCCGTGACCGTCGCGGCCCGCGAACACGGCTACGACGTCCTACTGCTCACCAACGACGAAGGCCCCGAAGGCGTCCGCCGGGTCGCCGCCACCGGACTCGCCGACGGCGTCATCCTCATGGACGTCCGGCTCGACGACGACCGCATCCCGGTCCTGCGCGCCGAGGACATCCCCGCCGCACTCATCGGCCTGCCCGACGACCCCACCGGACTCTCCTGCGTCGACCACGACTTCGCCACGGCCGGCGCCCTGTGCGCCGACCACCTCGCCGACCTCGGCCACCGCGACGTCGCCTTCATCGGCTACAGCAGCGGCGTCTACCGGCGCCACTCCGGCTACGCCGAGCGCACCCTGAACGGCTTCCGCTCCCGCGCCGAACGGCGCGGCCTGCGCTTCCTCCACCGGCCCTGCGAGGGCACCTACGAGAGCACCGCCGGCACCCTGGCCCGCATCCTCGCGGACCGCCCGGAAACCACCGGGTTCGTCGTCCAGAACGAGGCCGCGATCGGCCCGCTGCTCAGCCTGCTGCGCGCCAGCGGACGGACCGTGCCGGAGGACGCATCCGTCATCGCCATCTGCCCCGACGCCCTGGCCGAGCAGCACGCACCCCGCCTCACCTCCGTCACCAGCCCCAAGAAGGACCTCGGACAGGTCGCCGTCGACCAGGTCATGGCGAGGATCGCCGCGACCACCGCCGGCGACGAAGTGAAGGACCAGCTCCTCCTGATGCCGCCGGAACTCGTCGTCCGCGAAAGCACCGCACCGGCCCCGCACCGCAGTTGAGGCCCCTACCGAAGGACATCTCGCCATGGACATCCGCCGGCTCACCGACCGCCTCGGCGGCCTCGCCTTCGGCGGGGACTACAACCCCGAACAGTGGGACGCCGAGGTGTGGAAGCAGGACGACGAACTGATGCGCAGGGCGCGCGTCAACCTCGCCACCGTCGGCGTCTTCTCCTGGGCCCTGATGGAGCCCGAAGAGGGCCGCTACGACTTCGACTGGCTCGACGCCCACCTCGACCGGCTCCACGCGGCCGGCGTCGCCGTCGACCTGGCCACCCCCACCGCCTCCCCACCGCCGTGGTTCACCCTGGCCCACCCGGACTCCCTGACCGTCCGCCCCGACGGCACCCGCCTGACCCACGGCAGCCGGGACACCTACTGCCTCACCTCCCCCGCCTACCGCCAGGCCGCCCGCCGCATCGCCGCCGCCCTCGCCGAACGCTACGGCGACCACCCCGCACTCGCCCTCTGGCACGTCCACAACGAGTACGTCACCCCCTGCCACTGCGACCACACCGCCGCCGCGTTCCGCGTCTGGCTGCGCGCCCGCCACGGCTCCCTGGACGCCCTCAACGAGGCCTGGGGGACGGCCTTCTGGAGCCAGCACTACACCTCGTGGGAGCAGGTCCTCCCGCCCCGCACCAGCCAGTGGCACCACAACCCCGGCCACCTCCTGGACTACAGCCGCTTCTGGTCCGACGAGACCCTCGCCGCCTACCGCGAGCAGCGCGACGCGATCCGCGCCCACAGCGACCGGCCGGTGACGACCAACCTCATGGTGCCCGGCTACCAGAACCTCGACCTGTGGGCGTTCGGCCGCGAGGTCGACCTGGTCTCTGTCAACCACTACCCCAGCGCACCCGGCATCGACGCCCCCGCCCACGCCGCCTTCGACGCCGACCGGGCCCGCTCCTTCGCCGGCGGCGCCCCCTGGCTGCTGATGGAATCGGGCACCAACACCGTCTACGCCGGAGACCGCGTCCTCCCGAAGGAGCCGGGCGACATCCTTCGCCACTCGCTCGTCCACATCGCCCGCGGCTCGGAGGGCGCGCTGTTCTTCCAGTGGCGCCAGTCCCGGGCCGGCGCCGAAACGTGGCACTCAGCGATGGTCCCGCACGCCGGGCCGGACAGCAGGACCTTCCGCGAGGTCACGGCGGCCGGAGCGGCCGTCGCCCGGCTCGGCGAGCTCACCGGCTCCACCGTCCGGGCCGAAGTCGCCGTGCTGCACGACTCCGACGCCTGGTGGGCTTCGAACGTCGACGGCCTCCCGTCCGCCGAGCTCGGCTACTACCCCGCGCTGCGTCGCGCTCACCGTGCGCTGTGGGACGCCGGAGTGACGGTCGACTTCGCCCACCCCGAGCACGACCTGAGCCGCTACCGGGTCGTCCTCGCCCCCGCCCTCTTCCTGCTCACCGACGCGGGCGCCGAGAACCTGCGCCGCTACGTCGCCGACGGCGGCACCCTGCTCGTCCAGCACTTCAGCGGCGTCGTCGACGAGCATATGCATGCCCGGCTCGGCGGCTACCCGGCCGCACCGCTGCGCGAGGCGCTGGGCATCCGGGTCGAGGAGCACCGCCCGCTGCGGCAGGACGAGGAGGTCGCGCTCTCCGACGGCTCGACGGCCACCTCCTGGAGCGAGTCCCTGCGCACCGAGGGCGCCGAGGCGGCCGCCGCCTACACCCACGGCATGCTGACCGGCAGCCCGGCGCTCACCCGGCACGCCTTCGGATCCGGCCGCGGCTGGTACCTCTCCACCCGCCTCGACGACGCCGGCTACGCCGACCTGGTCGGCCGGCTCCTGACGGAGGCCGGGGTCGCCCCGGAGCTGCCGGGCCTGCCGACCGGCGTCGAGGCCGTCACCCGCCACGCGGCGGACGGCCGCGGCTGGCACCTGCTGATCAACCACCGCACCGAGGACGTCACGCTGCCGCAGCCTGGCCACGACCTGCTCACGGACCGGCCGGTGAACCAGCTGCCGCCCGGCGGCTGCGCCGTGCTGCGCACCGTGTGAGCGCTAACAGAGCCGTGAACGCCCGTTGATCCGTCCCACCGAGGAAGGCCACCATGACCGACCCGCACGAGACGATCCGCTGGGGGCACGACGCCCTGGAGCTGGAGATCGCCCTGGGCGAGCACGGCACCCCTCGCCTGGTCCGCATCGGCGCACCCGGCGAGAAGACCACCACCCCGCGCCCGGCCGCACCGCTGCCGCTGGTGGAGGTGACGACTGCGGATCTCGGCCGCTACTGGTCGGGCCGGCACCTCGTCAACAGCGCCCTCGGCGGACGGTTACGCCACCGCACGCACCAGGCGACCCGGGACGGCGACTGGCACGTACTCACCGTCGAACTCCACGACCCGGAGAGCGGTCTGACCGCCGAGGCGGTCTACCGCTCCCCGGACGGGCTGCCGGTGCTGCGCGGCGAGGTGCTGCTGCGCAACGAGGGACCGCGCACGCTGCACCTGGAGTCGGTCTCCTCGCTCGTGGCTGGCTGCCTCACCGGGGGCCACCCGGTGGATCTGGACCACGCGGACCTGCTGTGGGCGGAGAACGAGTGGTTCGCCGAGTGCCGCTGGCAGCGCGAGCCGCTGCGCGTGTCCTCGCCCGAACGCAGTGGCCGCTTCCACACCACCTCCGGCCGCAGTACCCGCGCCGTGGCCGGCCAGGGCATGTGGTCCAGCTGCGGCCACCTGCCGATGGGCGGCCTGACCGACCGTGAGTCCGGCCGTACCTGGGTGTGGCAGATCGAGCACAACGGCGGCGGCTGGCGCTGGGAGTGCGGCGTGCGCGACGACACCGCGTACGCGGCGCTGTACGGCCCGAACGACGCCGACCACGGCTGGCGCCACCCGCTGGAGCCGGGCGCCGGGTTCCGGACCGTGCCCGTGGCCCTGGCGTTCAGCCCGGACGGCGGACCGGACGCGGCGTTCGCCGCCCTCACCGCGTACCGCCGGGCCACCCGCCGGCCGCACCCCGACCACCGGCGGCTACCGGTGATCTTCAACGACTACATGAACTGCCTGATGGGCGACCCCACCACGGCCAAGCTGCTGCCCCTGGTCGACGCCGCCGCCGAGGCCGGCGCGGAGTACTTCGTCATCGACGCCGGCTGGTACGACGACGGCGGCAACTGGTGGAGCTCCGTCGGTGCCTGGGAGCCGTCGGCCTCCCGCTTCCCCGGGCCGAAGGGCATCCACGAGGTCCTGGAGCGCATCCGGGAGCGGGGCATGGTGCCCGGCCTGTGGCTGGAGCCGGAGGCGGTCGGGGTGAACAGTCCGGTCGCCCGGTCCCTGCCGGAGGAGGCGTTCTTCCGCCGCGACGGACGGCGGGTGGAGGAGGGCGGGGGCCGGTACCACCTGGACCTGCGCCATCCGGCCGCCCGCGCCCATCTGGACCGGGTGGTGGACCGCCTGGTCGGTGAGTGGGGCGTCGGCTACCTCAAGCTCGACCACAACACCGACCCTGGGTCCGGCACCAGTGCCCACCCCGGCGAGGCCCCGGCAGCGGGGCTGCTGGACCACAACCGGGCCCAACTCGCCTGGCTGGACGGCATCCTGGACCGGCACCCGGACCTCGTGGTCGAGAACTGCGCCTCGGGCGGCATGCGGATGGACCACGCACTGCTCTCCCGGCTCCAGCTGCAGTCCACCAGCGACCAGCAGGACCTCCTCCTCTACCCGCCCATCGCGGCGGCGGCCCCCACCGCCGTCACCCCCGAACAGGGCGCCGTCTGGGCGTACCCGCTGCCCGAGAACACCCCCGACGAAGTCGCCCTGACCATGGCCAACGCGCTCCTCGGCCGCATCCACCTCTCCGGCCGGATCACCGAACTGTCCCAGGAAGCAGGTGACTTGGTCCACGAGGCGGTCACCGTCCACAAGGCGATCCGCGCCGACCTCCCGCACGCGCTGCCCGCCTGGCCGCTCGGGCTCCCGGGCTGGGAGGACCCGTGGATCGCCCTGGCCCTGCACACCCTCGACACCACCTACCTCACCGCCTGGCGGCGATCCGGCGAGGAGGTCGTCAGGGACCTCGGCCTGCCCCACCTGGCCGGCGCTGAGGTCCGCGTCGAGGTGCTCTACCCGGCGTCCAGTCAGGCCCGCGCCACCTGGAAGCCGGACACCGCCGAACTCGCCCTGACCCTGCCGACGGCACCGTCCGCCGTCGTCCTGCGCCTCACCAGTATTCCTGTCGATAGGAGTTGACGATGCCTCAGATATCCGCCCGCGCCCCACCGCGCCGGCCCGCATCCGTACGGAACACGCTTCGCGTCCGGGCCCGACCCATGCAGCCGCACCGGGCCCTACCGTCCAGAACGCGGGAGTTCGATCCCCACATCCGAACCCCACGCACCCCCACCCCTGGAGGGACGAAGTGAAATCACCCGTCCAGTCCTGCCGTGAACGCGCCATAGCCGTCGCGGCGGCCCTGTCGCTCGCACTCACCGGCGCGATCGCCGCCGTCGCGCCACCCGCCCACGCCGCGAGCACCGTGTCGGTGTCCGTCGACGCCGCCCTGCAACTCGCCACCGTTCCCGCCACCGGCGTCGGCGTGAACATCCCGGTCTACGACGCCGCCATGAACGCCGCCGCCACCCCAGGCCTGCTCAGCACGGCCGGTTTCAACACCGTCCGCTACCCCGGCGGCAGCCACTCCGACGTCTACCACTGGCAGACCGGCACCGCCGAGGGCGGCGCGTACGTCGCCCCGAACACCGGCTTCGACGCCTTCATGGGCACCGTGCGCGCCGCCGGAGCGCAGCCGATCATCACCGCCAACTACGGCTCGGGCACCCCCCAGGAGGCCGCCGCCTGGGTCCAGTACGCCAACGTCACCAAGGGCTACGGCATCAAGTACTGGGAGATCGGCAACGAGACCTACGGCAACGGCGAGTACGGCGCCAACTGGGAGTACGACACCCACAGCAGCAAGAGCGCCACGACCTACGCGAACAACGTGCTCCAGTACGTCTCGGCGATGAAGGCGGCCGACCCGAGCGTCAAGATCGGCGCCGTGCTGACCACCCCCGGCTACTGGCCGGACGGCATGGTCGGTCCGGGCGACACCATGGACTGGAACCACACCGTCCTGTCGATCGCCGGCTCGAAGATCGACTTCGCCATCGTGCACGCCTACCCCACCAGCACCAGCCCGGCCGACCTGCTCACCAAGCCGCAGGCCCAGAACGCCGGCATCACCGGCGCCGTGCGCTCGCTGATCAACCAGTACGCCGGATCCAACGCCCCCAACGTCGGCATCGCGGTGACCGAGGCGAACGCCCAGGCCTACCTCGACACCTCCCCCAACGGACTGTTCGCCCCGGACAACTACCTCACCTGGCTGGAGAACGGCGCGTTCAACGTGGACTGGTGGGACCTGCGCAACGGCACCGACTGCACGAAGGTGACCACGGTCGAGGGCGCCACCGACTACAACGACGGCGGCATGGTCTCCAGCGGCTCCCCCTGCGAGCCGGCCGCCAACACGCCCTTCCCCGCCTACTACGGCATCCAGATGATCAGCAGGCTGGGCGCGCCCGGCGACACCCTGGTCAAGGCCGCCAGCTCGTCCTCGCTGCTCACCGCGCACGCCGTCCGCCGCGCCAACGGCGACGTGGACGTCATGCTGATCAACAAGGACCCGAACAACGACGCCACGGTGAGCCTGTCCTACACCGGGTTCACCCCGTCCTCCGCCACCCCGACCGTCCACTCCTACCTCAAGAACGCCCACGGGATCGGCACGGCCCAGACCGGCAGTCCGACCACCCAGACCGTGCCCGCCTACGGCATCACGGTCGTCCAGATGCACCCGACCAGCGCGCCCTGCCGGGTCGTCTACAACAAGAACGAGTGGCAGGGCGCCATGGTCGGCTCCGTCACCGTCGTCAACAACAGCCTCGGCCAGGTCAACGGCTGGTCCCTCGGCTTCGACTTCCCCGGCGACAACAGCATCACCAACAGCTGGAACGCCTCGGTGTCGCAGAGCCGCCGGAGCGTCAACGCCGGGAACGTGTCCTACAACGCCTCCGTCCCCCAGGGCGGCAGCGTCCAGTGGGGCTTCACGGCCACCTGGTCCAGCAGTGACGCCAACCCCTCCGGCTTCCGGTTCAACGGCGCCTCCTGCGCGATCGGCTGAACCCGCTGAGCCGGTGGTGCCCCGGCCCCGACCTTCTCCAGGGCCCAGGGTCCGGGGCACCACCGCCCACCACCTCCTCACAGGACAGGAACCCCACATGTCAGACCAGCCCCAGCCCGCCGGCACCCTCCCCAACCCGGTGATCCCCGGCTTCCACCCCGACCCCAGCGTCTGCCGCGTGGGCGACGACTACTACCTCGCCTGCTCCAGCTTCGAGTACTTCCCCGGCATCCCCGTCTTCCACAGCCGCGACCTCTTCAACTGGACCCAGATCGGCAACGCCCTGGACCGGCCGAGCCAGCTCCGCCTGCCGCCCGAATCCCCGTCCTCCGGCGGGATCTACGCCCCCACCCTGCGCCACCACGACGGCCGCTTCTGGCTGATCGTCACCAACGTCAGCGGTGACGGCAACCTGCTCTTCACCGCCACCGACCCGGCAGGCCCCTGGTCCGACCCGATCCGGCTGCCCGGCGTCCACGGCATCGACCCGGACCTCGCCTGGGACGAGGACGGCACCTGCTGGTGCACCGTCGCCGGCGTCTCCCAGGTCCGCCTGGACCCGGCCACCGGCGAGACCATCGGCGAGCCGCAGCGGATCTGGTCCGGCGCGCCCGGCGCCATGGCCCCCGAGGCCCCGCACCTGTACCGGATCGGCGAGTACTGGTACCTGATGATCGCCGAGGGCGGCACCGAGCGCGGCCACGCCGTCTCCATCGCCCGCGGCACCTCGCCCTCCGGCCCGTTCGAGCCGTGCCCGTCCAACCCGGTGCTGACCCATCGCGGCATCGACAGCCCCATCCAGAACACCGGGCACGCCGATCTCGTCCAGGCGCCCGACGGCTCCTGGTGGATGGTCCTGCTCGCCGTCCGGCCGCGCGGCGGCACCCCCGCCTGGTACGTGCTCGGCCGGGAGACCTTCCTCGCCCCGGTCGAGTGGGTGGACGGCTGGCCGGTGGTCGGCCGGGTCGCCCCCGAACTGCCGCTCCCGGCTTGGCCGTTGCACCCGGCTCCCGCCGTTCCGGCCCGGGACGACTTCGACCAGAGCGATCTGCACCCCCAGTGGATCTCGGTACGGAGCCGTCCCGAGCACCTGGTCACCACGAAGGAACGTTCCGGCTGGCTCACCCTGCACGCCGCGGGCGCCTCCCTCGACGAGAACGACGTGGTGTTCGTCGGCCGCCGCCAGCAGCACCTCGGCTGCCGGACCCGCACCCTGATCGACCCCGCCGACGGCCGCGGCGGCCTCGCCGTCCGCATGGACGAGGACCACCACTACGAGATCGAGGCGGCCGACGGCGAGGTGAAGGTCTTCGCCCGGATCGGCTCGCTCCGCACCGAGGTCGCCTCCCGTCCGGTGCCCGCCGGAGCCGTGGTGCTCGGTGTCGACGTCGTCCCGCGGCAGCCACGCGGCCCGCGCACCGGCCCCGACGACGTCGTCCTCGGCGTCGAGGAGCCCGACGGCACCTTCGCCGAGCTCGCCGCCCTCGACGGGCGCTACCTCTCCACCGAGGCGGCCGGCGGCTTCACCGGCCGGGCCATCGGCATGTACGCCGCCGCCGGCACCGTCCACTTCGACCGCTTCGACTACGAGCCGCTCCCCCTCCCCTGACCACCCGTCAGGGGATTCCCCACCCGTTCACCTGAAAGGGACGCACCGTGAACGACGCACGACGGACCGCCCACCCGCGCAACCGTCGGCTCCACCGCACGGCCGGCCTCCTGGTCGCCCTGGTCACCACCGGAGCCCTCTGCGGCGGCACCGCGCTCGCCGCACCCGCCGACAAGGCCCCGTCCGCGGCCGAGGCCGCCGGGGCCAGGGTCCCGCACGACCCGATGGCCGCCGTGGCGCACATGCAGCCCAGCTGGAACCTCGGCAACACCCTCGACGCGATCCCCGACGAGACGTCCTGGGGCAACCCGCTCACCACCAAGGCGCTGTTCGACCGTCTCCGGTCCGAAGGCTTCCGCAGCGTCCGGATCCCCGTCACCTGGTCCCCGCACCAGTCCGCCACCGCCCCGTACACCATCGACCCGGTGTGGATGAAGCGGGTCAAGCAGGTGGTCGACCTCGCCCTGGAGGACGGCCTCTACGTCGAGATCAACGTCCACCACGACTCGTGGCAGTGGATCAAGTACATGTCCACCGACCACGACACCATCATGGCCCGGTTCAACTCCACCTGGCAGCAGATCGCCACCGCCTTCAAGGACGAGCCGCGCACGCTGCTCATGGAGAGCATCAACGAGCCGCAGTTCGACAACGCCACCGACGCCCAGAAGACCCAGTACCTGCGGGAACTCAACACCTCCTTCCACCGCATCGTCCGCAACTCCGGCGGCAGGAACAAGGACCGCCTGCTCGTCCTGCCCTCGGAGGAGACCAACAACGCCCAGCACTGGCTGGACGACCTGTCCACCACGATGACCTCGCTGCACGACCGCAACCTGGTCGCCACCGTGCACTACTACAGCTGGTACCCGTTCAGCGTGAACATCGCCAACGGCACCACTTACGACGCCACCAGCCAGAAGGACCTGACCGAAGGCTTCGCCCGGGTGCACGACACCTTCGTCAAGAAGGGCATCCCCGTCTACGTCGGCGAGTACGGCCTGCTCAGCGAGCCCAACTCGGGCACCGTCGAATACGGCGAGATGCTGAAGTTCTACGAGCACGTCAACTACGTGGCCCGGGTCAACGGCTTCACCACCGCGCTCTGGGACGACGCCAACTACCTGGACCGTTCCACCCTCCAGTGGCGGGACCGGACCCTGATGAACCTGATCGAGGCGTCCTGGACCACCCGCTCGGGCACCGCCTCCACCGACAACCTCTTCGTGCCGAAGTCCGGCCCCGTCGCCGCGCAGACCATCACCCTCAACCGCAACGGCCTCTGGTTCGCCGGCCTCTGGCAGGGTCAGCTCCCCCTCATCCAGAACATCGACTACACCCTCGACGGCGACAAGCTCACCCTCACCGCCGACGCCCTCACCCGCCTCGCCCGCGACCGCGCCACCGGCATCAACACCACCCTCGAAGTCCGGTACTCCGGCGGCGCCCCCTGGCAGCTCAACATCCGTTCCTACGACAAGCCCGCCATGTCCGGCGCCACCGGGACACTCGACGGGCTCACCATCCCCACCCGGTTCAACGGCTCCCTGATGGCCAACGTCCAGTCCACCTACGCCGACGGCACCGCCGCCGGCCCGGCCTCCTGGACCACCTACCAGGCGTTCGGCGACTTCGGCCCCGACTACGCCGCCGGCACCACCACCGTGAAGGCCGGCTTCCTCAAGTCGCTCAAGGACGGCGCCACCGCGACGCTCATCTTCCGCTTCTGGACCGGCGACACCGTCACCTACACCGTCACCAGGACCGGTGACACCGCCACCGGCACCGCCTCCTGACCGACTCCCCCTCCCCTGACCACCCGTCAGGGGATTCCCCACCCGTTCACCTGAAAGGGACGCACCGTGAACGACACACGACGGACCACCCACCCGCGCAGCCGCCGGCTCCACCGCACGGCCGGCCTCCTGGTGGCCCTGGTCACCACCAGCGCCCTCTGCGGCGGCACCGCGCTCGCCGCGCCCGCCGACCAGGCCCCGGCGGTGACCGAAGCCACCCGCGTGAAGGTCCCGCACGACCCGATGGCCGCCGTGGCGCACATGCAGCCCAGCTGGAACCTCGGCAACACCCTCGACGCGATCCCCGACGAGACGTCCTGGGGCAACCCGCTCACCACCAAGGCGACCTTCGACGGCCTCAAGGCCCAGGGCTTCCGCAGCGTCCGCATCCCCGTCACCTGGTACCCGCACCAGTCCGCCACCGCCCCGTACACCATCGACGAGAAGTGGATGAAGCGGGTCAAGCAGGTGGTCGACCTCGCCCTGGAGGACGGCCTCTACGTCGAGATCAACGTCCACCACGACTCGTGGCAGTGGATCAAGTACATGTCCACCAACCACGACGCCATCATGGCCCGGTTCAACTCGACCTGGCAGCAGATCGCCACCGCGTTCAAGGACGAGCCGCGCACGCTGCTCATGGAGAGCATCAACGAGCCGCAGTTCGACGCCGCGACCGACGCCCAGAAGACCCAGTACCTGCGCGAGCTCAACACCTCGTTCCACGACATCGTGCGCAACTCCGGTGGCAAGAACAAGGATCGCCTGCTCGTCCTGCCCTCGGAGGAGACCAACTTCGCCCAGAACTGGCTGGACGACCTGTCCACCACGATAGCCTCGCTGAACGACCGCAACCTCGTCGCTACCGTGCACTTCTACAGCTGGTACCCGTTCAGCGTGAACATCGCCAACGGTACGACGTACGACGCCAAGGCCCAGTCGTTCCTGACCGAGGGCTTCGCCCGGGTGCACGACACCCTCGTCGCCAAGGGCATCCCCGTCTACCTCGGCGAGTACGGCCTGCTCACCTCCCCGTACTCCGGCGTGGTCGAGCGCGGCGAGATGCTCAAGTACTTCGAGCACGTCAACTACGAGGCTCGGCGCAACGGCATGACCTCCGCCGTCTGGGACGCCGCCAACGACTTCCTGAACCGTTCCACCATGCAGTGGATGGTCCCCGAGATGAAGGCCCTGATCCAGAGCTCCTGGCGGACCCGCTCGGGCACCGCCTCCACCGACAACCTCTTCGTGCCGAAGTCCGGCCCCGTCGCCGCACAGAGCATCACCCTCAACCGCAACGGCCTCTGGTTCACGGGCCTCTGGCAGGGTGACCGCCCGCTGATCCCCTACCTCGACTACACCCTCGACGGCGACAAGCTCACCCTGACCGCCGACGCCCTCACCCGCCTCGCCGGGGACCGCGCCGCCGGGATCAACGCCACCCTCGAAGTCCGGTACTCCGACGGCGTCCCGTGGAAGCTCTTCGTCCGCTCCTACGACAAGCCGACCATGGCCGGCGCCACCGGAACCGTCGACGGGCTCACCATCCCCACCCGGTTCAACGGCTCCCTGATGGCCAACGTCCAGTCCACCTACGCCGACGGCACCGCCGCCGGCCCGGCCGACTGGACCACGTACCAGTCGTTCGACAACCTCCGTGCCGACTACGGAGCCAACACCACCACCCTCAAGCCCGACTACGTCAAGTCCCTCAAGGACGGCGCCCCGGCGACATTCACCTTCCGCTTCTGGACCGGCGACACCGTCACCTACACCGTCACCAGGACCGGTGACACCGTCACCGGCACCGCCTCCTGACCCACACTCCTCCCCGCCCCGGCTGCCTCCCCCGGCAGCCGGGGCCCTCACGTTCCGAGGTGCACCCATGTTCCCGCTGCCCCCGCGCGTGCTGTTCGGCGCCGCCTACTACCACGAGTACCAGCCGTACGAACGGCTCAAGGAAGACCTCGACCTGATGGCCGGGGCGAAGTTCACCGTCATCCGGGTCGGCGAGTCCGTCTGGTCGACCTGGGAGCCGGAGAACGGCCGGTTCGAGCTCGACTGGCTGACCCCCGTCCTCGACGGCGCCCACGAGCGCGGCATCGCGGTCGTCCTCGGCACCCCCACCTACGCCGTGCCGCCGTGGCTGGCCCGGCAGTACCCCGAGATCGCCGGCGACCGGGCGACGGGTCGGCGCACGGGCTGGGGCGCCCGCCAGGAGGCCGACTTCTCCCACCCCGCCTTCCGCTACCACGCCGAACGCGTCACCCGGGCGATCCTCGGCCGCCACGCCACGCACCCCGCCGTCATCGGCTTCCAGGTCGACAACGAACCCGGCCTCCGGCTGCCCCACAACCACGGCGTCTTCCAGCGGTTCGTCGACCACCTGCGCCACACCTACGGCGACGTGGAGACCCTCAACCGGGAGTGGGGCCTGGTCTACTGGTCGCACCGGCTCTCCACCTGGGCCGACCTGTGGCACCCCGACGACAACCAGCAGCCGCAGTACGACGTCGCCTGGCGGGCGTTCCAGGCCCGCCAGACCACCGAGTTCATCGCCTGGCAGGCCGCGATCACCCGCGAGTACGCCCGCCCCGACCAGTTCGTCACCACCTGCCTCGCCTACAACCACCCCGCGATGGAGGACGACGAGATCACCGACGCCCTGGACGTCACCGCGGGGAACCCGTACTACGACATGCAGGACGCCCTCGCACTGCCCGACACCACGCCCGACGACCACGAGCAGTGGTGGAAGACCACCGGCGTGTGGGCCCTGTACCAGAGCGCCGACCGGATCTTCTCCTCGCGCCAGGAACCGTTCCTCGTCACCGAGACCAACGCCCAGGCGATCAGCGGCACTTCGGAGAACCGGCCGGCCTTCGACGGCCAGTGGCGCCAGGCCGCCTGGGCACTCGTCTCCCGCGGTGCGCGGATGATCGAGTACTGGCACTGGCACACCCTGCACTTCGGCGCCGAGACGTACTGGGGCGGGATCCTGCCGCACAGCGGCAAGCCCGGCCGGGTCTACGCCGAACTCGCCCGGCTCGGAGCCGAGTTCGAGAGTGCGGGGCCGCTGGTCGCCGGGATCGAGCCCGATGCCGACATCGCGATGGTCTACTCGATGCCCAGCAAATGGCTCATGCAGAAGTACCCGCCGCTGGCGCGGACGAACGGCGATCCGGATCCGGCCTCCTACCACCGCATCTTCGACCCCTTCTACCGCGGCGCGTTCGAGGCCGGCCGCCAGGTGCGGATCCTGCACGCCCGACAGTTCCACGACGGCCTCGCACCCGCCGAGGCCGCGCGACGCCACCCCGTGCTGGTCGTCCCCGGGCTCCACCTCGCCGAGGACTCCCTGCTCGACCGGCTCGCCGCCTACGCCGAGGCCGGCGGCCACCTCGTCCTCGGCCCCCGCACCGGCTACGCCGACCACGAGGCCCGGGCCCGCCACGAGACCGCCCCGCCGCGCCTCACGGCCGCCGCCGGCGTCCGGTACGACGAATTCAGCAACCTGACCTCGGACCTCCCGCTGCGCACCGCCCCGGGCAGTCCGCTGGAGCTACCGGCGGGCGCCACCGCCACCCGCTGGGTGGAGGGCCTCACGGCCACCGACGCCACGGTGCTGGCCGGCTACGAGCACCCCCACTTCGGCCGCTGGCCCGCCGTCACCACCCGCCGCCACGGCGAGGGCCGGGTCACCTACGTGGGCACCGTGCCCGGCCGCGACCTCGCCCGGGAGCTGGCCGCCTGGCTGGCTCCGGTTCCCGCGAGCGGCTGGCGGGACCTGCCGGCCTCCGTCACCGCGACGACCGGGACCTCCCCGGACGGACGCCGCGTCCACGTGGTCCACAACTGGAGCTGGCAGCCCGCCGACGTCCGGGCGCCCGTCGAGCTGACCGACGTCCTGGACGGCACCGCGGTGGCGTCCGGAGGGTCGGTCTCCCTGAACGCCTGGGACGTGCGGGTGTTCGTCGCCCGCTGACGAAGGGGCGGTGGGCTCCGCCGAGCCCACCGCCCCCGTTCACCACCCGACCGGGTGCTCCCGCTCGGGCCCTCCTGGCCGGGCCCTCCTACTCGGACAGGAAGCGGTAGACCGTCATCGAGCCGTACTCCTCCCCCGGACGCAGCACGGTGGACGGGTACTCGGGCCGGTTGGGCGAGTCCGGGAAGTGCTGCGTCTCCAGCGCGATGCCCGCGTAGGCGGGGTACGGGCGGCCGGATCGGCCGATCAGCGAGCCGTCGAAGTGGTTCCCGGTGTAGACCTGGAGCCCCGGCTCCATCGTGAAGCACTCGACCCGGCGGCCACTGGCCGGGTGGCTCAGCACGGCGGCCTTCCTGAAGCCCCTCCCACCGAGCACCCAGGTGTGGTCGAAGCCCTGGCCGGCCCGACGGATCTGCGGGTGTCCGTCGGCGACGCGGTCCGCGGTCGTCCGGGACTCGCGCAGGTCGAACGGCGTGCCGGCGACGGGCAGGACGGGCCCCAGCGGGATCAGTTCCCCGTCCACCGGGAGGTACCCGGCGGCCTCGACCTGGAGCAGGTGGTCGAGCACCGTTCCGCAGCCCTCGCCGGCCAGGTTGAAGTACGCGTGGTTCGTGAGGTTGACGACCGTCGGCGCGTCCGCGGCGGCGCGGTAGACGATGAAGAGGTCACCGGCCGGGTCGAGGAGGTACATCACCTCGGCGGTGAGGGCGCCCGGGAACCCCTGGTCGCCCTCAGGGCTGTGCAGCCGCAGCCGGACCCCGGCCCGACGGCCCTCTCGGACCGCCACGCCGTCCCAGAGCCGCGTGGCGAAGCCGTCCGGCCCGCCGTGCAGGGTGTGGCCGTCGTCCTGGACCGCCAGCCGGTGCCTCGTGCCGTCGAGGGGCAGGACCCCGCCCGCGATCCGGTTGGCGTAGCGGCCGACCGTCGCTCCGAAGTACGCGGCCTCCCCGAGCAGGTCCTCGACGTCCTCACAGCCGAGGACGACGTTGCACCGCCGCCCGTCCCGGTCCGGCGCGTGCACGGCCTGGAGGCGGGCACCCAGGCTCAGCACCTCCACCGTCACGCCCTCGGGCGCCCCGAAGGTCCATCGGGTGATCCGCCGACCGTCCGGCAGCGCCGCGGCGGGCTCCTGGGTCACCGTCACTTCGCCGTGGGATATGAGGGCGTCTCTCGGCACGGGTCCTACTCCATTGTGTTCGGTGCGGTGCGGTGCGGGGACGACGACGCCCGCCGTGCGGGCGGGCGTCGTCGGCGGGGCCGCCGGGCGGCGGGGGGGTCGGCGGGTCAGAACCCCTGGGCCAGGCGGTGGTAGGCCTGGTTCCAGCGGAGCTCCTTCGTGAACCGGCGGATGGACGTGTCCTCGTCGATCATCAGGAGCTCCACGCCGAGCATCTCGGCCAGGTCCTCCAGTTCCTCGGTGCCGAGCGCGCCGGAGAGCACGGTGTGGTGCGGCGCACCGGCAGTCAGCCACGCCTCGGCGGACGTGTGGAGGTCCGGACGCGGCTTCCAGACGGCGCGGGCCACGGGCAGGTTGGGCAACGGCGCCGGCGGCTCGACGACGTCGACGTCGTTCGCGACCAGCCGGAAGCGGTCGCCCAGGTCGGCGAGGCCGACCACGACCGCGGGGCCGGGCTCGGCGTCGAAGACCAGGCGGACCGGGTCCTCGCGTCCGCCGATGCCGAGCGGGTGGATCTCGCAGGACGGGGTGGTGGCCGCGATGCTCGGGCAGACCTCCAGCATGTGCGCGCCGAGGATCAGCTCGTGGCCGGGTTCCAGGTGGTAGGTGTAGTCCTCCATGAAGGAGGTGCCGCCGGCCAGGCCGGTGGCGGTCACCTTGAGGGTGCGCAGCAGCGTCGAGGTCTTCCAGTCGCCCTCGCCGCCGAAGCCGTAGCCGTCGGCCATCAGCCGCTGCACGGCCAGTCCGGGCAGCTGCCGCAGCCCGCCGAGGTCCTCGAAGTTGGTGGTGAAGGCCTTGAAGCCGCCTTCTTCCAGGAAGCCCCGCAGGCCGAGCTCGATCCGCGCCGCGTAGCGCAGCGACTCGTGGCGCTCCCCGCCGACCCGCAGCTCGGCCGCGAGGTGGTAGCTGTCCTCGTACTCCTTGACGAGTTCGGTGACCTCGGCGTCGGCCGTGGCGTCCACCGCCGCGACCAGGTCGTTGACGCCGTAGGTGTTGACGGAGACGCCGAAGCGGAGCTGGGCCTCGACCTTGTCGCCCTCGGTCACGGCGACGTCGCGCATGTTGTCGCCGAAGCGGGCGAGCTTCAGGCCGCGCAGTTCGGCGCGGCCGGCGGCGGCTCGGGCCCAGGAGGCGATCCGGGCGGTCACGGCGGGGTCGGTGACGTGTCCGGCGACGGTCTTGCGGGCGACGCCGAGGCGGGACTGGATGTAGCCGAACTCGCGGTCGCCGTGGGCGGCCTGGTTCAGGTTCATGAAGTCCATGTCGATGGACTGCCAGGGCAGTTCGACGTTCGCCTGGGTGTGCAGGTGGAGCAGCGGCTTCTGCAGGGCGTCCAGGCCGGCGATCCACATCTTCGCCGGGGAGAACGTGTGCATCCAGGCGATCAGGCCGATGCACCGGTCCTCGGCGTTGGCCTCCAGGCAGATGCGGCGGATGGCGGCGGCATCGGTGAGGACGGGCTTCCAGACGATCTCGACCGGCAGGCCGGGGTCGGCATCCAGTGCGCCGGCGATCCGCTGCGACTGCTCCGCGACCTGCCGCAGCGTCTCCTCGCCGTAGAGTCCCTGACTGCCGGTCAGGAACCAGATCTCGCGTCCCGCGAGTGACGTCATGGGGGTGACTCCTTACCGGGCCTTCGGGGGCTGGCCGTAGACGTTCTGGTAGCGGAAATTGAGGCTGTCGATGTCCGCCTGGGCGATCGGCAGCGGCTCGCCGAGCTGCCGGGAGATGTGGACGGTGCGGGCCACGTCCTCGCACATCACGGCGGCCTTGACGGCGGCCTTGGCGTCCTTGCCGATGGTGAAGACGCCGTGGTTCTGCATCAGGACGGCGGGCGAGCGGTGGCCCTTGAGCGTGTCCACGATGCCCCGGCCGATCGAGTCGTCCCCGATCAGCGCGAAGGGGCCGACCGGGATCTCGGCGCCGAACTCGTCGGCCATGGCGGTGAGGACGCAGGGCACGGCCTCGCCCCGGGCGGCCCACGCACACGCGAACGTGGAGTGGGTGTGGACCACCCCGCCGACCTCGGGCATGTGGCGGTAGACGTAGGCGTGGGCGGCCGTGTCGGAGGAGGGCGAGTGGTCGCCCTCGACGACGTTGCCGTCCAGGTCGCACACGATCATGTTCTGCGCCGACAGGTCGTCGTAGGGGACGCCGCTCGGCTTGATCACCAGCAGGTCCTCGCCTGGGATCCGGGCGGAGACGTTGCCCGCCGTCCAGACCACCAGGCCGTAGCGGACCAGTTCCTGGTGGAGGTCGCTGACCTGCTGGCGGATGAGGTCGGTGGTCGCGTTCACAGGGCCTCGCTCGATGGGGTGAGGGCGGCGTTGCGGATGGCGCGCAGGCGGTGCAGGAGCTTGTCGGCACCGAGGCCGAAGTGGTCGTGCAGGGCCCGGTACTCGGCGAAGAGCCGGTCGTACGCGTCGGCGGAGGTGTGGTCCGGCCGGTACGCCGCCGTGCGCACCCGGCCCATGGCGGCGGCCGCGGTCCGGACGTCGGGGTGGGCCCCGGCGGCGACGGCGGCGTGGATCGCCGAGCCGAGTGCCGGTCCCTGCTCCGACTCGGCGACCGACACCGGGCGGCGCAGCACGTCGGCGTAGATCTGCATGAGCAGTTCGTTCTTCTTGAGGCCGCCGGTGACGACGAACTCGGTGACGGGGACGCCGCCCAGCTCCAGGGCCTCGACGATGACGCGGGTGCCGAAGGCGGTGGCCTCCAGCAGGGCGCGGTAGATCTCCTCGGGGCGGGTGGCCAGGGTGAGCCCGGCGATCACTCCGGAGAGGTGGTGGTCGACCAGGGTGGAGCGGTTGCCGTTCATCCAGTCGAGCGCCACCAGGCCGTGGGCGCCGACGGGTTGGGCGGCGGCCTTGCGGGTGAGGAGCTGGTGCGGGTCCTCGCCGTTCCGCTCGGCCTCGGCCAGGTAGTCGGCGGGCAGGCCCTGGCGCAGCCACCAGGCGAAGATGTCGCCGACGGCGCTCTGGCCGGCCTCGTAGCCGTAGGAGCCGGCGACGATGCCGTCCTCGACGACGCCGCACATGCCGGGGACGTCCGCCAGCGTGGCGCCGTTGACGACGTGGCAGGTGGACGTGCCCATGATGGCGAGGAGCTGGCCGTTGTCGACCGCCCGTGCGGCGGGCGCGGCGACGTGGGCGTCGACGTTGCCCGCCGCCACGGCGATCCCCTCGGGCAGGCCGGTCCACTGCGCCGCCTGTGCGGTGAGGGAGCCGACCCGGGAGCCGAGCGGGGCGAGCGGGTGCTCCAGGCGGGTGCGGGCGAAGTCGGCGAAGTCCGGGTGGAGCGCGGCGAGGTAGTCCTCGCTCGGGTAGCTGCCGTCCTGGTGGATGCCCTTGTAGCCGGCGGTGCAGGTGTTGCGGCTCTCGGCTCCGGTGAGCTGCCAGACGATCCAGTCGGCGGCCTCGATCCAGCGGGCGCAGGCGGCGTAGACGGCCGGGTCCTCCTCCAGGACCTGCAGGGCCTTGGCGTACTGCCACTCGGCGGAGATCCGGCCGCCGTACCGCGAGATCCACTTCTCCCCGCGGGCGTGCGCCAGGGCGTTGATCCGGTCCGCCTGGCCCTGGGCGGCGTGGTGCTTCCAGAGCTTGGGCCACGCGTGCGGGTACGGCGCCCAGTCGGCCGTCTCCGCCAGGGGGGTGCCGTCGGCGAGCACCGGGAGGACCGTGCAGGCGGTGAAGTCGGTGGCGATGCCGATGACTTGGGCGGCGTCGATGCCGGCGTCGGCGAGCGCCGCCGGAACGGCGGTGCGCAGCACGGCCCGCCAGTCCGCGGGGTGCTGGAGCGCCCAGTCGGGCGGGAGCGGCCGGCCGGTGCCGGGCAGCTCGCGCTCGATGACGGCGTGCGGGTAGTCGTGGACGGCGGTGCCGACCTCTTCGCCGTCGCGCACGCGGACCACCACGGCGCGGCCGGAGAGGGTGCCGAAGTCGACGCCGACGACGTATCCCTCCGAGTCCCGGGCGGCAGGAATCACGGTCACTTCCTCATCCTTCGTGCGGGAGGGTGGTGTTGTCGCCTGTCGCCGGTGCGGTCCAAATCCGGGGCAGGGCGGAGCGCACCGGCGACAGGCTCCGTTCCGCCGGCTCCGTCGGAGGAGGGCGGAAGGAGGACCGTCGGCGGACGGACGGAGGCGATGTCGTTGCCCGCCGGCGGAGTTGAGGAGCGCTGTTTGTTAGCGCTCACAGGAATTGTTAGCGCTAACATATGCGCTGTCAAGGCAGCTTTCATCCGCAGTGCCGGGAGCCGAGGGGCGGTCGAGCGCACGACCGCGCCCCGGCGTGGTGCGCCGCCCCTCGCTCCGGCTACCGGATCACCAGCGCCCGGCGGGGCCGACGCTATGGCGCAGCACCATCTCCGGGGCGATCTGCACATGGGTCTGGGAGGGCGCCACGCCCTCCAGTTCCCCGACGAGGAGTTCCAGGGCTTTGCGGCCGAGTTCCCCGAAGTCCTGCCGCACGGTGGTCAGCGGCGGGGTGAAGTAGGCGGCCTCCGGGATGTCGTCGAAGCCGACCACGCTGATCTCCTCGGGGACCGACCGGCCGGCCTCGTGCAGGGCGCGCAGCAGGCCGAGGGCCATGTGGTCGTTGGCGCAGAAGACGGCGGTGACGTCGTGCAGTCCGGCGATCCGCAGACCGGCCTGGTAGCCCGAGCGGGCGCTCCAGTCGCCGCGTTGCACCTCCGGCACGGGGGCCCCGGCGGCCTTCAGCGTGAGCCGCCAGCCCTCCTCGCGGTCCTGGCTCTCCAGCCAGTTGGCCGGCCCCGCCACGTGGTGCACGGTGCGGTGGCCGAGGTCGAGCAGGTGTCCGGTGGCCTCGCCGGCACCGAAGCGGTTGCTCACCGACACCATGGGCACCTGGGTCTGGTTGCCCGACCCGACGGCGACGAGCGGCACGGAACTGGAGAGCCGGGCCACCGCGCTGACGGCGGAGGTCTGCGGCGCGATCACGACGACGCCCTCCACTCCCTGGTCGCGCAGCCGGTCGACGGCCTCCTGGACCGAACGGCCGTCCAGGGAGCGCAGGCTGGTCACGCTCACGAAGTACCCGGCGCTCCGCGCGGCGCGCTCGATCCCGTCCAGCATCGACGCGGGGCCGTAGAGGGTCGAGTCGAAGCTGACCACGCCGAGCGTCTGCGAGCGGCGGGTGACCAGCGCGCGAGCGGCCGAGTTGGGCCGGTAGTCCAGCTCCCGTATGGCCGCCAGCACTCGGTCCCGGGTGTCGGGCCGGACGTGCGGGGCGCCGTTGAGCACCCGGGACACCGTCTGGTGGGAGACACCCGCCAGTTTCGCCACGTCCGCCATCACGGGCTGGCGCTGTTCAGTCCCGGTGCTGTCGGTTCCCACTGGCAGTCCCCTCCTCGGCTCTGGACCACAGTACGCGACCAGGTCCAGGCCAATCCGTCACCTTCGGTTCGACAGGCGGCTCCCCTTCATACCAGCCCTTCAGGGCGCCGACACCTGCCGATACTGCCAAGTTAGCGCTCACAAGCCCGCCATGGAGGCAGATGCCGCAGATCGTCGCCCTATCGGGTCGGCCGGTCGCTTTCGGTGACCGAACGCGCGGAGCCGTGCGCAGCCCGGAACGATCGGGCTGGTGAGCGCTGCCACACGGCCGTCGGCATAGCGGACCTCGACGCGGACCGGCACCGATTCCACTGCTTCGGCCGGGCTCATCGGCCACTCGGCGATACCCGCACCGCTCCCGGGCAAGGACGTTCGCACGCCCGCCCCTCTCCGGCACGGCCGCCGCTTCCCACGCTCCCCCGCCCCTCCTGGACCTACAGGGGCCGGGCCCGGGCTCCGGAGGTGCGAGGAGCCCGTGCCCGGGCTCCGGGGGTGCGCGGAGCCCGGGCCCGGCCGGGTGGGTGCTACCCGAGGGTCCACTTCTGGTTGTCGCCGCCCCAGCAGGTCCACAGCTGGACGGCCGTGGCATCGGTGACGGCCGCCCCGGCGACGTCCAGGCACAGGCCGGACGGGACGCCGGTGACGCTGCCGTCGGCGTTGAAGCGCCATTGCTGGTTGGCACCGCCGTTGCAGGGCCAGGTCACCGCCTTGGTGCCGTCGGCCGTCCCGCCGCCGTACGCGTCCAGGCACAGCGTGCTGCCGGCGACGTTCACCGTGAGCTGTCCGTCGGCGGTGCGCGTCCAGGCCTGGTTCGCCCCGCCCCAGCAGGTGTAGATCTGCGCCTGCGTCCCGGCCGTGGCGGAGGCGTTCGGGACGTCCAGGCACTTGCCCGAGCCGGTGCCGCGCAACGCCCCCGTGGTGGCCGTGGAGTTGGCGTATCCGGCGGCGACGATGTTGGCCTGGACGGCGTTCTCGGTGGCCTCCGACGGGTAGCCCGAGGTCATCACGCCCTCGTAGAAGGTGCCGCGGGCCCCCTTGCTGTTGTCGCCGCCGATGCCGAGGATGATCGCGCCCTCCTTGTGCATCGGGTTGTAGCCCGCCACGTTCGGGCGCGGTCCGGAGTAGAAGGTCGACAGGCCGCCGGACTGGGCGTCACCGGCGCGGATCGCCCACTGGTTCGGCGCGCCCTTGACCATGGCCGTCAGGTAGCGGTGGTTCACCGTCGGGTCGTTGGCGTTGTAGCCCGCGCCCTCCCCGGAGAACAAGCCGTTCTCCAGGTCGGCCATCACCCAGGGGCCCGGACCGGTGCCGTAGCCCCAGACCTTGATGTTCCCGAAGTAGATGGCCTCCATGTGACCGTTGCCGGTGTCGTTGCTGCTCGTCTCGGCGTTGCCGTAGTCGAAGCAGCAACCGCCGTTGTAGTGCGTGCCGTCCAGGATCGCGTACATCCCCTCGGGCTGGTCGCCGGTCGCGATGCCCGAGGTGTGGTTGTTGCGGTAGCCGGTGCCCGGCGCCACGTACACGCCGTAGGCCCGGTGACCGTTCAGCGTGGTGGGCGCCAGGGTCGCGTCCGCGAGGTTGTCCGGCCCGGACGCGGCCCCGCCCCCGGGCGCCTGGGTGAGGTGGTTGCGCCGACCGCTCTGGTCGTAGATCACGGTGATCACGCAGGCGGTGCCGGCGCAGAAGGCGTCCTGCGCGGCCGCGTCGGCGTAGCCGCCGGTGCCCAGCACGCCGATGTCCCGGAGCGCCTGGTCCGATGCACGCCTGACCTGGTAGAGCGGCCCGCCGTAGCCGGAGTACAGCGCGCGGGTGGTGCTGTGCGCGGCAACGCAGGGCGTGCCGCCGGCGGCGTACAGGTCGCACGGGCCCTGTGCGGCCGCCTGCGCCACACCGCTCGTCGCGGTGGCGCCGGCCAGGGCGCCGACGAGGACGGCGAGGGCCGCCCCGGCTCGGGCGAGGCGGCGCAGTGCACCGCCTCCTCGGGTCGTCCTGTTGTTGTCATTCATGGGGTCTCCCTGCTCATCGTTGAGCGCGGCCACAGGAAAGTGAGCGCTAACAATCCTGCCCGCAGCGACACGCTTCAGCCCGGGCGGGAGGTGGAGGGTTCCTGGACCGGTGACAGTGCCCTCACCGACCGAGCCCCGTCAAGGGTTTCGACGAATTCAGACCAGCGCGATCGACACAGCCGGGGCGTGAACCGACGAATCGTCATCCGCCAGCAGCTGCACGGTGGTTGACGCTGGGCGATGTGAGCGCTCACACTCCAACACCGGTACACCTGATCGTCCGCGCGGACTCGCCGCGCCTCCCACCGGCTCTCCCACCCGCCGGCAGAGATCGAGAGGAACCATCCATGCGCGCACCCTTCCGACTGGCCATCACGGCCGACCGCCTGTGCACCGGACACGTGGCGAGGCGCTCCTGAGCCTGCCCCGGACCGCCGACCTGCCGGCGTTCCCCGCGCGTCCCGGCACGCCCCCGCCCAGGCCCGGCGGGGGCTTCGCCGTGTCCGCGGGGCGAGCGCCGAGCCCGCGTGCTGGATGTTTGCGTTAACATTCAACTAGCGTGATGCCGTCAGCGCCGGACAGCACCCTGGGGCCAGCACCTGTGTATTCCACCGTTTCCACATTCCGGCCGCGCGTCCTCGTCGCGGAGGACGACGCCGGAGCCGCGGACATGCTCACCACCGGCTTGCGGTTCCTCGGATTCGATCCGCACGCCGTGGCGTCCGGCGAGCAATGCCTGACGCTGGGCCTGGCGCGGATGCACGACATCATCCTGCTCGACGTCCTGCTGCCCGATCTGGACGGCTTCGAAGTCTGCGACCGGCTCCGGAAGTCCGACGTGCAGACCCCCGTGGTTTTCCTCAGTGCACGGACCTCGGTGGGCGAAAGGATCCACGGCCTCACGCTGGGCGGTGACGACTACGTCACCAAGCCCTTCGACCTGAACGAGGTCGCCGCGCGGCTCCACGCCTTGCTGCGCCGTTCACTCGACTACACCGCCCCGCGCCGTCTGAAGGCGGGCGGCGTCGAGATCGACCGCAAGAGCCACGACGTCTGGCTGCACGGAGTGCCCGTCCGGCTGACGGCCACGGAATTCCTGCTGCTGCGGTACCTCATGGAGCACCCCGAGGAAGTCGTGACCAAGGCGGACATCCTCACCAACGTCTGGGGCCACGGCTTCGAACGCGACACCGGCGTCGTGGAGACGTACATCTACTACCTCCGGCGGAAGCTCGGCGACACCGGCCAGACACTCATACGCACGGTGCGCGGCGTCGGTTACGCGCTCCGCGCCGACCACGCCCGGCAAGCGGAGTGACGGTGACGACGCCTTCCGAAGCGTCCGGAGACGAAGGCCGGCGGGGAAGGCGGCCCGACGAAGAGCTGCACGACCTCCTGGCCACCGTCAGCCACGAGCTGCGCGCACCGCTCACCACGATCGCCGGCTACGCCCAACTGGGCCTCCTCGGCGGGCTGGACGACCACCAGGCCCTCCGCCGGGCCATGGCGAGGGTGCAGGCGGAAGCCCATCGGATGACCGCCCTCGTCGACGAGTTGCTGCTGTTCTCCACCCTGGGAGAGCGGCGGCCCCTGGAACGCGTCGCCGTCGACCTGGCCGAACTCTGCACCGAGCTGGTGGCGGACACCCGGGTGAGCCACCCGGACCGGCCGGTCTCCTGCGTCATCGACGAGGGGCGTCACCTGGTCCAGGGAGACCCGCACCGCCTCCGGCAGGTGCTGAGCAACCTCCTCGTCAATGTGCACCATCACACACCTCCGGGCACTCGCACGACGGTGAGGCTGCGTCACGAGGCGCACTGGGCCTGCATCGACGTGGCCGACGACGGACCCGGGATTCCCCCGGCCCTCCATGACCGCGTCTTCGAGCCCTTCTTCCGCGCCCACGGCTCACCGGCCGGCCACGAGGACGGGAGCGGGCCCCACGGGGCGGCCCCCGGCAGCGGGCTCGGCCTGAGCCTGGTCGCGGCCTTGGTCGACGCCCACGGCGGCACCGTGCGGATCGAGCCGTCCGAACGCGGTGCGCGGTTCACCGTTCGATTGCCGACCCGGCCGCCGATCGAATCCTGAGGTGATTCTGATCGAACTCTGAGATTAATCCCCGCCCGCCCGTGATGTAATCGGTTCGCGGACACAACGCAGGGGCTCTTCCGGTCACGCCAGTTCCAATCCCGCATTCCCCCCGGGCTGGAAAGGCATGGCAGCCGTCTTCCCCCGGACGGCGACCGAAAGAGCCTTGCCGCGTTCCTGAAATCCCCCTCAGCGGCCCGGAATTGAGACCTCGGACCCGCCCTCCGAATCTTCACCCGGAGGATTCACGTCCCTCCATTTCACTGCCGTATAGTTCTGCGGCCATGGAGTTGGAGTTTCGTCATCTCAGGATGATCCGGGCCATCGGCGATGCCGGCAGCGTCACCAAGGCGGCGGACCGTCTCGGACTCGCCCAATCGGCGCTTTCCACCCAGCTGAAACGCATCGAGAACGCCCTCGGCGGCCGGCTCTTCGAGCGCGGCAGAGAGGGCGTGCGGCCGACCGCATTGGGCGTCCTGGTGCTGGAGCGCAGCCAGGTGCTCCTGCCCGCCATGCGCCAGCTGCAGGAAGATGCCGTCCGCTTCGCGAACACGGCGCGCGAGACGGGCGGCCTGCGCGTGGGGGCGACCCACGGGCCGCTCCTGGGCGCCCTGGTCGACCGCCTGGCGGCGGCCAGGCCCGAGATGGCGCTGAGCACCCAATCGTCCAGCTCGACATCGGACTTGGTGAGCCGGGCGGTGGAAGGGCGGCTGGACCTCGTGCTGACCGGGCTCTGCGGGCACCAGAAGGTGATGGGCGACGAACGGCTGGAGTGGCGGGAGGTCGCCGTCGACCCGGTGTTCGCCGTGCTCTCCCAGGACCATCCGCTGGCGCGGGCACGTGAACTGGACCTCGGGCAACTCGCCGGTGAGCGCTGGGCGTTGCCGCCCGGGGGCGGTTGCTTCACGGAGTGCTTCGCGGCCGCCTGCGTGCGGGCGGGCTTCCTGCCCCCGCCGGTCTACGAGGCCGATGCGGCCTCGTGCCTCCACCTCGTCCGGACGGGCCGGGCCGTGTCCCTGTGCCGGGCGACGTTCCCGCCGACCGACGGGGTGGTGACGGTTCCGCTGGATCCGCCGGAGCTGAGCTGGCGCCAGGTGATCGGCTGGGTGCCGTACTCGCCGACGTGGGGACTCGCGGACGAGGTGGTCGGCCACGCCAGGGCGGTGCACGCGGACGCCGCGGCGCTGAATCCGGCGTATGCGGCATGGCTGCGACGAAGGGCCCGCCTGGCGCCCTGACCCGACGTGGCCCCGCCTTCACCGGCCGTCAAATTCACCGGCCCGTCGAATTCACCGGTCCGCCGGGAAGGTCCATAACGCCGACGCAGGGGGTTTTTGACATGTCCCGAACGTATGCATCCGCACCTTAGAGTTCCGGCAACCCCCACTCCGAGGAGACCCCAATGCTCCGACTCCGCGCGGCCGTTGCCGCGTGCTCCCTGACGGCCGTCGCCCTGGTCGCCACCGTGGCGCCGGCGGGCGCCCACGCGAACGGGACCGCGATAGCCGCCGCCCTGGCGGCCCCTCAGGGCGGTGCGGCCCCGCCCGCCGCACCCCTGCTCCGGGCACTCCAGCGCGACCTCGGCCTCACCCCCCAGGAGGCCGGCGCCCGACTCGCCCACGAAGCCCGCGCCGCCTCGGTGCAGCAAGCGCTCCGGCAGGCACTCGGCGAACGCTGGGCGGGCGCCTGGGTCAGCGGGTCCGACGCCACCCTCACCGTCGCCACCACCGACGCCTCCGCGGCCCGCGAGATCACCGCCCACGGCGGCAGCGCCACCGTCGTCCGGCACAGCCTCGCCGCGCTCGACGGCGCGAAGGACGCACTCGACCGTGCCGCGGGCAGCACCACCCCCGAGGCCTCCCCCCTCTGGTACGTGGACGTCGCCGCGAACACCGTCGTCGTCCAGTCCACCGACACCGGCCGCACCGAGGCGTTCCTCCGCGAGGCAGGTGTCGACCGCGCCCTCGTCCGGGTGGAGCCGGCGTCCGACTCCCCCGCGCCGCTGGCGGACCTGCGCGGCGGCGACGCCTACTTCATCGACAGCGCGGCCCGTTGCTCGATCGGCTTCCCGGTCACCTCGAACGGCCAGCCCGGCTTCGTCAGCGCCGGCCACTGCGGCCAGGCCGGCTCCAGCGCCGCCGCCCCGGACGGCTCCTCCATCGGCACCTTCCAGGGCTCGACGTTCCCCGGCAACGACTACTCGTGGGTCCAGGCCGATTCGAGCTGGACGGCCCAGCCGCAGGTGAACAACTACGCGGGCGGCACGGTGACGGTCTCCGGATCCGCGGTCGCCCCCATCGGCTCCTCGGTCTGCCGGTCGGGCTCCACCACGGGCTGGCACTGCGGCACCGTGCGACAGTACAACGCCACCGTCAACTACTCCGAGGGCTCCGTCTCCGGGCTCACCCGCACCACCGTGTGCGCCGAGCCCGGCGACTCCGGCGGCTCGTTCATCTCGGGCAGCCAGGCGCAGGGCGTCACCTCCGGCGGCTCCGGCAACTGCACCTCCGGCGGCACGACCTACTTCCAGCCGGTCAACCCGATCCTCCAGGCCTACGGCCTCTCCCTGGCCACCGGCTGACCGCCCCTCCGAGCGGGTGCCCGCCTCCCGTCCGCCGGCGGGAGGCGGGCACTCTTTTGAGGCCCGCTTTGAGGCCCGCGCGAAACCAAGCATTCACCCAAAATTCATACCCCGGCCTTCCGGGCAACTCTCCCTCCAGCGGTGGGCGTTCACACGGAGCGGCCAACGGGGCACTGCGATCCAACGGTGATCCGAAGCCCCTTGACGCCACCGTTGTGAGCGTTAACACTACATTTCACGCCAGGCCGGAGCCCTGCGGATCCACTTCCCTCGGCACGAGGACCGCTCCCGGCCGGCTCCCGCTCGACCGCGCCCGGCCGCCCGGCTGCCGGGCGGCGCCGTGCCGGTCGCGGAACATCACTGGAGGAACTGTGCGGAAGCTTTCAGCGGGCCTCGTCGCCGCGGGTCTCGCCCTCTCCCTGGCAGCCTGTGGCCAGAGCGCCAACGGCGTCGGTGACGGCGCGGGCAAGGGCGACGCCAAGGGCGGTCTCGTCGGCATCGCCATGCCGACCAAGTCGTCGGAACGCTGGATCAACGACGGCGACAACATGGTCAAGGAGTTCCAGGCCAAGGGCTACAAGACCGACCTCCAGTACGGCGACAACGTGGTGGAGAACCAGGTCTCCCAGGTGGAGAACATGATCACCAAGGGCGCCAAGCTGCTCGTGATCGCCGCCATCGACGGCTCCTCGCTCACCAACGTGCTGCAGAAGGCCGCCGACGCGCACATCCCGGTCATCTCCTACGACCGGCTGATCCGCGGCACGAAGAACGTCGACTACTACGCGACCTTCGACAACTACAAGGTCGGCGTCCTCCAGGGCGGCTACATCGTCGACAAGCTCGGGCTCAAGGACGGCAAGGGCCCGTTCAACATCGAGCTGTTCGCGGGCTCGCCGGACGACAACAACGCCACGTTCTTCTTCAACGGCGCGATGAGCGTGCTCAAGCCGTACATCGACCAGAAGAAGCTGGTCGTGCAGAGCGGCCAGGCCGACTTCAACCAGGTCGCCACGCTGCGCTGGGACGGCGGTCTCGCCCAGTCCAGGATGGACAACCTCCTGAGCAAGGCCTACACCTCCGCCCACCTCGACGCCGTGCTCTCGCCGTACGACGGCATCTCGATCGGCATCCTCTCCTCGCTCAAGGGCGTCGGCTACGGCACCGCCAAGTCCCTGCCCGTCGTCACGGGCCAGGACGCCGAGCTGGCCTCGGTGAAGTCGATCATCGCGGGCGAGCAGACCCAGACCGTCTACAAGGACACCCGCCAGCTGGCCAAGGCCGCCGCCCAGATGGGCGACGCGGTGCTGACCGGAGGGAAGCCCGAGGTCAACGACACCAGCCAGTACGACAACGGCGCCAAGACCGTCCCGGCGCAGCTGCTCCAGCCGGTGAGCGTCGACAAGGACAACTACCGGCAGGTCCTGGTGGACAGCGGCCAGTACACCGCCGACCAGCTGAAGTAGTCCGGCGGGCCCGCCCGGCGGGCCCGGCTCCCGACCGGCGGTGCGGGGCCGGAGAACCCGTGGCCACCGCACCGCCCCCGAACGATACGGAAGCACAACCATGGCTGGACCCGTTCTCGAAATGCGGTCGATCAGCAAGTCGTTCCCCGGCGTCAAGGCACTCTCCGAGGTCAACCTGGCCGTCGGCGCGGGCGAGGTGCACGCCGTCTGCGGCGAGAACGGCGCCGGCAAGTCCACCCTGATGAAGGTGCTCAGCGGCGTCTACCCGCACGGCGACTACGAGGGCGAGATCCTCTTCGAGGGCGAGCCCTGCCGGTTCAAGGACATCCGGGCCAGCGAGCAGCGCGGCATCGTCATCATCCACCAGGAACTGGCCCTGGTGCCGTACCTGTCCATCGCCGAGAACGTCTTCCTGGGCAACGAGCACGCCACCCGGGGCATCATCAGCTGGCACCGGACGCTCACCCACGCCGCCGACCTGCTGCGGCAGGTCGGCCTGGACGAGAGTCCGCACACCAGGGTCGCCGACCTCGGTGTGGGCAAGCAGCAGCTGGTCGAGATCGCCAAGGCCCTGGCCAAGAAGGTCAAGCTGCTCATCCTGGACGAGCCGACCGCCGCGCTGAACGACGAGGACAGCCGCAAGCTGCTCGACCTGATCCTCGAACTCAAGGCCCAGGGCATCTCCTGCATCATCATCTCGCACAAGCTGAACGAGATCGCCCGGGTCGCGGACGCCGTGACCATCCTGCGCGACGGGCGGACCATCGAGACCATCGGGATCGGCCCCGGGGGCATCTCCGAGGACCGGATCATCCGCGGCATGGTCGGCCGCGACCTGGAGCACCGCTACCCCGAGCGGACCCCCGACATCGGAGAGGTCGCCTTCGAGGTCGAGGACTGGAGCGTCCGGCACCCGATCGACCAGCAGCGGATGGTGGTGGACGGCGCCTCGCTGACCGTGCGGCGCGGTGAGATCGTCGGCATCGCCGGCCTGATGGGCGCCGGCCGCACCGAACTGGCGATGAGCGTCTTCGGCCGCTCGTACGGGCGGTGGGCCGCCGGCCGGGTGCTGCTGCACGGCCGGGAGATCCGCACCCGGACGGTGCCCGAGGCGATCGGGCACGGCATCGCGTACGTCACCGAGGACCGCAAGCACTTCGGCCTCAACCTCATCGACGACATCAGCCGGAACATCTCGCTGAGCGCGCTCGGCAAGGTCTCCCGGAACGGCCGGGTCGACCGGCACGAGGAGGCGAAGGTCGCCGAATCCTTCCGGCGCACCATGAACATCAAGGCCCCGACGGTGTTCACCCGGACCGGCACGCTCAGCGGCGGCAACCAGCAGAAGGTCGTCCTCAGCAAGTGGATCTTCGCCGAGCCGGAGGTCCTCATCCTCGACGAGCCCACCCGGGGCATCGACATCGGTGCGAAGGCGGAGATCTACACCGTCATCGCCGAGCTGGCCGCCGAGGGCAAGGCCGTGCTCGTCATCTCGTCCGAACTCCCCGAACTCCTGGGCCTGTGCGACCGGATCTACACCATGGCCGAAGGCCGGATCACCGGTGAGGTGGCCCGGGCCGACGCCACCCAGGAATCCCTCATGCGGCTCATGACCATGAGCGCCGCATCCAGCAACGAGCAGGTGTGAGGCATGGCCCCGACCGAGATCATCCCGGATTCGTCCCCGAAGGCACCGCAGGCCGGTCCCGGCCCCTCCCTCGGCGGCGTGCTGGCCCGCGCGCTGCGCGGCAACGTGCGCCAGTACGGCATGCTGGTCGCTCTCGCGCTGATCGTGCTGCTGTTCCAGGTCTGGACGGACGGCATCCTGCTCCAGCCGCTCAACATCACCAACCTGATCCAGCAGAACGGCTACATCCTCATCCTGGCGATCGGGATGATGATCGTCATCATCGCCGGGCACATCGACCTCTCGGTCGGTTCGCTGGCCGCCTTCGTCGGGGCCGCGGCCGCGGTGATGATGGTCAAGCACCACGTGCCGTGGCCGGTGGCGATGCTGGCCGCGCTGGTGGTCGGCGCCCTCGCCGGCGCCTGGCAGGGCTTCTGGATCGCCTACCTCGGCATCCCGTCCTTCATCGTCACCCTGGCGGGCATGCTGCTGTTCCGCGGCGGCACCCAGATCCTGCTGCAGGGCCAGTCGGTCGCGCCGTTCCCCAAGGGCTTCCAGAGCATCAGCAGCGGCTTCCTCCCCGAGGTCGGCCCGCACACCAACTACCACAACCTCACCCTGCTGCTGGGCCTCGCGGTACTGGCCGTCGCCGTCCTCCAGGAGGTGCGCGGCCGCCGCCAGACCGCCTCGTACGGGCTGGAGGTGCTTCCGCTCGGGCTGTTCCTGGCCAAGCTCGCCGTGATCACGGCGGCCGTGCTCGTGTTCACCCTGCTGCTGGCCAGCTACCACGGTGTGCCGATCGTCCTGCTGATCCTCGGCGCCCTGCTGGTCGGTTTCGGCTACCTGATGCGCAACTCGATCATCGGGCGGCACACCTACGCCATCGGCGGCAACGAGGCCGCGGCCAAGCTGTCCGGGGTGAAGAGCAAGCGGGTCGTCTTCCTCGCCTTCACCAACATGGGCGTCCTCGCGGCGCTCGCCGGGCTGGTCTTCGCCGCGCGGCTCAACGCCGGCACCCCGCAGGCCGGCATCAACTTCGAGCTGGAGGCGATCGCCGCCGCCTTCATCGGCGGCGCCTCCGCCAGCGGCGGCGTGGGCACCGTGATGGGCGCGATCATCGGTGGCCTGGTGCTCGGCGTGCTGAACAACGGCATGTCGCTGGTCGGTGTCGGCACCGACTACCAGCAGGTGATCAAGGGCCTGGTGCTGCTCGCAGCGGTGGGCTTCGACGTCTACAACAAGCGCAAGGCCGGTTCCTAACCCCCCAGAGCTCGGGTGGGGAGCGACACACCGTGATGAGGGCACGGCGTCGTTCCCCGCCCGTTTGTCATCCTCCCGAAGTCCTTTCCGTGCAGACTTCCCCATGCGCGAAGTCCGACAAGGCACTTCCCGAGCCCGGTGAGAAGACAGGAACCGAAAAGCACGAGGGGTGCCTCTCGGTAGAGGCACCCCTTGGTGGACCGGTCATTCGGGCTTTCGGTGAGCAGGGATTTCAGCGGGCCAGCAGCACCAGGACCAGCACGATCAGCGCCGGCACGGTCTGCACGAACAGGATCTTCCGGGAGGAGGTCACGGCCCCGAACACCCCGGCGACGGCGACGCAGGACGTGAAGAACACCCGCGTCTGGAATCCGACCGGGTCGGCGGCGAACGCACCCCAAAGCAGCCCGGCCGCCAGGAAGCCGTTATACAGGCCCTGGTTGGCGGCCAACGCCTTGGTCCCGAGCGCGAACTCCTCGGAAGTCCCGAAGGAGGCCCGGGCCCGGGGAGTGGTCCACAGGAACATCTCCAGGACCAGGATGTAGACGTGCAGGAGGGCGAGCGCGACAACCGCGATCACGGCAACTGTGGACATACCAGGCATCCTACGCTGCCACGTCAAGCATCTGACCGGTCGTCAAGCGGACGCACCCCTGGGCGGGAGGTGACACGCGATCAGACCGCCGAGCTCCCCAAACTTCCCCGGCGCAGCGACACCTTGGCCTTCGCCGCGGTGGGCCCGCTGGTCGCACTCCACCTGGCGCGCCCGGACCACGTCCGCGTGGACGACCGTCCAGGCGCATAACTGGCCGGACGGTTCCAGCAGGGACCGCCCGAGTGGGGTGAGCGAGTATTCGACCCCGACCGGCGAGGTCGGCAGCACGCGGCGCACGATCATCCCGTTGCGCTCCACCCGGCGCAGGGTCCGGGTCAGGACCGGTGGGTCACGCCGTCGATGCGGCGCGTGATCTCGTGTTGAACCACCTGGGCTCGTCGAGCACCGCCATGAACAACTTGTTAACGCTAACATAACTTTCCCGCGAGACCTGTCATGGCCTGGTAAATACACAGGTCAGAGGCGTTTCATGAGCGTTCCGGCGGGGTTGACGCGCTCATGGTTCGCTCATACGCTCCGGGCACCGGATCCCGTCGCCGTACTCCGATCGGAGCACACCGATGTCGAAGTCCCGCCTCCGCCACACCCTCGTCCGCTCCCTCCTCGTGAGCGCGCTCGGCACGGCTGCCGCGCTCGGCGGCCTGACCGGCGCGCCGGCCGCGCACGCGGACACCGGGGGCGGGTCGTTCTCCGTGCTGACGTACAACGTCGCCGGGCTTCCGCAGCCGGTGAACAGCGCCCCGACGGAGCGGCAGAGCAGCACCACCGCCATCGGGCAGCGGCTCGGGCCGTACGACGTCGTGCACGTCGAGGAGGACTTCAACTACCACGCCGCGCTGTACGCCGCCGACACCCACCCGTACCGCACGGCCACCAGCGGCGGGGCGGGCATCGGCAGCGGCCTCAACACCCTGTCCGGACTCGCCTACGACACCGACGACTTCGAGCGCGTCAAGTGGAACGACTGCCAGCTCGACTCCGGTGACTGCCTCACCCCCAAGGGCTTCACCTTCATGCGGACCCGGCTGACCGAGGGCGTGTACGTGGACTTCTACAACCTCCACGCGAACGCGGGCACGAACCCCGGCGACGAGACCGCCCGCGCCGCCAACCTGGCGCAGCTCACCGGCTACATCAGGACCCACTCGGCCGGGAACGCCGTCGTGGTGATGGGCGACACCAACACGCGCTACACGCGCGCCGACGACACCATCGCCGCCTTCGCCGCCGACAACCGACTCACCGACGCGTGGGTACAGCTGGAGCGCGGCGGCGTGGCGCCGACCCGCGGCGCCGACCCGCTGCTGTGCGACCAGAACGCGCCCACCGACACCTGCGAGATCGTCGACAAGGTCCTGTACCGCAGCAGCGCGCTCGTCTCGCTCACCGCGACCTCGTACGCCAACAAGCACACCGACTTCCTGGACGGCTCCGGCAAGATGCTCTCCGACCACGACCCGGTCGCCGTGGGCTTCACCTGGAGCCGGAACCCCGCCTACCTCGCGAGCGAGCAGTTCGGCGGCCCGCACGGCGACTTCTACGACGACATCGACCGCGTCGCGCCCGGCGCCCGGGTCAGCACGGTCGGCCTGCGCTCCGGCGCCCGGGTCGACCAGGTCGGGCTGACCCTCGCCGACGGCACCACGCTCACGCACGGCGGCTCCGGCGGCACCGCCTCCTCGCTCACCCTGGGCAGCGGCGAGTATGTGAGCGCTGCCACCCTCTGCCAGGGCTCGCGCGACGGTCACACCCGCATCTTCTACGCCTCGTTCAGCACCAACCTGGGCAGGTCCCTGGCCGGCGGCACCACCACCGCGGACTGCGTGACCCGCACCGCGCCCGCCGGCTGGCAGATCGCCGGGTTCCACGGACGCGCCGGCGACGAGGTCGACAAGCTCGGCTTCCTGTTCACCCGTCGCTGACCACCCCGCACTTCCCCGGCCCGGGCCGCCACCCGGGCCGGGGAACCCCCGTCGTTCCCGAGCACCGTTCCGCCCGCCGGGCCCACCACCGCAGGAAGACCAACGTGAACGATCACCGCACCCTGGACCGCCGCCGCTTCCTGCGGAACTCCGCCGGCACCTCGGTCGGCATTCTCGCCGGGCCCACCGCCTTGAGCCTGCTGGCCACCCCACAGCAGGCCGCCGCCGCGCCGGCCGGCCCCGCCCAGGGCGCCGCCTTCGTCGACTCCTACGCGACCAACACCATGGCCGACCTCAGCCCGGAGGGGAATGCGGCCGTACGCATCCTCACCGGGATGAACCGGGTCTGGCACACCGGCGCTTCCTGGAACGACGGCTCACCGCTGCTCACCGACGTCCTGCGCGCCAATGTGCGCTACTGCGTGCAGGTCACCACCGAGCGGACCGACGCGGAGGCCCGCGAGGCCTTCATCTACGACCGCCAGCACCAGAGTTACGCCGTCATCGCCGGCCTCGGCCCGCTCGCCGACCTGTACCGGACGGGCGCCCGAGCCGTCACCTCGATCACCACGGCGCCCGACGCCACCCCGCCCGCGAAGGTCGACGACGCCGTCCCCGCCGACGCGCCCGCCGGCTCCGCGCTCGGCCCCGGGGCCGTCGACTCGGAGCTGGGGCAGGTGGTCGCCCTGGTCAACACGCTCCGCGGACCGTACGCCTCGGGCAACCCCGCCAAGTACGCGTACCGGTACCCGCGCCCCTGGCGCCTGAACGAGGACAGCGCGGTGGTCGACACCGGCGCCACCGACGCCCTCGGCTACCCGGTCTACGACACGGACGTCGTCGTCGCCGCGCAACTGCTGCGCCAGCGCGGCAGCTCCGCGGTCGACGACGGCGGCTTTGTGAGCGGTCACACCAACGCCTTCCACCTGGCCGCGCTGGCCCTCGCGTACGCGGTGCCCGAGCGCTTCCAGGAGCTGGTCACCCGGGCCTTCGAGCTCAGCCACACCCGGATCACCGCCGGCATGCACTCCCCGCTCGACGTCATCGGCGGCCGGACGCTCGCCACGGCGCTCGCCGCCGCCACGCTCGCCGACCCGCGCAACGCCGCCCTCAAGGCCGCCGCCCGGAGCCAGGCGGCCGCGTACTTCCGGTCGAAGACCGGCACCACGCCCGACACCCTGTACGCCTTCGCCCACGGAGGCGCTCCAGCCGAGGACCCGTACGCCGACCGCGAGGCGAACGCCGAGCAGGTCACCCCGCGGCTGACGTACGTCCTGCGCCGTAGCGGCCCGAACGTCCCGATGAGCGTGCCCAAGGGCGCCGAGGTCCTGCTGGAGACCCGCCTGCCCTACCTCGACGCCGCCCAGCGCCGCGAGGTGCTGCGCACCACCGCCCTGCCCTCCGGCTACGTCCTGCTGGACGGACCGGAGATGTGGGGCCGGCTCGACCTGTTCGCCGCGGCCGACGGTTACGGCTCGTTCGAGCGGGACGTGACCGTGGAGCTGAACGCCGCCGACGGCGGGTTCTGCGCGGCCGACTCCTGGCGCAACGACATCGGCGGGCCCGGCGGCCTCACCAAGCGCGGCACCGGGACACTGACCCTGACCGGCACCAACCGTTACACGGGCCCCACCGTGGTGGCGGCCGGAGTCCTCGCGGCCGGCTCCCGCGACGCCCTGGGACGCGGCGACGTGCAGGTCCACGGCGGCACCCTGCGGGTGGACGTCGAACAGGGACCCGTCCGGCTGCGCGGCGACTACCTGCAGGCCGCCGGCACCCGCCTGGAGCTGACGCTCCACCACTGCCACGCCCCGGCCCTGACGGTCGCGGGCCGGGTGACGCTCGGTGGTGACGCGCAGCTCGTCCTGCGGCTGCCGGACTCCCTCGAACCGGACGACGACGTGGTGCTGCCGGTGCTCAACGGGCGTACGCTGCAAGGCAGGTTCGGCAGCGTCACCGTCGACGCGGACGGGTACCGGGCGACGCCGCTCTACACCCACGACGGCCTCGCGGTGCGGTTGACCCGCTGCTGAGCCCCGTTGCCGAGCCCGCCGGTGCGCGGCTCTGTTCGCGCTCACACCGGCACGCCAACGACCTGTGCGCTCGCGAGACCCGAGGAGGCAACGCCCATGACCGTGGCCGCGACCAACTGGGCCGGGAACATCACGTTCGGCGCCGAGCGGTTCCACGAGCCGCGCTCCGTGGACGAGTTGCGGCGGATCGTCGCGGGCAGCCGGTCCGTGCGGATCCTCGGGACCGGGCACTCGTTCAACGCGATCGCCGACACCACGGGCGACTTGGTGTCCGTCGCCGGCCTGCCCCGGGTGGTCGACCTGGACGAGCGGGCCGGCACGGTCACGGTGAGCGCCGCGATGCGGTTCGGCGAGCTCGCCGGGGTACTGGACCGGGCGGGATTCGCGCTGCACAACCTCGGGTCGCTGCCGCACATCTCGGTCGCCGGCGCGTGCGCCACCGGGACGCACGGCTCGGGGGTCGCCAACGGCTGCCTCGCCACGGCGGTCCGAGCCGTCGAGCTGGTCACGGCGGACGGCGCCCTGGTGACGATCGACCGGGACGCGGCGGAGTTCCCCGGCGCGGTCGTGGCCCTGGGCGCCCTCGGCGCGGTCACCCGGCTGACCCTGGACGTGGTCCCGGCGTTCGAGGTCCGGCAGTGGGTCTACGAGGGGCTGCCGACCGCCGTGCTGCGCGAGCGGTTCGACGAGATCATGGCGGCCGCGTACAGCGTCAGCCTCTTCACGGGCTGGCGGACGGACCGCATCGATCAGGTCTGGCTCAAGCGCCGGGGCGGCCCCGACGCCCCCGGGACCTGGCTCGGCGCGGTGCTCGCCGACGGTCCGCGCCATCCCGTGCCGGGGTGTCCGCCCGAACCCTGCACGCCGCAGCTGGGCCTTCCGGGCCGGTGGCACGCCCGGCTCCCCCACTTCCGACCGGACTTCACGCCGAGCAGCGGCGACGAGCTGCAGTCCGAGTACTTCGTCGCCCGCACCGACGCCGTCGCCGCGTTCGACGCGCTGGACGCCGTCAGGGACCGGATCTCACCTGCCCTGCAGATCGGCGAGATCCGCACGGTCGCGGCGGACGCCCTGTGGCTCAGCCCCGCGTTCGAACGCGACTGCGTCGCCTACCACTTCACCTGGCACCCCGACGCGGCGGCCGTGGCGGAGGCGGTCAGGACGGTCGAGGAGGCCCTGTCCCCCTTCGCCGCCCGGCCGCACTGGGGCAAGGTCTTCACCACCACGCCCGAGGTGATCCGGGAGTCGTACCCGCGCTGGGACGACTTCCGGAGGCTGCTCGGCGAGTTCGATCCGGCGGGCACGTTCCGCAACGAGTTCATCGCCCGCCACTTCCCTGCCACGTAGCACCTGCGCTCAAGGGGGGCCTTGCGGCGACCGTGCGCGTTAACGCTAACATTTGCTTGACGGTTCAACTTCATCGGGATTGACTTGGGCACCTCACGTTTCGGTGCATCGCCGCCCAGCACAGAGGACGCCCAGTTGCCCCTGCACTTCATCCGCCATGGCGAGTCCCAGGCCAATGAGGAAGCCCGACCTCCCTTGTCGGAACCGACCGATGTCGTGGTGACCACGCTCGACGCCACCATCGTCCCGGGCGCAGTGGTCGGCCACGGCAGTGAGCGGGCGTACCGCAGGCTCGCCCCGGCGCCCGGTGAACCGCACGTCACGCGAGACGACCTGACCGGGCGCCGGACGGGGCCGCTCCTTTCCCTTCTGCGGTTCGTGCACGTCACCGACCACCAGCTCGCGGACATCGCCTCGCCCGGCCGGATCGACTTCGTCCAGCGGTACGCCGACCGGCGTGGCTGGTCCAGGATGGTACCGGCGTACCGTCCGCAGGAGATCGTCTCCACCCACGCGTTCGAGGCGATGGCCCGCACCGTGGCGAGGCTGGCGAGGGATCCGGGCACACCCGTCCGGTTCGTGCTCACCACCGGGGACAACACCGACAACGCCCAACGCAACGAGCTCCGCCAGTTCCTGACGCTGATGCACGGCGGCGGGAGCGTGGACCCGACATTCGGCGCCAGCGGGAGCGGCGACACCGCGGCGATCCCGTCGTACACCGTGTCCGGCGACTACTACAACCCGGAGCCGAAGTCGCGTGACCGGTACAAACAGAGGTACGGCTTCCCGGACCGGCCGGGCCTGCTGGCCTCGGCGGCCGCGCCGTTCCCCGCCCGGGGCTTCGGCGTCGACTGGCTGGCCTGCTTCGGCAACCACGACTGCCTCGCGCAGGGGCGCGCACCGGTCACACCGGGCTTCCAGGCCGTGCTCACCGGCGACCGACGGCCGGTCGCCGCACCCGCCGCACTGCCCCGGGCGCCGGCCGACGCCTACCTCATGGACCCGGCGGTGCTGGCCGGCGGACCGACGATGACCATCCGGCCGCGAGCGGACCGGCGGATCATCGACAAGACCGAGTACATCCGGGCGCACCTGGACAGCCCCGGCACACCCCGCGGACACGGGTTCAGCGAGTCCGACCTCGCCGAGGGCCGCACCTACTACTGCTACGACGAGGTCCCCGGAGTCCGGGTGATCGTCCTCGACACCACCAACCCCGCCGGCCACGTCACCGGAAGCATCGGAAGGCGCCAGCGCGACTGGCTGGAGCAGTGCCTGATCGAGGTGCACTCCTCCTACCGGGACGCGGCCGGCGCCGAGGTCCGCACGGGCTTCCAGGACCGGGTGGTCGTCCTGGCGTCGCACCACGGGCTGGGCGTGTTCGACAACACCACCGAACGGCCGGACGAGGCGGCGCACCCGGACGCGGACCTGCCGCGCGTACTCGGCGGCGAGGTCGAGGCGCTCCTGCACCGCTTCGGCAACGTGGCACTCTGGCTGGCGGGTCACCGGCACCTCAACTCGGTGACGCCCAGGAGGCGTTCGGGTGGCGGCGGCTTCTGGCACGTCATCACGTCCGGCCTGTGCGAGTGGCCGTCCCAGGCACGGATGCTGGAGCTCCTCGTCGGCACGGACGTCCTGGTGGTCCGCTCCACGATGATCGACCACGCCGCACCGCTCGAACCCGGCGCCGGTCTCGGCCTGTGGGACCTGGCCTCCGCCCATCGCGAGGTCTGCGCCAACGAACCGACCCGCGTCGGTGGTCCGGAGTCGGCGGGCACCGTCCGGGACCGGAACGTCGAGCTCCTCGTCCCGATCCGTCCCGCCCTCTCCGCCACGCTGCGGGCCTGCGGGGCCGGTCGCTGACCGGAAGGACCCCGGCCGGTTCGCGGCCGGGGTCCCCGGGGTCGGGCGGGTCAGCGCTGCAGGGTGAGGAGGCCCGGCCGCCACGGCAGTTGGTCGTAGGGGCCGCTCGCGGTGGGGGACTTGCCCTGGTAGAGGAACTGCAGGTTGCAGGGGTCGATGGTCATGGTCTGGTCGGGGTTGTTGCGGACCAGGTCACCGTGGCTGATGTCGTTGGTCCAGCCGGCGCCGCTGTTGGCCTTGCCCGCGAAGGGGTTGTTCTCGCTCACGGCCTGCGGGGTCCACGAACCGCTGAGGCTGGTGGCCGTGAACGAGCGGAAGTAGCGCCCGTTCGCCCCCGTCGCCTCGACGATCATGAGGTACTGGTTCTGGCCCTGGACCTTGTAGACCTGCGGCGCCTCGAAGAGGTTGCTCTGCGTGTCGCTCATGACCGTCGTGTAGGAGGATCCGAAGTTGCCCGGGAAGTTCCCGATCGGCATGCTCGCCCGGTAGATGCTGCCGTTGTCACCGGCGAAGAACAGGTACATGTTCTGGCCGTCGGCGATCAGGGTCTGGTCGATCGGACCGGTGCCGGAGTTGGGGATGCTGCCGGTGAAGAGCGGCTGGGGCGAGGACCAGCCGTTGGGGTCGGTCGGGTCGCTCGACGTGCGGTAGATGAAGGGCCACGGGCCCCACTGGTACGCCAGCACCCAGATGTTCTTCGGCGCGAAGTAGAACAGCGTGGGCGCCACCGCGGCCTGGCCCATCCCGATCTGGCCGGCGGAGGCCATGTCCGACCAGTTCGCGAAGGGACTGAACATCATCGAGCCGTACGACGAACCCGACACGTTCGACGCGTAGACCAGGTGCTTGCCCTTGTACACGACGTCGGTGAAGTCCTTCACCGACGCCCACCCGTTCGCCGGCTGCGCCAACGCGCCCGTCGACGACCAGCGGTACGTCGTCGGCAGGGCGCAGTTGCCGCCCGGCGGGGTCGACGCGGACAGGCCGGTCCAGCTCTGGTTGCCGCCGCCGTTGCAGGTCCAGATCTCCACCGCCGTGCCGTTGGCCGTACCGGCGCCCGTGACGTCCAGGCACAGCCCGGACTCCACTCCGACCACCGTGCCGTCGGAGTTCACCCGCCACTGCTGGTTCGCGGCGCCGGTGCAGGCCCAGATCTGCACCCGGGTGCCGGGCGTGGTGGCGTGGCCCGGAACGTCCAGGCACTTGTCGCCGTACACGGTCAGCCGGCTGCCGGACGTCGACGTCCACAGCTGGTTGGTCCCGTTCGAGCAGTCGTAGATCTGCAGGGACGTGCCGTCACCCCGGCCCGCGTTCTGCACATCGAGACACCGACCGGAACCCGCACCGCGCAAGGCGCCGGTGGTGGCCGCCTGGGCGGTGCCGGCGACGAGCATGGCCGCCAACGCCGCCACGGCCGCGACCACGGCGGTGAGCACCACGGACGGATGCCTGCGGCTGGACCTTCGTCTGCGCATGGGGACCTCCTTTGTCGACGGATGGAGCTGTCACACGGCTGTGCGGGCGAGGTGCAGGGGCCCGGCGGTGGCACGGGCGCGCCCCCGCGGCTCAGATCACCGGAAGTTCCAGTGCTGGTTGGCGCCGCCGTTGGCGTCCCAGATCTGGACGGCGGTGCCGTTGGCGGTTTGACCGGCGGGGATCTCCAGTGCCCGGCCGCTGGCGACGTTGGTCAGGGTGTAGGAACCGTCGCCGTTCTGGCCGGCCCTCCAGTGCTGGTTGGCGCCGCCGTTGGCGTCCCACACCTGCGGCCTCGTCCCGTTGCCCGTCTGGCCGCCCGGCTCGTCCAGGACCCGGCCGCTGGCGACGTTGGTGAAGGTGTAGGAGCCGTCGCCGTTCTGGTCGGCCCTCCACTGCTGGTTGGCGGCGCCGCCGTTGGCGTCCCAGATCTGGAGGGGGGTGCCGTTGCCGTTCTGTCCCGCGGGCTCGTCGAGCACGCGTCCGGCGGCCACGTCGGACAGGCTGTAGGCGGCTCCGGAGGTGATGCCCCCACTGGGTGTGCCGCCGCTGCCGCCGCCCAGGGCGGCGAGCACCGCACCGTAGGCGGACTTCTTGTTGCCGTTGTTGTCGAACAGCAGCGGGTTCTCGCCGGTGCGCCAGGAGTCGCCGTCGCGGATGCCCCACACGGTGATGCCCGTACAGCGGGCGACGCCGAGGCAGTCCCGGACGGTGTCGGCGTACGCGCCGGCGGGCGCCTGGGCGATGTCGAGTTCGGTGATCTGGACGTCCACGCCGAGCGCGGCGAAGTTGGACAGGGTGGTCCGGAAACTCGGCGGAGGGCCGCCGGCACCGAAGTGGCTCTGGAAGCCGACGCAGTCGATCGGCACGCCGCGGGACTTGAAGTCCCTGACCATCCTGTAGACGCCCTGGGTCTTGGAGTCGGACCAGTTCTCGATGCTGTAGTCGTTGTAGCAGAGCTTGGCCGAGGGGTCGACGTTCCGGGCGGTGCGGAAGGCCTCCTCGATGAAGCCGTCGCCCAGCACGTTCTGGAACACCGAGCCGCGGTGCCGGCCGCTGCCGTCGTCGGCGAAGGCCTCGTTGACCACGTCCCAGGCGTAGATCTTGCCCTTGTAGTGGCTCATCTCGGTGGTGATGTGGTTGTTCATCACGCTGCGCAGGGTGTTGGCGTCGTTGATGGAGCCGACCCAGCCGGGCAGTTGGGAGTGCCAGACCAGGGTGTGCCCGCGCATCTTCTGGCCGTGCGCGGCGGCGTGGCCGACGATCGAGTCGGCGGGGCCGAAGTTGAACGACCCGCGGGAGGGTTCGGTGGTGTCCCACTTCATCTCGTTCTCCGGGGTGATCGTGTTGAACTCCCGGTCGAGGATGGTGGAGTACGCCGGGTCGCCGAGCCTGCCCGCGGCCACCGCCGTGCCGAAGTAGCGGCCGCTGCCGGCCGCCGCCGCACCCAGCGTGGTCGCCCCGGCGCCCTGAGCCGCGGGACTGGCGGCGACGGCCGTGGCCGAGCCGACGACCATGCATGCGGCAGCCGTCAGGACCTTGCGGAGCCGGAGCCTCTTCTTGAGCCGTGGCATGACGGATCGTTCTCCTTGGGTGGGGGATTTCCTGCACACCGATCGGGAACCGGAGCCTCGTCCTGACCGTCGTGCGAGCGCACACGTCGGCCGAGCCGGTCCTGCCGGGCACAGCGGGCTGGTGTGTGCCCCGGCGGCCGAGCCCCTGCCCGTTAACGCTAACAATTGGCAGTGGAGACACTCGGACCGCCTGACATGTTCAGGTGAAATCTCCTTCAGTCGGTGCGAGTTGTCAATACTCCGCGCACCAGCGGACCGACGGCCACGGTTCGGTCCCACCCCGACTCCGGGAGGGGCGGCAACCCTCGTGCGCAGGCGGCAGCCCCTGGGCGGCCCGGGAGGCGGAGCACACATACGGGTCGTCGATCCCTAGCTCCGACCGCCGCCGCGCATCGCCGGCACGGGCAGGTATGCGGCGGCGGGGCCGGGGCAAGACCGGCCCCCGTGAACGAGCCGCACTCATCGGCAGACCGCAGCCTGCGCCGTGGGACTCCTCACCTCAGCAGGAACTTCGCGCGCTTCGGAGCACGTGGCATCCCGGGGTGCCGCTATGTGGTTCGTCCATGTGGTTCGTCAAGGAAATCGGGCTGCGTCCGGAGCCGTGACCAGGCGCGATGGCGGGATGCCGGATCTGCCGTGGGATTTCGAGTTCCGCAAGGTCCAGGAGACGGCCGCGAGCAGCCTGGCGGCCACCCGGGCCACACCCGCCGAGCTGCGCACCATCGAGGTCGCCATGCAGCAGTGCCGGCACGGGTTCGTCCACGGCCAGGTCGACGTGTTCAACCAGGCGGACGACGACTTCCACACGGCCGTGGCCACCGCCGCGCACAACACCTTCCTGCTCAGCGCCGTGCGCGATGCACGCCGGCTGCAGCGCCAGTCCAGCGCCATCGGCATCCACGACGTGCTCAGCGAAGGCACCAAGGCCGCGGTCGAGGAGCACGAGGCGATCTACCGGGCCATCCGCGACGGCCGGCCCGACGAGGCGGCCGCCGCCACGGCGGTGCACCTCGACCGGACGCTGGAGGACTACCGCCGGGAGATCCAGCGACGCCTGTTCGGATAACGGCGTGAGGGGAAGCCGCGGCGGGGCGGCTTCCCCTGCATCGTCGTCGTGCCGGTTCCTCGCCTCAGTAGCCGTAGACCAGGTTGTAGGCGACCTGCGGCAGGAACTGTCCGGCGGTCGATCCGGTGCCGGTGCCGCAGTTGCCGTCGGATTCGCCGGGCGCCTTGATCCACAGCAGCATCTCGGCGCCGCCGCCGGCCCGCGTGGGCGTGCCGATCCGCCGCCCCGCCGGGTTGCACCAGGTGCCGTCGGATCCGTTGCCGTTGCGGCTGGTGTCGATCACGTACGGCTTGGTGAACCCCTTCGCCGCCCCGAGGACCGCGTTGACGGCGTCGCCGTACGCCGTGTTCTGTGCGGTGGGGTAGACGTTGGACACGTTGAGGGAGAACCCGTGGGCGCCGCGCACACCGGCCGCGGCCAGGTGCTCGGCCATGGTCTCGGCGCTCAACCAGGCGGGGTTGCCGGCATCGAGGTAGACCCAGGTGTTCCGGGCCTTGGCGTTGAACTGCGCGATGGCGTTGCGCAGCAGGGCGTTGCGCTCGGAGATCTGAGTCTGCGTCATGCAGCTCTCGTCCCCCAGCGAGTCGGGTTCGAGGACGACCACCGCCGGCCGGTTGCCGATGCCGTCGGCGAACGCGGCGATCCAGCTGGCGTAGGCGGCGCCGGAGCCCGCGCCGCCGCCGGACTGCCCGGCGCAGATGTCCCGGTCGGGGATGTTGTACGCCACCAGGATCGGCAGTTTGCCGCGGGCGGCCGCGGCTCCGACGAAGGACCCGGTCGCCGTCCCGATGGTGCCGCTCCAGTTGCCGAACCAACGCGCCGTCGGCACGTCGGCGATCGACGACCGGATGGCGGGGGCGCGGCCGTCGCCGGGGTTGGCGTTGAGCCACTGCTGCGCGCTGGAGTCCGGGTCGACGTAGAAGCCGCTGGTCATGGTGGTGGGATCGGCGGCGTACGCGGTGCCGGGGTGGACCGCAACCAGCAGGCCGGCGAGTGCGGGGGCCAGGAGCAGGGACAGCTTGGGGAGCGCACGGCGCACGGTGCTTCCTTCCCTCGGTGGGGGCGGGGGGATTACTCGCGGGCGCAGTGCGGCCGGATGGTCCCGGAGCCCCGGTGCCGTCCGGCCGCACCCGTTCGGTGTCAGCCGAGCGTCCACTGCTGGTTGCTGCGGCCGCTGCAGCTCCACAGCTGAACCAGGGTGCCGTCGGCGGTGGAGGCGCCGGGCAGGTCCAGGCACAGGCCGGACTGGACACCGGTGACGGTGCCGTCCGTGTTCACGTGCCACTGCTGGTTCGCCTGGCCGTTGCACGGCCAGACGACCACCTTCGTGCCGGAGCCCGTGCCCTGTGCGGAGGCGTCCAGGCACATCCGGCCGGCGCCGCCGTAGACGCTCAGCTGGTCGGCGGAGGTGTGCGTCCAGATCTGGTTGGTGCCGCCCCAGCAGCTGTAGATCTGCACCTGGGTGCCCGCCGCGGTCGAACTGTTCGGCACGTCCAGGCACTTGCCGGCGCCCACCGCGTGCAACTCTCCCGTCGTGCCGCCACCACCGCCGGTGCTCGATCCGCCGAGGGCGGAGAGCGCCGCGGAGTAGGCCGGCTTGGGCTGGTCGTTGTCGTCGTACATGGTGGCGGCGCCGTATCCGGGGAAGGTGCCGGGGATCCACGAATGCGCGTCGTCGATGCCCCACTGGCTCACGCCCACGCAGCGGGAGACCGCCAGGCAGTCCCGCACCACGGCGGCGAAGTCGGTGCCCTGCTGCTGGAGGGCCGCTCCGGACGCCGGGAGCTGGATCCGGTCGTCCAGTTCGGTGACGGCCACGTCCAGGCCGAGGTTCGCGAACCGCTGCATGTTGGCCTGCATGTCGGCGGGGATCTGACCGAGGATGAAGTGGCTCTCCAACCCGATGCCGCCCAGCGGCACACCCTGGGCGAGCAGCGACTGGGCGAGGATGTACAGGGCGTTGCTCTTCGCGTTCTCGCCCTCGATGTTGTAGTCGTTGATGTAGAGCTTCGCCCCGGGGTCGGCGGCGTGCGCGGTACGCAGCGCGTCGGCGAGGTAGTCCGTTCCCATCGCCCGGTAGAACACGTCGGGGACGAGGGAGCCGTCGCCGTTGAACGGCTCGTTGATCACGTCCCAGGCGTAGACCTGTCCCTTGTAGTGGGTGGCCTCGGTGGTGATGTGCGCCTCCATGGCGGAGCGCACCTGGCTCAGCGGCAGGTTCGACACCCAGGAGGGAAGTTGGTCCTGCCACACCAGGTTGTGGCCGCGCACCCGCATGCCGTGTGCCCGGGCGAACTGCACGAGCTGGTCACCGGGCCCGAAATCGTACGAGCCGGCAGCCGGCTCGGTGGTGTCCCACTTCATCTCGTTGCCCGGGGTCAGCATGTCGAACTGCGCGCCGGCGACGGCGGTTTCACCGCCGACCCCGAGGTCGCCGTCCGTCAGGGCGGTGCCGAAGTACCGGCCGTCCGCCTGCGCCGCCGCCTTCAACGTGCTGCCGGCCGCCGTGGCCGGGGGCGTCGCGGCCGTCACGCCGGCCGCGAGCACCAGCGCCATGACCACCACGGCGGCCCAGGTGTGGTGAAGCCTGATCAGGATCTTTCCGAGAGGCATGGACGCCCTCCAATGTCGCTCCAGGGGGAGGCGCACACCCGCGATACCGGCGGGTCGTGGCGCACGAGCGATGACGGCGGTGGCACCGTCGGTTCGGGAACAGGAGCGCTGCGGCGGCCGTCCGGCAGAACGGCGCCCGGTGGGGATGCGCTCCCGTGGCCAGATAACTCGGTGTGTGCGGGACCCGTCAATACGTGGTTGAAAGTTTCGACGATGTTTCGGAAAACCGGCGGCCAGGCGGTCGGCACGGTCGTGCCCCGGCTCCGGCTCCGCGCACGCCCGCGGAGCCGGGGCCGGAGCCGGGGTCTGCTCAACTGCCCGGGTTCACCGTCGGGAACAGCTGGGCGAAGGTGTCGAAGGCGGTGGCGATGTCCGCCTCGGCCCAGAACCGGTGGTAGGTGAAGACCGGCGCGGCACCGCCGTCGAGGTAGGTCTGCACCTTGGACCACTGCGGGTCGCGGGTGTACCAGGGGCGGATGGACAGGAAGGTGTTGCTCGCCGAGCTGATCCGGGTGCCGTCCGGGTAGCTGCCGGTCCAGCCGGGCGGGACGTACAGGCCCTGGTGGGTGGTCGGCGAGTACGCCTGGGTGAAGCGGCTGTAGTCGGTGCGGGTCTCGGCGGCCGAGTAGCCCAGGCCGTCGGTGTACTTGGCGTGGAGGGTGTCCAGGACGTTCTGGGCGAACGTCCGGGCGCTGCTGCTGCCGGACTTGGCCGCGTAGTACGAGAGGGTCTTGGCGAGCGAACCGGCCACGCCGACATCGGTGGCGGTGCCGCTCGCGGCGACGTGCAGGCCCGCGTTGCCGCCGGGGCCGGTGGCGCTCCAGGTGTCCGGCGCGCCGGTCCAGGAGAGCTTGTCGGGGGTGGTCAGGGTGCCGGTGGCCGGGTCGGCCCGGGAGACGGACATCGCCCACGGGACCCACTTGTCGAGGATGGCCTTCGCCCGGGTGTCGCCGGTGGTGTAGTAGTACTCGGCGAACCGCTCCATCGACCAGGTCTGGAACCCGAACCACTGGTTGGAGGCCGGGTCGTGGTACTCGGGCTGCCAGTCGTAGTACAGGCCGTAGAAGGTCGGGTCGCCGGCCGGCGGTGCCGCGTCGTCGCCGTAGTTCCCGCCCCAGCTGTTGGTGGCGCCGCCGGCGATGCCGCCCTCGGTGGACTGCAGCCACTGGAAGAACTGGAGCTGCTTGTCCAGGCTGCCGGCCCAGTCGGTGGCGCCGCTCGGCGAGAGCGGCTTCAGGCCGGGGTCGTTGGCGAGCACCCAGGCGGCCATCGGGTTCTGGTAGCCCTGGTGGGCCGCGGAGCCGGAGATCCGCCACGACCAGCTGCCGTCGGCCGCCCCGCCCCAGGCGAAGTACCAGGTGAGCAGGCCGAGCTGCTCGTTCGCCTTGGAGGTGCCGCCCGGGCAGGTGGTGGAGCCGAGGCAGTTGCCCGCCTGCTTGAAGTACTTGTCGTAGAGCGAGTAGCGCAGGTAGTCGCCGAGCTTGGCGGCCTTGGCGAGGGTCGCGGTGATGGCCGCGCTCTTGCCCTGCGTCTTGGCGAACTGCTCCGCCCAGTAGGCGGCCTGGACCAGCCGGGCGTCGGCGTCGGGCGCGTCGGTGTACTTGTACTGCTTGCTGTAGTTGCCGCCGCCGTCGTTGAACAGGCTGAGGAAGCCGGAGCTGCTGTTGCCGTACTTGAAGAGGTCGCAGTCGGGCTGCGGCACGGTCTCCCAGACCGACTCCTCCGGGCCGCGCTGGAAGGTGTTGATCAGGCTGGGCTTGCTGGTGCCGTCCTCGCACTGGCCGAAGCCGTACTTGTTGTCGGCGTCCAGCAGCCAGGCCGGGGCGTACACGTCCGCGCTGCCGTAGGCGCTGCTCAGCTCGGCGGAGAGCGGGTCGGTGCCGACCGGCACGCTGCCGTTCAGTTTGGCCGGGTACTGGTCCGGCTGCGCCTTCTCGGGACCGTACTCGCCGGGCTTGGCCGGGTTGTAGGTGCTCTGGCCGGGCTGCTGGGCGTGGCTGGGGATCAGATGGGTCTCCAGACTCGTCCAGGCGTTGTTGAAGCCCGTCCAGTCACCGGTGACCCGGCCGTAGTCGGCCTCCAGCCACAGCCAGTAGCTGTAGGTCTCGGAGGTGGTCTCGTGACCGTAGTCGGGTGCCTCCACGATCAGGGTCTCCACCGCGTGGTACGGGATGCCCTGCGGGCTGAAGTACCCGTTCGCCGGATTCTTGATCTTGCTGTAGAGGTCCAGGAAGTACTGGTCGTAGCCCGAGGTCTTCGCCGCCTCGGTCACCGTGACGGCACCGGAGCCGAAGCCGGTCGCGGAGGCGGTGAAGGTGGCGGTGCCGCCGACCTGGCCGGCGTCGGTGCCGGCCGCGACGGTGACGGTCTGCGGGACGTTCCAGTTGCCGGGGGTGAAGGTCAGAGCGGCACCGGACGTGACACCGAGGTCCGTGTCGCTGCCCGAACGGGCCACCGTCACCGTGGTGGTGGCGGTCGGCGCCTGGGAGAGCGCGACCGTGAAGGTGCCGGTGCTCCCCTGCTGGACGGCGAGCGAGGCCGGGCTGACCAGGACGCTCGGCCCGGCCACCTTGATCGCGACCGGCGTGGAGGTCGTGGTGGCGCCGGCGTCGTCGGTGGCCACGGCGGTGACGGAGTAGTCGCCCGCCGCCACGTTCGCCCAGTCGATGCTGTACGGCGCGGTGGTGGCCGTGCCGATCAGGGTGTTGGAGCCGGCCGAGGTCGAGGCGTAGAAGTCGACCTTCGCCACGGTGCCGTCGGCGTCGGCCGCAGTGGCGGACACCGTCACGGTGGAGCCCGGGGTGAAGGTCTGCCCGGCGGTGGGAGAGGTGAGCGAGACGGTCGGTGGCTGGTTGGCACCGCGGCAGGGGGTGCCGTTGACGGTGAAGGTGGTGGGGGCGGTGTTGGTGCCGCTGTAGGAGAAGTTGGCGCTGGTGGTGTAGGCGCCGCCGGGGTTGATGGTGGTGGCGTAGGCGGGGTTGGTGGCGGTGACGGTCTGTCCGGTCTGGGTCCAGTTGCCGTTCCAGCCGTTCTGGAGGGTCTGGTTGCCGGAGTAGGAGTAGCCGAGGGTCCAGCCGTTGATGGCGGTGGTGCCGGTGTCGGTGATGGTGACGTTGGCGGTGAAGCCGCTGCCCCAGTCGTTGCCGACGGCGTAACTCACGTTGCAGGAAAGGCCGGTGGCCGCCGCTGCGGTGGGTACGGTGAGGGAGCCGCCCGCCGCGGCGATCAGGGCGAGTGCGGTGGCCGTCGCGGTGATGGTGAGCCGGTTGCCCCTGAAGCGCAGGGCTTTGCGTCGCATGTACGTCCTCCAGATGGGTGGGGTACCGCCGCGCGGGTGGGGGCTGCGCGGCGGACGGAGGTGTGGCGTCATCGTGGGGTGGTGTGCTCGGCTTGGGAAGCGCCCGCCGGGCTCGGCGGCACGGACCGGCGGGCCCGGCGGGGCGGGAGCAGGGCGGCGACCAGCGCGGAACGCGGGCCGGGGGCAGCGGGCCGCCCGGCCCGACGGCATGTAAGTTACAGCGGCTTATGGGAGCGCTCCCGCGCCTATTGACGCCGTTTCTCGGTCCCTGGCTTGATGTTGAGGGGATCGCCGCGGCCCCAAGTGGGCGCATTCCCACCCGAATTCCGGCGATCCCGTCAGCCCGTCAGGAATCCCCATCCTCCGAAAGGACCCGGACGTGCCCCACCCCGTCCTGCGTCGCCTGCGCACGGCAGCGGCCGCCACGCTGCTCGGCGCCACCGGCCTGTTGCCGAGCGTCGGAGCCGCCGCCTCGGCACACGCCGCCCCCGCAACCCCCGCACGAGCCGCCGCCGACCACGTCGCCAACCCGTTCGCCGGTGCCACCGGTTACCTCAACCCCGACTACGCGGCCGAGGTCAAGGCCCAGGCCGCCTCCGACGGCGGCTCCCTGGGCGCTCTGGAATCCCAGGTCGCCGCCAACCCCACCGCCGTCTGGATGGACCACATCGGCGCGATCACCGGCGACGCCACCCACCTCGGCCTCCAGGCCCACCTGGACCACGCACTGGCCCAGCAGCAGGGCGGCACCACGCCGGTCGTCTTCCAGGTCGTCGTCTACGACCTGCCGGGACGGGACTGCGCCGCCATCGCCTCCAACGGCGAACTCCCCGCCACCGCAGCCGGGTTGACCACGTACGAGACGCAGTACGTCGACCCGATCGCGGCCGTCCTGGCCAACCCGAAGTACGCCGGCCTCCGGATCGCGGCCGTCATCGAGCCGGACTCTCTGCCCAACGCCGTGACCAACCAGTCCAAGCCGGCCTGCGCCACGGCCACCCCGTTCTACGAATCGGGCGTCGAGTACACGCTCAACAAGCTGCACGCGATCCCCAACGTGTACAACTACCTGGACATCGGCCACGCGGGCTGGCTCGGCTGGTCCAACAACATGGTGCCGGCGGGCAAGGAGTACGCGAAGGTCGCCCAGGCCACCACCGCCGGGTTCGCGAGCGTCGACGGCTTCATCAGCGACACCGCCAACACCACGCCGCTGGCCGAGCCGTTCCTGACCAACCCCGACCTCACCGTCGGCGGGCAGCCGCTCAAGTCGGCCAACTTCTACCAGTACAACCCCGCGTTCGACGAGTACCACTACGACACCGCGATGTACTCCACCCTGGTGTCCAACGGGTTCCCGAGCAGCATCGGCATGCTGGTCGACACCTCGCGCAACGGCTGGGGCGGCTCCGCCCGGCCCACGGCGCTCAACTCCAGCCCCACCACGGTGGACGCGTACGTCGCGGCCAACAAGGTCGACCAGAAGCCCTTCCGCGGCGACTGGTGCAACATCAACGGCGCGGGCATCGGCGCCCGTCCGCAGTCCGTGCCGTACGGCGCGGGCAACCCGATCATCGCGTTCCTCTGGGTCAAGCCGCCGGGCGAGTCGGACGGCGACTACCCGGACGCCGCCCACCCCCACGGCGACCCGCACTGCGACCCGAACGGCACCCAGAGCGACGGGAACGGCAACACCTACCCCACCGACGCCATCCCCGGTTCCAACATCCCGGCCGGGCAGTGGTTCCCCGTCCAGTTCCGGCAGCTCGTGCAGAACGCCTACCCGGCGTTCGGCAGCACCGGCGGCAACACCGGCCCGACCGCGCCGAGCGGGCTGACCGTCACCGGCACCACCAGCAGCAGCGTGTCGCTCAGCTGGACGGCCTCCACCGACCCGGCCGGCGTGACGGGCTACGCGGTGTACCGCAACGGCACCAAGGTCGCCACCGTGACGACCACCAGCTACACCGACACCGGACTCTCCGCCGCCACCGCCTACCAGTACACCGTCACCGCGCAGGACGCCGCCGGGAACGTCTCCCCCGCCTCCGCCGCGGTGACCGCCACCACGGCGACGTCGGGCGGTGGCGGCGGCAGCAGCGGCTGCTCCGCGACCTACTCGGTCGGCAACGACTGGGGCAGCGGCTTCACTGCGAATGTGAGCGTTGCCAACACGGGCGCCACGGCGACCAAGTCCTGGACCGTCACATGGAGCTGGGGCGGCACTCAGCAGGTCACCAACAGTTGGAACGCCACCACCGCCCAGAGCGGCACGGCGGTGACGGCCACCAGCCAGGCCTACAACGGCGCACTGGCACCGAACGCCACCACCAGCTTCGGCTTCCAGGCGACCTACTCGGGCGGCAACGCCGCCCCGTCCCTGACCTGCACCGCGAGCTGACCTCCGCCGGCCGGGGCCGCACCGGCGGCCCCGGCCCCCACCCCCGAGGAGCTCGGCATGCCCCGGACCGTCCCGCCCCGCACCGCCGCCCTCGCGGCCGCCACCGCCGCGTGCGCCGCCCTGGCCGTACTCCCCCTCGCCGCGACGGCCGCCCCCACCGCCGTCCTTTCCTGCGGTGTGAGTTACGCCGTCAACGACTGGGGCAGCGGGTTCACCGCCAACCTCACCATCACCGACACCGGCACCACCCCCGTCAACGGCTGGACCCTCGCCTACGCCTACACCGGCAACCAGACCCTCCAGAACGGCTGGAACGGCACCTGGACCCAGACCGGACAGACCGTCACCGCCACCAACCCCGCCTACGCCACCACCATCAACCCCGGCGCCACCTACACCACCAGCGCCAACTTCTCCTACAACGGCCCCAACACCGCCCCCACCACCTTCACCCTCAACGGCACCCCCTGCGGGCCGCAGTCGAGCCCGTCACCGGGCCCCACTCCCACACCGACTCCCACACCGACCACCACGCCACCGCCGAGCGGGCCGGCACCGGCCGTGCACGTCTCGGGCAGCACGCTGGCGAAGGCCGACGGCACCCCGATCGCCCTGCACGGGGTCAACCGCTCCGGGGCCGAGTTCATGTGCGTCCAGGGCCACGGCATCTTCGACGGCCCGGCCGACCAGGCGTCCGTCACCGCGATGAAGTCGTGGCGCGTCAACGCCGTCCGCGTGCCGCTCAACGAGGACTGCTGGCTGGGCCGTCCCAACGTCGACCCCGCCTACGCCGGCCCGGCCTACATCGGCGCGGTGCGGAGCTACGTCGACCTCCTGCACCGGAACGGCCTGGTGGCGATCCTGGACCTGCACTGGACCGACGGAGCGTACACCGGACCGTCCGCCGGCTGCCCCGACGCCAACGCCACCTGCCAGAAGCCGATGCCGGACGCCGCCGGTGCGCTCCCGTTCTGGACCTCGGTGGCGCAGACCTTCAAGGGCGACGACGCGACCGTCTTCGACCTGTTCAACGAGCCCTACCCGTCCCGCGCCACCGGGAGCGAGGCCAGTGGCTGGGCCTGCTGGCGGGACGGCGGCAGCTGCCCCGGGATCGGCTTCCAGGTCGCCGGCATGCAGGCGATGGTCGACTCGGTGCGCTCGACCGGCGCGGACAACGTCCTGATGCTGGGCGGCCAGGAGTACGCCAACGACCTCACCCAGTGGGCCGCCCACCAGCCGACCGATCCCCTGCACAACCTGGCCGCGTCCTGGCACTCGTACAACTTCAACGCCTGCGGCAGCAGCTCCTGCTGGGACACGCAGATCGGCCCGCTGGCGGCCCGCGTACCCGTCGTGACCGGAGAACTGGGCGAGAGCGACTGCGCGCACGGCTACCTGGACACCCTGCTGCCGTGGCTGGACCAGCACGGCGTCTCCTACCTCGCGTGGGCCTGGAACACCTGGGACTGCAGCAGCGGACCGGCGCTGATCAGCGCCTACGACGGCACTCCGACGGCCTTCGGCGCCGGCTACCGCACCCACCTGGCCGGCCCGTAGTCAGGCCGACTCCCGCACCACCAGTTCCGTCGGCAGGACCGTCTGCCGGCGGAACCGGCCCGGCTCGGCGATCTCCTTGAGCAACAGCCGAACCATCAACCGGCCCATTTCCTCGGTCGGTTGGCGAACGCTGGTGAGCGGCGGCTCGGTGTGCCGGGCCACCACGGAGTCGTCGAAACCGACCACGGCGACGTCCTGCGGCACCCGCCGGCCCGCCTCGCGCAGCACCTGCAGGGCACCCGCCGCCATCAGGTCCGAAGCGCAGAACACCGCGTCCAGGCCGGGCCGACGGGCGAGCAGCTCCCGCATGCCCTCGCGTCCGCCGCGCTCGGTGAAGTCCCCGTGGGCGACGAGCCCCTCGTCGGCCGGCACGCCGGCCTCGGCGAGCGCCTGCCGGTAGCCGGCCAGGCGCGCCGCCGCGCCCTCCATGTCGAGCGGCCCCGTGACGGTCCCGATCGCCGTCCTGCCTCGGGAGAGCAGGTGCCGGACGGCCGCTCGGGCGCCACCCGCGTTGTCGGCGTGCACGTAGCTCAGCGACTCCTCGGCCGAACGGCGGCCGTTGAGCACGGCGGGCAGCTCCAGCCGCTCCAGCAGCTCGGGGAGCGGATCGTCCTCGTGCACCGAGACCAGCAGGACGCCGTCCACCCGGCGGGCGGTGAGGTAGCGGGTCAGCCGTTCCCGCTCGTGCTCGTCGCGGACCAGCACCAGGAGCAACTGCAGGTCGGACTCCCCGAGTTCGGCGGAGACTCCGGTGATGATGTCGGAGAAGTAGGGCTCGGAGCTCAGCTTCGCGACGCTCTCGGGGATGACCAGCGCGACCGCGTCGGTCCGGGAGGTGACCAGCGAGCGCGCCGCCTGGTTGGGGACGTAGCCGAGTTCCGCGATGGCCTGCTCGACCGCCGCGCGGGCCTTGGCGCTCACCTTGGGCGAGCCGTTGACGACCCGGGACACCGTGCCCCGGCCCACGCCGGCCCGCGCTGCCACCGCCTCCAGGGTGGGGCGGGCAGCGGGTTGCTGCTGCGCGGCTCGGCTCATGATCGCTCTCCCGGCGGACGACGGACGACGGCGACCGCGGCGAGGACGGTCGGACGACACGGTCCGGTAACGGAGCCGATGCACGCCCTTGACACGCCTCGCGCGGCGAAGCAATCTTCCCACATCGCGGTGGGAGCGCTCCCACCCTGTGCGGACCATCGCGCACACCACCGCTCGCACCACCGTTCCCACCCAGCGTTCGCACTCAGCTCCGAGCACCTCCGGCCGCCACACGTGCGCGGCGCAGCCATGGACCAGCCTGGACAAGGAGATTCGGCCATGCGGAACCCCGGCACCACTCGCGGCGGCAGAGCAGCCGCCATCGTCCCCGTACGCAAGCCGCTGCCGATCGCCGTGGCCGTGGCCCTGAGCGCCGTACTGGTCGCCGGCTGCGACAGCGCGGGTTCCGGCTCGACCGGCACCGGGGCCTCCGGCGCCGAGATCACCCTGACCGTCGGCGACTACGGCACGTTCGGCTACAAGCAGGCCGGCCTGTTCGACGCCTACATGCGGGAGCATCCCGGCATCACCATCGTGGAGCACACCGTCGAGCAGGAGACCGACTACTACCCCGCCCTGCAGACCCACCTCGCCTCCGGCAGCGGCCTGGACGACATCCAGGCGATCGAGGTCGGCCGGATCGCCCAGGTGGTGAAGAAGCAGGCGGACCGGTTCGTCGACCTCGGCAAGGCGGACGGGGTCGACAAGAACGCCTTCCTGCCCTGGAAGTCGCAGCAGGCCACCACGGCGGACGGCCGCACGATCGGCCTGGGCACCGACATCGGTCCGATGGCGATCTGCTACCGCAAGGACCTGTTCCAGCAGGCCGGGCTGCCCACCGACCGCGAAGAGGTGGCCAGGCTCTGGCAGGGCGACTGGGCCAAGTTCGTCGAGACCGGCAAGCAGTACCAGGCCAAGGCGCCCGCCGGCACCTTCTTCACCGACTCCGCCGGCGGCCTGTTCAACGCCGTGGTGTCCTCCAGCACCACGCAGTACGACGACGGAGGCGGCCGCCTGGACTACAAGAACAGTCCCAGCGTCAAGAGCGCCTGGGCCCTGGCCACCGGTGCGGTCCAGGCCGGGATCAGCGCCGGGCTCAAGCAGTTCGACACACCGTGGTACCAGGCGTTCGCCAACTCCGGGTTCGCCACGGTCGCCTGCCCGTCCTGGATGACGGCCATCGTCGCCGACAAGTCCGGGAGCGCCAACAAGGGCAAGTGGGACATCGCCGGCGCCCCGGCCCCCGGCAACTGGGGCGGCTCCTTCCTCACCGTGCCGAAGGCCGGGAAGCACCGGAAGGAGGCCGAGGCGCTCGCCGCCTGGCTCACCGCACCCGCGCAGCAGGCCAGGGTCTTCACGACGGTCGGCAACCTGCCCTCCACCTCCGGGGCGCTGAGCCGGCCGGAGGTGCAGAACGCCAGGCTCGACTTCTTCGGCGACACGCCCACCGGGCAGATCTACGCCGCCACCGCGCAGTCCATCCGGCCGACCGTGATCGGCGAGTGGGACGGCCTGGTCAAGGACACCCTCACCAACGGCGCCCTGCTCAGCATCGAGCAGCACCAGAGCGACCCCGCCAAGGCGTGGAGCAACGCGGTCAAGGAGATCGACGACAAGGTCGGCGACTGACGGCCGGCTTCCCGCCCTTCGCCCGGTCCGCTCCCCCAGAGAGGTCACCACCATGCTCGACGAGGCCGCCCCGGCCACCTCCCGGGGCACGCCACGCCCCGCTCCCCCACGGCCCAGCCCCTGGCGCGCCCGGCTCTACCGGTGGGACCTGAAGGCCTCGCCCTACCTGTACGTCGCGCCGTTCTTCGTCTGCTTCGTGGCGTTCGGCCTGTTCCCGCTGGTCTACACGGGCTGGGTGTCGCTGCACGGCGTCGACCTCCAGACGCCCGACCGGATGCAGTGGCGCGGCTTCGGCAACTACACCCGGCTGCTCCACGACGACCTGTTCCGGAACGCCCTGCGCAACACCGTCACCATCGGCGTGCTGTCCACCGTTCCGCAGCTGCTGATGGCCCTCGGCCTGGCGCACCTCCTCAACTACCGCCTGCGCGGCCGGGGCTTCTTCCGGATCGCGATGCTCGCGCCCTACGCGACCTCGATCGCGGCGGCCACCCTGGTGTTCACGCTGCTGTTCGGGCGGGACTACGGGATGATCAACTGGCTGCTGGGCCACCTGGGCCTGGGGCGCGTCGACTGGGAGGGCGGCACCTGGAGCTCCCAGATCGCCGTCTCCACGATCGTCACCTGGCGCTGGACCGGCTACAACGCCCTGATCTACCTCGCCGCCATGCAGGCCGTCCCGCACGACCTGTACGAGGCGGCCGCGCTCGACGGCGCCGGCCGGTGGCAGCAGTTCCGGCACGTCACGGTGCCGTCCATCCGGCCCACCATCCTGTTCACCGTCGTGGTCTCCGGTATCGGGGCCACCCAGCTCTTCGGCGAGCCGCTGCTGTTCGGCGGCGGAGCGACCGGCCACAGCGGCGGTTCGGCCCACCAGTACCAGACCCTCGGGCTGTACCTGTACGACCAGGGCTGGTACGCCTTCCACCTCGGCCGGGCCGCCGCCGTGGCCTGGACGATGCTGCTGATCCTGCTGGCCATCGGCGCGCTCAACCTCGCCCTGGTCCGCATCCGCCGCGCCCGGAACGGGGGTTGAGCGCCGATGGCCGTCAACCAGCGGCGGCGTGCGGGAGCACGCGGCCTGACCGGAGCCGGACCGCTCACGTACGCGGTGCTGATCGTCGTCGCCGTCCTCTCCCTCTTCCCGCTGTACTGGACCCTGGTCGGCGCCTCGACCTCCGGCGCCCGGATCGCGCAGACCCCGCCGCCGCTGCTGCCAGGCGGGAGCCTGTGGCACAACCTCGACATCGCGTGGAACCAGGTCCACATGGGCCGGGCGCTGCTCAACTCGGTCGTGGTCGCGGGCTGCGTGACCGCGAGCACGGTGCTGTTCGCGACGCTGGCCGGCTTCGCCTTCGCCAGGCTGCCGTTCCGGGGCCGCAACGCCCTGCTGAGCCTGGTGGTGGCGACGATGACCGTGCCCGCCCAGCTGAGCGTCATCCCGCTGTACCAGATCATGGCGCGGCTGCACTGGACCGACCGCCTGCAGTCGGTGATCCTGCCGAATCTGGTGGCCGCGTTCGGCGTGTTCTTCATGCGGCAGTTCCTGTCGGAGGCCTTGCCGGTCGAACTGGTCGAGGCGGCCCGGGTGGACGGCGCGAGCAGCCTGCGGATCCTGTGGAGCGTGGTGCTGCCCATCGCCCGGCCCGGGATGGCCGTGCTCGGCATGCTGGTCTTCGTCCAGTCCTGGAACGACTTCTTCTGGCCGCTGATCGCGCTGAGCCAGAGCAATCCCACCGTCCAGGTCGCGCTGGCCGGCCTCGGCGGCGGATCGTACGACTCCGACCAGGCCGTCATCCTCACCGGCTCGCTGCTCGGGACCGCACCGCTCCTGCTGGTGTTCGCCGTCCTGGGCAGGCAGGTCGTCGGCGGCATCACCACGGGCGCGGTCAAGAACTGACGCCCACTCCCACCGAAACGGAGAACACAGTCATGACTGCCGCACGGCCCGAGTCAGCTCCGGCCGATACCTCCGTCCGCGCCTTCCCCGCCGGCTTCCTCTGGGGAGCGGCAACGGCCGCGTACCAGATCGAGGGGGCCGTCGACGTGGACGGGCGGACACCCTCGATCTGGGACACCTTCAGCCGGACCCCGGGGCGGACGGCCGGCGGTGACACCGGCGACCGCGCCACCGAGCACTACCACCGCTACCGGCAGGACGTCCGGCTGATGAGCGAACTGGGCCTGGGCGCCTACCGGTTCTCGGTGTCCTGGCCCCGGGTGCAGCCGACCGGACGCGGGCCGGCCGTCGAACGGGGCCTGGACTTCTACCGGCGCCTGGTGGACGAGCTGCTGGAACACGGCATCGAGCCGGCCGTCACGCTCTACCACTGGGACCTGCCACAGGAGTTGGAGGACGCCGGGGGCTGGCCCGCCCGCGCCACCGCGGAGCGCTTCGCGGACTACGCCGCGCTGGTGGCGGACGCGCTCGGAGACCGGGTGAACCTCTGGACCACCCTCAACGAACCCTGGTGCTCGGCCTTCCTCGGCTACGGCTCAGGGGTGCACGCCCCGGGCCGCGCCGACTGGTCGGCCGCCCTGCGCGCGGCCCACCACCTCAACCTCGGCCACGGCCTCGCGGTCGAGGCGCTGCGCACGGCACTGCCCCGGGAGGCGCGGATCGCCGTGTCGCTCAACCTGCACGAGGTGCGGCCACTCACGGAGTCCGCCGCGGACCGCGAGGCCGCCCGGCGGGTCGACGCGGTGGGCAACCGCGTCTTCACCGGACCGATGCTGAAGGGCGGCTACCCCGAGGACCTGCTCGCCGACACGGGACACCTGGTCGACTGGCCGGCGCTGGTCCACGACGGCGACCTGGCCACGATCGCCCGGCCGATCGACCTGCTGGGCGTCAACTACTACACCCCCGCGGTGGCTTCGGCCCTGCCCGACGGGAAGGCCCCGGACTCCGCAGCCGCGAGCGACGCCGGCCACGGCGACGGCGCCCAGTCCCCCTTCGCCGGCTGTGCCGACGTGCTCTTCCACCACGCGCCCGGCCGGCGCACCGCCATGGGCTGGCCGATCGACCCGACCGGCCTGTCCGACCTGCTGCTGCGCCTCCACCGCGAACACCCCGGGCTGCCGTTGATGGTGACCGAGAACGGTGCGGCCTTCGACGACCGGCCGACACCGGAGGGCGCGGTGCACGACCCGCAGCGCATCGACTACCTGCGCGGCCACCTCGACGCCGTCCGGCGGGCGATCGCCGCCGGCGCGGACGTGCGGGGCTACTTCCTCTGGTCGCTGATGGACAACTTCGAGTGGGCGTACGGCTACGGCAAACGGTTCGGCCTGTACTACGTGGACTACGCCACGCAGGCCCGGACCGCCAAGGACAGTGCCCGGTGGTACGCGGAGGTGATCCGCCGGGGCGCGCTGCCCGACCCCTGCGCGTGACGGTGTCGGATCCCTTGACGCTGGTCGTTCAACCGACCAAGCTGGCAGGGGCGGTGGCCCGGAGTGGGCGGCAGGTCCGGGGGTGCAGTTCCCGTGTCGAGGACCGATCCAGGACGGCCCCCCATGCCCGAGCCCATTCACGATGACGATCCCGCTCCGACGCTGGCCGAGGTCGCCCGTCGCGCCGGCGTCTCCACCGCCACCGCCTCCCGGGTGCTGAACCGTTCCGCCCGGGTCTCCTCGGAGGTGGCGGCCCGGGTGGAACGCGCAGCGCGCGAGTTGGCGTACGTCCGCCGGCGGGCGGCCAGGACCCGGGAGACCGGTGTCGTCGCCATCGTGGTGTTCGCGGATCCGTTGCAGTACCACGCGGACGCCTTCCCCGTACGTCTGCTGGCCGGGCTGCGGCGCTCCCTCCCGGGCGCCGAGCGGGAGCTGGCCGTTTTCACGGTGCCCAGGCGCTCCCGGCGGCCGCCGCTGGTGCGCTACCTGTGCGGCGGCCATGTCGACGGCGTGCTGCTGGTCGGGCCCTGGGGGGACACCGCGCTCACCCGGCTGCTGCACGCGGCCAGGGTGCCCGTGGTGTCGCTGGGCAGGCCGCCGGAGCCGGGCGCGGTGGCGTTCGTCGACGCGGACAACCTCGTCGGCGCGAGGGACGCGGTGCGGCGACTGTGCGCGTCCGGTCGCCGCTCGGTGGCCACCATCGCCGGGCCACCGGACACCGCCGCCGGAGCGGACCGGCTGACCGGCTACCACCAGGCGATGGCCGCGATGGCCGCGATGCGGCCCGCCGTGGCGTACGGCGACTTCAGCAGCGCCTCCGGCGAGCACGCGATGCAGCGGCTGCTGGACCAGCGCCCCGAATTGAACGCGGTGTTCGCCGCCTCCGACCAGATGGCCGCGGGGGCCCTCAGGACCTTGCGGCGGCACGGCCTGCGGGTGCCCGAGGACGTGGCGCTGATCGGCTTCGACGACGCCCCCCTCGCGGCGCGGTGCCGGCCGGGGCTGACCACGGTCCGCCAGCCGGTGGAGGAACTCGGTTCCCGTGCCATGGAGTTGCTGCTGCGGCACCCGGAACGCGGCGAGTCGGTCGTACTCCCCACCCGGCTGGTCGTCCGGGCGTCGGGCTGAGCGTGCCCCGCGCCGAAAAATAATTGCTCCCGCACGGCAACCTTTCCGTCCCCGGTGCCCACTGGTGGGTGCGACGCCGAGTCGATCTACCGAATGGACGGGAATGAAAGCAACGAAGCACGCCGCCCCGCTGTCGATCCGCAGCCGTCGGCTGGCCCTGGGCATACCGTTGGCAGTGATCGCGGTCGGTGCACTGGTGTGCCTGACCCTCGCACTCCTGCCGGACGGCGGGGGCGTCGTCGTCGACGCCGGGATACCCGCCGGCGCGTCCGTCGCGGCCACCGAGCCGAGCACCCCGGCCGACACCCCGCCGGGCGCCGCCGTCCCGGCCACCACCACGCCCTCGACGGCGGTGCCGACGGTCACCAGCCCCGCACCCTCGCCCTCGGCCACCGGCACCCCTTCGCCGTCGGCCACTGCCTCGCCGCGGCCGTCCGTCACCACGACCTCCCCCTCGCCGTCGGCCGCCGGCAGTCCCCGCACCGCAACGGCGGCCGCCGCATCCCTGGCCGGACGGGTCAAGCCCGGGGCGAGCTACCAGGGCGTCGCGACGTCCTACGACGCCGCCGACGGCAACGGCGCCTGCTCGTTCGGCCCGTCCGGCGACCTCATGATCGCGGCGATAAACCACACCGACTACGAGACGTCCGGCGCGTGCGGGGCGTACGTGCTCGTGCGCGCGGCCAACGGGACGAGCATCACGGTGCGGATCGTCAATGACTGCCCCCTGCCCTGCGCACCCGGGCAGCTCGACCTGAGCCACGAGGCCTTCGCCAAGCTCGCGGACCTGTCGGTGGGCCGCCTCCCGATCACCTGGACGCTGCTGAGCCCCGGCACGGCACCCGCCACGATGTCGATCCGGTACAAGACCGGATCAAGCCAGTGGTGGTGCGGGATCCAGGTGATCGGCCACCGGAACCCGGTGGCGGCCCTGGAGGTCAGGACCGGCGGCGGCTGGCGGCAGCTGTCCCGCACCGACTACAACTACTTCCTCTCCCCGGACGGCAGCGGGTGCGGCGGCGCTCTCAGGATCACCGACATCTACGGGGAGCAGCTCACCGTCGACGGGATCGCTGTGAGGCCGGACGTCGCCCAGCCGACCCAAGTCCAGTTCGCCCGGCATTGACCGCACTGCTCGCCCGTCAGCCGTCGGGGACGCCCCTCCGGGGCGACCACCGCCGCGTCCGGGAAACGGGCACTGCTACGCTCATGCCGATTGTTAACGCTCACATTGCAGGGAGAGGGCGACCGGGGGACATGCTCCTCGATGACGCGTCCGCGGAGTTCCACGACTTCTTCGAACGCCACTACGCCGAACTCGCCCGTCTCGCCCACCTCCTGACCGGTGAGACGGACGCCGCCGACGACCTCGCCGCGGACGCCTTGATCGCCCTGTGGCAACGCTGGGACCGGCTCCGCGCCGCCGACCACCCGCTCGCGTACGCCCGCGGGGTGGTCGCCAACATGGCGCGCGCACGGATCCGCAGCGCGGTCCGCGAGCGGCGCCGGGTCCTGCTGTTCTGGACCCGCAGCCCGGAGAAGGCCGACGGACCGGACGTGGCAGCCGTGCTGGACGTCCGCGCGGCGCTCGCCCGGCTGCCGTTCCGCAAGCGGGCCTGCGTGGTGCTGCGCCACGCCTTCGACCTCTCGGAGAAGGACACCGCGGCGGCGCTCGGCATATCGGTCGGTACGGTGAAGAGTCAGAGCTCGAAGGGAATGGCCGAGCTGCAACAGCTGCTCGGCGCGCGAGCGGTCGGCGAACTGGCGACAGGAAGGAGGAACCGGTGAACGAGCACATCGCCCGGCAGCTGCGCGAGGCCGCCGAGGCCCACCAGCCCGACCGCGCGCGGATGCTGGCCCGGGTGCAGCGCGGCGCGGCCGGCCCCGCCGCCCGTCACCGCGCGCGGTCGGGCCTGCGGTCATGGCCCAAGGCCGCGCTCGCCGGCCTCGCCACCGCCGGCATCCTGGCCACCGGCGGTTTCGCCGTGGCGAGCATCGTCCGGACCCAACCCCCGTCGGACACCACGACGACCGCGCCCTCGGCCCCCTCGCCGGCGGTCACGCCGTCGCCGACGCCGTCGGCCCCACCTGCCGCCACGGCTCCGGCTCAAGCACCGGCACCGGCACCGGCACCGGCCACCAGCGCCCCGGCCAGTCCGCGCCCGACCCCGTCCGCGAGCAGCCGCGCCCAGAACGGGCCGCTGTGGTCGGAGGGATCGATCGACGCGCACAGCACCGTCTACTGGGGCCAGGACAACCTGACCCTCAGGACCGCCCAACCGCTCACCTCGCTCACCGTCGAGCTGCGCATCGCGCAGACCGGCGACGTGCGCGACACCGGCAACTGGCGGACCCTGCCGAGCGACGACTTCACCGTCACCGCCCAGGAGTCCGGCGGCGCACTGGTCTACCGCTGGGTCCTCAAACCCGGCCGTACCGTGCCCGCCGGCCAGCACGAGTTCGCGGGCCAGTACAACCACGCCACCGGCGTCCGCAGTTCCGCGAACGACAGCTACCGGGTGGACGCCCAGTCGGCGGGCGGTTCCGCGTCCGTCGGGGGAGGCTTCGCCCCGGCACGGTGAGGGCCGGCCCTCGGCGGACACGGAACCGCCCTCGGAGGACACGACCCGCCCTCGCAGCGATCCGCCGACGCGCGTGCGGGTCCACGCTCCTCCCGGGCCCCGGGCCGAAGGAGCATCCGGAGGCCGCGCTCCGACCCTCACCGTGCGCAGGCACGACCACGGCGCCCGCTCGAACGATGGGCGCACGATGCGCCGCCGCACCGGAACCCCGGTGCGGCGGCGCGTCGTTCGGCCACCTGCCGCGTCCGCCGTCAGGCCACGGGCAGGCCGCTGCCCGCGATCACCTCGGGCCGCAGCAGCGCGCTGAGCCTCTCGGCCGGGAGCAGTCCCTTCTCCAGGACGAGCTCGGCCACGCCCCGGCCGCTGGCGAGGGCCTCCTTGGCGATGTCGGTCGCCGCCGTGTACCCGATGTGCGGGTTGAGAGCGGTCACCAGGCCGATGGAGTTCTCGACGGTCGCGCGCAGCACCTCGGTGTTGGCGGTGATGCCGACGACGCAGCGCTCGGCGAGGGTGAGGCAGGCCGCCCGCAGGTGGGTGATCGACTCGGACAGCGAGTGCAGGATGATCGGTTCGAAGGCGTTGAGCTGGAGCTGCCCGCCCTCGGCGGCCATCGTGATGGCGACGTCGTTGCCGATCACCTCGAAGGCGACCTGGTTGACGACCTCGGGGATGACCGGGTTCACCTTGCCGGGCATGATGCTCGAACCGGCCTGCACCGGCGGCAGGTTGATCTCGCCGAGGCCCGCGCGCGGCCCCGAGGACAGCAGTCGCAGGTCGTTGCAGGTCTTCGACAGCTTGACGGCGATGCGCTTGAGCACGCCGGACATCTGGACGAACGCGCCGCAGTCCTGCGTGGCCTCGACCAGGTTGGCCGCGGTGACGAGGGGCAGCCCGGTGAGGTCGGCGAGGTGGCGGCGGGCGGACTCGGCGTATCCGGCGGGCGCGTTGAGGCCCGTGCCGATCGCGGTGGCGCCGAGGTTGATCTCGTGGATCAGCTCGACGGCCTCCGCGAGCCGGCTGCGGTCCTCGTCGAGCATGACCGCGAACGTCGAGAACTCCTGCCCGAGCGTCATCGGCACGGCGTCCTGCAGCTGCGTGCGGCCCATCTTCAGGACGTCGCGGAACTCGACGGCCTTGCGGGCGAAGGCGTCCTGGAGGACGGCCATCGCGTCGAGCAGGCCGCGCACGGCGAACACGGTCGCGATCCGGACGGCGGTCGGGTAGACGTCGTTGGTGGACTGGCCGAGGTTGACGTGCTCGTTGGGGTGCAGGTGGCGGTACTCGCCCTTGGCGTGCCCCAGCAGCTCCAGCGCCCGGTTGGCCACGACCTCGTTGGCGTTCATGTTGGTCGAGGTGCCGGCGCCGCCCTGGATGACGTCGACGACGAACTGGTCATGCAGCTCGCCAGCCCGGATCTCGCGGCAGGCGGCGACGATCGCCCCGGCCTTCGCGGGCTCCAGGAGGCCAAGTTCCTCGTTGGCGAGGGCGGCGGCCTCCTTGACGGCGGCGAGGGCGTCGATCAGGTGCGGGTAAGCGGAGATGGGCGTGCCCGTGATGGGGAAGTTCTCGGTGGCGCGCAGCGTGTGGACGCCCCAGTAGGCGTCGGCGGGGACGTCGCGGTCTCCGAGCAGGTCGTGTTCACTGCGGGTGGCGGCGGTCATGGGTGTGCGGGTCCTCTTCTTCAGGGAATGGCGGGTCGGGTCACGCGGGGGCGAGCAGGGCCGACGGGTCCAGCGCGGCCACCGGCCGGACACCGCCGACGGGCCGGCCCCCGCCGGTCGCCGGCTCCCCGGCGAACCCGGTGAGCAACCGCGGGTCGACTCCCGCCAGGGCCAGCGCGGCCGCTGCCACCGGGACGCGTGCCCGGTTCGCGCCGTCGGCGATCTTCACGGCGACGGCCCGACCGTCCGGCAGCGCGGCGACCTGGACGCCCTCGAAGCCGTCCTTGGCCAGCAGTCCGGGCACCGCGCGCATCAGCGCGGCCACGTCCCGTCCGGCGCCGGAGGCCATCTCCGGGTGCGCGCGCAGCGCGCCCGCCACCCGGGACTCGGGCGTGCCGCGCGTGCCGGTGGCGATGCGGGCGGCGGCGCGCGCGAGGCCGTGCAGGGAGACCGCGAACAGCGGGGTGCCGCAGCCGTCCACGGTGACGTGCGCGATGCGTTGACCGGTGAGCTCTTCGACGGTCGCGGCGATCACCCGTTGGAGCGGGTGGGTGGGATCGTCGTAGTCCTCCGGCGGCCAGCCGTTGAGCTTGCAGAGGTAGAGCATCGCGGCGTGCTTGCCCGAGCAGTTCTGGGCGAGCCGGGAGGGCGGGCGGCCCTCCCGGAGCCAGGTGTCGCGCACGGCCGGGTCGTACGGCAGGTCCGGCACGTTGCGCAGGTCGTCCTCGGAGAGGCCGGCGAGGTCCAGGATCCGCCGGGCTCCGGCGAGGTGGCGCTCCTCGCCGGAGTGGCTGCCCATGGCGAGGGCGAGCAGTTCGCCGTCGAGCGGCAGCCCCGCCCGGACCATGGCGACGGCCTGGACCGGCTTGAGGGCCGAGCGCGGGTAGCAGGCGGCCTCGATGTCGCCGAGCCGGAACCGGACCCCGCCGTCGCCGCCGAGGACGACGACGGAGCCGTGGTGGGTGCCCTCGACCACTGCGCCCCGGGTGACGTGGGCGACGGGCACGTGGCGGGGCTCGCGGATCGCGGGCGCGTCCGCGAGGGGACTGCTGAACATGACGTCCTCGTTCGGTGGTGGAGGTGCTGCTGAGCGGTGTGCCGACGGGTGGCGGCCCGCGACGATGGCATGACGGGCCGTCAGATTCCTTGCCTGGATGCCTGGTTCAGCTGTCGGAGTCGGCGGCAGCGCGCGCGATCCGTCCGCGGATCGCGTACCAGCCGGCGACCAGCGCTCCGGCGATCAGCGGCAGGCACAGCACGGTGGTGCGCCCGGCGCCGCCGTCGGCGTACATGAGGACCAGGACGGAGACGAGGAAGGCCAGCGTCACGAGCTCGGTCCACGGCGAGCCGGGCAGGCGGTAGCCGGGCCGGGTCAGTTCGCCCTGGCGGGTCTTGCGCCAGAAGAGGTAGTGGCAGACCATGATCATGCCCCAGGTGGCGAGGATGCCGATCGCCGCGAAGTTCAGCACGATCTCGAACGCGTCGGCGGGGACCACGAAGTTGAGGCCGACGCCGAGGACGCACATGCCGCTGGTCAGCAGGATGCCGCCGTACGGCACCTGGGTGCGGCTCATGCGGGCGGTGAACCTGGGGGCCGAGCCGCTCACGGCCATGGAGCGCAGGATGCGACCGGTGGAGTAGAGGCCGGAGTTGAGCGAGGACATGGCCGCGGTGAGGACCACCAGGTTCATCACGCCGCCGGCCGCCGGGACGCCGATGTGGGAGAGCACGGTCACGAACGGGCTCTGGCCCGAGCTGTACCTGTTCCAGGGCAGCAGCATCGACAGGAGGAGCACCGAACCGACGTAGAACAGGCCGACGCGCCACATGATCGAGTTGATCGCCTTCGGCATGATCTTCTCGGGGTTCTCGGTCTCCCCGGCCGTCACGCCGACGAGTTCCACCGAGGCGTAGGCGAAGACGACGCCCTGGATGATCAGCAGCATCGGCATCAGGCCGTTGGGGAAGATCCCGCCGTTGCCGGTGATCAGGGACGGCCCGGGGACGGCGCCGTCGACCGGGTGCCGGGTGACCAGCAGGTAGATCGCGATGCCCATGAACACCAGCAGCGCGCCGACCTTGACGATGGCGAACCAGAACTCCAGTTCGCCGAAGATCCGCACCGAGATGAGGTTCACGGTCAGCACCACGGCCAGGGCTATGAGCGCGATCACCCACTGCGGGACGCTGGAGAAGAGGTGCCAGTAGTGGGTGTACGTGGCGACGGCGGTGATGTCGGCGATGCCGGTGGTCGCCCAGTTGAGGAAGTACATCCAGCCCGCGGTGTACGCGCCCTTCTCCCCCAGGAACTCCCGGGCGTACGACACGAAGGCCCCGGAGGACGGGCGGTACAGGACGAGCTCGCCGAGCGCGCGCACGACGAGGAAGGCGAAGACGCCGCAGACGGCGTACGCGACGAACAGGGAGGGCCCGGCGTCGGCGAGCCGTCCGCCCGCGCCGAGGAACAGGCCGGTGCCGATGGCACCGCCGATGGCGATCATGTTGACGTGCCGGGGCTTCAGGGACTTGCTGTAGCCGGTGTCACCGGCGTCGACGTGACGGGTCGTGGGGCGCTTCTCGTCCTTGAGGAACTGCTCGCTCACGCCTCGGATCTGCCTTCCGTGGGAGTGTCCGCGCGCCCGGGGCGCACGATGTCGGTGAGGGTCGCCTCGACGCGGTGGAGGTGGTGGGACATCGCCGCGACCGCGTCGGGCTCGGAACCGTCGACCAGTGCCTCGACGATCGCCCGGTGTTCGCAGTTCGACTGCTCGCGCCGGCCGCCGAGTTCGTTGAGGAAGGTGGACTGACGCGCCAGTGCGTCACGGATCTCCTCGATCACCCGGCGGAAGACCGGGTTGCGGGAGGCCTCGGCCACCGCCAGGTGGAAGACCGTGTCCAGCGCGACCCACGCGGTGGTGTCTGTCTCCCGCTCCATCCGGTCGAGCAGGTGCGCCAGGTGGTCCAGGTCCTCCGGGGTGCGGCGCAGCGCCGCGTAGCCGGCGACCGGGATCTCGACGTGCCGGCGCACCTCCAGGAGGTCGCTGGCCGCGTAGTCGCCGAACGTGGGGTCCTCGACCGTGTTCGCCACGACGAAGGTGCCCTTGCCGGTCTTGGAGACGGTCAGGCCCATGGTCTGGAGGGCGCGGAGGGCCTCCCGCAGCACGGGCCGGCTGACCTCCAGGGTGCGGCACAGCTCCGCTTCGGAGGGGAGCTTGTCCCCGACGGCGTACTCGCCGCGCTCGATGGCGCCGCGCAGGTGGCCGAACACCGCTTCCATCGCGCTCACGCGGCGGGGGGCCGATCCTGCTGTCTGGCTGTCTGACAGGTTCACGGGCCGATCCTGAGGGTTGTGGCCGAGCGGTGTCAAGGGGTCGGCGCCGGACCGACGGCAAGCGCCGTCGCCCGCGCGGCGCGTGCCCCCCGATTGCCCGCTCCCCGATCGCCCGCCGGCCGATCTTCTGCCCGGCTCGGACGAGCGTCCGCGCTGGACCGCGCCGCGGCCACCAGGGCGTACACCACCGCCGAATCGAAGGCCATCTCCGGGTGCCACTGCACGCCGACGGCGAAGCGGTGCCGGGTGCTCTCCACCGCCTCCACCGTTCCGTCCGCGGCGTGGGCCGCCACCGCCAGACCGGCCCCGAGCCGCTCCACCGCCTGGTGGTGGTGCGTGGCGACCTGGATCGTTCCCGGCAGGAGCGCCCCGACGCGGGTGCGCGGGACGGTGGTGACGGCGTGCGAGCCGAAGTGGCCCGGGTGCACGTTGTGGCCGTCGTGCCCCACCTTGTCGGGCAGGTGCTGGACCAATGTCCCGCCCGCGTGCACGTTCATCAACTGCATCCCCCGGCAGACCCCGAGCACCGGGATGTCCCGCGCGAGACCGGCGGCCAGGACGGCCAGTTCCCACCGGTCGCGTTCACGGACCGGCGCACCCGAGCGCGGGTGCGGTTCCGCTCCGTAGAGGGCGGGATCGAGGTCCTCACCGCCGGCGAGGACGAGCGCGTCCAGTCGCGCGACGACGTCGGCCGCGGCCTCGGGAGCATCCGGCGGCAGCAGGACCGCGCGGCCGCCCGCGGCCTGCACGGCGCTGGCGTACGCCGCGGGCAGGAGCACGGCGGGCAACTCCCACTCTCCCCACTGGGCGTCGGTGAGGTAGGTGGTGAGTCCGACAAGTGGCTTGGGCATACCACTTCCTTTCAGGGCCTGGGAATCGATCGTCGACGGCCGCCTCCTCCGCCGCCCGCCTGCCCGACGCGGGTACGGGCGGACGGCGGAGAACGGGATGCACGGCGCTGCGGGCGCACGGACGCGCCCGACGACGGGAGAAGGGTTCGCTGCGGACCCGGACGCGGACACGTGTGCATACGGCGCCTGCGCGTCCGGCACTTGCGCATCCGGGCCGCGAGCAAGAATCCTGCTGCCATTCACCCTTAAGCACAAGAAAAGACGTCTTCGCGACAGATAAGTGAGCCTTAACCCCGTGCAGAGCCTCGACCCCCGCCTGCTCGCCACCCTCGAAGCCGTCGTCCGCCACGGCTCCTTCAACGCCGCCGCACGCGAGCTCGGCTACAGCGCGCCCGCCGTCTCCCAACAGGTCGCCGAACTCGAACGCCGCACGGGCCTCAGAGTGCTGGAACGCCGACCCGTGCGCGCCACCCCGGCCGGCGAGGTCCTCCTCGACGCCGAACAGCGCGTCCGGAGCGCGCTGGCAGCGGCGTCCGTGGAACTCGACGCCATGCGCGCGGGCACGGCCGGACGGATCCGGCTCGGCGCGTTCGCCTCCGCCGCCACCGGCATCGTCCCGCAAGCGCTCGCACAGCTCCACACGACGTACCCCGATGTGCAGGTCAGCCTCTCCCAACTGGAGCCCGACGCGAGCTACAACCGGCTCAAGCGCGGGGACATGGACCTGGCCCTCAGCTACGACTACGACTTCATCCCCCTGCCGGCGCCACGGACACTGCGCCGGACGCTGATCGCGCGGGACCCGGTCGTGGCGGTGGTCCCGGCCGACCACCACCTCGCCGACCGGGACGTCATCGACCTGGCGACCCTCGCCTCCGAGACGTGGATAGCCGCTCCGGAGGCGGCGCTGCGCCTGGAACTGCTCGCCCAGATGGCCAAGACACCGGGCTTCCAGGCCCGCCTGGAGTACGAGGGCGACGACTTCAACACCGTGCTCGGCTTCGTGGCCGCGGGCCTGTGCGTCGCCGTCATGCCGCAGCTGGCCCTCCCCCGCGGCAGCACCCGGGTCGTGGCGCGCCCCCTCGCCGACCCGGAGCTGACCCGCTTCATCTACGCCGTCCGCATCGACACCCGGCACACCCCGCGCGCCCTGTTGGCCCTGGAGCAGATGCTCGCCGCGCAGGCGCTGGCCGCCCTGTCCTGAGGAGCACCCCGCGTCCCACCCGCACCAGGCACCTCCCGCGTCCTCCGCTCAGCCGCCGATCGGCAGGACGGACGTGGGCTCGGTGATCACCAGGGACTCCCCCGCCGGGCTCAGGCGGCCGCTGGACGGGTCGCGATGGAAGGCCGTGACCGTACCGGAGCGCTGATTGGCGCAGAAGAGGAGAAGGCCGTCAGGGGTGAGTGCGATGTCACGCGGCCAAGTGCCGCCACAGGGAACGGCGGTGAGCAGTTCCACGGACGCGCCGTCGTCGTGGACGGCGTGGATCGCGATCGCGTCGTCGCCTCGGTTGGTCGTGTAGAGGAAGCGGCCGTCCCCGGACAGCCGGACCGCGGCGGCGGAGTTGGCGTTCGGCGCGCCCGGATCCTGTCGGGTCTCGACCTCGGCAACCGGTTCGAGGCGGCCGGAGAGCCCGTCCCAGGTGCAGACGGTGAGGGTCGAGGAGAGTTCGTTCAGAACGTAGGCGTACCGGCCCGACGGATGGAACACGAGGTGCCGGGGGCCTCTGCCCGCCGGCATTTGCACCGTCCGGTGGGCGCTGAGCAGGCCGCTGTCCGGATCGAAGGCGTAGACGTAGACCCGGTCGGTACCGAGATCGGTGCAAAGCAGGAACCGCCCGTCCGGCGAGGGAGCCGCCATGTGGGCGTGCGGGGCCGTGAGCAAATCCCCGGACGCCTCCCGGCCCGGATGCCGGAGGATCTGCACCGGCCCGGCAGCAGCGACCATGCCGTCGGCGCCGATGGGAACGACCGAGAGGGCGCCATCGCCGTAGTGGGCCGCGAAGACGTGCGAACCACTGGGGTGGACCGCGACGTGGCAGGGGCCCGCGCCACCACTGGCGGCGACGAAAGGCGGCCCCTGGAACCCGGTGTCGGGATCTACCCGGAGGGACACGACCCCTCCAACCGCCCGTTCCAGGACGGCGTGGACGACCCCGTGCATCGGATCGACAGCCGCATAGGAGGGGTGGTCCAGCGGCAATATCCGGACGAGGCTCATGGCGCCGGTGCCGTCGTAACGGACGGCACACAAACCCGCTCCAGGAGCGTCGACAGCGGCGGCGCTGCCGACGACCAGCAGTCCGCCGGACAAAGCGGTCTGAGGGTGATTCACGAATGCCTACTCTCTGCTCGCCTTGCGGCACGCGATTCGCGGCGTGGCCGCGCGGGATCGCGCCGAGGTACTGAAGTGGCCGCCAACGGACGGACGGACTCTCGACCCTCTTCGTGCGTGCCACGGGGGCCGGGGATTTCGAAGTCTATCCGGAGGCCGAACACACGGCCGCAGGCGCCGAACGGGTGGCACGACGCAGCAACAACACTTCCCAGTCGGCTATTTGAGAGCCATGAAGGGAGGTGGACACCCGCGTGGGTCGCGGATTTCGTCCCGCACTCCGGCGCTTGACCTAAAGTCGGCTTGAGCTTCTACCTTGGGGCCATGAACTTCACCGGGGCCGAACCTCGGTCGTGGTCGAGGAAATCCGCGTTGTCGGAGTCGTAGTCATCCGGACAGGAGAGTGATCAGCATGCGAGCGGTGCAGGCGGTGCGTTTCGGGGGCCCGGAGGTTCTGGTTCCGGGCGAGGCACCGGAGCCGGTCGTCGGACCGGGCCAGGTGATGGTCGAGGTGTCCGTCGTGGGCATCACGTTCGTCGAGACGCAGATCCGCCGCGGCGTCGACCGGTGGCACGCCAGACCCGACCTGCCGTACGTACCGGGCGGCATGGTGGCCGGCCGGGTGAGCGCGACCGGGGAAGGAACGGATCCGAGCTGGATCGGCCGCCTCGTTCTGGCCGACGCCGGGGCGACGGGTGCCTTCGCCGAGCGGGTGGCGGCCGATGCGGAGAGCCTGATCCCGGTACCCGAAGGGCTGGGCCCGCGCGAGGCCGCAGCCTTGCACACGGACGGCAGCACCGCGACGGGCCTCGTCGAGGGGGCGCGGATCGCTGCCGGGGAGTGGGTGCTGGTCGAGGCGGCGGCCGGCGGCGTCGGCAGCCTGCTGGTCCAGTTGGCTCGGGCAGCCGGGGCCAGGGTCATCGGGATCGCCCGCGGGGCACGGAAGCTCGACCTGATCCGCAGCCTGGGGGCCGAGGCCGCGGTCGACTACTCCGCACCGGACTGGACCGAGCAGGTCCTCCGGGCGACCGGCGGCGCGGGAGCCGACGTCGTGTTCGACGGCGTGGGCGGGGAGATCGGCCGGGCCGCGTTCGAGGTGACGGCCCGCCACGGCCGGTTCTCCGTGCACGGCGCCTCCAGCGGTCAGGTGACGGTGATCGAGCCCGCGGAAGCGCAGAGGCGCGGAGTCGAGGTGATCGGAATCGAGCAGCTCTACGGGTTCCGGCCGCGGATGCACCGGTGGGCCGAACAGGTGATGGCAGAAGCGGTCGCGGGCCGGGTCCGGCCGGTCATCGGACAGACCTTCCCGCTGGAGCACGCCGCGGACGCGCACGCCGCGATCGAAAGCCGAACCGCCCTGGGCAAGACCCTGCTCCTGATCTGACCACCCCCGCGGCGGAGCCGGCCGCCGCCACCGCCGTCAGGCGGACCGACCCATCCATGCCGCGCCCCGCTTCAGATGCGGATCACGATCTCTCCGCGCGTGCGTCCACGCTCGGCGCGCAGGCCCCGAAGTCCTAGCGTTCATCAAACGTCTTCAGACGGCGGTCTGAGCGCTGGCAGTTGATGAACGGGAATACCTCCTTCGACAGGCCCACCGAGCCTCCTGAGCCGGCACGCTGAACGATGCTCGGCCGCAGCCTCGGGCTCCAGGGCAGATGCCGCGGCACGGCCGGCTTCATGTCGCTGACCTGAACGTGACGGCTACGACACCTCACCGCGAGTGGAAATAGGATCGCCACGAGTGGAGTTGGTGAGGGAAGTTTCCCGTTTCAGGAGGGGTCATGCGAGCGATTCAGATGTCCGAAGTGGGCGGTCCCGAGGTGCTGCGACTGGTCGATATTGATCAACCGACGCCGGGCCCGGGCCAAGCGGTCGTGGAGGTCGCCGCATCCGGGGTCAACTTCCTCGACGTCTACCACCGCGAAGGCCGGTACAGCGTCCCGCTGCCCTTCACCCCGGGCGCCGAGGGCGCCGGCACGGTCGTCGAAGTCGGACCCGGCGTCACTGACGTCGCGGTCGGGGACCGGGTCGGTTGGGTGGAGATTCCCGGCACGTATGCCGAGCGGGCCGTCGTGGACTCCTCCCGGCTGGTGCCGCTGCCCGACGACATCGGCTTCGAGACAGCCGCCGCCGTGCTCCTCCAAGGCATGACCGCGCACTATCTCGTCAAGGACGCCTACCCGGTTCAGGGGGGCGACACGGTGCTCGTGCATGCGGCTGCCGGCGGCATGGGGCTGCTTTTGACCCAGCTCATCACCCAACTCGGCGGCAGGGTGATCGGCACGACGTCGACCACGGCGAAGGCCGAGCTGGCGAAGCGTGCCGGGGCCGCCGAGGTGATCCTTTCCTCCGCAGTCGACGATCTCGCAGCCGAGGTGAGGCGGCTCAACGGCGGTCAGGGACTGCCGGTCGTCTTCGACGGCGTCGGCGCGCACACCTTCGATGCGAGCCTCGCCAGCCTGCGAACCCGCGGCCATCTCGTGCTCTTCGGCGCGGCAAGTGGTGCCGTGCCGCCGTTCGATCCGATTCGGCTCGCCCACGGCGGTTCGCTGACCCTGATCCGGCCCAGCCTCGGGCACTACATCGCCGATCGGTCCGAACTGCTCCGACGGGCCGCCGATGTGTTCGAGTGGGTGCGCTCCAAGGCGCTTGAGGTCACCGTAACGGGCCGCTACGCATTGTCCGAGGCCGCCCAGGCCCACCGCGATCTGGAGGCTCGGCGTACCACCGGCAAGCTGCTCGTCGTACCCGATGCGGCCGCTGTCGGACGCCGCGAGGAGACGCAGAGCTGATCGCGGGTGACGAGGTCGGGGATCTTGGAGACTGAGAGGTCGAGGGCATGGCCGACCGTCATCGCCAAGATCCCCGACAGCAATTACCGGCGAGTTACTTGCTCCGCGGTGTCTGCGCCAGGACTTCGGGACCGTGCAGGTGGGCGTGGGCGATCCGCAAACCCGGGCTCACGCCGCCGGCCGGTGCGGCGTCACCTTCCCAGCCACTTGGTCAGACCTGCCCAGAGGCCCTGGCGCTCCCGGCTTTCGGGCAGGGTCCCCGGGCGCTCGGCGCGTGGAGCAGCCGTTGCCTGCGGCTCCGGACCCTCCGGCGCAATGCCCTGGGCCCGGGCGGCCGCGAGCCAGCTGGGGAACTCGGCGAGCATCAGGTCGTACAGCTTCGCGTCGGAGATCCCCTGTGGATCACGCCCCAGATGGAAGAAACCGGCGTTGTCGATGGGCCGCTTCTCCGGGACCGCCAACTCGTCAAGCTTCCGCAGGAAGTCGAACTGCCTGCTGTCCGGGTCGCCGAAGCCGATGAACTGCCAGAAGATCGGCAGCTTCGCCGCCTCGCACAGGCGTGCTTCCGCCGCGCCCTTGTTGATCGGCCCGCCGTCCGTCTGGAACAGGACGAGGGCCGGGGCCGTGGCACCGCTCTCGCGGTAGTGCCGGACCACCGCGTCCATCGCCACGTGGTAACTGGTCTTGCCCATGTGGCCAAGGCCGGCCACGATCCGGTCGATCCGGCCCTCGTGGTCCTCCAAGGTGATCTCGGTCTGGGCGTCGACCTCGGTGGAGAAGAAGAGGACCGGCACGCTCCCGTCGTCGTCCAGATTGGCCGACAGTCCCAGGACCCGGTCGGCGAGCGCCTGGACACTGCCGTCCTTGTAAAAGGGCCTCATCGAACCGGAGTAGTCGATCACCAGGTACACCGCGACGCGCTGACCGCTGAGCCCGCGCCGCTCCACCGAGGCGTCGGCCGTCTTGTAGAGGCTCACCAGCGCAGGTGCACTCCGCTCGACCTTGTCGAGACTGACGGCCATGTGTCACTCCCCCAAAAACACGCAGGTCAAGCGCCCCTGAAGCCCAGCCGGCACCACCACCGGAACCGGCACCCACAGTACCGCGAAACCAATCCCAAGCCGCGGCGCGAGCGGCACGCCGGATCGAGGTACAACCAACCGCCCGCGAAGCCCGGATTGCACTCAAACGGGCGATGCCGCCCGCAGAGCTACAGCCGCAGAGCTACGGCCGCAGCCGCGCCGCCCGCGACTCCAGGTAGCGCTGTTCGGCGGTGCTCGCCGTGGCCCTGGCCGCGCGGCGGTAGTGGTCGTGGGCGGCGGTCCGGTCGCCGGTGCGTTCCAGGAGGTGGGCGCGGACGGAGAGGAGGCGGTGGTGGGTGGCCATCCTCGGGTCGGCGTCGAGGGTGGCGAGGAGGGCCAGGCCGGCCTCGGGGCCCTCGGTTTCGGCGAGGGCGATCGCGCGGTTGAGGGTGACCATCGGGTTGGGGGCGATGCGTTCGAGGATCAGGTAAAGCGCGTGCACCTGGTGCCAGTCGGTCTCCTCGGCCGTCGCCGCCGCCGCGTGCGTCGCGGCGATCGCGGACTGGAGCTGGTACGGGCCGAGGGCGGGACCGGCCAGGGACGCCTTGGCGAGGGCGAGGCCCTCGTCGAGCAGGGTGCGGTCCCAGGCCGTCCGGTCCTGGTCGGCGAGGGGGACCAGGTCGCCGGCGGAGGTCGTACGGGCCTCGCGGCGGGCGTGGGTGAGGAGCATCAGGGCGAGCAGACCGGCGACCTCGGGGTCGTCGGGCAGCTGGGCGTGCACCGTGCGGGTGAGGCGGATCGCCTCGCGGGCGAGGTCGGGGCGGTCGAGGTCGGTGCCCGAGGAGGCGGTGTAGCCCTCGTTGAAGATCAGGTAGAGGACGTGCAGGACCACCCGCAGCCGCTCCTCGCGCTCCTCGCCCTCGGGGAGCGCGAAGGAGCTGCCGGCGGCCTTGATGCGCTGCTTGGCCCGGCTGATCCTGGCCGCGAGCGTGGCCTCCGGGACCAGGAACGCGCGGGCGATCTCGGCCGTGGTCAGGCCGCCGACCGCCCGCAGGGTCAGGGCGGTCTGGGAGGCCGCGGTCAGGGTCGGGTGGCAGCACAGGAACAGCAGGACGAGCGTGTCGTCGCTGTCCGGCACGTCCTCGGGCCGCACCTCGAACGCCGTCGCCGCCTCGCGTTCGCGGCGCGCGTGGTCGCTGCGCATCCGGTCGACGAGGCGGCGGGAGGCGACGGTCACCAGCCAGCCGCGCGGGTTGTCCGGCACGCCCTCGTCCGGCCACTGCACGGCGGCGGCGAGGACGGCCTCCTGCACGGCGTCCTCGCAGCCCTCGAACTGCCCGTGCCGCCGCACCAGCGTGCCGAGGACCTGCGGCGCGAGCTCACGCAGCAGGTCCTCGAACTCGTGCACCGCCGTGCCGTGCGGACGGCCGGGGGTCGTTCCGGGGGTCGTGCCGTGCGTCATGCCCTGCGAACTGCCGGGGGTCGTGCCGTGCGTCATGCCTCCAAGTGTCCGTCGGAGAACATGACCTGGCGCACCTCGACCCCCAGTCCCGGGATCGCGGCGTCGGGGATCTGCGCCGCGAGTTCGATCGCGCGCTCCTTGTCCTCGCAGTCGACGAGGTAGAAGCCGCCGAGGAACTCCTTGGCCTCCAGGAACGGGCCGTCGGTCACCACCGGCTGCCCGTCCCGGACGGTCACCACGGCCGCCTGGGACGGGTCGACCAGCGCCTGGGTGAGGATCAGCTCGCCGGACTCCTTCAGCGCCTCGATGAACCGGCCGTGGCCGGCACCGATCGCCGCCTTCTCCTCGTCGGTCAGCGCGTCCAGCACGGCCGGGTTGATGTGCAGGCCGATCACGAACTTCATCGCGTGCTCCTCGTGGTGCGCGGGCCCCGGCGGGGCCCTCTCGACCGGTTGGTCGGAGCCGCCGGCGCCGTCTTGACATCGCTCGGGACGTTTCCCGGAGAAATTTCCCACGACTTTCCCGTCGCACGGCCTTCGCGCGTCCGGCGGATGTCAAGAACGCTCCCCCGGCTCCGACCAGCCCGCGCAACGTACGGAGATCCGGAGGTTACGAAGATGCGAGTCGAACGGCCCTGGGCGGCCCTGGCCGTCCTGATGCTGCCCACCCTGCTGGTCGCGATGGACGTGACGGCGCTGCTGCTCGCGCTCCCGCGGCTGAGCGCGGACCTGGGCGCCACCAACGTCCAGCAGCTGTGGATCAGCGACGGCTACGGGCTCACGGTGGCCGCGCTGGTCATCACGATGGGCACCCTCGGTGACCGGGTCGGCCGCCGGCGGCTGCTGCTCACCGGCGCCGCGGCGTTCGCGGTGCTGTCGGTCGTGGCGGCCTACGCCACCGACCCGCTGGTGCTGATCGCCGTCCGGGCGCTGCTCGGCGTCGCCGGGGCGACGCTGGCGCCGTCCACGCTCGCGCTGATCACCGACCTGTTCCGGGACGGGCGGCAGCGCGGGCGGGCCATCGCGGTGTGGGCGACCTGCCAGTTCGCCGGGGGCGCGCTCGGGCCGGTGCTCGCCGGGTTCCTGCTCCAGCACTTCTGGTGGGGGTCGGTGTTCCTGGCCGCCGTGCCGACGATGGCGGTGCTGCTGCTGACCGGGCCGTTCCTGCTGCCGGAGTTCCGCGGCGACCGGTCGGGGCGGCTGGACCTCGCCGGCGTGGGGCTGTCGCTGGTGGCGGTGCTCCTGGTGGTCTACGGGCTCAAGCAGCTGGCGGTCGGGAGCGCGCCCGCCGTGCCTTCTGCGGCCCTGGCCGTGGGCGCGGTGGTCGGCGCGCTTTTCGTCCGGCGCCAACTGCGCCTGGAAGCACCCCTGTTGGACCTCCGCCTGCTGCGCAGCCGCCCGTTCACGGCCGTCCTCGTCGCGCTGGTGTTCGCCGGCGTGGCGATGGCCGGGACGGGCCTGCTGGTGACGCAGTACCTGCAGAGCGTCCTCGGCCACTCGCCGCTCGCGTCCGCCGTGCTGTTCGCGCCGATGGGCCTGGCCGTGGCGGTGGGCACGATGGCCTCGCCGCTCCTGGCCCGGCGGGTGAGCCGGTCGACCGCGATCGCCGGCGGGCTGGCGCTCTCCGCGCTCGGCGGCCTGCTGCTGACGGTCGTGGACGGTCCCGGCAGCCTGCCGCTGGTCATCACCGGCGTCGCCGTCCTGGCGCTCGGCACCGGCCCGCTGTTCGCGCTCGGCACCGGGCTCGTCATGGGTTCCGTCCCGCCGGAGCGCGCCGGATCGGCCGCGGCGATGTCGGAGACCGGCAACTACTTCGGCGGCTCGCTGGGCTTCGCGCTCCTCGGCGCGCTGGCCGCGGCGGTCTACCGCGCCCGCACGCACGGCACGTCCGACTCCCTCGCGGGCGCGGTCGCCGCCGCCGAGCACCTCCCGGCCGGGCGGGCCGCGGACCTCCTGCACACCGCGCGAGAGGCGTTCACCTCCGCGCTGCACGTCACCGGTGCCGTCGCGGCAGGGATCTTCGCTGCCTTGGCCGTCCTGACGTACGCGTTGCGCCCGAAGGTGCCGGAAGCCCCGGCCGCCGCAGCAGCTCCCGACTACGAGGCCACCCACGCGTAAGAGACGGAACGGCCCCGCCGCTCCCCCGGTACGGGCGAGCGGCGGGGCCGTGGCGATCCAACAGCTAAAACACTCCGCCGCTACGGCAGCGGCACCGTCGTCAGCGTGCCCGCCGGCACACCGCTCAGCGCGCCGTCCATGGCACCGCTCCAGATCGGCCCGGCCAGCGTGCCGCCGAAGGCCTGGTCGACGACGTGGCCGCCGATCCGCTGCCCGTCCAGCGGCTTCTGGACGGCCGTGTCACTGACGACCGTCGCGCCCGCCATCTCGGGGGTGTAGCCGACGAACCACACCTGGCGGCTGCCGTTGGTGGTGCCGGTCTTGCCCGCGCTGTCGCGGCCGGAGAGACCGGCCGGCTTGCCGGTGCCGTCCTCGACCACGCCCTTGAGCATCGTGGTGACGGTGTCGGCCGTGTCCGAGGACATCACGGAGGTGCAGTTCGCGTCCGGCACCGCCAGCTGCTTGCCGTCCGGGCCGGTCACCGCGGTGATCGCGGTCGGCTTGCAGTAGGTGCCGTGCGCGGCGAACGTCGCGTAGACGTTCGCCATCTCCAGCGGGGTCAGGGAGTTGCTGCCCAGCGTCATCGACGGCACCACCTGGAGCTTCTCGCCGCCGGCCTGCGCGGTGATGCCCAGCTTGTTGGTCATCTGGGCGACGGAGCACAGCCCGGCGTCCGCCTCCAGCTTCGCGAAGTAGGTGTTGACCGACTGCGCCATCGCCGTCTTCATGTCGAACTGGCCCTTGAGGTTCGGGCTGTCGTTGTGCAGCGACTCGGTCGACGGGAACTTGCCGCCGTTGCAGTCCTTCATCGCCGGCCACGGGATGCTGTAGTCGGTGGTGTAGCTCTGGTTCGGCGCGATGCCGGCCTCCAGGGCCGCCGCCGCGACGATCGGCTTGAACGTCGACCCGGTCTGGAAGCCGGACCCGCCGCCCATCGACTTCTCGACGTTGTAGTTGATCTGGGTCTCGTGCTTGGAGTCGTCGACGCCGTACGGGCGGCTCTGGCCCATCGCGAGGATCTTGCCGGTGCCCGGCTGGACGATGCTCATCGCCGTCGCCGCCAGGTCGCCCGGGTTCACGCCCTTGGTCACCGAGTCGTTGAGCGCCGCCTGCGCCTTGGGGTCGAGCGTGGTGCGGATCTGCAGGCCGCCGCGGTTCCACAGCGCCTTCCGCTCGGCCGCGTTCTTCCCGAACGCCGGGTCGGTCAGCACCACCTGGCGCGCGTAGTCGCAGAAGAAGCCCTCGCCCTGCTTGGCCGTGATGCAACCCTGCGGCGACGACTGGATGTTCAGCCCCAGCGGGCTCGCGATCGCCTGCTGCTCCTGGTCCTTGGTGATGTGCCCGAACTCGGCCATCTTCTTCAGCACGGTGTCGCGCCGGGTCTTGGCGTCGTCCGGGTGGGCCACCGGGTCGTAGCCGCTCGGGGACTGCTCCAGGCCCGCCAGCAGCGCGGCCTGCGGCAGGGTGAGGTCCTTCGCGTGGACGCCGAAGTAGCGGTGGGCCGCCGCCTCGATGCCGTAGGCGTGCTGCCCGAAGTACGTGATGTTCAGGTAGTTGGTGAGGATCTGGTCCTTGCTGAGGGTCTCCTCGACCTTGATCGCGTACTTCAGCTCCTGGATCTTGCGGCCGACCGTCTGCCGCTGCGCCTCCTGGACCTTCGCCGGGTCGTCGCCCGCCTCCTCGACGAAGACGTTCTTCACGTACTGCTGCGTGAGCGTGGAGGCGCCCTGGCTGCTGCCCGTGGCGGCGTTCTTGTTCAGGGCCCGGAGGACGCCCTTGAGGTCGATCGCGCCGTGCTCGAAGTAGCGGTTGTCCTCGATGTCCACGAGGGCCGTCTTCACCAGCGGGGAGATCTGGTCCCCCGGGACGATCGTGCGGTCGCGGTCGTAGACGGTGGCGATCACGCCGCCCTGCGCGTCGTAGATCGTCGAGGCCTGGGAAAGCGGCGGGGTCTTGAAGTCGTCCGGGAGGTTCTGGAAGTCGTCCGCGGCCGATTGCGCCCCGAGGCCGACGGCCCCCACGGCCGGCAGGGCTATGCCCGCCACGACCACCCCGGCTATGCCGCTCACACCGAGCAGCCGCACACCGGCCCCGAGCTTGTTCACACCTGTTCCCCGCCGCTTCTCTCGCATGTGGCGACCATACGTGCACGACATGAGAGAACCGAACAGAAGTCCGCGCAGCCCTGTCACTCCTTTGTCACAGCCTTGCTACGAGGCGGAATACGGGCCTCAGCAGGGGCGGAACCCGGCCGGGACGGCGGAGCCTTGTGAAGGAGTCGTGCGTACATTCCGGCGTGGTGGCGCACACCCGGGCCGCTCGCTTCGGTCGACTCCGGAGGAGCGGCCACGGGGGCGCCGACGGCTGGGAAGGGTGCCTCAGGGTGCCAGCGGGTGGTCCGGGGCCAGGAGCTCCGAGATCCGGGCGGCGATGGTCTGCGCCGGCTGGCCGTCCGTCGTCGCGGGGCCCTGGGTGGTGGCGACGGCGATCGCGAGGCGGCAGTCCGGCAGGTAGGCCTGGACGGCGGCGTACCCGGGCAGGAACGGGTTCTGCAGCACCCAGCCGTTCCGCACGAACACCCCGAGGCCGAAGTGCTCGGCCTCCGTGTTGGTCCTGCAGATGTCCGCCGGGCAGATCTTGGTCGCGTGCCCGAGGCCGACCGTCCCCGGGTTCAGCTGCGTCCGGTAGCTGCTGGGCGAGAGCAGTTCACCGGCGCCGATGGCCTGCGCGGAGCGGGCCAGGTCGCAGATGTCGCTGGAGAGGACCGCTCCGCGCGCGGCGGTCCAGGACGGGTTCCAGAAGGTGACCTCCTCGTAGCGGCCGCGCGCCGCGGTGAAGCCGTGCAGCACGGGGGTCGGCAGGTCGGGGGTGAAGCCGTTGCGGGTCTGACGCAGGTCGAGGCGGTCCATCACCCGTCGGCGCAGCAGTCCGTCCAGCGGTTCGCCGGTGATCTTCGCGAGCGCCTCGCCGAGCAGCATGAAGTTGGCGTGCGAGTAGCTCCAGTTGGTGCCGGGCGCGTACCAGAGGTCGTGGGCGGTGGAGACGCCGACGAGCTCGGCCTCGGTCCACTCCCGGAACGGGTCGGCGAGGTAGGCGTTCTGGAAGACGGGGTCGGGGACGTAGTCGTGCAGCCCTGAGGTGGTGGAGCCGAGCATCCGCAGGGTGATCTCCTCGGCGTGCGGAAGGTCGGGCAGCCAGCGCGACACCGGGTCGTCCAGGCTCACCTTCCCCTCCTCGACGAGTTGCAGGAGCACCACACCCATGTAGGAGAACGCCACCGACCCGACGCGGAAGTGCATGTCGGCGGTGGCCGGCACCCCGGTCATGGACTCCCCCACCGCCCCGGTGACCACCTCCCGCCCGTCCACCGTCACCTTCAGCAGGACGGAGTTGAGGTCGAGTTCCTCCTTCGCCCGGCGGACGGCGTCGAGCACCTTCCCGGCCTGCCCGCTCCCCGGGTCGGGCGAGGCGGCGCACCCGTGCTGCGGGTGCGCGGGCCCGACGGCCGTCGCGGGCCCGGCCGACAGGTGGAGGGTGGAGGCGAGCAGGGTCGCGGTGCAGAGGGCGGCGATGCGCATGCGGGTCATGACCGCACTATGTGCACCGGCGCCCGGCCGTCCGGCCTCCGACACTCGGTGCTACGCCGTACGGGCGGGACGGGCCCGCGGCCGGAGCACGCACGCCACGCCCGGCCCCGGCCCCCGGCCTCCAGCCCCCGGCTCAGCGGCGCGCGGCCTGGCGGGTGCGGCGGACGATGCGGTGCAGGCGCTGGAGGGCCACGAAGCGCCGCATCCGGTCGGCCAGCGTCAGGCTGTACTTGAGCCGCAGCTGGGCGTTCAGCCCGGCCAGCTGCTCGGAGCCGATGGCCAGGAGCAGCCGGCTCACGTGCCGCTGGTAGACCTCCCAGTAGGGGCGGTCGCCGTCCGGGAGGGACCAGAAGAACATCGGGATCTCCTCGACCAGGCAGTTCCGGTCGTAGGCGCGCAGGTGCTCGGCGAACTGCGGCTCGGGGCGGGCCGTCAGCCATTCCCGGACCAGTTCCATCGAGCGGACCCGGTCGATCAGGCCGCGCGGGTCGGTCTTGCGCTGGGTGATGGACAGCGCGCCGTCCTCGCGCACCCGCCAGTGGTAGATCGGCTCGGAGATGACGTCGACGCGCTCGGCGAGGAAGTGGTGCGGCACGCTGACCGGGGCGTCCTCGTACAGGAGGCCCTCGGGGTAGAGGATGCCCGCGCCGTCGAAGAACGAGCGCCGGTAGACCTTGTTCCAGGCGGTGCGGTCGGTGACGAGCGCGGGCAGTTCGCTGACGTGGGTGCGCAGCCGGGTCTCGCGGAACGGGCGGCGGTGGCCGTGCGAGGGGGTGAGTCCGCTGGTGCGCAGGCGCATGGCGTTGCCGGTGGCGAAGTCGGATCCGGTGTCGTCCAGCGTGCGGATCATGAGCTGGTAGGCGTGCGGCGGCAGGGTGTCATCGCTGTCGACGAACGTCAGGTACTCGGTGCCGGGGGTGAGGTGGCGCCAGCCGGTGTTGCGGGCGGCGCCGAGGCCCTTGTTCGTCTGCTGGACCAGCCGGAAGCGGGGGTCCTGCTCGGCGTACGCCTTGGCGAGGAGGGCGCTGTCGTCGGTCGAGCCGTCGTCGACCATGACGCACTCGAAATCCTCGAAGGACTGGCCCGCGATCGAGTCGAGGCACTCTTCGAGGTAGCGCTCGACGTTGTAGATCGGGACGACGACGGACAGACGCGGGGCCATCGGACGGCCTTTCGCTCAGAGGCGGACGGGCCGGGCAGGGCCGGCGATTCCATCACCTACAGTGATCTGCGGTAGCCCCAGTGTAGAGAACACGCGCGACCGTCGGACCAACAGCGGACGGATTCCAGTTTGCGTTCCGGTGCTGCCGTTGTGTCCGTGGCCGAACGTGGTCGACCGGGGTCGAGCCGCGGGGCCACTCCGCCGACGGTCACCAGGGCACGGCCTGCCCCTGGTGGTCGACGAAGTGCAGACCGGGCTTGCCCCGGTGCTGCTCGATCGTCCCGGCCACGCCGGGAACGCTCTCCTCCACGCTGAGATCGGCTTCGGGGCCGCCGAGTTCGGTCCGCACCCAGCCCGGGTCCATGAGGATCAGGGTCCGGCCGTCGGCGGTGTGGCGGGCAGCATAGCAGCGCATGAGCTGGTTCAGCGCGGACTTGCTGGCCCGGTACAGGTCCTGGCCGCCGTCGGTGTTGAGGCTGAGGCTGCCCTGGTCGGAGGACATGACGCCGATGGTCCCGGCCGGTGCGACCAGCGGGCCGAGCACCTCCACGACGCGCATCGGGGCGAGCGCGTTGGTCACCATGACCTCGGTGAACATGTCCGTCGGGACGTCCCCGATCGGGAGGTCGCCGCGGGTGATCGCGGCGTTGACGAAGAGCAGGTCGAGGGTGCGCCCGACCGTGGTCAGTCGGTCACGAAGCGCCGCGATCTGGTCGGGATCGGTCATTTCCAGGGACTCGACGGCCAGCCGGCCTCCGGAGGCGTCGGCCAGGTCGTGGAGGCCGGTGCGGCGCTCGCCGCGGACGGTGCCGATGACGTCCCAGCCGCGGCGGAGGAGTTCGGCGGCGAGCCCGAGGCCGAGGGTGCGGGAGGCGCCGATGACGAGGGCGGTGGTGCGGATGTCGGTGCGGATTTCGGTGCAGGTGTCGGTGTGGGTGTCGGTGCGGATTTCGGTCATGATCCGAGTCTCCGGAGCGTCCCGGCAGCCGTCCAATGCCCTTCCGTCCGCATTGATGCCGCGCGGGCATCGGTGCAGGGAGTGCATTGATAGCGTGCGGAGATGGACCTGGATCTGCGCAAACTCCGCTACTTCACCGCGGTCGCCGAGCACGGGCAGTTCGGCCGGGCGGCCCGGGAGCTGTTCATCACCCAGCCGGTCCTCAGCCGGCAGATCCGGGCTTTCGAGCAGGAGTTGGGCTGCGAACTGTTCACCCGGACCACGCGCAGCGTCGAGCTGACGGCGGCCGGGCGGCAGCTGTACGAGGAGGCGCGGCGGATCACGACGGCGGTGGACACCGCCGTCCGGCGCGTCCAGGAGGCCGCGCGGGGCGAACGGCGGCTCGTCGTCGCCTTCTCCCCCGGCCTGCACGTGTCCGAGGCGATACGGGAGTTCAGCGCGCGCCACCCGGACGTGACGGTCGACGTCCTCCCGCTGCGCTGGTGGGAACAGGACGCGCCGCTGCGCGACGGCCGCGCGCACGTCGGCTACCTGCGCCACCCCTTCGACGCCACCGGTCTGCGGACCGTCCCGATCGGCCGCGAGACCAAGGTCGCCTGCCTGCCCGCGACCCACCCGCTCGCCGACCGCACCAGCCTCACCACCGCCGACCTCGCCGGCGAACCGGTCCTCGACGCCCGGACGCGGCGGAGCTCCTCCCTGGACGAGAAGTTCGAACTCATCGCCTCCGGCCAGGGCATCGCCCTCGTCCCCCTGAGCATCACCGGCTCCTACTCCCGGCCCGACCTGCGCTACCTGCCCGTCACCGACTCCTCGCCGGTGGAAACCTGCCTGGCGGTCCCGGAGGGCGCGCAGGCGGACCCCGTACCGGAGTTCCTGTCCATCGCCACGACGGCGCTGCGCCGCGCTGCCGCCGTGGCGGCGGCGGGCCGGGAATCCGCCTGAACCGCTCGAACGCGGAATCATCCGATCGAGGGATCAACGGACCGGAATACCCGAGGTCCCAGGGGCGGGCAGTACGGTTTGTGCTCCACCGAAGCCGAGTCGAGGTGGCCCGACCGGTGCGACCCGCAGGAGGGGTATTGAGATTTCCCTGGCAACGGGGCGTCTCCGCCGCGTCCATCACGTTCGCGGCCCTGGGCGCGGCCGGTGTCATGACGACCCCGGGCTCCGCCGACGGGGCCTCCGAGCATGCGGGGCCGAGCAGCGTCCACGGACATCAGAGCGACGACGAGGTCGCCCCGCCCTGCGACGTCGTCAACTACCCTCCCGCGCCGCCCGCTTCCTGACAGGCGAGGAAAGCTCCTTCCCGGCTTTCCCATCAGTCACGGCTGCTACTTTGAGCATCATCGTATGAGTCTGGTGGCCTGACACATGGTCACCGCACGTCTCAGGGGGATGCTTTGAAGAAGTTGACGACAAGGGCGGCCACTCTCGCCCTGGCCGCCGGAGCCTTCGCGACGTTCGCGGCCGCGCCCGCCTCCGCGGCGGCGACGGACTGCGGCTCGCCCGACGTCGTGGCCTGCTTCACCTACGGCGACCAGCTGAAGCAGACGCCGGAGAACATCGTCCAGGAGCCCGACGGCTCCTTCGACGTGACGCTCTCGCTCGCCCAGCAGGTGGCCCGGGTCGGCACCGACGGCCGGGTGCGGATCCTGGTGCAGATGCCCGTGCCGGACGGCACCGGGGGCGGCACGCCGCTCGTGGGCCACCCGGTCACCATGGGCCTGGTCCGGGCCCAGGACGGCACCCTGTTCTTCCTGTACGCGAACGGCGACACGGACCAGACCGGCGTCTGGCGGCTGCGACCGCACACGACGACCCCCGAGCAGGTCGCCCAGCTCCCCAACAACAGTCTGCCCAACAGCATCGCGCTGGACGGGCGCAGCGGCCTGCTCTACATCAGCGACAGCGCCCTCGGCCGGGTCTGGACGGTGCCCACCACCGGCGGGACCCCGACCGTCTTCTCGGACGACGCCCTGCTCGCGGCCAAGGGCTTCGGCGCCAACGGCCTGAAGCTCCACCACCACGCGGTCTGGGTCTCGAACTCCGTCAATGGCACGATCGTGCGGATCCCGATCCTGCGGGACGGCCGGTCCGGGCGGCCCGAGGTCCGGGCGGACAACCTGTCCACCGTCGACGACTTCGCCTTCACCGGCCACGGCGACGAGCTCCTGGCCGCGCTCAACGGCAGCAACGAGGTGGTCCGCGTCCACCCCGGGATCCACCCCGACCACACCTACACCGTCGTCCGCAAGGACGACGGCCTGCAGAACCCCACCTCCCTGGTGATCCACGACGGCACCGCCTACGTGGCCAACGGCGCCTACTTCACGAAGACGACCCCGAACATCCTGGCCATCCACCTCGACGACGAGCACTGACACGTCGCCGAGGCCCCGACGCCCACGGCCGGTCCCCGCACCGGGGCCGGCCGCGGGCCCGGGCGGTCAGTCGCGGCCGGCGTGGAAGATGCCCCAGCTCAGGCGGCCCGCTCGGCAGGCGGCCACCCACAGGGGGAGGTTCTCCAGCAGGCCCTCCAGGTACACCGGGCCGACGAGGTCGCGCAGGGCGTCGGCCTGGCGGCGGGTCTCCTCCTCCAGCCGGACGTAGTGCGTGAGGAGCTGCTCGCTGCGGTCGTCGAAGTCCACGCCGCTCAGGCCGACTTCGGGCAGCCGCTTCTCGTAGTAGCCCGGGGTGGCGAGGCTCTCCACCTGGAGGCGCGCCACCACCTCGTACAGCGACTCGGGCGCGACGCCGTCCGCCGCCATGACGTCGGTGAACACGAGGTCGCCGTCCGGCCGCAGGACGCGGGCCGCCTCGCTCAGCAGGCGGTCGCGGTCGGGGCTGTGGCAGAACGCCTCCTGCGACCACACGACGTCGAAGTGCCCGTCGGGGAACGGGATGTCCTGGAACGAGCCGGTCACGACCTCGATCAGTCCGTCGAGCCCGCGCTCCGCGTTCGTGCGGCGGTGGCGCTCGTTCTGCGGCTCGCTGATGTTGAGCGCCGTCACCCGGCAGCCGAACGTCCCGGCCAGGAAACGGGTCGGCCCGCCGTACCCGGAGCCGAGGTCCAGCACCGTGACCCCCGGGGTCCGCAGCCGGTGCGCGACCTTCGCCGCCGCCCGTTCGCACGTCCGCCGGGACGCCGTCCCGACCGGCTCGTGGGCGTCGAGGTAGATGCCGGTGTGGATGTTCTCCCCGCCCCACACGGCGGAGTAGAACCCGTCGACCTCGCTGCTCCCGTAGTACCGCCGCACCGTCTCCACCGCGTCCGCGATGCTCTCCTCGGCCATGCCGCCGCACCCTCCTCGCACCGTTCCGCCACCTCCCCGTCACTGTACGTGAGTTGGAAGATCACTCGTGGACGAACCGGCGGACCGTCCCGGTCATTTCGCGCAGAGGTTGTCCGAGGCGCTGATCAGCGGCTGGAAGTCCTGGCGCAGGTTGTCGTCCGACACGTCGGGGCCGAAGGCGAAGTTGCTGCGCAGCTCCGTCGCCCACGCCTGGCTCTTGACGTACGCGTCGAGCCGCCCCCGCAGCCACTGGCAGGCCGAGGTGTGCCCCGGGGGCAGCGCGGCGACCAGCGTCTGCACCTTGCCGAACCGGCCGTCCGCCATCGCGTACGGGGCCTGGCCGTTCACCTTGACGTTGACGGCCATGCCGCGAAGGACGAGGTAGTCGGAGACGAAGACGTCCGCGGTGCCGTCGTTCAGCGCCTTCAGGCAGTCGTCGGGGAAGAGGGCGTCGACCGACACCTTGGGCTTGACCTCGTTGTCGATCAGCGCGCGGGCGGTGGTCTTCGCGATCGTGCAGACCCGCAGCGGGGTCAGGTCCTCCTGACGCTGCACCGCGACCGGGTGCGCGGCCAGGGTGAGGGCGCCGAGCGGCGTCTTCAGGTACGGGCCGGCGAGGTCGAAGTTCTGCTCGCGCTCGGCGGTGTCGGAGATGTCCGCCACGACGACGTCGGCGCCGTTGTGGTTGGTGTTGCCGTCCAGCAGGGCGTCCTGCCACGTCTGCGCGGAGAGCGGGACGGAGGAGTAGGGCACGCCCGCGTCGCCCAGCACCTTGGCCACCAGCCTCGGTTCGAAGCCCTGGAAGATGCCGTTGGGGTCCTGGACGGACATGCCGGGGGCCGCCGTCTTGAACCCGACCCGGACCGTCCGATCGAACGGCGCCGGCCGTTCCGGTCCGGAGGAGCAGGCGGCGAGCGCGAGCGGCAGGACTGCGGCGGCGGTCACGGCGAGCATGCGCAAACGGTGTCCGGCGATCACGGCGAAGCCCTTCAGTCCTTGAAGTCGACGGTGTGGATGTTGACCAACAACGTGCAGCCCGTCGGGCTCAGAGTCAGTTCCAGGTCCACGCTCGACTGGTTCGCGGGCACATTCGCCCGCACCACCGAGCCCGGCTTCCGGGGGCCCGACTTCCAGCCGCCGATCGTCATCTCCACGGTCGTCTCATGACACTCGCCGCTGTCCGGGTTCTTGTCGCTCAGGTTCAGCGGGATCTCCACGCGCGTGCGGCCGGCGGGAACATTTACCTTGGTGGAGAGGGTGGACGTGCCATCAACGCTCCATGAGAGCTCCTCACCGTTCCAGCGCACCGACACCGGCACCGCCGGCCGGTCGCCGCCCGCCGAGACGATCGCCCAGACCACCACCGCGAGAACGACCGCGCCGACGCCGCCGGCCGACCACCACCTGCGGCGGCTCCGCGCTTTCGGCTCCCGGGGCTCCGGTTCGTCGCCGTGGGGCGTCGGAATGGCGATCGTGACGGAGCTCGGAAGGCCGGGAATGGAACCGCAGAATTCCCGGACCTGCGCCTCCGACCCGCCGACCACCAGCCACGTGAACTCGCTCAGCGGGTCGGGTACCCCGGGCGCCGTGCTGCTCCCCCAGCCCTGCGCCAGCAGCAGACCGCCGTTGTCCAGCAGCCATTCCTTGAAGCCGTCCGGGTGCCGCGAATCGAGCACGGCGTTGAAGAACCGCAGCCAGGAGACCGCTCGTTGGCCGCCGGCGAGACGCCGTGCCTCCTCGTAGAGCGCCTGCCGGGCGGCGGGCGCGTTGCTGTGCCGGATGCACGACCGGGTGATCCGGGTGAGGTGCGTGTGCGTCGCATTGTCGAACGTGACCTCGAACTCCACGACCCCGGGTGCCTCCCGGATGCTGTGCACCAGATCGGCGCGCCGGTCCCCGTTCTCCAGCAGCGGGATCTCCTTCAAGGCCGCCGCCAGGACGTGCACCGCGCGCTCGTCAAGCTGCCGCATGTGTGCCCCCTCCGCAGCTCGTCGCGAGCAGGAGCTCCAGGTCGCCCACCGCCCGGTGCCCGCCGGCCAGCCGTCGGACCGCCCCGACCAGGGCGCGGAGCGCGTCGCAGGGGGCGAGGTTGTCCAGGCAGGCGCCGGCGATCAGTTCCAGGTGGGGCAGGGCTAGCGAGTCGCCGCGTGGGCGGATGCCCTGCTCGGCGGGGAGTGTGTCGTTGATCCGGCGGACGAGGTCGTGGCGCACCCGCTCGTCGTCCAGCGCCGGTATTCGGAACAGCGCGTCGGCCCACTCCTGGCGGCCCGCCATGCGGTTCGCGGCAGCCGGGCACGCAGCAGCCGTCGGCAGGTCCAGCAGGGCGCGCAGCTGCCCGACCGGGGTCATCCACCCACCCACCGGGTCGCCGTCGTCCTCGGTCCCCTTGACCACACCGACCACCTGCCCGCTGCCCGGAGCGACCACCATGCTCCCGCTGAGCCCCTTCCGGATCCACCCGTTCACGAGCCGGACGAAGCCGCCCGACAGCCCGGCCACCGTCAGCCGAGCGGTGTCCGGCTGCACGCCGTCCGCCGGGGTGGCCGTGGTGAAGCCGTGCGCGGAGAGCTCCGTTCCGGCCGGTGCCTCCATCGCGGCGAGGACGGCGACCGGCCGCCCCTCGCGGACGGGTGTGCGCAGCACGGCGAGGTCGGGCGCGGGGTAGTAGGCGCTGCCGGCGGGCCGGTCGGGCGGCCACAGGTCGACGGAGAGGACTTCCTCCGCGCCGAGCGCGCCGTGCACCGTGACCGGCCGGCGTCCGTGGACGACGTGGGCGCAGGTCACGACGAGTCCGGGGGCGACGAAGAAGCCGCTGCCCAGGAAGGTCGTGGCGCCGTGGCGGGGTCGTGCGGGCCGCCGGCTCTCAGGACCACGCGGGCCGCCCTACGCGGCGGTGGGGGTGCCGGAGCCGGCGCGGTCCCAGGTGAGCCGGACGTTCAGACTCGCCTCGCCGCCCGCCTCGGCCAGCACGCCGATCAGCCGCCCGGCCTGGACGGAGAGCGTCACCCCGAACTCCACCTCGAACGAGGACGGGTCGCCGCACTTCACCGCGGTGTCCTTGGCCCACTGGCCGACGGCCTGGACGGTCTCGCGCACCTGGTCGAAGGTGTGCCGCACGGCGGTGGAGACGGCGCCGGCGTCACCGGAGTCGCTTCCCGTCCGGTCGTCGCGTCCCGTCCGGGGGTCGCGGACGGCGGCGTAGACGGTCGTGCCGTCGCCGAGGTGGACCTCGATCGTCTCGGGGGTGGAACCGGTGGAGCCCGCGGAGCCGGTGGGGTCAGCCATGCACGTCACGTCCCTAGGAGGTCGAATTGCGGTGCACATGCGCCTGGTCCGGTCGCGTCCGATCAGACATGTGACTGATGAGGCGTCAGGTCCGGTGGCGGCTAGTCAGATTAGCGCATCCAACTATCCTCGCCTGCACGCACCGTGCACACCCGTCACCGGATCGTTACCGCGGACGAACGGAGCGGCCCGGGCAGGGCAGGAGTCCTCAGCCCGTCGCCGTCGGAACGTCACCGTCGGCGGGCCGGAGGCGGGGAGCACGCGAGTACAGCGCCACGACCGCCGCCTCGAAGCCGGCCACGGCGAGCAGCCCGGGACCGGCCCCGAGCCGCAGCAGCAGCGTCCCGCCGACGCCGCCGAGCAGGATGCCCGCCACCGTCGCCACCCGGCGCATCCGGGTCAGCCGGGGCACCGCCCGTACGGCCGGGCGGAACGCGAGGGTGTCCACGATCGCCTTCACCAGGGCCGTCTGCAGGACCGTCGTCGGCATGTCCGGGATCCGCGCCTGGTCCATGATCCGGCTGTGCCAGCCCATCGCGACCGCCAGGACCGGGACGAGGAGGCCCACCCCGTGCGTGGGCAGCCGCTCGGCGCCGTCGGCGGCGATGGTGCAGGCCCCGGCGGCGGCGATGAGCGCGGCCTCGGCGCCCAGCATGGACACGAACCAGCGCCGGCCCTCGCGGAGCCGGCCCACGATCACGCGATCGGCCAGCAGCACCCCGGCCGTGAACGCCCCCAGCGCCGCCGCCGGCGCGGCGAGCGGCGTCCCCGCCGTACCCGCCACCCCGAAGCCGAGCAGCAGCACGTTCCCGGTGGCGAGCGCGGCGAAGACGTGCCCGAGCCCGAGGTAGGTGATCGCGTCCACCGCGCCGGCCACCATGGTCAGGGCGAACATGACGCCGGCGATGAGCGCCTCACCGCGCCCCGGAGCGACCCTCATGCGGCCAGCCTGCCCCGGCCGTCGCGGGTGCGCCGTCCGTGCGGCTCCTTCGGGGGACGCCCGGGACTGGCGGTCCGGTCCCGCCCGGCGTCAGTCGAGGAGCCGTCGGAGCTCCGTTTGGGCCCGGGTGACGAGCGCCCTCGCGGTGTGGCCGGAGACGCCCAGGGCCCGGCCGACCTCGCGGAACGAGCGCTCCGGCTCGCCGTCCAGGCCGTAGCGCAGGACGAGCGCGTCGGCCTCGCGCCGGTCGAGGCGTGCCAGGGCCTTGCGGGCGACGGTCGCGAAGTCCCGTTCCACGGCCGAGCGTTCGGGATCGGTGAGGCCGAGGCCGGGTGCCGGCGGTTCCTCGTCCTCCTCCGGCGCGACCGTGCGCAGCTGCCGGTGGAGCGCGGCCACCGTGCCCGGCGAGATGCCGAGTGCCGCCGCCGCCAGGCCGAGGTCGTCGGCGTTGTCCCGGAGGGCGCCGCGCAGTGCCACCGTCCGGCCGACCAGGTCGGCGGGGACGACGGCCGGGAACTCCTGCTGCGCGATCGCCCGCTGGATCTCCTTCCGCACCCACGTGTGCGCGTACGCCCCGAAGGGTGCGCCGCGGTCCGGGTCGAAGCGGTGGGCGGCGATCAGCAGGCCGAGGATGCCGGACTGGCGGAGGTCCGCGCGGTCGAGGTGCCAGGTGCGGTAGCGGGCGACCTCCCGCTCGACCAGGTGACCGTGCGCGGTGACGAGCCGCTCCCGCACCTCGTGGTTGCTCATCGTGCTCCGTCTCCCCGGGTCGGGCCCACGTCCTGCTGTCACCGGGTTACCGATACCGGGCGGCACGCCGAATGCGAGGTTCGCAGCGCCGCGGTTTCCCGGTATCACCTCCGGCGACGCGAGAACCGCACCGACCCGAGAGGCCCGCACCATGTCCGACACCACTGCTTGGAAGCCCCTGGCCATCGTCCCGTACGGCGCCGTCCTGCACGTCCCGGCCGGCTGGGAGGCGATGCCGCCCGTCCCGGCGAACGGTCCGGAGATCCTGCGGGCCACCGGCGGGCCCGGCCGGAACCTGATCGTCTTCAAAGTCCCGGCCCGGGGCATGACCGCCGAAAAGGTCGCGGACGTCGCCCAGGAGAAACTGGAGGCCCACGGCTACGGCGACTTCACGCGCACCGAGGCCCGGTTCGGCGGACGCCAAGGCGTCGCGCTGGACTTCCTCACCCGGCACGGCAGCGGCGCCGTCATCTACCGCACCCGGGAGTACTTCGCCGTGCGCGGCAACGCCGCCTTCATCCTCGGCATGGGCAGCGCGACCTGGGACGAGCACCTGCCGCTCATCGAGGAGATCGCCGCGCGGTTCGAGCTCACGGACTGACGCGCCGCGGCGGCCCGCGGAGGACCCCCGTGCCTCCGCGGGCCGCCGCCGGCCACCGGCTACCGGCTACCGGCCGTCAGCCGGTCAAGCTCGTCGGCGATGTCCGTCCACCGCTCCTCCGGCAGGTTGTGCCCCATCCCCGGGTAGCCGACGAACCGGGCGCCCGGGATCCGCGCCGCCACCGCCCGTCCTCCGGCCGGACGGACCAACGGGTCGTCCTCCCCGTGGATCACCAGGGTGGGCGCGGCGATCCCGGCCAGGCCCGGGGCCGGGAAGCGGACGGCACGCGAGGCGGCGAGCTGGCGGCGGCGGGCCGTCGGATCGTGCGGGTGACGGGCGTGGCACTCGGCGGCCACCGCGCGGGCCTGTTCCTCGGGGAAGCGGGCCCCGTCCGGGTAGGTCAGCCGCAGCACGTCCACGGTCCGGCGGATCTGGCTCGCCCGGTCGTCCCCGTACCGGCGGAACGCCAGCTTGAACGGGCGCAGCAGGTGGATGTACGCGAGGGCGCTCGCCGGCCGGTCGACCGGGATCGACAGCATGGAGGTCAGCGTGCGCACCCGTTCGGGCGCGGTCGCCGCGAGGTACTGGCCGAGCCCGGCGCCCATGGACGCGCCGCAGAGGTGGGCGTCGCGCCAGCCGAGCGCGTCCAGGACGGCGAGCGCGTCCCCGGCCATGTCGACGGCGGTGTACGCGGTGCCGCGGTGCCCGGTGAAGTGCGTGGACAGGCCGCTGTCGCGGTGGTCGTAGCGCACCACCCGGTAGCCCCGCCCGGCGAGCAGGCGGCAGAAGTCCGTCCACCACCACAGCATCTGGCCGTCCAGGCCGGCGATCAGCAGCAGCGGCCGCCCGTCCGGTTCGCCGAACGCCTCGTAGGCGATCTCCACCTCGCCGTTCCTCGCCACCGCGCGCTCGTACGGGACTGACACGACCATCGGGGCCCCCTCGCCTCGCCGATTTTCACCATGCACTCGCATGGTAAAAGCCGCCGCGTATGCTTGGCAATGCACCCGCATTGCCAAACTGCGCCACTGCGCCACTGCCGGACTGCCGGACCGCCGCAGTACCCGACCACCAGACGGATCGTCACGGGAGAGCCGCCGCCCATGCCCAAGCAGGTCGACCGCGAGGAACGCCGCCGCCACATCGCCGCCGCCCTGCTGCGGATCATCACCACCCGCGGCCTGGAGGGCGTCAGCCTGCGCGACGTCGCCGCCGAGGCCGGCGTCTCGATGGGCGCGGTGCAGCACTACTTCGCCACCAAGGACGAGATGCTGCGCTTCGCCATCGAGTACAACCACGAGCTGCTCACCGCGCGCTTCGCCCGCCTCTTCGCCGGCGACCGGATGCCCACCACCGTGCGGGAACTGCTCCGCCGGCTGCTGGTCGAGCTGCTCCCGCTGGACGAGCAGAGCCGCGACGGCGCCCGGATGGGCGCGGCCATCCTCGCGCGCGGCGCCGTCGACCCGTCCGTGCGCGACGTCGTGACGATGGTGTACGAGGGCGCCACCGGCTTCCTCGCCCAGCAGCTGAGGCTCGGCCAGGAGCGCGGCGAGCTCCCCGCCGACCTCGACCCCGACCACGCCGCCCGCGCCCTCCACACCGTCGTCGAGGGCCTGCGCTGGCCCGTCCTCTTCGGCGTCTACCGCGAGGCCGACGCGCTCGCCGTCCTGGACGAGCACCTGGACCGGCTCTTCGGCTAGGGCGTTTCAACCGGCGTGGTGAACCCTGCGCCCGCCCGGAGCAGGTTTCCCAGCGGGCGGTTCGCCGAGAAACCTGCTCCGACCTGCGTGCGGTGCGGGCGGGCACCGGGAGATGACGCGGGCTACTTGCGCTGGAGGTTGACCGCGTCGTCGCGGACCCAGTCGTAGTGGCCGCCCTGGCCCTGCGGGGTCTCGTAGAAGATGTGGCCGTCCCACTTGGTCGCGCTGCCGGTGAGCTTGACGCACTGGTCCTTGCGCCACCGGCTGCCCAGGTTGGTGAAGCCGCCGACCTCGTTCCAGGTCCGGATCCAGTCGGTCCGCTGGCGGTTCGGCTCGCCGTAGACGCGGATGTCCGCCCGCCAGGCGTCCGCGAGGTCCTTGGTGACCCTCGCGTCGCAGTTCACGTTCTCCGCGACGTCGCGCAGCTGGTCCAGGTCCACGAGGTAGGACTCCACGTAGCCGCCCTCGCCCCTCCTGACCACCGCCTTGGCGAACTGCTTGTACACCGCGCCCTTGTCGTTCTCCTTGGCGATGCTCCAGTAACCGTCCCATCCGGTGTACCAGCCGGGGGCGTACTTGTTCTCGTCCAGCTCGATGAGACAGGTGTCCTTCGCGACGCTCCGGACCGTGCCCTGGGCCCGGCGGTAGCTGCCGTCGGCGTGGCTCAGGTAGGAGACCGCCTCCACCTTCGTCCACCCCGCGCAGGCCGCCGCGCCCGTCCCGGCCTGGGGCCGGGCGACGGCCTGCGTGCCGCCGCCCAGCACGAGCGCGGCGGCGACGGCCACCACGGCGGCGATCGGGACCTTGGTATTCACCACAGGAACTCCTTGCATCTGATGAAGTGTCAAACACGCAGCGCAGCAAGCAGCACCGAGATCGAAGAACCGCGGCGCCCTGCGGGGCCGGCCGCGGACAGCGATCTGGGCCGCCCTTGCCGTGAAGGGCGGCCCAGTGACCGCACGGTGCGCCCGGCTTCCCCGCGTAGTCGCGTGCCGGTCAGCCGCCAGGCGCCGGGGCGGTCACGCCTCGGCCTGTCACTCCGGCAGGGGCTTGACGATCGTGTGGGTGATGACCTGTCCCTGGATGTGCTTGACCTCGAGCTTCTGATGGCCGACCGGCTGGGCGGCCTTGACGGCTGTCGGCTTGGCGGCGGTCTCGGCGGCGGCGGTCTCGCCGGCTTCGGGCTCGCCGGCTTCGGGCTCGTCGGCGGTGGTCTCGGTGGGCTGGTCGTCGGCCATGGACGGGCTCCTTCTGTCATGCGCGGATCGGACTTGGTCGATCTTCCCCGGCGGCGACGCGGAGTAACCGGTCGAATACCGGCCAGGCGGGCGCGGTAGTGGCCTGGACGGTTCGTCGAACGGGCACGAGCGGCCGCCGTCCGGGGCACGGTGTTTCCACAGGACCCGCCGGGCCGGGTCACCCGTGCGACGGGTCCCGCAGGACAGCGGGAGGCCCGCCGACCGAGCATGGGGGCGTGCGGCGAGCGCGTCCGGTCCCGCACACCCGACTGCGGGCCCGCCGCGTCCCACCGGCGGCCGCCCCGGCCAGACCCCCAGGAGTCCCCGATGACCCCGCTGCCCACCGTCGCCGACGGCATGAGCGCGCCGGAAACCATCACCGCGCTGCGCACGCTCCTCGACGAGCACGCCGCGACCATCGCCCACCACCCCGCGACCGTCGACCGCATCCGGGTGCTCGTCGCGGAGATCGCCGCCTTCCCGTCCCGCGACGGGTCCAGGGGTCGCGCAGGCATCAGCACCGACACCGGCACCGGCCACCGGAGCGCTCCCGGCGGGCCCTCGCAGATCGACGCCGTGCTCGACCGGCTGATGGCCCGGACCGGCCCGCTCAGCCGCGACGCCGAGGTGACGGAACGGGTCCGCCGCCTCCACCGCGCCGTCACCGACGCCGCCAACGCGGCCCCCGGCACCGACACCCTCTCCCAGCGCGAACGTGCCTCGGCCCTCGCGCTCCTGGACCTCCTGATCGCGCGGGCCCCGGAGATCGGCGCCGACCCCGGGGCCACCGAACGCGTGCACACCCTCAACGAGGCTGTCAGCCTGGAGAACTGACCACGGAAGCGCCGACGGCTCAGGCGGTGCCGAGCGGGTTGAGGAGCGCGAAGCGCCAGGTGCCGTCGTACGGGTCCTGGCGGGCGATGTTGGCGGTGATGCCGGTCCGGGCGGTCCGCCCGCCGCCGGGGGTGTCGACCTCCAGGGTCCAGTCGTTGACCAGCAGGGCACTGCCCGCGCCGACGAGCGTGTGCCGCCGGACGTTCGTCAGCTTGCCGTGGACGGCCACGGTGCCGCCGAACTCCGCACGCAGCGCGTCGGTGCCCGCGATGAACTCGCCGGCCACCGTGCGCATGGCCGCGTCCGGGGCGAAGAGGGTCAGGACGGTGTCGACGTCGCCGGCGTTCAGGGCGTGCTCGAACGCGATCGGCAGTTGCGCGGGGTCGGTGATGACGGGGACGGACATGGTGAAAATCCTCACGTGTCGTAGTGGTGACGCTGACGGCCCTCGGCCGCCGTGCCTCCACGATCCCGCCGGGGCCGCCTCCCCGGCGAGGTAGAGTCGGGACTCGCCATGGTCGAAAACGGACACCGCGACGTCATCGAGATCGCCTACGACAACCCCGACCCCGCACACCCGGGGGTCGAGGTCCTGGCCTTCGAGGCGCTGAAGCAGCGCCTGAAGAGCTCCGTCGCCCGCCGGCCGAGCCGGCTCGACTTCCACCAGCTGGTGCTCGTGCGCGGCGGCGAGGGCACCGCGATGGTCGATTTCGTCCCGCACCCGTGCACGCGCGGCACGCTCCTGCACCTGCGCCCCGGCCAGGTGCAGCGCCTGCCGTCCGGCGCCGACGGCCGCCCGGCGGCACTCGACGCCGTCCTGCTCCTCTTCACCGCCGACTTCCCACCGCCGCTGCCCGCGACGCACGCCGCGCTCGACGGCTTCGGCCCGGTCGCGTGGCAGCTGCCGCCCGGTGAGTTCGGCGCCTTCGAGCGGGCGGCGGCGGAGCTGGAAGCCGAGTACGCGGCACTCCGGACCGGCGCGGCCCCCGCCGGCCTTTCGAGCGCGCTGCTGCGCCAGCTCCTCGGCGCGTTCCTCATCCGCATCGCCCGCCTCCCGGGCCCCACCGGCGAACCCTCCCCCGACCTCTACCTCGCCTTCCGGCGCGAACTGGAACGGTCCTTCGCCACCACCCGCTCCGTCGAGGAGTACGCCGCCCGCCTCGGCTACTCCCCCCGCACCCTCACCCGCGCCTGCCTGGCCGCCACCGGCCGCACCGCCAAACAACTCGCCGACGCCCGCGTCGCGTTGCAGGCCCAGCGCCTCCTCGCCCACACCGACCTCCCCGTCGCGACCATCGGCCGCACCCTCGGCTTCGGCGAGCCCACCAACTTCGGCAAGTTCTTCACCCGCGAGACCGGCCGCACCCCGGGCACCTTCCGGCGCGCCCAGCGCTGATCCGGCGACAGGTCAGGCTGCTTCGCATCCGCTCCAACGGCCCCATCCCCGCACCCGTTCGAGCGGCCAGCCGCGCCGACACCTCTCCGGGCGCCACCGACCGACGAACCGTCGGGCGAACCTGGCCCCCCAGAGATGCTCTCCGAGTCGGCGCCCCGCGCCGACCGCTCGCCACGGGAGGCGCCCCCTTGAAGAACACCCTCCGGACCAACAGACCCCTGGCCGCCATCGCCGTCTCGGCCGCCGCGATGGCGGTCGTCGTCTCCCCGGCCGGGGCCGGCCAGGCCCTCGCGGCCCGCGCCTGCTTCGACCGCGCCAAGCAGCCCTACACCTCGGTGGTGGACAGCCACCTCCACTTCCGCCCCTTCGGCGGGCGGGCGATCCCCTTCGAGGAGATGACCGACTACCTGCGCAAGAGCGGCGTCCGCTACGCCAACATGTTCGGCATCGGACAGGTCCTGCCCGCCGACTCCGGCTGCGTGTACTACCTCGACTGCCCCGGCACGCCGGTGCGGCCCAGCATCCGCAACGACATCGCCAACGCCGAGAACTTCCGCGAGCAGCACCCGGACGACCCGCACCTCACGCTGTCGATGACCTTCATGGACCTGCACCACCCGGAGACCGTCCCCACCGGAATCGCGCTCTACGACCGCGAGTACCCGAAGATGTTCAAGTGGGCCGGCGAGGTCAACGTCGTCAAGCAGGCGCTGTTCGCCAACCAGGCCGAGTCGGCCGACAGCGACGACATCGCCAACTGGGGCCCGTTCATGCAGGTGTACCGGGAGCGCGGCATCCCGGTCACGTTCCACTCCGACCTCGGCAACGACGCGGAGCCGACCAAGTACCTGCACCTGATGGAGGAGATCCTCGACCGGTACCCGGGCAACAAGATCGTGTGGGCCCACATGGGACTCTCGAAGGAGCTCGCCACCCTCGACCCCGACGAGCACATCCGCATCCTCGACCGGCTCCTCGACGCCCACCCGAACCTGACGCTCGACCTCAGCTGGCGCGTCCTGGAGGACCTCTACTTCAGCCGCCCGGGCGTCCGCGAGAAGTACGCGGCCTTCCTCGACCGCCACCCCACCCGGGCGATCACCGGGACGGACTTCGTGGCCGCCCGGACCAAGGACTACGCGGTCTACGAGCAGGAACTGGAGGTCACGAGCCGGATCAACCGCGCGCTCGGCAACGAGGCCTTCCGGGACATCGCCCTCGGCCAGAACTACTTCGCCCTCCTGGGACTCAAGGACGAGGCCCCGCGCATCTGCCGCACCCGCCCGCGTTCCGACGCCTGACGGTCAGAGCCCCCACAGGCCCTTGTGCATCAGGTCCGTGGGGGCCACCGGGCTCAGCGCGCCGCGAGCAGGTACCCGAGGGCGGCGGCGGTCCCGGACGTGATCAGGCCGGACGCCAGGAGGTGGAGGCGGGCCGGCACCTCCAGCGTCAAGCGGATCCCTCCGACGCGGACGTCCAGGACCGGGCCGACGGGGTCGGGCCGGGTGACGGACTCCGACGAGGCCTGAGCTGGGATCTGGTCGTGCGACATGGTCGCGCTCCTGGCGGTGCGGTCGGGTCCGGCGGACCCGGTTCGTTTCGGGCATAGGTCGGGCGAACCGTCCGGACCCACGTGAGCGGCCCAAAAATCTTTTCCCGAAAGAATTGTGACGATGCGTGGGATCGTGCTCGTCCGCCGGCCTACAACGCCGACAGGAGCAGCGTGGTGCTGGGCCGCAACGCGGGAGGGTCGATGGTGCAGGTCGAGAGGAGCGGCGCTTCGCCGTACCCGGCACCGGCCAGAGAGCCCGCCCGCGCCCCGGCCGACTCGCTCGCGCGCCGGAAGGCGGACCAGGACCTCGTCGACCGGCTCGCCGCCGGCGGCTGGACCGGGCCCGACTACGTGCTGTTCGAAGCCGCGATGATAGCCACGGGCACGAAGGTGCTGCGGCACTGGATCGTCACAGAGCAGATCCACCACCGCTGTTTCGTCGCCGGCCGGCCCCTGGACACGGATGCCGGGACGCGGCGGGTCCTCCGCGAGCGGGTGGACGAGCGGGAGTCGCTGATCGGCGAGACGGTCGCCCTCGCCTGGACGCGGTTCCGGGAGAAGGCCTTGATCGAGGGCGGCTGGAGCTGCGCCGGCGGTGCCACGCTCGCCTCCTACTTCGTGGGCGCGGTCCTGCTGGCCTTCCCCGGCGCCCACCGACGCTGGTGCCGGGAGTTCGGGGCGGGTGCCGCCGTCGAAGTCCCGCTCGGCGACGCGCTGCCCGACATCGTGGACGGCGGGGAAGTGCAGCAGGACCGCGCCCACGACGACATCGTGCCCGACCTGGCGGCGTCCGAGACGGTGATCGCCGACCTCGGGCCGGACCTCACCCCCGATCAGTGCCGGATCCTCGCGGAGATCTTCCGCTGGCGCGCCCTGGGACTCACGGACAAGGAGATCGGGGCCCGCCTCGGACTCTCCGAGGGCGCGGTCTCCATGCGGGTCAAACGGCTTCGCGACCACCTCGGCCGCGGCCGGCAGCGCGGGCCCCGACAACCCGGCGAGCAGCAGGACCCCACCAACGAGGAACGGAGGAGGACGCACCCATGACCAATCCCATGCCCGAGGCCGTCACCGGCGACCTGATCCGTTGGGCCCTCACGATTCTCCGCACCGCGGGCACGAGCGACGCGGGCGTCTGGACGCGGGAGTTGGAGCGTGTCCGCCTGCCGTCGCGCGGAGGCGCGGAAGTGGACGTCGGCAGACTGAGCCCATCGCTGCGGGGCTTCCTGAGGACCCTGCGGGGATCCTCGATCGCGCCCGAACTCGATCCGGAGTCCATTGAGCCGGTGCTGGACCGGAACGTCTACGACTGGGATGACGCCGAGGAGGAGAGCCCGGTGGAGGAGCCCGTCCGCCGCGTCGTCGTGGTCGTGGACTGCGAGCGGTCCGGCATCCGCAACCACCGTGACCAGGAGTTCCGGGACGCGCGGTTCCGCGCGGTGACGGAGGCCTGCTCGCGGGTCGTCGGCTGGCAGGACTGCAGGGTCGAGCAGGGCGACGGGGTGATGGCCGTGCTGCCGAACGACGCGGACGGGGAGTCGATCGCCCGCTGGTTCCGCCTCGTGGCGGCCGGGCTGTCCCGGGAACACCGGCCGCGCTACCTGGCCGGCGTCCTGGGGACCCGGTCATCGGATCGACGCGTGCTCTGGGATCTGGGCCGGAAACTCGCTCTCCTCAGGTCGGTCCGGGACGAATTCGTGCACCGGAACGATCCCGGGCCGATCCTGGTGCTGCCCGAGTCCGTATGGGAAGCCCTGGCCGAACCGGACGGACGGGTGATGGGCGTCCGTCGGTGGCAGCAGGTCACGCCGTCCGGTACCACCGACCGGGCATGGGCCGCGCCCTGGTGGCCGACACCGGCCGGCAGGCCACCGGACGACGCCCTTCGGCGCGCAGCCCGTACCGCGCGGCAACTGGCCGGCGAGCTGACCCGGTCGCGGATCGGACACAAGACGAGGGCCGACCCGGCGTGGGAGCTGGACGAACTCGGGATGGCTGCCAAGCAGTTGTCGGCGGACCTGGCCAATCTGGCGCGCGCCGTGAGCGAGCCGGGCCAGAGGTCGCTCATGCGGGAGATCTTCCACCAGGCCTCCCATGCTGCGACGAAGTTGACCATGATGGCCGCGTTCGGCCGACGCAACCACGTGGGGAGCGCCGAGCGTCAGTTGTACATGGTGATGGTGCGCCTCTACGAGATCGTCGGGGACGACGACGAGGCGGAGCCGGTGCACGAACGCCCGTCCGGCCGGCCCGATCGGAGCCTGTTGCACCTCCGACAACCGGACCTGCGGGTGTCGGCGGCCGGCCGGAGTGTCCACGAGGGCCGCTGACCCACACGCCGCGTGGTCCCCCGCCCGAGCGCGCCGCGCGGCTGCTCGGCCTTCCCAGCGACGGCTCGCGGCGGCGCTCGTAACGCCAGTGGCGCGGCGCGCGTTGTGAGTGCGGACGTCTTGGCATGGTGACCACTGGTTCCGGGTTCCCGTTGCCGCCTGCCGTCCCCTTTCCCGACCCACGGAGGGCTGCCGGCCATGGATCGCAACCCCGCAATCGTCCTCAGCGCCCCGCGGCGCGTCGTGCTGGCCACCTGGGGCACGGCCGGCGACATCGCGCCCTACGCAGGACTGGCCGCGGGCCTGAAGAAGGCCGGGCACGATGTCGTGGTGGTGACGTCCGGCCGGCACGCGGCGACCTTCCACGGCCTGGCCCTCAAGGTCCGCGCCATGCCCCTCGATCGGCAGGAAGCGGAGATCGGGCAGCCGAGGGCGCGGCGCGCGCGCAGGGACAACGCCCGGGACATGGCCCTCATCGCGGCGGAACACCTGTTGGCGGCAGCGGGCGCGGGCGCCGACGTCCTTCTCGCGCATCCGCTACTGCACCCGCAGGCCGCCCTCGTCGGCCGCGGGCTGGACATTCCCTGCATCGGCGTCTACACCGTCTCCCACGCGATGATGCTCCCGCGGCTCGTGACCGGCGGTTCGCACGGGCGCTACCGTGCGACGGACGCGCTGGTCAGACTTGTCCTGAGTCCGATCTACCGGTCTGCCAACGGCTATCTGCGACGGGAGCTCAACCTCCCGCGCGGCAGGATGGAGGACCTACGGCTGCCGCTCTCCACCTGTGCCGTGCGGTACGGGTTCAGCGCGGCACTGATGCCGCGCGGGGTGCGGATTCCCGCCCCGCACCGGGTGGTGGGTGCCTGGCACCCGCAGCGGGCCGCGGGCTGGCGGCCCGACGCCCGGCTGGTGGACTTCCTCGACTCGGGACCTGCCCCCGTCTACTTCGGGTTCGGAAGCATGACCGGCATCGATGTCGAGCAGCTCGCCGACACCGTCACCACGGTTGTCCGGCGGCTCGGGGTGCGTGCCGTGGTCCAGGGCGGGTGGGCCGGTCTGGAGGCCCGGGGCGACGACGTCCTCAACATCGGGCCGTGCCCGCACGACTGGCTCCTGCCTCGGATGCGGGCGGCCGTGCACCATGCCGGGCCCGGCACCGTGCACGCCTGCCTGCGGGCCATGACTCCCGCGCTTCCGGTCCCCGTCGGATTGGACCAACCGTTCTGGTCGTCTCGGCTGCGGGCGCTGGGCCTCACCCCGGCGGTGATTCCGCAGCGGCGACTGAACGCCGACAATCTCGGCTGGGCCTTGGACCGGCTGCTGGAGGGACACGAGTACCGGGTCCGGACTCAGGAAATCGGTCGGCTGGTGGGGCGGCAAGACGGTACGGCGGCGCTCCTGGAGGAGCTCGGCTGACGCCGCTCGCGGGTCAGCGCAGGCGCTCGACGGTGCTGTGGGGCAGCGTGCCCAGGGACTCGCCGTGCAGGAAGAGGGTGATGGCGGCCGCGAAGTCGGCGTCACGTTCCAGGTGGAGGAGGTGGTCGGCGTGCTGCATCACGAGGAAGGTGCAGTCGGCGATGGTGACGGCCACGGCGCGGTTGTCCTCGACGGTGGTGGCCGTGTCGTTCTCGCCGACACCGACGAGGGCGGGGATGCCGGCGAGTCCGCCGGGGGGCAGCGGGTCGCTCAGGAGGAGGGAGCCGCGATCGACGACGTAGCGGATCAGGGGGTCTTGGGGGGAAGCGGCGAGCTGGTCGAGCATGACGCGTGCGGCGGCCTTGACGAGCAGGTGGTCTTCGGCTGCCCGGGTGTTGGTCAGGACGTCCACGAGCCGGGCTGCGGTGCGGCGTTGGCTACCGGTCGTGGCGGGAGGCGGTGCCGTGGCCTCGCGGCGCAGTCCTTCCCTGATGAGCGCGGCGAGCCGGGGGCCGGGTCGAGGGGCGGCGCCGAAGAGCATGAGTCGCGTGACACGGTCGGGGTGCTGCTGGGCGAGCCGGTAGCCGACGGGGTAGCCGGATGAGACGGCGAGGACGGCGAACCGTCCGATGCGGAGCTGGTCGGCGGCTGCCAGGGCGGCCTGGGTGAGGTCGTCCCAGGTGAGGTTCGTCCGGGCCTGGTCGGGTGAGCGCGCGGGGGGCAGGTCGGGGATGAGGACCCGGTGGCGGGGGCAGAGGCGGCGTTCCAGTCGGGCCCAGGAATGGCGGCTCTGGAGGCCTCCGCCGAGTACCAGCAGTGGCTCGCACGACGTGGGAGCCCGGGGTGTGAGGACGCGGCAGGGGTAGGGGGCCGGCGGCCAGGCGATGTGGTGGTCGTGGACGTGGGTTTCGGTCGGGTGCGGTGCGAGGGCCTGCCCGGTCATGCGGTGGCCGCCTGGTGGCGGTCGATGAAGGCCGCGAGTTCGGCGACCGTGGAGTTGGCCGACAGGTCGGTCTCGGTGATCACGATGCCGTGGTCGTCCTCCAGGATCATGGCGAGGACGGCGATGGCCATGGAGTCCACGCCTGCTTCGGCCAACGTGGCCGTGGGCGTGATGGCGACCGCGGGGAGTCCGGCCTTCTGTGTCAGGGTGTCGATGACGATCCGCAGCATGTCGCTCATGGATTCTCCGTGGATGGTCGGGCGCCGGTCGGCTGGACGGTGTGGTGGCCCGGGGATCAGAGGCCGGGCACGAGTCCCGGGGGCCAGACGGCGGTGGTCGCGGCCCAGGACAGTCCGCTGCCGAAGGCCACCAGCAGGACGCGGTGGCCTTCCTTCAGCGTGCCGTCGCCGGCCGTCTGGGCGAGCAGGATCGGCAGCGACGCGGCGGCGGTGTTGCCGACCGTCTCGATGTTGGAGGGCATGGCGGCACGGGGGAGGTCGAGTGCCGCGGCCAGAGCGGTGGTGATCGCGGCGTTGGCCTGGTGGGCGAGGAACACGTCCACGTCCGCCGGGCGCCAGCCGGCGGCCTCGGCGGCACCGGTGGCGGCGGCCTTCATGCGGCGCACCGCGTTGCGCAGTACTTCGGTGCCCCGCATCTGAAGGTAGAGGTCGGCTCCGGCAGGGTGGCGGGAGGCACGTTGGCGGGCTCCGCCCGCCGGAATGGCGATGGCGTCCGCGAGGGTGCCGTCGCTGCCCCAGACGGTCGGGCCGAGCGTGGGTTCCTGGCCGGGGCGGGCACGCCGCAGCACGACGGCACCGGATCCGTCGCCGAAGATGGGGGCGGTGGCAGCGTCCGTGGGGTTGACCATCGTCGAGGTGCTCTCGGCTGCGATCACCAGGACGGTGTCGGCCGTCTCGGCGGCGATGAGGCCCTTGGCCAGTTCGCAGGCGTAGAGGAAGCCGGAGCAGCCTGCGTTGATGTCGAAGGCGGGTGTGCCGGTCATGCCGAGGGCGCTGGCTACTTCAGGGGCTCCGGCGGGGCAGAGCCGGTCGGGGGTGGTGGTGGCCAGGATGACTGCGTCGGCGGTGTGGATGCCGGCGGAGGCGAGGGCACGGGTCCCTGCTTCCGTTGCGAGGTGGGCGGTGGCGTGGCCGTCGGTGATGCGGTGCCGCCGGGCGATGCCGATTCGACGCCGGACGAACGCGTCCATGCCGGGTGCCATCAGGTCCGTGTTGTGGACGATGGTCGGCGGCAGCCAGCATCCCAGTCCTGCCACGACGGTGTGTGTCACATTGCCCCGATCGGTGTTCTGGTTCCGAGTCGTCCGGTGGCCGGCGCCGGCCGTGCCCGTCGGCCGCTCTCGTCGGCGGTGCGGGCAGGACTCAGCGGCCTGCCCGCGGCCTCGCGGTGATGGCCGGTTCGACGAGGTAGTCGCAGTCGTCGAGGGGGCTGCCGGTGAAGAAACGCATGACGAGGTCGCTGGCCTCCTCGCGGCGCTGCATGAACACCCAGTGGTCGGCCTCGGCGATAGCGGCGAAGGTGCAGTCCTCGATGGTCGCCGCGAACTCGCGCTGCTCCTCCAGGGAACTGATGGTGTCGTGTTCACCGCAGAAGACGAGGGTGGGTACCCCGGTCAGTCCGCCGTCGGGGTCGAGGTTTTCCAGGACGGAGCGTTCCATCGTCTCGAATCCGTGGGCGCTGGCGGTGACCCCGCGCAAGGTCATGCGCTTGACGAGCTGCCGTACGACGTCACGGTTCCTGATGGTGGCCTCGGCGTCGGAGCACAGGAACATCTCGGCGAGCACATCGACGAACCCGTTGGCATCGCCGCCGAGCATCCGCTGGGCTCCGCGCATCCACAGGTCGGTGAGTTTGTCGCTGATGCGGACGGGGACGCCGCCGAGGACCAGCTTGGCGATCCGATCCGGTCGGCGTTGTGCGCAGCGGAAGGCGATGGCGGAGCCGAAGGAGTAGCCGAGGAAGTTGACCCGGTCGTGTCCCAGGTCGTCGATGATGGCCTCGGTGGCCCGGCACATGGTCTCCATGCTCTGCTCGGGACGCAGGGGGGTGGACTCGCCCGCGCCGGGCAGGTCCACGGAGATGAGGCTGGCGTGGGGCAGGACATGGCGCTCCATGATGGACCAGCCGTGCATGCCCTGGAGCACTCCCCCGATGACGAAGACCGGGTCGGTGGACGGGTTTTCGGCATGGACGACCTGGTAGGAGAACGAGAGTCCGTCCATGCACAGGGTTCGGGTGATCGCTTCGGTCACGGCTCTCCCTCACGCGGTGGTCAGGGGCGGGACGGTCGGGCCGAGGGTGTCCGTGCTCTGCCGCGGGCCACCGATGCCTTCCAGCGCGGCGGTGACGAGGCCGGCCGTCTGCTGGAGGGTCATCCCCCCGTGTGCCCACGAGTCGTCCAGGTGGATGCCGTAGTGGTCGGAGAGCGTCACGAACATCTCGACCTGGGCGATGGAGTCCAGCTCGAGGCTTTCGAACGTCCGCTCAGCGGTGAGTTCGTCGACCGACAGGTCGAAGGCCCTCGCCAGGTAGGTGCGGATGTGGTCAAGGGGGTGCTGCGAGGTGCTCATCGGTGTCCTTCGGTGGAGGATTTGATGTCGGGCCAGGTCAGGGCGACCGCTCCCCACACGGCTCCGCCGCCGAAGGCGGTCAGCAGGGTCCTGGCTCCGCACGGGACGGCCCCGCCGGCGACGAGGTCGTGCATGACCAGCGGGATCGAGGCGGAGGAGGTGTTGCCGACCTCGCGGATGTTGGCGAAGCGGCTCGCCGCGGGTACACCGACCAGGTCTGCGACCTTGTCGAGGATGCGCTGGTTGGCCTGGTGCCCGATGAACGCTCCGAGCGAATCGACCGGCCAGTTCAGTCTGTCCAGCAGCTGCCTGGACACTTCGGTCATGCGGCGCACCGCGTGGGCGAACATGTCCGGGCCGAGCATCCGCAGACAGCGGTCGGCGGGGTCGGCCAGGCCTTCGCGGTCGGGCCTGCGGGAGCCGCCCGCGTTGACGACCGCGAGGTCGTGGCGCGTGCCGTCGCTCCCCAGGAGCACGCCCTGGATCGCGCCGGGCTCGTCCATTCGGCCGGCGCGGAGGACTGCGGCTGCGGCGCCGTCCGCGAAGACGACTGCCGTGCCGCGGTCCGAGGGATCGGTGATCGTCGACAGGGTCTCCGCCGCCACGACCAGGACGCACTGCGCGGCCTTCGATGTGATCCAGGCGTCCGCGGCGGCCAGGCCGTAGGTGAATCCCGAGCACGCGGCGGCGACGTCGAAGGCCGCCACGGTGCCCAGCCCGAGCTGAGCGGCGACCCAGGGCGCGGTCGCCGGGGAGTGGTGGTCGGGGGTGGTCGTCGTGAGGACCACGAGGTCGACCGCGGGATCGCCGGCGCTGCGCAGCGCGGCCCGTCCGGCCCGCACGGCCAGATCCCCGGTGCTCGTCCCGGGCTCCACCCACCGCCTGCGCTCGATACCCGTCCGACTGCGGATCCATTCCGCGGAGGTGTCCAACCCGGACAGCGGAGGGTCGTCGTTGCCGATGATGCGCGGTGGCAAAAAGGACCCGACTCCGGACACCACGGATGCCAGATGGGACGCCATACAGCTCCTCACAACGGCAGCGGCTCACTCGTCCTTGTCCGCGCGTCGACGTTTCCGCGCACAGAATAACCGAGGGGCAGTGCATTCACGCCGAAGACGCATGTCAAATATTCTTGAAGTCGCCGGCCCGGCACCACCATTCGCATTTTCGATAATTATTAGTTTCCGTCAGGATTATTATCCAGCGGCGCGCAAGGAATGTTGATGCAGGATCCCTCCCGCTGCCCCGACCGGCGGTACCCTCGCTCAGTCGCACCTCAGTCGGGTACCGCGCTCTGAAGGAACCGTGCACACCGAATTGGACGAAGAGCAGACACTCGACGGGCCACAACACGAAGCCGACCCCCACGCGTTCTACGAGCGGATGCGGGAGGAGACACCGGTCCGCCGCGTGGTCTTTCCCGGCGGGCTCAAGGTCTGGCTCGTCACACGCTACGACGACGCCCGGGCCGTACTGTCCGACCCGCGATTCTCCAAGGACGTCGAGAACGCCCGGAAGGCCATCAAGAACAGCACAACCTCGAATGCGGGAATCGCCGCACTCGCCATGGAACTCGTCTCCCACATGCTGAATTCCGATCCCCCGGACCACACCAGGCTGCGCGGACTCGTCAACAAGGTGTTCACCGCCCGGGCCGTCGATCGCCTCAAGCCCGGCATCGAAACCCTCGCCCACCAGTTGCTGGACACCATGGCCGACCGGCCCCGGGCCGACCTCATGCGCGACTACGCCTACCCGCTGCCGATGGGCGTCCTCTGCGAGCTACTGGGTGTTCCCCTGCCCGACCGCGAACAAGTCCACCACTGGGCCGCGGCAGGCAACTCCAACGATCCCGCCCGTGTCATGCAGGCCCTGCCCTCCCTCCTCGCATACCTGCGGGAACTCATCGACGAGAAGCGGCGCGCGCCGGGCGAGGACCTGCTCACCGATCTCGTCCGGACCAGTGACGACTCGGGCGGACTCACCCCGCAGGAACTGGTCTCGACAACCTTCCTGCTCATGGTCGCCGGCCACGAGACCACCGTGAACCTCATCGGCAACGGCACCCTCGCCCTGCTCCGTCACCCCCTGCAGCTCGAGGCCCTGCGCGCCGACCGCTCCCTGATGCCCGCAGCGATCGAAGAGCTCCTTCGGTACGAAGGCCCCGTCAACACGGCCTCGTTGCGGTACACCACCGAACCCGTCGAGATCGGCGATGTCCTCATCCCGGCCCACCACACCGTCGCCGTCGCCCTCACCTCGGCCAACCGCGACGCCCGCCAGTTCCCCGACCCGACCCGTCTCGACATCACCCGGTCCACCGTCGGACACGTCGCCTTCGGACACGGTATCCACTACTGCGTCGGTGCCCGCCTGGCACGCGTGGAAGCAGAGATCGCCTTCACCGCACTCCTCGACCGCTTCCCCCACCTCCGCCCGGCCTGCGACCCCGATCACCTGCCGTGGCACGGAACCATGTTCCACGGCCTTCGGTCCCTCCCGGTCCACCTCACCAGCGCCCGCTTCAGCGAGGACTCAGGCCCCCACAGCCCATCTCGGCCGCACCTATAGGGCCTGACAGCACGCCGCGAATCGTAACAGTGCTTATATAAGTGCTGTTACGATCTGCGTCATGACCGACGACCCCACCCTCCAGAGCCTCTGGCGCCCCCTCCGGCTCCTCCAGGCGTCGATGGACGCGGACATCGGCCGGGTCTACGCCGACGCGCGGATCGACGGGCTCAAGCCGACCTTCGTCATGGAGCTCCTGCGGCTGCACACCCACGGGCCGATGACCATCACCGAGCTGGCCGAGTCGGTCGGGCGGACGCACTCCGCGCTCAGTCAGAAGGTCGCCGCGATGCGCGCGGCGGGCTGGGTGCGGACCGTCCCGGGCGATGACGCGCGCAGCAAGAAGGTGACGCTCACCGACGAGGCCCGCGCGATCACCGGTCGGCTGGCGGCGGAGCGGCGGGCCACCGAGGCGGCGCTGGCCGAGATCGAGGCCGAGATCCCGTACCCGCTGAGCCGGGTGGTCGCCGACGTCGAGCGGGCGCTGGAGCGCCGGAGCTTCCACGACCGGATCGCCGAGAAGCTCGCGGAGGGCCCGGCATGGGACTGAGCGGCGCCTGGTGAGCGTGGTTACTCAGGCGCGCGACGGAGAAGCGTTCGACGCTCCGCGCCGGCGGATCGCCTCGCTCGGCGCGTCCGCACCCATGATCTCGTCCAGCAGGGCGCGGGCAGCGGCGAGCGCGTCCATCTGCCGGGTGATCCGGGCGCGTTCGCGGGCCAGGCCCGCCAGCAGTTCCGGGCAGGTCGGGCCGGGGCGGCGGCGGCCCGGGAGCGGCAGGCCCGGCAGGATCTCGGCGATCGCGGCGCTGTTGAGTCCGGCGGCGAGGAGGGTTCGGATGCCGTGGACGGCGTCCACGTCCCGCTCGCCGTACTCGCGGTAGCCGCTGGGGCGGCGCTCGGGGGTGAGCAGCCCCTGCTCCTCGTAGTAGCGCAGGGCGCGCGGCGTGACGCCGGTCCGCCGGGCGAGCTCTCCGATCCGCATCGCGGGCACCTCCTGAGGACGGGACGGGCGCCGCGTCCCGGCTTGACTCTGACGTCGGCGTGAAGGTCTAGCGTAACCGGCATGCCGAACGAACGATCTTCCTCAACCACCCCTGCCCGCACCGCCGTTGCCGTACTGGGCCTGGGCCCGATGGGCCGGGCCCTCGCCGGGGCGCTGCTGGCCGCCGGGCACCCGACCACCGTGTGGAACCGCACGCCGGGCCGGGACGCCGACCTGCTCGCCCGCGGTGCGCGGTCGGCCGCGAGCGCCGCCGAGGCGGTGGCCGGCTCCCCCCTCGTCCTGCTCTGCGTCCGCGACCAGCCGGCCGGCCGGGCCGTCCTGGACACCACCGCGGCGGCGCTGCGCGGCCGGACCCTCGTCAACGCCACCTCGATCGCGCCCGACGACGCCCGCGCCAACGCCACCGACGCCCGTGACTACCGTCTGCTCGACGCCGCGATCCTCACGCCCACCCCGACGATCGGCAGCCCCCGGGGCACGATCCTGCTCAGCGGCGACCCCGAGGCCTTCGCCCAGCACCGGGAGACGCTCCGGGCCCTCGGCACCGTGCGCCACGTCGGCACGGACCCCGGACGGGCGGCGGCCTTCGACGCGGCCCTGCTGGACCTGTTCTGGACCACCGTGCACGGGTACGTCCACGCCCTCGCGCTCGCCCGCGCCGAGGGCATCAGCGGCGCCGAACTCGCGCCGTACGCCCAGGGCTTGCCACTCCTGCTCCCCCCGCTGATCGATGACTTCGCCCGGCGCGCCGATGACCGCCGGCACCCGGGCGACCGCAGCAGCGTGGCCTCCGCCGCGGCCGGTCTGGCGCACGTCGCCCACACGGCCCGCGCCCGGGGCCTGGACACCGCCGTCCTGGACGCCGCGCTCGCCCTCACCCGCCGGGCGGCGGAGGCGGGCCACGGGCCGGACGGGGTGTCCGCGCTGGTCGACCTGCTCGCCGCCTGAGAACCGGACGGAACGTCAGACGCGGCGGCCCCAGGCCGAGATCAGCGGGGCGGTGGCCAGGTCGAGCTTCCCGCTCTCGACCGCCGCGAGGTGCCGGTCGATCTCCTCGTCCGTCGCGAGGCCCTTCTCGACCAGGAGGCCCCGGACGTGCCGCACCGTCGAGGCCTCCAGCACGGCGCACGCGGGCGAGGTGATCGGGAAGTACGCGTCCGCCTGCACGTCGGCGAGCCCGGCCTCGCGCAGCACGCGCGGCAGGGTGCGCCCGTAGGCGAGGTCGGCGCCGCGCGAGGCCATCAGCTCGCGGAAGCCGTTGCGCAGCCGGTTGGCGAGCCGCTGCTCGGGGCCGGACTCGTCGGGGCAGATCAGCGGCATGAGCGCGGGGTCGGCGTCCTCCAGGAGGAGCCGGCCGCCGGGGCGCAGCGCCCCGACCATGCGGCGCAGCGCCTCGGCGCGGTCGGGGACGTGGACGAGGACGAGCCGGGCGTGCACGAGGTCGAACTCGCCGGGCGGCGGCGGGTCGGCGACGACGTCGTGGGTGAGCACCTCGATCGTGCCGTCGGCGATGCCGCTCGTCCACGAGGCGTCGATGTCGGTGGCGACCACCATCCCGGTCGGCCCGACGCGCTCCGCCAGCCCGAGCGGAACGGACGGGCCGCCGGCGCCGACCTCCCAGACCCGCATGCCCGGGCCGAGGCCGATCCGGTCGACGTGCCCGAACGTCACCGGGTTGAAGATCTCGGCGAGGGCGTCGAAGCGGACGCCGGCCTCCGCCCGCCGGTTGTCGAGGAGGTAGCCGCGGTCTTCGTCGTGATCAGCCATGCGCCGATTCTCGCAGAGGACGGTCACAGGCCGCGGATGGCCTCCCCCAGGTCGGGGCCGTAGGAGGACCAGCAGGAGATCGAGCCGTCGGAGTCCAGGTCCCCCATGTACCAGTCGTCGCCGGCCTTCACGAGGCAGAGGCCGTGGAAGGAGATGATGATGCTCGGCCGGAGGGTCTCGTGGTCGGCGCGGCCGTGCACCTCGACGACGACGAGCCGGGCGAGGGAGAGCAGTTCGGCGTCAGAGTCCCCCGAGGCGGTGCGGATGCGCTCGATCGTCCAGCCCTCGGGCAGTCCTTCGTCGGAGCCGTCGTTCGCCGACGCGCGGTCGTACCGGGGTCTGCTCACGGCCGGCCGCCCGCCGCGACCCGGGCCCGGCCCTCGGCCAGCACCTCGCGCGACACCCCTCCGAAGGCCACCACCGCGATGTCCGTGCTCATCTCCGCCATCCTCCTGCCACTCGGTGGACCCCGCCCAACAGCACCCCCTACGCTGCGCGCCCGCCACTCCCACCACAAGAGGCCAACGGCCCCATCGCGGCGGGTAGGCCGATTTCCGTTGCACGACGGCGCCATCCGTCCCCATACTCGGGCGCGATGAAGGGGACGACGGACATCGAAGGGCTGCGGGCCGCGGCCGCGCGCCTCGCCGGCGGCGTGGTGGAGCAGGTGCGGGTGCCGCTCGACGGGGGCGGCCGGTTCGGGCTGCAGGTCCGGCTGACGCGGCTGCTGGACGACGGGAGGAGACAGGTCCGGCGCCGGTGGCTGGCGGTCCACGCACCGGCCTGGCGGCTGGACCGGCCGGACGGCGTCGTGGCCGCGTCGGGGGACCGTGAGCGGCGGCTGGCCGAGGACCTCGCCGTGCTGACCGGCCGCGCGATCACCGGCGTGCACGTCCTGGCACCCGGGTGGGACACGCTCTTCCGTTTCGGGGAGCTGGAGTTGACGGTCTTCCCGCTGCGCCACCACACGCCCTCGGCGGCCCCGGACTGGACGTTCCGCAGGCCGTCCGGCGGTCGGCTCGTCGTCGGCCCGGGGGCGCGCTGGGAGATGACGGCGTGAAGGCGGTCGTCGGCGTCGCCGAGGCCCACCGGCGAATCGGCCCGCTGCTCGGGCGGCCCGCGTGGGACGTGCGGCGGGGCATGGGCAGCTTCGTCACCATGGAGTTCGGCCGGCCACAGCCGCCCGACCGGTTCGGCCGCGTCTACGGGGAGTACCACCTGTGGATCCAGATGGCCGCGTGGCGGCTGGAGACGGACGACCGGGTTGTCGTCGGCTCCGAGGACCCCGGGCTCGGCGAAGCGCTGGCCGGGCTGGAGGGCCGGGCACTCACGGAGGTCGTGATCCGGCCGCCCGCGCTGGCGACCCGGTTCGACTTCGGCGGACTGCGGCTGGAGACGTTCCCGATGTACCGCAGCGACCCCGAGGACGGGGAGTTCGACCACTGGTCGCTGTGGCTGAACCCCGGCGAAGTGCTGGTGGCCGGCTCGGAGTTGACGGTCGAGCCGGCCGGGGGATGAGCCGTCCCGGCCGGGGGCTGAGCGGTCCCGGCCGGACCGGTCCGGCCGGGACCTCGGCTCCGACGGTGAATCCGTCGATCAGCCGCACGCCTCCAGCAGGATGACGCCGGTGACCAGCACCCAGAAGACCAGCAGCCCCCACACCGCCGGGCTCGGGCGGGTGGAGCGCAGGAGTGAGAGGGCGACGCCCACGGCGATCGTGAGCAGGCCGGCGGCCCCGATCGTCCAGGCCACCGGCACGAGTTCGGGCCGCTGGGCGTCCCGGGCGGCGAGGCGGACGGCCAGCGCGGGGACGGCCAGTATGGCGCCGACGTGGGCGACGAGGTCGGGGAGGGCGAGGAGGGGGCGCTCGGGTTCGGTCACGGCGGGTCCGTTCGGGGCGGGGCGCTGTCGCGCAGCAGGACGAGTCCGGCCGGGCCTGGCGCGTCGGGCAGGTGGACGGCACCGCGCAGCACGTGGGCGGTGCCCTCGTCGGTGAAGGGCTGGTCGAGCAAACCGGCGTCGCCCGTGGCCCGGTCCAGCCAGTGCGGCCGGCCGAGCCGGTGGACGTCGCGGGCGGGAGAGGCCGGCCGCCGTCCGCAAGAGGGTGAGGGGGTATGCCATGGGGTGGTTCCAGCCTTGGATTTCAGGGCGGATGCCGGGTGGGGACCCTGGGAATCGGCACCGAATCCTAGAAAACGCACTCGGCGTTCTCCAGGCGACGAAGCACCCCGGGAGGCACGCTCCGGGCTCTTGACCGGGGCCGCCGGAGGCCCGTGCGCAGCCGGGCGATCGCTACCCGGGGTCCGTACCGCGCCGGGTGCGCCCGCGACTACCCCGTTTCGCCGCGCTCGTGCCAAGGGGAACTCCACTCCCCCGCTACTCCGCTCCCCGCTACCCCGCTACGTCGCGGCACGCGTCGAGGAGCGGTGTGACCGTGCGGGCCGGCGCGTCGGGCCGGACGGCGAGGTAGGTCGGCATGGCCGGGGCGTCCGGGCCGGCGAGGGGGCGGAAGACGGTACGGATCGTCGGGAGCACCTCGGCCTGGGTCGCGTAGAAGACCGTCCAGTGGCCGCCGCCCGCGCCGATCGCGGCCAGGGTGTCCTGGTCGGTGGTGAACGCCGGGCCGAGCACCGGCTCGAACCCGGCGGCGCGGCACGCGTAGAGGACCAGGTCGACGAGGTGTGGGTTGGCCTCGCGCGGGGCGATCCGCAGCGGCATCCCGGCCAGGTCGGCGAGGCGGACGGTCTCGCGCGCGGCGAGCGCGTGCCCGGCCGGCAGCGCCACGACGAACCGTTCCCGCCAGACCGGCACCAGCTCCAGCCCGGGACTGCGGGTCACCCCGCGGACGAACGCCGCGTCGAGCCCGCCGTCGCGCACGCGCTGGAGGCGGTCCGCCGGTGCGGCGCTGACGAGTTCGACGGCGAGGTCCGGCGCCCGGCGCTCCAGCGCCGCCAGCAGCCGTTCGAGCCGGGCGCCGAGGCCGACGTTGGTGCCGATGCGCAGCGCGGCGGCCCCGCCCGCGTTCTCGGCCCGGTGCGCCGCGATCGCGTCCAGCGCGGCCTGTTCGGCGGCGACGACGGCCCTGGCCCGGTCGACGAGGACGCTGCCGGCCGGGGTCAGCGTCACGCTCCGCGTCGTGCGGTCGAACAGGTCGACGCCCAACTCCCGCTCCAGGCGCCGGATCTGCTGGCTCACCGCGGACTGCACGATGTGCATGCGCTCGGCGGCGCGGCCGAAGTGCAGCTCCTCGGCGACCGCGAGGAAGTACCGGATCTGACGCAGTTCCACCCGAGAGCCCCCACCTCGACGATCACCCCGACGATCGCCCCGACGATTCATCACGGCGATTCATCACGATCACCGATGAGTGTAGGCGCGGAACGCTCCTTGGTCGCGGCCGGCCCGGTTGGTGTGATGGTCCTGCGCCATCGCACCGGCGGTGGACCGGACTTGAGGAGCACGTCATGCCGTTCGCGCGGATCAACGGGATCGAACTGCACTACGAGGACCACGGCACCGGCCGCCCGCTGCTGTTCCTGCACGGCTGGGGCTCCAGCGGCCGCGTCTGGGGCGCCCAGGTCGCCGGCCTGGCCGCGGACCACCGCACGGTGACCGTCGACTGGCGGGGCTGCGGCCGCTCGGACCACCCGGCCGAGGGCAACCACGTCGCCGGGAACGTCGCCGACGTGCTCGCGCTCGTCGACCACCTCGGCCTCGACCGGCCCGTGCTGGTGGGCAGTTCGATCGGCGCCACCTTCGCCCTGGAGGCCGCGCTGGCCGCGCCCGGGCTCATCGGGGGCGTCGTCTCGGTGGACGGCCCCGCCCACTGGCCCAGCCAGGGCATGGCCCCGCAGCTCAACGCCCTGCTGGCCGGCCTCGCCGAGGACCGCGCCGGCACCGTCGCCGCCTGGGTCCCCAACTGGTTCGGCCCGGCGAGCGGTCCGGCCGTCGCCGACTGGACGGTGCGCCAGCTCCTCGACTCGGGCGTCTTCATCGACGCCCTCTTCACCGAGGCCCTGACCTACGACCCGCGCCCGGCCCTCCGCGGCCTCGCCGTGCCCGCCGCGTTCGTCCACGGGCGCCTCGACACCGAGATCCCGGTCGAGGTGTCGCGGACGCTCGCCGACCTCGCCCCGCACGGCGAGCTCCACGTCATCGAGGACGCCGCCCACATGCCGCACCAGGAACGCCCGGGCGCCTTCAACGCGCTTCTGCGCAGCATCGTCGCCCGGATGGCGCCCGTCCCGGCGTGACGGGGACGGTCGGCCGCGCGACGGCCCCGCAGGCAACGGTTGCCCCGCACCCGTCGGCGCGCTTTAATAAATGAACGAGCATTTATTAAAGGCGAGGAGTGCGCGATGGCCGGCCGCCCCCGGGGAGTCGACGACGCCGTGATCCTGCGGGCCGCCGCCGAGGTGATGGGGCGGGTGGGGCCCCCGGGGCTGACGCTGGCCGCCGTGGCGAGCGAGGTGGGCCTGGTGCCCGGCACCCTCGTCCAGCGGTTCGGCTCCAAACGGGGGCTCCTGGTGGCGCTCGCGCGGCAGTCGGCGAACGACGTCGCCGAACTGCCCGCCCGGGTGCGGGAGCGGCACGACTCGGCGCTCGCCGCGCTGACCGCCCTGCTGGTGGAGTCGACGGCGCCGATGGCCACGCCCGAGACCTTCGCCAACCACCTGGCGTTCCTGTGCCTGGACCTCACCGACCCGGAGCTCCACGAGCACGCCCTCGCCGTGCACCTGGCGCAGCGCCGGGCCATCGAGGCCCTGCTGGCGGAGGCGGCCGGAGCCGGCGAACTCACCCCCGGGACGGACGTGTCCGCCCTCGCCGGATCGGTGCAGGCGAGCGCCGTCGGCACGGGCCTGAACTGGGCACTCGACCGCGAGGGGACGCTCCCCGAGCGGCTGCGGCAGGAAGTCGACGCCCTCCTGCTCCCGTACACGACAGCCCGCCGCACCCGAGTCACGGAGGAATCATGACGATCGACAGCCGGCCGCTGGCCGGACGCGTGGCCCTGGTCGCCGGCGGCACCCGGGGCGGGGGCCGGGGCATCGCCGTCGAGCTCGGCGCCGCCGGGGCGACGGTGTACGTCACCGGCCGCAGCACGACCGGCACCCGCTCGGACCTGGACCGCCCGGAGACCATCGAGGAGACCGCCGAACGCGTCACCGCGGCGGGCGGCCTGGGCGTCCCCGTCCGCACCGACCACAGCCGCCCGGACGAAGTCGCGGCCCTGGTCGAGCGGATCGCCGCCGAGCAGGACGGCCGGCTCGACGTCCTGGTCAACTCCGTCTGGGGCGGCGATCCGCTCGTCGACTGGGAACACCCGCTCTGGGAGCAGGACGTGGAGACGGGCCTGCGGCTGCTGCGCCAGGCGGTGGAGACCCACGTGATCACCAGCCGGTTCGCGCTCCCGCTGATGGTCGCGCGCAAGCGCGGCCTCGTCGTGGAGGTCACCGACGGCAACACCGCCCGCTACCGGGGCTCGTTCTTCTACGACCTCGCCAAGTCCGCGGTGATCCGGCTCGCCGTCGCCCAGGCCGCCGAGCTCAAGCCGCACGGCGTCGCGGCCGTGGCCCTCACCCCCGGGTTCCTGCGCTCGGAGGCCGTGCTGGACCACTTCGGCGTCACCGAGGCGACCTGGCGCGACGGCGTGGCGGCGGACCCGCACTTCGCCCGCTCCGAGACCCCGGCGTACCTCGGCCGGGCGGTGGCGGCCCTGGCCACGGACCCGGACGTCATGGCCAAGTCCGGCCGGGCGCTGGCGACGTGGGGCCTGTACCGGGAGTACGGGTTCACCGACGCCGACGGCACGCAGCCGGACTGGGCGGCACACTGGGCCGCGAACCTGGAGGCCGAGCACGGGCCGCTCGGCGAGCCGCTCTGACAGCGGGCAACGGCCGCCGTCACTGCGCGGGCGCCGTCACTGCACGGCTGCCACTGCACGGCTGCCGTTACTGCGCGGCCGCCGGGACGAGGCCGTCGGCGACGAGGCCCGCGAAGACCGCCTGCCCGAGCGCCTGAGCGGCCGACAGCGGACGGACCATCACCGTGAACTCCTTGATCCGGCCGTCCTCGGCGAAGTGCAGCAGGTCGATGCCGTGGATCTGCTTGCCGCCGACCGTGGCCCGGAACAGCAGGACGGACGTGTCCGCCTCGGTGCCGTCGGCGCTGGTCTCCGCGGTGCCGGTGTGGTCGCCGACGTAGCGGAAGTCCTCGAGGGTGCGCAGCAGGACCCCGAACAGGCCCAGCACCATCGGCTTCCCCTCGAAGGGAACGAACTTGACCGGGCTGTAGAAGCGGATGTCGTCGGTGAACAGGTCGTCCAGAGCGGCGGCGTCGCGGTTCTCGACGGCGGCGCGGAAGCGGTCGGCGGTGGTGGCTGCAGTGGCGGTCACGGTGCACTCTCCCGAGGACTGGCGGTACTCATGAATGTGAGTAGTCACTTTCATGAGTACCATGGGCGGCGGGTCCGGCAACAGGGGCGATCCGAAGGGAACCCGACCGATGGCACTACGGCACGCCGTCCTGGCCGCGCTGCTCGACGGCGAGGCCAGCGGCTACGAACTGGCCAAGACCTTCGACCTCGGCGTGGCGAACTTCTGGTACGCCCAGCCCCAGCAGCTCTACGCCGAGCTGACCCGCCTGGAGAAGGACGGCCTGATCAGCGGCCGCGAGATCGTCCAGGACAATCGGCCCAACAAGCGGGTCTTCCGCGTCACCGACACGGGCCTCGCCGAACTCGACGACTTCGCCGCCGCCTCCGCCAAGCCCTCCTTCGTCCGCGACGACCTCATGGTCAAGGTCCGCACCGTCGACCACGTCGACCCCGCGACCCTCATCGCCCGGCTGGCGGAGCGCGCGGCCTTCGCCCAGGCCAAGGTCGACCTGTTCGAACGCATGCTGCGCACCATGCGCGGCGACCTCCCGGAGGACGACTTCCTGCGCGACGGCGAGCGCATCGGCCCCTACCTCACCTGCCTGCGCGGCCTCGCCTTCGAACGGGGCAACCGCGACTGGTGCCACACCACGATCGCCACCCTGCGCGCCCGCGAGGCCACCCGCGCCCGCCGCTGACGGCCTCACCACGTCCGGCGCTCAGCGCCGCAGGAGGTCCCGTACGGCGGCGGTGACCCGGGCCGGGTCCTCCTCGGCCATGAAGTGGCCGCAGTCGACCGTGGTGTGGACGAGATCGGGGGCCCACGCGCGCCACAGGGCGGCGGCGTCGAAGCCGAGCGCCGCGCCCCAGTCCTGCTGCAGGACGCTCACGGGCATGCGCAGCCGGCTGCCCGCCGCCCGGTCGGCGGTGTCGTGGGCGACGTCGATCCCGGCCGAGGCGCGGTAGTCCGCCACGATCGACGGGACGGCCTCCCGGCAGGCCGCCAGGTACGCGGCCCGGACCTCCTCGGGAATGGCGGCGGGATCGCGCGACCACGCGTCGAGGAAGTGCCCGAAGAACGCATCGGCCGACGCGGCGATCATCCGCTCCGGCAGGCCCGGCTGCTGGGCCATCAGGTAGAGGTGGAAGCCGACGGCGGCGGAGGTGCCGCGCATGACGTCCCACGTGTCGAGCAGCGGCAGGACGTCCAGCGAGGCGAGGTGGGTGACGCGGTCCGGGTGGTCGAGGGCGGCGCGGAAGGCGACGAGCGCGCCGCGGTCGTGGCCGACGAGCGCGAACCGCTCGTGCCCGAGGGCCCGGGCGAGGGCCACCACGTCCGCGGCCATCGTGCGCTTGGCATAGGCGCTGCCGTCGGCTGTCTCGGCGGGCTTGTCGCTGGCGCCGTAGCCGCGCAGGTCGGGGCAGATCACGGTGTGGCCTGCGGCCAGGTCCGCGGCCACGTGCCGCCACATGAGGTGGGTCTGCGGGAAGCCGTGCAGCAGCACGACGGGCGTGCCGGAACCGCCGACGGCCGCGAACAGGCGGACGTCCTCGGCGACCTCGACGCGGTGGTGCTCGAAGCCGGGAATGGTCTGCGTCATGAGAACTCGTCCTCTCGTGCGGTGACTGGGTACGGGACGAGCCTCCCGCGCCCGAATCAGCGGACGATCAGCACGCACCGGGCGGGTACCGTGGACCCCGGGATGGAAGACGTGACGCAGGTGCGGTTCGGCGTCCTCGGGCCGCTGACGGCGCAGGACGCCGACGGTGCGTCGCTCGACCTCAAGGGCCCCCGCCACCGGGCCGTCCTCGCCCGGCTCATCGTCGCCCGGCGGCGCGTCGTGCCCGTCGCCCGGCTCGTCGACGACCTGTGGGACGAACCGCCCGCGGGCGCCGTCGGCGCCGTCCAGACCTTCGTCGGCGCGCTGCGCCGCGCCCTCGAACCCGGCCGGCCCCCGCGCGCGCCCGCCCGCCTCCTGGTGACCGACGGCCCCGGGTACGCGCTGCGGGCCGCGCCCGACGCGGTCGACGCGTGGCGCTTCGAGGCGACCGTGGAGAGGGCCCCGGCGCTGCCGCCGGCCGAGGCCGTGGCACAGCTGGAGCAGGCGCTGGCGCTGTGGCGCGGCCCCGCGTACGCGGAGGCGGGCGGGGCGCGGGCGGGCGGGGCGCAGGCGGGCGGGGCCGAGTGGGCCCGCGCCGACCGGGCCCGGCTCGCCGAGCTGCGGCTCCAGGCCGTCGAGCGGCGGGCCGGGGCGCTGCTCGCGCTCGGGCGGGCGGCGCGGGCCGTCCCCGACCTGCGGGCGCACCTCACCGACCACCCGTGGCGCGAGGAGGCCTGGCGGCTCCTCGCGCTCGCCCAGTACCGGGCGGGCAGCCAGGGGGAGGCACTGGAGGTGCTGCGGGAGGCGCGGTCGGTGCTGGCCGGGCGCCTCGGGCTGGACCCGGGGGCGGGACTGCGGCGGCTGGAGGCGGACATCCTGGCGCAGGCGCCGGAGCTGGACGGGGGTGGCGAGCGCGGCAGAGCTGGCACGACCAGCACGCCCGGGACCGCCACCCCCGTCGAAGCCGCCGCCCACGTCTGGGCGCGCGCCGCCGAGGCGTACGACCGTACGCTCGCCGCCACCGCGCGGGCGCGGCTGGAGGGCACCGTCGGGCTGATGCGCAACCTGGCCGTCACCGGCGGGGAGGGGCTGCGGACGGCGGCACGGCACCGCGTGGAGGCGATCGCGGCGGCCGAGGAGTTCGGCGATCCGGAGCTGACGGCCCGCGTGATCGGCGCCTACGACGTGCCGGCCGTCTGGACCCGCAGTGACGAACCGCCGCTGGCCGCCCGGGTCGTCGCCGCGGCCGAACGCGCCCTGGCCGCCCTGCCCGCCGGCGCCGAGGCGGCGCGCTGCCGCCTGCTCGCCACGATCGCCCTGGAGATGCGCGGCACGCGCGAGGAGCGCGGGCCGGAGGCGGCCCGCGAGGCCGAGGACCTCGCCCGGCGCCTCGGCGATCCGACGCTCCTCGCGTTCGCGCTCAACGGCCGCTTCATGCAGTCCTGCCACAGTGCCGGGCAGGCGCCTGAGCGCGACGCGATCGGCGCCGAGCTGGTGGGCCTGGCCACCCGCCACGGGCTGGTGACCTTCGAGGTGCTCGGCCACCTCGTCCGCCTGCAATCCGCCTGCGCGCCGGCCGACTTCACCGCCGCCGACGCCCATGCCGCCGCAGCCGACCGGCTCGCCGAGCGCCATGAGCTCCCGCTCGTCGGCGTGTTCACCGAGTGGTACGCCGCCCTGCGGCTCGCCGCCCACGGCCACACCCGCGAGGCCGAATCCGCCTACCGCGCCGCCGCCGAACGCCTCGACGGCGCGGGCATGCCCGGCCTCCGGCAGGGCCTCCTCCCCCTCGCCCTCCTCTGCCTGCGCCTCTCCGAAGGCGTCGCCGTCCCGCCCGTCGACCTTGCCGAGGACTGGGGCCCGTACCGCCCGTGGGCCGAGCCCTTCGCCCACCTCGCCACCGGCCACCGGGGCCGCGCCCGCGCCGCCCTCCGCGCCCTCCCCGAGCCGCCGGCCGACCTCCTCTACGAGGCGCTCTGCTGCCTGGAAGCCGCCCTCGCCCAGGAGTTGGACGACCAGCCGGTCCTCTCCCGCGCACGCTCACGCCTCCGATCCGCCGCCGGGGAACTCGCCGGAGCGGGCAGTGGACTACTCACGCTCGGTCCGGTCGCCCGCTATCTCGACACGCCGACAGACCGGTAGAGGCACCGGCACCGACGACATCACGTCGTCGCGCTCCGTGGCATTGCATCGCGTTCCGTCAGGTTTCTCCACCCGCCCAGATTTACGTGCGCGGCGCACGCAGTCTGTAGTACGGTGCACATGCGTGCTCAGCGCACGCACTTTTCCAGCGAATCGCGCACCCCGAGGGGACCGTCATGACCACCGCCAGCACCCGCACCGACGCACGCTCCGCCCTCACCGACCTGCTCCTCACCCCGGGACTCGACCTCGACGAGGCCGCCGACCGGCACTTCGCCCCCGACTACCGCCAGCGCACCGACGGAGCGTGGGCGGACCGCACCGAGTTCCTCGCCCACATCGCCCACCTGCGCACGGTCGTGGCCGGCGGCTCGGTCGACGTCCACGACGAGCTCATCTCCGGCGACCGCTACGCCGACCGCCACACCATGACCATCACCAAGACCGACGGTTCCACCGTCCGCATCGAGGTCTACCTCTTCGCCGAGTTCGCCCCCGACGGCCGCTTCCGCCGCATCGAGGAGACCACCCTCATGCTCGAAGGCGCCGACGCCGACCGGAACCTCGGCAGCGCCCGCTGAGCCGCAGCGCCCGCCCGACGCCACGACGCCGCCGCCGTCCCCGCCGCCGTCCTCACCGCCGCGGATCGGCCGCTGATCGGCGCGCGGCCGTCATGGCGCACCGTCCCGAAGCATCATGCCGATTGTGAGAGGAAGTACTTGTCATGCTCGACGTGCTCATCGCCGGGGCCGGCCCGGTCGGGCTCTGGCTCGCCGCGGAGTTGCGCCTGCACGGGGTGGAGGTGGTCGTCGTGGAACGCCGGGCGGCACCGGACGGACGGTCGCGCGCGGTCGGCATGCAGGCCGGCACGCTGGACACCTTCGCCACCCGCGGCCTCGCGCAGCGGTTCATCGAACGCGGCACACCGGTGCCGACCGGCCACTTCGGCGCGGCGACCACCCGGCTGGACTTCTCCACGGTCGGGGCGGTGCACCCCTTCATGCTGGCGCTCGGTCAGTCCGTCACCGAGCGGCTCCTGGAGGAGCACGCGGTCGCCGTGGGCGCCCGCGTGCTGCGCGGACAGGAGGTCGTCTCGCTCACCCAGGGGCCGGACGCCGTCGAGGCGGTGATCCGGGCCGACGGCACCCACCGGACCGTGCGGGCCCGCTGGGTGGTGGGCTGCGACGGCACCCGCAGCGCGGTGCGCCGGGCGGCCGCCGTCGAATTCCCCGGTCAGGACACCACCATGACCGGGTGGCTCGCCGACGTCGAACTCGACGACCCGCCCGCCGCGCCGCTCGGCGCCACCGGGCCGGCCGGTTCGTTCCTGGCGGCCCCGATCGGCGACGGCGTCCACCGACTGGCAGGACTGTCCACGGCCACCATGCACCTCGGCGCCGGCGAACCGCTGACCCTGGAGGAGGTGCGCGAGCAGACCCGCGTCCTGCTGGGGCGGGACCTCGGCATCCGCAACCCGCGGTGGCTCTCTCGCTACGGCAACGCCACCCGCCAGGCCACGCGGTACCGGGCCGGACGGGTGCTGGTGGCCGGGGACGCGGCGCACATGTTCTTCCCGGCCGGCGGGCAGGGCATGAACCTCGGCATCCAGGACGCCACCAACCTGGGCTGGAAGCTGGCCGCCACCCTCCAGGGCCGGGCACCCGACGGACTGCTCGACAGCTACGACACGGAGCGCCGGCCGGCCGCCCGCGCCGTCATCGACAACACCCGCGCGCAGCTCGCCCTGTTCGCGGCGGCGAGCCCGGAACAGATCGCGCTGCGCGAGGTCTGGTCCGCCGCGCTCGCCGAACCCCGGACCAACCACCAGTGGGCCCGACGGATCGCCGGCTTCGACGACCCGATCCCCGCCGGCACCGTGCCCGGCGCGCACCCGCTGACCGGCACCCGGCTGGCCGGCCTCGCCCTGGCGGCGGCCGACGCACCCACCGCCCACCCGCTGATGCACCACGGCCGACCGCTCCTGCTGGACCTCGACGGGACGCGGACACCATGTCCCGCGGACGGCCTGGAGCAGCGGGCCGCCACCGTCGACACCGAGGCGGCGCACCCGATCTGGCGGGACGTGAGCGCCGTCCTCATCCGTCCGGACGCCCGGATCGCCTGGGCCGGAACCGACGCCGACCCGCAGCGCCGGGCCGCGGAGTGCGTCACCGCCCTGCGCACCCTGTGCCGCTGAACGCCGCAAGACGGCAGCGGGCGCTGTGCACCCGCTGCCGCTTCGTACCGCTCGTCCGGGGTCAGGCCGTCCGCTCGGCCGCCGGGCGGACCAGCCGGCTCCGGACGGCCCACGCCACCGCGCCGAGGGCGAACCCGTAGACGGACACCAGTCCGTGGCCGTTCTCCTGGGCGAGCCACATCGCCATGCCCAGCGCCGGAACGCCGGCCGCCAGGGCGATCTCCTTCGGCACGCGGGTGCGGGCGAGGAAGGCGATCGCCAGGGTGGCGCCGAGGAAGTAGGTGGCGCCGGAGCTGCCGGCGAAGTTGCGGGGGTCGGTGCTGGGGCCGCCGCCGAAGCCGAGCAGGTCGTCGATCCGGCCGGGCAGCAGGATGCCGGCGAGGAAGAAGCCGAGGGTGAGCGTGCCGCCCCAGTACCAGTGGGCGAGCGCGGCGACGGCGGCGAGGGTGACGAGGTTCCACAGGCCGCCGAACAGGCCGCCGTTCTGCATGAACACCGAGGTGAACTCGCGCCACCAGCCCGACTTGGCGGGGTCCGCGTCGAGCGCGTCCATGGCGCCCGACCAGACCAGCTGGAGCACGACGCCGCCGACGGCGAGCGCGGTCAGGACGATCGCCGCCCACGGCAGCGGCCGCCCCCGCAGGGTGTCCCGGCCGACCACCCCGAGCCCGCAGTTGACCATCATGACCATCAGCGCGGCCGTGGTCACGTTGAACAGGATCGCCCCCATGCCCGCCCTCCCCCCGGTTCGGCGTTTTCCAACGCCGTTCGAAAACGTGATGGCGCAAAGTTAGCACAGTTTTCGAACAGTGTTGGAAAACGCGGTACCGTGGACCGCATGAAGCTCACCAAGGAGCGCATCGTCGACGCCGGCATGGCCGTCTTCGCCGAGGTCGGCTACCAGAACCTGTCCATGCGCCAGGTCGCCGACCGCCTCGACGCCCACGCCGGCAGCCTCTACTACCACGTGCGCGGCAAGGACGAGCTGCTCGCCCTGATGGCCGACCGGATCTGCCGAGCGGCCTACGACGCCGGCACCGAAGCCCTGGCCGCCCTCCCCGCCGACGCCACCTGGCAGGACCGCGTCGAGGCCCAGGCCGCCACGCTGCGCCGGAGCATCAAACAGCACCCCGGCGGCGCCCAACTGCTCGCCGAGAGCCCCGGCATGCTCAGCCCCGGCGCCCTCTCCCTGATGGAACGCCTGCTGCGCACCCTCCTCGACGCCGGCCTCCCCGCCGACCACTGCCCCACCGCCGCCGACACCCTCCTCAGCCACGCCACCGGCTTCGTCCTCCAGGAACAGAACCAGCCGGCGACGCCCCCGCCCGTCACCGCCGAGCTCTACGCCGACCTGTGCGAGCGCTTCCCCCTGGTCATGGGCCCGCTGATCCCGCGCATCAGCCAGGACGAGAAGTACACCCGGAGCATCCGGCTCCTGTGCACGGGCTTCGCGGCGCTGGCGTAGCCGTCAGACTCCTCCCGCGCGCGTCGGCGTCCCGGCTCAGGGGAGCTTGGCGAGTGCCGCGTTCATCATGTCCGACAGCCTGGGCTCGTCGGGGAAAGGGTCGTCGTTCTCCGTGAAGAACTCCACCAGGAAACCGTTGCGAGTGACGGTGACCTTGTCCGACCAGGCCGTCGCGTAGGTGGTCCGGGAATCGTGGCAGTTGTACGTCTCCCGGCGTGCCACCACGTTGCCACCCGCGTAACTGACGGCCGGGGCCGGCCGCGGCGTGATGCTGACCGTGCAGGTGTGGGGGCCCGAGGAACCCGGCAGCCAGGTGAAGGCGAAGGCAGAGCACTGCTGCAGTTCCTCACGAACCGCGGCCAGGTGCTGGGCGGCCACTTGTTCGCCGACCTCCATGACGACATAGCCGAGGCTCCACTTGTTGGAGCCATTGCCGTCCGGCGAGAACGCCACGGCGTTGGCCGATGTCCTCCGCTCCCATGGCACTTCCCGGTTCCGGGGCGCGCACGACCATGGGCCGGTGGCCGGCGTGGCGTACGGCAGATCGGCGAACCCGCTCGTGGTCGTCACGGTGAACGCGGGCATGTCGGTCCGGTCGAGCAGGTAGGGCTGGAGGTTGAACCGGCGAGAGGCCGAGGCGGCGGGGGTGGGGGTCGGGGACGAGGCGGGCGGGGAGGTGGCCGTGCTCGCAGTCGCGCTGCGGCCCGCGTCCGACGAGCCGTCCGGCGGCAGCGAGGCGGCGACCACCATCCCGCCGACAGCGAGGCCCACGGCCAGCGTCGTCGCCGTCAAGGCCGGCCAGCGGCGGGTGGTCCGGGTCCGGCCGGCCGCCACCGGGCCCGGCCGCGCCGGAAGCGGGGGCCCGTCGTCCGGACCGTCCGCCGCCGAGGGCACCGGGTGGGGACCACCGAGCATCCGGGTGGCCTCGTCGATCGTCGGACGACGAGCCGGGTCCTTGGCCATCAGACCGACGATCAGGGACGTGAGGGCTCCGGCGGCTCCCGACACGGGGGCGTCCTCGCTGACGACCGCCAGCAACGTCGAAGCGGCGCTGGCCCGCCGGAAGGGCGACACCCCCTCCACGGCCTGGTACAGGGTGACGCCGAGGGAGAAGAGGTCCCCCTCCGGCGCGTCCGGGCCGCCCTGCAGCCGTTCCGGTGCCATGTACTCGGCGGAACCGATGAACGCGCCGGTGGCGGTCAGTGCCGTGTCCTGGCTGTCGACCGCGATGCCGAAGTCCGTGAGGAGCACCTGACCGTCGTCGGTCAGCATGATGTTCGCCGGCTTGACGTCCCGGTGCACGATCTGCCAGGCGTGCGCGGCGCCGAGTGCGGAGAGGACACCCGCGGCCACCCGCGCTGCCTCTTGCACGGACAGCGGTCCCTCGGCGTCCAGACGATCCGCCAACGACCGGCCGGACACCAGCTGCATGACCATCCACGGCGTTCCGCCGTCCACGACGACGTCGTGCACGGCGACGACGTGCGGGTGGTCGCGCAGCCGCGCCGCACTGCGGGCCTCCCGCTCCGCCCGCTTGATCCGCTCGCCCTGCTCCGCGCCGCTCATCGAGGGCGCGAGCCAGACCTCCTTGATCGCCACGTCGACGCGCAGCACGAGGTCGTGCGCCTGCCAGACCCGGCCGAAGCCGCCCGCGCCGAGCCGCTTCGCCAGCCGGTACCGGCCGGCGACGATTGCGCCCGGCCCGACCGAACGACCCTCTTCCGACGTCACCCAAGCCCCCCAGGTGTCATGTATCCGCCTCGTCAGGGCGTCGCATCATGCTAGCGACGAGCCGACCCGTACACACACCGATCCCCCGACACCGCCCCGGCCGCGGAGACGGCCGGTTTCGAACGGTGTTGGAAATTTTCCCGGCGGACGGGAACCGGGCCGGTGTCGCGACCGTTTCAAACGGTGTTCGAATGGGTGGGGCGACCACGCACCACCCGTCATCTGGGAGGGGAAACGTGTCGAAGGACATGTACAAGGAGTTCTCGGAGAACGTCGACCGCGAGGTCACCAAGCTCGTGGACCGCACGCACCAGGAGGCCGCGCGGGTCGTCGACCGGGCGCTGGGCAGGACCGGGACGGGCGGGGCGTTCGACACCGACCACTGGCAGCGCCGGCTCGACGAGCTGCTCGCCGTCCACCGCATTCCGGGCGCCGTGCTGGCCGTCCTCACGGGCGGGGAGATCCACGAGGTGGCCGGCGGGATCCTGCACACCGGCACGGGGGTGGAGACCACCACGGACTCGGTGTTCCAGATCGGTTCGGTCAGCAAGGGCTACACCGCCGCCCTCGTCCTGAGCCTCGCCGACGCCGGCAAGCTCGACCTGGACCGGCCGGTCGCGGAGATCCTGCCCGACTTCGCCCTAGCCGACGCCGAAGCGGCCCGCACCGTCACGCCGCGCCAGCTCCTCAACCACACCAGCGGGATCGAGGGCGACCACGTCAACGACACGGGCCGCGGCGACGACTGCCTGGCCCGCTACGTCGACAGCACGCGCGACGTCGGGCTCACCAACCCGCCCGGCGCCACCATGTCGTACTCCAGCACCGGCTACAACGTCCTCGGCCGGATCGTCGAGGTGATCACCGGCCTGACCTGGGACGAGGCGCTCAAGCAGCTCATCTGCGAGCCGCTCGGGCTCGAACACACCATGACGCTGCCCGAGGAGGTGCTGCGCTTCCGCGCCGCGATGGGGCACATGGGCGAGCCCGGCGAGGACCCGGTGCCCACCCCGCTGTGGAACATGCTGCCGCGCTCCGCCGGACCGTACGGCGGCATCAGCGCCACCGCGGCCGACGTGGTCCGCTTCGCCCGGATGTTCGTCGACGGCGGCACCGCGCCGGACGGCACCCGGGTGCTCTCCGCCGCGGCCGTGGAAGCGATGCTCACGCGTGAGGTCGAGATGCCCGACCAGTGGTTCCTCGGCGCCCACTGGGGCCTCGGCTGGGGCCTGTTCGAGTGGGACGGCGCCCGCGGCTTCGGCCACGACGGCAGCACCTTCGGCCAGCTCGCCTACCTGCGGGCCATCCCCGAGAAGGGCCTCGCCATCGCCCTGCTCACCAACGGCGGGGGCGCCGCGCCGAAGGTCCACGAGGCCCTGTGCCGCGAGCTGAGCGCGGAGTTCGCCGGGGTCGCCATGCCCGCGTTCGGCCCGGCCGACAACCCTCCGACCGTCGACACCGAGCCGTTCACGGGCCACTACTTGCGCGAGGGCTTCCTGATGACCATCACCGCCCGCGAGGGCGACGGCGAGGGCGAGGGCGAGGGCGAGGGTGTGCTGGACCTGCGCTACGAAGGCCGGGGAGGCCTCGCCGGCACCTTCGACCCGCTCGTCTGGCACCTCACGCCCGTGTCCGACTCTCCCGCCAAGACGGTCTTCGCGGGCCGCCGCAACGACAAGGACGCGTGGATCCCCGTCGTCTTCTACGCCCTCGCCGACGGCACCCGCTACGTCCACTTCGGCGTCCGCGCCACGGCCAAGTCCGCCTGACCGCAAACCTGCTGAGCGGCCGTTCGCCTCCGCCCGTTTTTACCCGAAGCGGCTGCGGGCGGGCGGCCGCTCTGGGACGTCCTGCCGCGCGTGCCCGCTCCTCGCGACGGCCGCGGCAACTGACCCGCGGAAACGCCGCGGGGGCGGGAGCCGAAACCGGCTCCCGCCCCCGCGAGTTGGAGCGCCGGGCCCGAATCGAACGAACCCTTCCCGCTGAAAGCGGGCGTGCTACCACTGCACCACCGACGCCTGACCGACCTGGCCCCGCTCGCTTCCGCGATCTGGTCCCGTCGACGGATAAGAAGTTACCAGTTCATGATCGGAAGAGGAAAATCGAGAGCCGACGGGGACAGGAGCCGAGGGAAGGAGCCAGGATTGACCGGGAGTGCGGGGACCGTGTTCCGGGGCGACGAACTGCCTGCGGAGGACCGTTTCGACTGCTGGCGGGAGCTCATCGGGCGGACCCGGGACAGCGAGATGACCAGTGCGCACGCCGACCACTTCGAGGCGGAGATGCGGCACCTGGAGCTGGGGCCGGTGACGCTCCTCAAGTCGTCGTTCCCGCCGGCCAGGTTCCGGCGGTCCGCACGGCGGGTGCGGCAGTCCGACCGGGAGGTGTGCCACCTGACGCTGGTGCTCGACGGGGCCCTGTCGCTGACCCGCGACCCCCGGGCCGGCACGACGGTGTTCCGGCCCGGCGAGCTGACCGTGCTCGACAGCTCGCACCCGTACGACGTGCGGGCGTTCGCCGGCCGCGCCACCGGGACCGCCGGACCGCAGGCACCCCGGACCGATGCCCTGGGCATCGACTTCCCCATGGCGATGCTGCCCCTGCCCCCGGACCGGGTGCGCGACCTGATGGGCCGGGGGTTCTCGGGGCGCCAGGGTACGAGTGCGCTGCTCTCCGACTTCCTGGTCGGGCTGGACCGCCAGGCCGCCCTCCTCGGCCCGGCCGAGGCGCCCCGGCTGGGGACGGTCGTGATCGACCTCGTCGCCGCCTGGCTGGCCCGGGAGCTGGACGCCGAGGCCGTGCTGCCGGACGACGCCCGGCAGCGGGCCCTGGTGGAGAACGTCCGGACGTTCATCGGCCGGAACCTGCACGATCCCGAGCTCTCGCCGCCCGTGATCGCCGCCGCGCACCACATCTCCGTCAGCTACCTGCACCGCGTCTTCACGCAGCAGTCGGAGGGTGAGACGGTCGCCGCGTGGATCCGCCGCCAACGGCTGGAGAAGGCCCGCCAGGACCTGGCCGATCCCGCGCTGCGCGCCCTGCCCGTCCAGGCCGTCGCCGTCCGCCGGGGCCTCCCCCGCGCCTCCGACTTCAGCCGGGCGTTCCGGGCCGCGTACGGGATCTCCCCGAGCGAGCACCGGCGCACCGCGTCCTCAGGGGGCGCGGGCGAGTAGACGCAGTGCGCAGGAACTGTCGACTCGGTGACAACACGGCAGGTCCGCGACCTGGCAGCCTCGTTCCCCGAGGAGGAGCGGCGCCCCACCGCCGTCCACTCCGGCGCCGGACCCAATCCACCCGGCGCAGCAGGACGGGCCGGCGGCCCGGCACGCCACAGGGGAGCGTGCCGGGCCGCCGTGCTGCGTCATGTGCCGGGACGTCAGGCCGACGGCACCGCGCCGAGCGCGTGGACGCCCCGGCGGCCGCCCTGGTAGACGGCGGTGCCGGTGGCGGCCAGGTAGATGCCGGTGCGTTCGTTGCCGGTGCGCTTCGGTTCGTCCTGCCAGCGGAGGTGGCCCGTCGCGAGGTCGTGGGCGTAGACGCGGTCGTCGTTCGTCCCGACGTAGACGGTGTCGGCGGTGGCCGTGACGGCGTTGCCCCCGAGGCCGAGGCCGCTGGGGACGGCAGCGGTCCAGCGGGTCCGACCGGTGTCCGCGTCCAGGGCGGTCAGTCGCGGCCCGCCGAGCAGGAGGACCGTGCCGTCGGACACCGCGAGCGGGCAGCCCGGGACGTCCTGCTCGGCCTGCTGCCAGCGGACCCGGCCCGTGGCGGCGTCCAGGGCGTAGACGGTCGAGGACTTCGTCGCCTCGTCGAAGTCCGCGGTGTACAGGACGCCGGAGCGGACGACGGGACCGGTGAACTGCCGGCCGACGGCGTTCTGCTCCCAGCGCTGCTCGCCGCTGTTCGCGTCGTGGGCGCGCACGCCCGCCGACTTCCCGGCCGTGTACACGGTGTCCCCGGCGACGGCCGGAACGCCCGAGGTGTCCGGCGGGCCGCTCCAGCGCAGTTCGCCGGTGGCCGCGTCGTAGGAGCGCAGGGCTCCCCCGTACGCCGCGAACACCCGGCCGCCGGCGACGGCCGGACCGTCGCCCCACTCGGCCGTCATACTGTCGGGTTCCTCCGCCTGCCAGCGCACGGCGCCCGTCGCCGCGTCGAGGACCTGGAGGCGGGTCAGGCTGGTGGCGCACACCAGTCCGTCCGCGACGGCCATCGGGCAGCCGTCCAGTGTGTCGGCGTGGCCGGGGGTGGTGACCTCGCTGCTCCAGCGGACGGTGCCGGTGTGCGGGTCGAGGGCGCTCACCCTACCGTCGTAGCCGGAGACGTACAGGCCGTTCTGCGCGCCGGTGTTCAGGGCGACCCGGCCGCCGGCGGCCGTCGTGCTCCAGATCCGCGGGCCGCGGGCGTCGTCCCGACGGGCCCACCAGCCGACGCTCGCCGCGACCGCGAGGGCGCCGGCGCCTCCCGCGGCGCTCACCAGCAGCCTCCTGCGGCCGGGGCGGGGCCGGGGCGGATCGTTCTGCGTTTCGTTCGAATTCACACCAGACTCGACTTCGTACACCGAGTTTTGGTTCCCGCCCCGGCATGTCGATTGACGGCGGATCAGGCGAAGTAGTGCCCCTGGTCGAGGTCCTCGACGAGGCCGGGCTCCACCGGCCGCCAGCCGAGCAGGTCGCGGGTCAGGGCGGCGGACGCCGACTGGTCGACGCCGAGGAGGGCGCCCAGGAAGCCGAACTCCTCGGGCGGGAGCGGGCCGGTGGGCAGGCCCAGCCGGCGGCCGATCAGCGTGGCGATCTCGCGGATCGGCACGCCCTCGTCGCCGATCGCGTGCAGGACCGATCCGGCCGGGGCCTCCTCCAGGGCGAGGCGGTAGAGCCGGGCGGCGTCCCGGACGTGAACGGCGGGCCAGCGGGTGGAGCCCTCCCCGACGTACCCGGAGACGCCCTTCTCGCGGGCGAGCCGGATCAGGGTCGGGACGAAGGCCTGGTCGCCCTCGCCGTGCACGCTGCGCGGCAGCCGGACGACGGACGGGCGGACGCCCCGGGCCGCGAGGTCCAGCGCCGCGCGGGCGTTCGCGTCCCGGCCGGCCGCCGGGGTGCCGGGGGTGGCGCGGTCGCGCTCGGTCGCGGCGCGGCCGGGTGCCGCGGGCGTTCCGGAGCTGACGACGAAGGGCCTTCCGGTGCCCTCCAGCGCGGCGCCCAGCACGGCGATGGCGCGCCCGTCGACGCGGACCGACTCCTCGAAGCGGCTGAAGTCGTGGATGAAGGCCAGGTGGACGACCCCGTCGGCCGCCGCCGCGCCGGCGCTCAGGCTCCCGGGGTCGTCGAGCGCGCCGCGGTGCACTCCGGCCCCGGCCGCCTCCAGCGCCGCCGCGGACCGGTCGGAGCGGGCGAGCCCGACGACCTCGTGGTCGGCGGCCTGCAGCTCGCGGACGACGGCACTGCCGATGAAGCCGGTGGCTCCGGTGACGAACACGCGCATGATGCGTTCACTCCTCGTGGGTACGGCTCGGTGCCTCCAGCGTCGGCGGGTGGGGCGGCCGCCGTCCAAGTCCTGTTCCGGATCGCGCAATACGGATCAGGCATCACCACTGGTCGGAGTGCTGTCCGAAGGTGATCCCCAGGGAACGGGGCTTACGCTGGGGACATGGCCGACCCATCCCCGCCGGACCTCGACCTCCGCCTCGTGCGCTACTTCACCGTGGTCGCCGACCACCGCAACTTCGGCCGCGCCGCCGCCGAGCTGCGCGTCGCCCAGCCCTCGCTCAGCCGGCAGATCCGCCGCCTGGAGCAGCAGCTCGGCGCGCAGTTGCTCGACCGCACCCCGCAGGGCAGCCGGCTGACCGAGGCCGGCGAGGTGTTCCTGCCCCGCGCCAGGGCGCTGCTGCGCTCGGCCGCGCAGGCCGCCGCCCACACCCGGGCCGCCGCCGAGCCGAGCCGGATCACCGTCGGCTACACGGCCAACCTCATCGTCACGCCGGCCGTGCGCGAGCTGCGCCGGCGCCACCCGGACGCCGACGTGCACACCCGGCACCTGGCCTGGAACGACGCCCGCCAGGCCCTCCTGGAGCACCGGGCCGACGCGGTCGTCACCCGCCTGCCGCTCAGGACGGACGGGCTGCACGTGACCGTCCTGCACGACGAGCCCCGGGCCCTCGTGGTGCCGGCCTGGCACCGCCTGGCCGGCCGGGCGTCCGTCACCCTCGACGACATCGCCGACGAGCCGCTCCCACGGGTGTCCGACCCGGCCTGGGACGCCTTCTGGCGGATCGACCCCCGCCCGGACGGCCGCCGGGCGCCCGACGGGCCGCTCGTCGCGGCGAACGAGGACAAGTTCGAACTCGTCGCCGACGGCCGGGCGGTGGCCCTCGTCCCGATCGGCCCCGGGCGGTCCGCGCCGCGCCCGGACCTGGTCGTCGTCCCGATGGAGGGCGTCGAGCCGAGCCACGTCGTACTGGCGGTGCGGGCCGGCGAGCGCGGCCGCCTGGTCGCCGCCTTCCGGAAGGCGGCGGAGGCGCTGCTGACGGGCACGCCGGAGCCGCAGCGCGGGGTCACGACGCGGAGGGGTGGCCTGGACTCATAGCCTGCGCGCAGATAATCTACGGACGGATTACCTCTTCCCCTTCCGGAGGCGCCCCATGTGGACGTACGAGCACAGCGTCGAGACCGACGCCACCCCCGAGGCCGTCTGGCGCCTGTGGGCCGACGTCGACCACTGGGGGGCGTGGAACGCCGACATCGTGAGCGTCCGGATCGACGGCCCGTTCGAGGCCGGCACCGGCATCCTCATGACCCCCTGCGGGCAGGACCCCGTCCACCTGCGCATCGCCGAGGCCATCGCCGGCGAACTCTTCGTCGACGAGGCCAGGATCGACGGCCTCGTCCTGCGCACCACCCACCGGCTGGAACGCGGCGAGCGGCTGCGCACCCGGGTCACCTACCGGATGGAGATCACCGGCGACACCGTCGACCTGACGGGCCCGCAGCTCGGCCCGGCCGTCACCGCGGACTGGCCCGCGACCATGGCCGCCCTCGTCGCCCTGGCGCGCGGCTGATGGCGCCCGGCCCCGGCGACAGCCCCGGGTTCCTGCTCTGGCACGCCACGCTGCGCTGGCAGCGCGACATCGCCGCCGCGCTCGGCCCGCTCGACCTCACCCACGTCCAGTTCGTCCTGCTCGCCTGCACCTGGTGGCTCAACTCCCGGGGCGAGCACCCCAACCAGCTCGCCCTCGCCCGCCAGGCCGGCACCGACGTCAAGATGACCTCCCAGGTGCTGCGCGCCCTCGAAACCAAGGGCCTGATCGAGCGCGAGGTCGACCCCGCCGACACCCGCGCCAAGCGCCTGCGCATCACCGGCAGCGGCGCCGAGCTGGCCCCGCGCGCGATCGCCGCCGTCGAGGCCGTCGACGCGGAGTTCTTCCGCCCGGTGCCCCGCGAGGACACGCTGACCCTGCTCCGCCGCCTGGCCGCCGCCCCGGAGGCGTGACTATCCGCCGAGGCCCTTCCGTTCGCGCTTCCGGAGGCGGCGCTCCTTGGCTGCCGGGAGCTCGCGCACGACGAGGACGCTCCCGCACACGGCCACGCCGGTGACGGTGATCCGGTGGGCGGCCGGGCGGTGCGCCGTCCCGCGCTCCTGGTGGAAGCCGCCCAGGATTCCGGTGCCCTCGACGCACACCTCGACGCCCTCGGGGACGACGACGTGGACCGTGCCGATCCACGCGTGCACGCGGATCGTCGTCTCCGGGCCGGTGAACCGGGCCTCGCGGAGGTCGACCACGCCCGTCGCGACGATCGCCGTGGCGCGGTACCGGGCGCCCACCAACCAGGGACCGCGACGGGCGAAGTCGTTCAGCACGCCGGCGTCCTCGGCCGCCGTCGGCCTGCCGCCCGGCGACCCGAGGTCCCGGACGGCGTCGGCCAGTTCACCCGTCGTCCGCGCGCCGTAGACGAGGTCCAGGCGCTCGTGCAGCTCCCCGGTGGCGAGCCGGCCGTCGGCCGTCGCCTCCCGCAGGACGACGGCGGCGCGCTCGCGGTCGGCGTCGGAGACGCGCAGGGCCGGGGTGGCTTCGCGGGGCTCGTGCGTCACCGGGCCTCCTCGCCGGTCCCGGTGTCGGGGTGGGACGCGTCGAGCAACTCACGCACGCGGTCGGCGACGACGCCCGGCTGCTCGGCCTGGATGAAGTGGCCCGAGTCCGCACGCTCGAACCGGCCGTCGGGCAGCGCCTCGACCCAGCGGCGCTGGTGCTCGACGAGTCCGGCGTGGTGCCGCGCCCGGCCCGGCTGCGGACGGGAAGCCGATCGCAGGACGGTCGGGCACGTGGGCGGGGCGGGCGGCGCCACACGGAAGCGCGGGATCGCCTCGGCCACGGCCTTGATCTCCTTCCTCGTCTGCGCGATGCCCGCCGGGACGAAGTCCTCGGCCAGCATGGTCTCGTACGCGTCCGCGGGGAACACCCGGCGGACGTTCCCGCTGGTCAGGCGGGCGAACCAGCGGAACCGGACGAGCGTCTGCAGCATGGCCAGGCTGCGGTCCACCTGGGTGACGGTCCGGTCGAACGTGTCGTAGACGGGCGCGGTCTCCGCCGTCGGGTCGAGCAGCAGCAGCCCGCGCAGCCGCGGCCCCAGCGCCTCCGCGGCGCGGCGCGCGACCAGGCCGCCCATGCTGTGCGCGACCAGCACGAAGCGGCCGGGCACGACCGCCTCGACCAGCGCGACCAGGTCCGCGGCCATGTCGTCGATGCTCAGCCCGGCCTCCGTCCGGCCGCTGCGGCCGAAGCCGGCACGGTCGTACGCCACGAGGCGCGCCCGGTCCAGCAGCAGCGGCCGCACCGGATCCCAGCAGGTGCGGCCCATTCCCCCGCCCGCCTCGAACACCACGTGGTCCGGTCCGGTGCCGGACTCCTCCACGTAGACGGACCGGCCGTTCACCGGCACCGTCCGTCCCCTCTGCTGGCGCATGTCCCCCTCCGATCGCCGTCGATCACCGATGGATCGCCATCATTTCCAGTTTCGATAATAGTGCCAAGTGTGGAATCGTAAAGCCCATGGACACTACGGACGTGCTTCTCCACCCGGTGCGGCTGCGCGTCGTACACGCGTTCGCCGGCGACCGGGTCCTCACCACCTCCCAGCTGTGCGAGCGCATGCCCGAGGTGCCGAAGGTGACCATGTACCGGCACGTCGGCGTACTCACCGAGGCGGGCTTCCTGGAGGTGGCCGACGAGCGGCGGGTGCGCGGCACCGTCGAGCGGTCCTACCGGCTGCGCCGGGACCGCCCCTCCGTCGGCACCGCCGACGCCGCGGCGATGACGCCCGACGACCACCGCCGGGGCTTCGCCGCCGCCGTGGCCGTCCTCATCGCCGAGTTCAACGCCTACCTCGACCGCGAGGGCGCCGACCCGGTGGCCGACGGAGTCTCCTACCGGCAGGGCACGCTGTGGCTGAGCCCGGAGGAACTCGGGCGGATGACGGGCGACCTGCTCGCGGTCCTCGGTCCCTACCTGGCGAACGAACCGGCGCCCGGGCGCAGGCCCTACCTGCTCAGCCCGATCCGCTTCCCCACCGGCCCGGCGGCGGAGGCGGGCGACGAGGCGCGCTCCTGAGCAACCGGTCGGCCCCGCTTACGGTCGGCCCGGGGCCGTTCCGCGCCAGCGGGCGAACCGGTCGGCCCGGGCCGGCGAGTTGAGGCGGCGGATCCACTCGGCCTCGCGGGCCGGGTCCAGGTCATCGGGGTCGGAGACGGCGAAGACCACCACGTGGTCGGTGCCCGGGCCGAAGGCACCTTCGGCGACGAGCGATTCGAGCGCGGCCACACACGCCTCGTACACGGCGTCCCGGAACATCCGGAACTGCGCACCGTCGGCGTCCGGCCTCTCGGCGCGCAGCCGTCGGCAGATCGACGCGAACTGCTCGGCCGCGACGCCCTCCATCGCCCACTCCGCCGGAGTCCACTCGTAGTAGTCCGCCTCGGTCGGGTCCTCGGCCCGCAGCCTGGCGAGGTGCGGGACGGTGTTGGCCGCACAGCACACGGTCATCGCGCCGGCGTCGGAGTACAACGCGTACCCGCAGTAGTCCGCGGCGTCCGCAGCGGGACGGGCGTCGAGCAGCCCCGCGAAGGCGGCCCGTGCCGCCCGCTCCACCTCCGCCCGCAGCCGGGCCCCGGCGTCAGGCACGACGGCACCGGTCGTCGAATTCGACGGAGACGACGAGCTGCCGCCGCCGTCCCGGCCCGTCGAGCCAGACCCGGACGGCGACGTGGCCGGGGTCGAGGACCTGGACCCTCCAGCGGTAGTCCCGTCCGTCGACCCGGATCCTGCGTGGTGGTCTCGGTGTCACACGATGACCATAAGGCCGCACCGGCACCGGCAGGCCGGGCAGTCGACATCGCCCCCTCTCCCCCGGACCCTCGCATTCCGGCCAATTCCCGCCACACGCCTACAGGATGATTACCCGGGCGCCAGGATGGCCGAGGCACACGTGCCCCAGGCGACCGATCGGAAGGGACGGACCATGCGCAAGAACGCACGCCGACTCAGGGCGGCGGCGACCGTCTGCGCCGCACTGATCGGCACGGCCGGACTCCTCGCACCGGCCGCCCAGGCGCACAGCCCTGCCCCGACGCACGTGGCCGCGGCCGGGCTCCGGGCGCAGGACGCGACGCCTCCCGGCACCCAGGTGCAGTCCACCACGGTCACCCGCCCCGACGGCACGCACGCTCAGGTCGCGATCTTCTCGACCAACTACGCGACCGGCCAGACGATTTGGTACCGCTCGCAGAGCGCCCCCGGCGGCGCGTACGGCGGCTGGAGCCAGGTCAACGGCATGGCGCTCAACTTCCAGAACCTCGTGCTCACCGCGGCCGCGGACGCCGACGGGAGCCTGGAGGTGTTCACCATCGGCTACCAGTCGACCGTCCTGGTCCGGATGCACCAGTCCGGAGAGGGCGGGGCGTGGTCGGCGCCCGAGGCGTTCGGCCCGTCCCCGGCGAGCGTGCCGCGCTTCTTCGGCCCGCCGGTGGCCTTCACGAGGGCGAACGGGACGCTGGCGTTCTTCGAGGTCTACCAGGGCTCGGGTGCACCGCGGCTGTACGTCAACGAGCAGAGTGCGCCCGGTGTTTGGGCTTCCTGGACCGACCTCGGGACCGGCCCGCTGCCGTCCTCCGTCGCCACGCCGTCCACCGTCACGCAGGCCTCGGACGGGACACTCACGGTCGTCGCGCACATGTGGAACGCCCCGTCGATGTACGCCGAGGTCTCCGAGCGGACCCCGGGCGTCTGGGGCCCCTGGCAGACCTGCGCGACGGCCGGCTGCGCCAACGGCTGACGCCCCCTGGCCCCGAGGGGACTCTTTCGACTGGTCGTCGGATGGCAGGCGGGTGAACACCGCGCGGTTCTCCGCCCCGCCCGGCAGTCGATCGGCGATAACGGGAGGCACGACAACGGCGGCCACTTCGAGTCACCGCCACCCGCGCCTTCAGCCGAGAGGACGACACATGCCCCTGGTCAACTACGGTGTGCTCGCCGCCAAAGCCATCGAGAGCACGCGCGAGGCGGCGCAGGTCTCGACGCCGCACTACCAGATCCACGTACGCGACGACGGCGGCACCGACTACCGGATCGCCGTGAACGTCAGGTCGCAGACCACGCCGCCGAACCTGCTGTACGTCGCCATCGACGACTTCCACCACCCGCTGGTCCAGCTGCTCCCGCCGGCCGGCAGCGGCTGGCACCCCGAGCCGTCCCGTCCCGGCACGGCCAGCCTGGACTTCATCCGCGGGAACCTCTTCGACCCGGCCACCATGCGCGTTCTGCCGGCCGACGTTCCCGGCCTCAACAACGACCTGGAGGACCTGCTCGACCACTACGTGCAGCGCGCAATCGCCGACCAGACCATCGGCCTCTACGTCTTCGGCCAGCGCTGGCCCACCGACGCCGGCGACAAGGTGTTCGGCTTCCAGCCCGGCAACGGTGTCCACGACATCCACATGAACCAGGGCAACGACGCGGGGCACGCCGGCGACGACGGGGTCTGGCAGGACGGCGGCCTGCTGCTGCACGTGGCCCCGGAGAACCGCTGGGTGGCGATCTTCCTGGCCTTCCAGTCCCAGGCGTGGCACACCGACGACACCACCGGCCACGCCCTGGCCCCCACCCGGCCCACCACCCCGCACCAGGAGCCGATGCGGATCTCGGCCGCCCTGGTCAACCCGGTCGCCCCGGCACCCGAGACGGTCACCCTGGTCAACACCTCGGCCACGCCGATCAGCCTCCAGGGATGGCACCTCAGCGACCAGCAGCAGAACGTGCTCCCGCTCCCCGACACCGAGCTCCAGCCGGGCACCTCCACCACCTTCCCGGCCGCGAACGGCTTCCGACTGGGCGCCGACGGCGGCGCGATCACCCTCCTCGACCAGTCCGGCCTCAAGGTCCACGGCGTCGCCTACACCCGGAAACAGGCCTCCGTCCCCGGCCAGACCCTCACCTTCTGAGGGTTCGAGGGCCGCCCTGGCCTGGGAGCACATCGCGGCGGCAGCCTCACCAGGCAGGACGGCCCTCTGTCCGAGGGCCGGTGCCCGTCGGACGGCATGCATGACTCCTTCGTCAGGTGGCGCTGCCGAGCGCCGAGACCTGCTGGTGCAGGGCTGAAGCCCGGCCGTCGGCCATGAGTGGAACGAGGCGCGCAGCGGATCATGACTCGCGCCGTCCGGGACGGTGAGAGGCGGGCCCTACTCCCCCAGTACCCCGCTCGCGCGCAGCTCGGCGATCCGCTCGTCGGAGTAGCCGAGCCCGCGCAGGGCCGCGTCGGTGTGGGCGCCGAGGGCGGGGACGGGGCCCATGGGGAGTTCGATGCCGGCGAAGCCGAACGGCGGCAGCAGGCTGCGGACTTCGCCGACCGGGGTGGTCACCGGGCGCCAGCGGTCGCGGGCGGCGAGTTGGGGGTGGTGCAGGAGGTCGGCGACGTCGTTCAGGCGGGCGGAGGCGATGGCGAGCGCGTCCAGGAGCTTGATCGCCTCGTCGGCCGTCATGGTCGCCGCCCGGCCGCCCACCAGGGCGTCGACCAGTCGGCGGCGGCGCACCCGGGCGACGTTGGTGGCCCACTCCGGGTCGTCGGCGAGGTCCGGGCGGTCCAGGAAGCCGGTGGCGAAGCGGGCCCACTCGCGGTCGTTCTGGATACCGATCATGACCTCGCGGCCGTCGGCGGTCGGGTAGGCGTCGTACGGCGCGATGGCCGGGTGGGAGAGGCCCGCGCGGCCCGGCGAGCGGCCCGCCCCCTGGGTGTAGTGGAGTTGGTGGCCCAGCCACTCGGCCGTCGCCTCGAACATCGACACCTCGATCGCGGCACCCTGCCCCGTCGCGGCGCGGCCGACCAGCGCGCCGAGCGTCGCCGTCAGCGCGTACATCCCGGCTGCGATGTCCGAGCTCGGCACCCCGGTCTTGGACGGCCGGTCGGGCGGGCCCGTCACCGAGGCGAGGCCGGACTCGCACTGGATCAGCATGTCGTAGGCGCGCTTGTCCTGGTAGGGGCCGCCGGAGCCGTAGCCGGAGAGGTCGACGGTGACCAACCGGGGGTGCCGGGCCCGCAGTTCGGCGGAGCCGAAGCCCAGGCGGGCGGCGGCGCCGGGCGCGAGGTTCTGCAGGAAGACGTCGGCGCCGGCCACCAGGTCGGCCAGCACGGCGCGGCCCTCCGGCGCCTTCAGGTCGAGGGCGACCGACTCCTTGCCGCGGTTCAGCCAGACGAAGTGGCTGGCCAACCCGTTGACGCTGTGGTCGTAGCCGCGGGCGAAGTCGCCGCCGTCCGGCCGCTCGATCTTCACCACCCTCGCGCCGAGGTCGGCCAGGTGCCTGCTCGCCAGCGGCGCGGCCACCGCCTGCTCCAACGCGATCACCGTGACACCCGCCAGCGGCAGCGACACCTGGACTCCCTCCCTCGTGAACGGATCGTGACCTACCCGGATGGGACCGGGTTCAGTCCGTCTCACCCTCCGCCGGACACCCCGTCACCGGCCCCCGGCCGGGCCTCCCTCCGGTCGCGGGCCGGCACCGGAAGCGGCAGGTGCGGCAGGCCCGTGGGCCAGGCTTACGTCGGGTAGCCGTCGATCGAGGCAACCGCTGAACGCTCCGGCTCCAACCGACACCCGTCAGCGAACGGCGGGCACGACGTTCCGCAGGTGGTAGCCGTCGCCGTAGCGGATCAGGCCCCGGAGTTCGGCCAGCGGGTTGAACGCCTGGGCGTTGCGACGGTGCGGCTGGTGGGTGAAGGGGATGCCGGACCACGGGTTGTCGGGGTGGTGGTGGCTGCCGGGCTCGGCGCCGGGGTCGACGGGCCAGTGGAGCCAGACGGAGTCGCACCGCAGGCAGACGACCTGGCCGAGGTACCAGACCGCGCCGGCCAGGAACGGGCCGCCCGGGAACGGCCCGTCCGGCTCCGCGTCGAACGCTCCCGCCCCGGCGCACCGGGCCCGCACCTCCCGTTCCAGCGCGTCGAGGCTGACCAGGGAGAAGTCGTACGCGTTCCGGCCTCCCCGCAGTCGCCCCGCCCATGCCCCGAACGCGGCCCGGCGCTCACGCAGCCAGTCGGCCAGTTCCGGGTCGTCGGGCTGCGGACCGACCGGGTCCAGCGGTGAACCCTCCTTCTCGGGCGCCCAGCCGGAATCGACGGCGCGGACCGCGGCAACGGCGGCCAGCAGCCGCTCGTACTCCCGGGCGAACACCTCGCCGCTCCGCTCCGCGAGCGCCACGTCGACCAGCAGGCCGACCGACAGCGGTGGCAGGCCCAGCGCCGGGTCGGGGAGCACGGCCGGCCCGGCCTCCACGTCCCACCGCCCGCCGCAGACGCCCATCAGCACCTCTCCCGCGTACCCGGCCGCCGCGCGCGCGAAGTCCTCGTCCGGTCCGCCGGGTTCGTCGAGCAGCGCCCGCTCCAGGGCGGCCAGCGAGTCCGTGCCGTAGTCGAGGACGAAGCCGTCCGGCATGTGCACCTGCTCCAGGCGTGCGACCAGGAGCGGCAGGTCCTCCAGCCAGTCCTCCAGCAACCGCTCCCCCGCCCCGCCGTGATCATCGCTCATGCCCGTCAGCCTAGGCCCTGCACCGACAACTCCCGTGACTTCAGCCAAAATTGTGGCTTCTGTGGGCGATCTGTAAAGCCGTCGAATCCCCGCCGTGCCGCGGCTAGGGTGGCGCCGCCGGGGACGTGTCGACGGGGGCCGCACGCCACCGGCCGCATGTCCGACTCTCGGCCCCCGCAGGGGGATCGCCACACCGTGCGACAACCGTTACGCACCAGGGGACTGCTGGCGGCGCAGGCCACGGCCGTCGTCCTCGGGATCACCGCGCTCGTGTTCGCCGGCCTGCCCGGCCTGCAGGAGCACGCCGAGGCGGCGCCGTCCATCACGCGCTGCCAGGACAAGTACGGCACCACGCCGACGCCGCCGGACCAGTCCACGCTCCCCGGCTACCGGCCCACCGGCTCCGGCCAGTGGGCGACCCCGGACGCCGAGCAGCGGCTCTACCCGTACGACCTGCCGCCCAAGGGTTTCGACGGCCTGACCGATCCGTCCCAGGTCCCGCTGCCCCAGGGGTCCGACCCGAAGAAGTACGAATGGGGCAGCATCGAGAACGCGGTCGCGACCTGGATGCAGAAGCAGGCCGGCAACAAGCCGTACAAGGGCAGCTTCAACAGTTGGCTGAACAGCGTCTACACGCGGAACGTGGGCAACAACAAGCGCGGCGACGCCTACGAACGCGAGGTCGTGCGCTACTTCAACCTCGGCGGGGTCGACTGGATCTGCCAGGGCAGCCTCAAGGACCTCGACGAGAAGCTCTACCAGGAGCTGAAGGACGAGCTCGGCGACCGGTTCCCCAAGGGCAACCGGCTCTTCGACGCCGTCAACATGCGGACCAGGACGATCTACGAGATCAAGTCCGGCATCGGCTACGACAAGGCCCAGCTGCCGGTGGACGAGGCCCTGGTCAAGCGCGGCTGGAAGGTCGTCTACATCAACGGCCAGCAGCCGAACGCCAGGACGATCGCCAAGTACAAGAGCGCCGGAGTGGACTACTACCGGCACTCGGCCACCCCGGAGCCGCAGTTCAGGCAGACCCCGTACATGCGCCAGGCCCCCGGCACGATGACCGTGGACCCGGCCAAGCCGTCCGTCGGCGCGGGCACCGACATGGTGGAGGGCTCGGCCCCGACACCGGAGGAGGCGGAGCAGGAGGCCCAGCGGACGAACGGCCTGATCGAGGAGCCCGAGCAGGACATCCGCCGACCCGGCGGCATCGACTTCTCCACCCTCGACCTCTCCTACATCGGCCAGACCAAGGCCGGGGACCTCAAGTACGCCTTCAGCGCGAGCAACACCGACGAGGAGGAGCACCCCGGCTTCGGCGGACAGGAGAAGGCGCAGCTCGTCTCGGACGCCTTCTTCACCTGGCTCGCGCTCACCCCGGACCACTTCTGGGTCAACCTCAACCCCGACGACCCGAACACGATCATGCAGTCGCCGTTCGACGGGACGGACGCCGGGCGGGTGCTGCTGGAGGCCGACCTCGCGATGAAGCGCGACTTCGGCCGCGCCGAGGACCCGAAGACGGACGCCGGGAACAAGTTCTGGTACGGCATCTCCCGGATCGACGGACTGCCGTGCATGAACTCCACCCGCAACTGGATCGTGCCCAAGCAGGCCAAGGTGCGCGTCCAGGACGACGGCGTCTACATCCTCGACAGCCCGCTCGAGGTCAAGACGGTGGCCCAGGACTACACCAGCTCGGGCCCCGGCACGGGCTGCAACCTGACCAAGGAGCAGATCGACCACAACATGGACGTCTACCGCTCCACGATCCTGCCGATCGTGGAGAAGGAGGTGAACGAGGACCCCAAGTACGCGGACCTGCGCCGCGTCTACAAGGCCCGCATCGGCGCCGAGTACGTCCGCCAGACGGTCGCGAAGGACCCGACGGCCTTCGGCGGGGCGTTCACCAAGGTCATCGACAGCAACGACGTGTCGAAGTGGCCGCTGCGCGGCACGAACGCCGGCTGGGACAAGATGACCGTGTGGCGCGAGATGCGCAAGTCGTTCACCGAGGGCGACTTCACGTACCAGCTCCCGCTCGGGGGAACGGTCTACACCTACATCGTCGGCGGGGTCGACTTCCAGCAGCAGCCGCAGCAGAAGATCGACCAGGCCGCCTTCCAGGCCGCGAAGCCGAACCTGGACGATGTCACGCAGCACGCGAAGAGCGAGGCGCTGTCGTACAAGGACGACGGGATCACCGTCATGGGCGGCGACAACAGCGGTCAGGCCGGCACCAGCGGCGACCCGACGCCCACGCCTACCCCGACGCCTACGCCCACGCCTACGCCGACCCCGACACCAACCGGGACCGGGACCGGGACGCCGACGGGGACTCCGGCACCGACGCAGACCCCGACGGGCGAACCGACCACCAGCCCGACACCGACGCCCACCGGGCCCCCGGCACCGACCCCGAGCGGCAGCACGGGCGGAACCGGTGGAGCCGGTGACGGCGGTGACGACGGAACCACCCCGCCGCCCGTCGGCAACAGCGGCACCGGCGGTGGCGGTGGTGGCGGCAGCCTCGCCTCCACCGGCCTCCGGATCACCGGCGTCGCCGGAACCGCCGCCGCCCTCACGGCGGCCGGGACGGCCCTGGTCTGGCTCCGCCGACGCCGCAACACCACCGGCTGACCAGCACGCCGCACGCCCCCACGCCCTGGCCGTCCAGGGCGTGGGGGCGTCTGCTCTCACCGCTCGCGGTCGTCGATCGGATCGTCTCCGACGGACCCGACCGGCACGATTCACCCCTGCTCGGCCCCACTCCGGACGCGGCACAGGCACAGGTCGGCGCGATGCCGGAGACCGTCAACGTCAACCTCGACCGCGGCTACGACAGCGCCAAGTCCCGTCTGCCGCCGCACCACCCGACGCCTCAAGTGACCTATTTGCCAGTCCGTCTCAGTCCGAGTCCTGCAGCTGCTGGAGCAGGTCGGCGTCGCCCTCCATCCGCAGCGAGCCGTTCGGGATGCGCATGTACATGAGCAGGGCCATCTCGCTCGCCGTGCCGTAGATGGCGGCGGTGGGCTTGCTCTCGGCGGCCTCCGCCGCGGTGAGGCGGGTGAAGCGGGAACCGGCGGCGTCCACCGTCTGGCGCCAGGAGCCGGCCCCGGCTGCGTGGTAGTCCATGGTGGCGGGCTCGTGCGGCCACGGGACCGTGACGGTGCAGACCGTGGCGAGGAACTCCTCGATGGCGTCGACCGCCTCGGTCGTCGGCAGCTCCTGCGGGGTACCGGAGGCCAGCTGGGCGTCGTAGGTGTGGATCAGCGACTCGTGGACGCGGCGGCGGGCCACGGCGGCCCCCGTGTGCGGCGAGGCCAGCGGCTCCCACCAGGCCCAGCAGCCCCGGTCCGGGCCGGCCTCGCGCAGAGCGGCAAGCAGCTGCTCCGTCGAGTCGGCCAGCCAGGCTATGAGGGCCTCGCGCTCCCTGGGCGCCGCCAGCCCGTCCTTGCTCGGCCGCTCGTCGCCCGGCGCGGTGTTCAGCACGATGTAGGCCCAGAAGCGGTCCCCCTCACTGAGGTGGTTCGCCAGGTCGTACAGCGTCCAGCCCGGGCAGGACGGGACGTCGGCGTCGAGGCTGGGGGCCGCGGCGACGGCGGCGCGGAACGCGGCGGACCGCTCGTCAATCATCCGCAGCAGGGTGGGGAAGTGGAGATGCTCTGTCACGCAGACCTTGTATCACCCGGACCGGAACTCTCGCACTCGATTAACAACCCGCGCAGACAGGCGTTGGGGCTTCCCCGTACTGCGAGACGTTTGTGCGGGGCCCGGTCAACGGCGGGCCAACACCGCGACCTCCCACCCGAAGCCCACCACCAACCGACCGTCCGGCACCACGGCCACCGCGCAGACCGGCAGCGGGAACACCAGCTCCGGCCCGACCTGGTCGCCGGCGGTCAAGTCCCATACCCGCACGGTGCCGTCGTCGCCGCCGGTGACCGCCAGGGGGCGCCCGTCGACCACATGGCGGACCGGGACAAGGACGAATGCACGTGTGGCGAGTGAGCCCGGCCTGACCCTGCGGGCTGGAGCAGGCGTCGGCCGCCCCGGTGCGGTGGGGCGGCCGACGCGCAGGGGTCACCTCACCACGAGGTGCCTTCCTTCTGGAAGCGCCAGAGCCGGTCGGCGCTGTTCTGGTCGGTGTCGAGGTACAGGCTGTCCCAGCTGCCGGAGCCCTGGTAGGTCTGGAGGGTGATGGCGAGTGAGGGGTTGGTGCGCGGGCGGTAGGCGGACCAGCCGGAGGTGCCGGCGTAGTTGCTCTGCTCAGGCCTGGTGTCCCAGTCCTGGGCGGCCGAGCCGTTACAGGGCTGCACGACGATGGCGTTACCCGCGGCCGGGGAGGCGTTGACGGGTTGCAGGCACAGATTGGCGGCGTCGTTCCGGATGACCTGGTAGCCGCTGCGCTTGGTGATGACGGTCCACTTACGGGTCTGGTAGACCCACCCTGGCGACCGCAGCGAGATGGCCTGCGCGCCCGCGCCCGTCGCGTCCATGCCGAGCGCCATCCGGCTGCCGTCCATGCGGTTGATGAAGAGGTTGTCGGAGTCGGTGGTGGACAGCTCCGCCGTGAAGACGCCCGAGTTGCCGGGGTCCAGCTGCCAGCCGCCCGTGCCCGCGGCGCACGACGGCTGGGTGTCCTTCGTGTTCGACACGTTCGTGCCGGTGCCAAACGGCGTGTTGGGCATCACGGTGGTGTACATCGTGCCGTCGGTGTACTTGTAGACGCACTGATGCAGGTTCAGGTACTGGCCCGAGTCCAGGTCCAGCGGCTTGACGGCCGAGTTGCCGGGGTCCAGCTGCCAGCCGCCCGTGCCCGCGGCGCATGACAGCTGGGTGTCCTGCGTGTTCGACACATTGGTGCCGGTACTGAACGGCGTGTTGGGCATCACGGTGGTGTACATCGTGCCGTCGGTGTACTTGTACGTGCACTGGTGCAGGTTCAGGTACTGGCCGGTGGTCAGGTCCAGCGGCTTGACGGCCGAGTTGCCGGGGTCCAGCTGCCAGCCGCCCGTGCCCGCGGTACAGGACAGCTGGGTGTCGGCGGCGCCCGACACGTTGGTGCCCGCGCTGAAGGGCGTGGTCGGTACCACGGTGGTGTACATCTTGCCGTTGGTGTACTTGTACGTGCACTGGTGCAGGTTCAAGTAGCGGGCGACGATACGTCGCGCGCGATTCTCGGACGTGTTGGTGGAGTGCGTCGGCGCCTTGGCCGCGGGGCCGTTCTGCGCCGACGAGGCCGCGTACGCGGTGGTGGTCGCGGGGCCGGCGGCGGTCAGCCCCAATACCCCTGCGGTGGCGATGGCCGCGAGCGTGATGCGTGACATGGACATCCTCATGATCGTCGATGGAATGACCACTGGACGGCGCCGCCCGCCACTGCCGAGGGCTGCCGATTCGGAGGACACCGAAGACTCCTCGGCCGGCACGAAGGCACTCGCCGCCCGGCGAAGAGGACCTGCGGCGACGGTCGACACCTGACCGCCCGCTGGACCTCCTGCCGGAAGACGCTATGGTCCCCGACTCCGCAGTCCGTACGACGCACCGGCACCTTCGCATACGGACCATCAATTGGCACACGCACGGACCAGCATCACGTCAACCGGAAAGTCCGATGGGCGGATGAACGTCGACCCAGTGAGACCGCCACCCACCCTCACGCCGACCAGCACCGACACCGCCCGAACATGAGCGGCTTAGCGTCCCGCTGGGTCTGGGTAATGCGCTGCGACACCAGCACGGGCACCCCTTCGGGCATGTGCAGAGCGGCGCGCTCGTCGGGGTTGGGCATGCGGGCGCTGACGCCCTCGCGCCACTCAAATCGCGCCGTGTACGGCGGCCAGCGCCGCGTAGGCGTCGGTGTTGAACACCTCGGACTGCTGGGCGAGAAGCCTGCCGGTGATCTGCTCCATGGGCAGAAGTGCCGTGTAGCGGGCACGAATTCCGCTGCTCTCGTGCGTATAGGGGCGCTGGACGAGGAAGGCGGCTTCGCTCTCCTCCGTGTTCAGCAGCTCCGCCGCGCCGGGTTCCAGGCGCACCCGGAAGACCGTGGGCTCTTCCGCGTCGTGCCATCAAGGGCAACGGCGCGTTCGCCGTAACCATCGCCGGCAATCAGGCCAATGTCGACGGAGCTGCCGGCTACACGCAGTCGACGAACCGAAGCAGCACACGCGTCCGTTCCAACAGCACGAGCGGCGAGGGGGAGATCAGATGAACCGGATCTACTCGCCGACCACTCCGTCGATCGCTTCGCGCAGCAGGTCGGCGTGGCCGTTGTGGCGTGCGTACTCCTCGATCATGTGGGTGAGGACGTAGCGGAGCGAGATGACCTCCCCCCGGAAGTCGACCGTGTCGTCGAGGGATTCGACGGCGTCCGCCGCGGCACGGGAGCCCTCGCACGCCTCGTGCCAGAACGCGAACGCCTCGTCGACGTCGGCGTCTTCCACCTGGAAGTCGGCGAACTCGCCGTTGGTCCTGGGCCAGAGGGGCTTGCAGTCCTCACCGTTCAGCACCAGCCGGAACCAGCTCCGCTCGACCTCGGCCGCGTGCCGTACGAGGCCCAGGAGCGACAGGCCCGAGGTGGGCACCGCCTTCTGCTTGAGTTGCTCGCCGGACAGCCCCTGGCACTTCATGGCGAGGGTCGCGCGCTGGTAGTCGAGGAACGCGGTCAGCGACGCACGGTCGTCGGCCGCCTTGGACGGATGCACCCGCTGGTCATCACTCATCCGACGATCATCGCAGGAGGTCGCCGTCCCGGGCTTCCCCGCCCGGAAGTCGGACGCGGTCGACGAGGAACGGCCCGTCCCCGATCGGGGACGGGCCCGGGCTCACCGCGCCAGGCGGCCCAGGAGGGACGAGGCGGCGGCGATGCCGAGGAGCGTTGCCACCGTCAGCACCGCGAAGTCGAGCGGCAGGTGGGACGGGGTGCCGATCAGGAGGCCGCGCAGGGCGTCGACCTGGTAGCTGAGGGGGTTGGCCTTGCTGACCGCTTGCAGCCAGCCGGGCATCAGGTCGACGGGGTAGAGGGCATTGGAGCCGAAGAAGAGCGGCATCGTGATGGCCTGCCCAATGCCCATCAGACGGTCGCGGGTCAGCACGATGCCCGCGATGGCCATCGACAGGCAGGAGAAGAACGCCGAACCGAGCAGCACCGCCACCACGACCCCGAGCAGGCGCAGCGGGTTCCACGTCATGGCGACGCCGAGCGCGGCGGCGATCAGGACGACCACGACGGCCTGGAGCACCGCCTTCACCCCGGCGGCGAAGGCCTTGCCGGTGACCAGGGCGGCCCGCGGGGTCGGGGTGACCAGGAGCTTGGTGAGGACGCCGGAGTCCCGCTCCCAGATGATCATGATGCCGTAGAAGATCGCGATGAACATCGCGGACTGGGCGATGATGCCCGGCGCGAGGTAGTCCAGGTACGGGATCCCGCCGGTCGGGATGGCCTTCAGGCGGGTGAAGGTCTCGCCGAAGATCAGCAGCCAGAGCGCGGGCTGGACCGCCCGGGTGTAGAGCTCGGTGCGGTCGTGGCGCAGCTTCTGCAGCTCGACCGCGCACATCGCGACCACCCGGGCCGGCACCAGGCGCCAGCCGGTGCGGGCGCGCGGGGGCACGAGCAGCAGGCCGAGGTCGGGGCCGGCGGGGGACGGTCCTGCGGGTTCAGCCGACGCGGCCGGCTGTGCGGCGGGTACGACGGACATCGCTGAAGTCTCCTTCCGCGTTCTCGGAGCCGGTGAGGTCGCGGCCCGCGAAGTGGCGGAACACGTCGTCGAGGGTGGGGGCGGGCTGTGCCGGGTCCTGCTCGCGGACCTGGGCCTTGAGCTCGTCCGGGGTGCCGAGGGCGCGGATGCGGCCGCGGTCCATGAGGGCGATGCGGTCACAGTGGCGCTCCGCCTCGTCCATGTAGTGGGTGGTGACCAGGACGGTCATGCCGGTGGCGCGGCGGACGGTGTCGACCCGGTCCCACACGCCGGTGCGGGCGATCGGGTCCAGGCCGATCGTCGGCTCGTCCAGGACGAGCAGGCGCGGGGCGCTGACCAGGGCCTGGGCGAGTTCCAGGCGGCGTACCATGCCGCCGGAGTAGGTGCCGGCCATGCGGTCCGCGGCGTCGGTGAGGTCGACGGCGGCCAGCGCCTGGGCGACCCGCGCGGCGCGCTCGGAGCGCGGCACGTCGAAGACGCGGGCGAACAGGGCGACGTTCTCCCGCCCGGTCAGCCCCGACTCGGCGGACAGCTGCTGCGGCACGTAGCCGAGCGTGCGGCGCACCTCCATGCGCCGCTTGGCCGCGTCGTTGCCGAAGACCCGCACCATGCCCGCGCTCACCGGGAGCAGGGTGGTGATCGCGCGGATCGTCGTGGTCTTGCCCGCGCCGTTGGGGCCGAGCAGGCCGAACACCTCGCCGGTGCGCACGGTGAGGTCGATGCCGTCGACGGCCTTGGTGGCGTGGGCCTTTCCCCGACCGTGGTGGAACGTGTACTCCAGGCCGCGGCACACGACCGCCTCGACCTCCGGGGTGGTCATCGCCCGTCCTCCCCCGGCAGGGTGCGCAGGCCCTCCGCGACGCCGCGCAGGGCCGGCAGCGCGGCGGCCAGCGCCGCCCGGTCCGCGGCGGGCAGGCCCGCCACCAGGTGCTCCATGAGCTCGGTGCGGCGGGCGCGCCAGGCGGCGAGGCGTTCGACGGCCTCGTCGGTCACGTACAGCAGCGCGGCGCGGCGGTCGGCCGGGTCGACGTCGCGGCGCAGGAGGCCCAGGCCGACGAGCTGGTTGACGAGCGTCGAGACCGAGTTGCCGGCCAGGCCGAGCTCCTTGGCGGCGTCGGACACCCGCGTTCCGGGGGCGTGGGTGACCAGGCGCAGCAGTTCGACCTGGGCGCCGCGCAGGCGCGGTTCGGTGAGGCCGTCGCGCAGGCGGCGGCGGACCATGCGCTGGATGCCGACGAGGAGGGTGGAGAACTCGTCGGCCAGCGCGGTGTCGAGGGGGTCGAGGGGCCCGGCCTCCAGTGGTTCCAGGGCTTCCGCACTCATGTCTCCATATTAGCTCTCAATAAGAGCTATCTGTCGAGAGTGCGGCTCACATTCAGCTCCCGCAGGTGCCGTCCGTGGCGGACAGGGCTCCGGTCAGGAGGTAGGCGTTGACGGCGGCCCGGGCGCACGGGCTGTAGCCATTCAGGTAGACGGTGTGTACGCGGCCGGGGACGGTCAGCAGGCGGGAGGCGCGCAGCTTGGCGTGCATGCCGAGGGCGCCGTCGTACGGGGTGTGGGTGTCGCCGGTGCTCTGGACCAGCAGCGCGGGAACGCTGTTGTCGACCGCCACCGGCTCCTCGCGCGGTGCGTGCTTCCAGAAGGCGCACGGGGTCGGGCCGTTGTACACCGGGCCGAAGACCGGCTGCGCGGCGCGCGAGCGGGCGACGGCGTCCTGGTACCAGTCGGCGCCGCGCGGCATCGCGACGTCGTCACAGAGGATGCCGATCGTGGCGGCGAGGTCGCGGTCGGCGCCGGTGCCGCGCGCGTCGAGGACGGCGGTCAGCAGGTCGTGCAGGACCGGGGTGACGGCGACCGGCTTGCCGTCGGCCGCGTCGAGCAGTTGGCGCAGGACGCTCGCGTAGTCGACGCTGTCCCGGTCGTCCGACTGGCAGACCGCGAGGAGGAACGGCAGGACGTAGCCGTCGAGTTGGCGCCCGTCGACGCGGATCGGGGCCGCTTCCGCCCGCCGGACCAGGCCCTCGACGGTCGCGCGGACGGCGGCCGGGGTGGCGCCCAGGCCGTACTCGCCGTGGCGGGGCGCGGCCCACGCGGCGAAGTCGTCGAGGGCGCGCTCGTTGGCGGGACCCATGTCCTGGAACATGCGGATGCCGTACCGGGCCGGGTCGGGCACGCTGTCGAGGACGAGGCGGTCGACGCGGCCGGGGAACACCTGCGCGTACGCGGCGGCGAGCAGCGACCCGGCGGACTGCCCGAACCACGAGCCCGCCGCTCTCCGAGGACGCTGCGCACCACGTCCGCGTCCCGCGCGGTGTTGCGGGTGGTGAGGTACGGGAGCAGGTCGGGGTACGTGTCCTGGCAGGCGTCGGCGTCCTTCTTCGCGAGGCGCCAACTCTCCTCGAATCCCTGCTGGTCGGCCCCGACCGAGCGCAGCCAGCTCCCCCGGTCGAGGCCGCAGTCGAGCCCTTCGCTCGCGCCGACGCCCCGCGGGTCCATGCCGATGACGTCGTAGGCCGCCGCCACCTCGGGCGTCATCTGCGCCCGCACGGCGGCGGGCATGTCCAGCCCACGGTCGCCGGGGCCGCCGGGGTTGGTGAGCAGGATGCCGCGGCGTTTGGCGGGGTCGGTGGACTTGAGCCGGGAGATCGCGAGGTCGAGGGTGCGGCCGTACGGGTCGCCGTAGTCGAGCGGGACCTTGAATGTCGCGCATTCGGTTCCGGTGGCGGCGAGTCGAGGGTCCGCACAGGCCGCCCAGACGACCGGCTGACGGCGGAAGCGGTCGGACCCGTCACCTGCTGCCGCGGCAGCGGGACCGGCCGTCGCGACGACGGTGACCGTGGACAGGGCGAGGGCGCCGAACGCCATGGCGGGCTTCATGATGGAACCATAACTACCGCCAGCAGTAGGCCAGTTAGCCCTGAAGGAGGAGTTCGGCGCCGGGCACCTCCTCCTTCGGGCTCATACCCCGGCCACGGCGGCGTGCCCGGACGGCTCCCACCACTCCGGTGCGCTCCGGGGCCTAACCGGGCTCGGCCCGGTGGGCGTCCAGTGCCCGGCCCGCCTGGTGTGCCGTCAGCAGGCCGCGGTCGTGGAGCCAGCGGATGGTGTCCGTCATCGTTTCGGCCGTCGGGCGTGGGGTCAGGCCTCCGGTGCTCGCGGACGCGGCTACCGGGCGGGCGTGGGCGCAGGTGTAGATGGCGCCGTACTCGGCCGGGATGTGCCAGGGCCACAGGCGTTGGGCGGCCGTCGCGAGGGCGCCGACGGGGAGCATCGGGGCGGCCGGGAGGTGGAGGGCGGGCAGGGAGCGGCCGGTGACCTCGCGCAGGGTGCGCAGGTAGGTGCGGGTCGGGACGTGGCGGCCGGGGGCGAAGTGGCGGTTGGCGACGGGGGTTTCGGCGATCGGGTGGGTGGTGAGCAGGTCGGCGTGCAGGCGGGCGGTGTCGCGGACGTCGCCGACCGGGAAGCCGCCGAGCGGCCACAGGGGCATCAGGCCGCGCAGGGTGTTGCGAAGCCGGGTGTTCTGGTCGCCCGGCCCGGGGTCGTGCGGGCCGAGGAGCGCGGGCGGGTAGGTGATGAGGACGGGGGCGCCGTCGGCCTGGTGGCGGCGGGCGATGCGCTCGGCGGCGGCCTTGCTGGCCATGTAGGCCTCGCGCGGCCGGCCCACGGGTGTGTCCGCGTGCAGCGGGCCGGGCCCGGCGGGCAGGAGGGCGACGACGCTGGAGACGTGGACGATGCGGGCGGCGCCGGCCCTGCGCGCGGCACCGAGGACGAGCTCGGTGCCGCGCGCGTTGGTGGCGCGCATGGCCGCGTGGTGGCGGCTGTCGAAGGAGTAGACGGATGCGGCGTGCAGGACGGCGTCGGCGCCCGCGACCGCCCGGCGGACGTCGCGCTCGACGGTGACGTCGCCCGCCACCACGCCGACGGCGGACGGGTCGACGGCGAGCGCCGCCAGACCGCGCTCGGCGGTGCCCGGGTCGCGGGCGAGGATCCGCACCCGGTGGCCGCGGCGGACGAGCTCCGCGACGGAGTGGACGCCGACGAACCCGGTGCCGCCGGTCACGCACACCAACATCCCGGTCTCCTCAGCTCGTCCGGTGGAAGCCGCCGCCGTAGAACAGCAGCGCCCGCTCGTCGGGGGCCCGGTCGGTCGCGAGCACCTCGCCGAGGAAGATGGAGTGGTCGCCGCCCTCGTAGACCTCGGCGAGCTTGCACTCCAGCCAGGCGAGCGAGCCGGCCAGCAGCGGCGCGCCCGTGAACGGGCCGGGACGCCAGTCGACCTCGCGGAACTGGGCGGCCCCGAGCGGGCGGGCCCGATCGGCGAAGTACCGGGCCAGGGCCTCCTGTTCGGCGCTCAGCACGGAGACCGCGAAGGAGCGGACGGCGGTGATGGCCTCGTGCATGACCGCCGTGCGGGACACGCAGCACAGGACCATCGGCGGCTCCAGCGACACCGAGGTGAAGGAGTTCGCGGTCATCCCGTGCACGCTGCCGCCGCCCGTGGTGAGAACGGTGACGCCGGTCGCGAAGCCGGCCATGGTGGCGCGCAGGTCCGCGCCGGCGCCGATCACCGCGGCCGTCCCGCGCCGGCCGAGCCGACCGGGCCCACCGGCCCGGCCGGCCGCAGCGGGTCGGCGTACGGGGCGAGGGCGAGGCGCAGCTCCGGCGGCACCAGGGCGGGGACGGTGTTCGTGTTGGGGCCGCGCATGCAGGCGATCCGCTGCCGGCCGCGGGCGACGAGGAGTTCCTCGACGCCGGCCAGGCGCACGTACTCGAAGCCGAACTGGAGCTGGGTCTGGGTGACCTCCTCCAGCCGCATGCGGACGGAGAGCTCGTCGAAGGCGGTGATCTCGGCGAAGAACTCGCAGTCGACCTTGAGCGTGAACAGTTTGAGGTCGCCCTGGAGTTCGGCGAGCACCCCGGGGGCCTTCTCCTTGAGGAACATCTCCCGGCAACGGCCCTGCCAGCGCAGGTAGTTGACGTAGTAGACGTTGCCGACGAGGTTGGTCTCCTCGAAGCCGACGGTGTGCCGGATCTCGTAGTAGGCGGCGGACATCACTCCCCCTTCCCGGTGAGGACGGCGAGGACGACGGGTTCGTCGCGGCCGGTGACGGTGGTCGCCCAGGTGGCGATCGTCGCGTCGCCGGCCGACAGCACCACCCAGCCGGAGCCCTCGATCCGGTCGAGCGTGAGGGCCTGGCCGGTGGCGGCGGACTTGCGCAGGCACTCCAGGGCGCACCACACCCGGGTGGCGGCGAGGTCCGGCGGGCAGCCGGCCTCGGCCACCAGCAGTTCGCGCAGCGGGAGTTGGGCCTCGCCGAGCAGTGCGGCCCAGTCCGCCTCGGTGCGCGGCCGGACCGTCTCGACGTCGCACGCGAGCCGCGCGCCGTCGTCGCCGACCACCGCCAGGGTCAGCCCGCCGCTGTGCGAGGCGGACACCGCGTGGCCGTCCAACTCCGGTTTGCCGTCCGGCCGGTGACGCAGATCGGCGGGTGCGCCGAGCGCCCGGGAGACGGCGGTGGCGGTGCGGGTGCGCCGGTCCGGCTCGTCCCCGGCGGCCTCGACGACGACGGCGCGGCTGCCGCCGAGCACGGTCTCCAGCCTGCGTTCGAGGTAGGAGCCGAGCACGGCGGGCACCCAGGGTCCGGCGCCGTCGCGTTTGCGGACGGCGACCAGGGTCAGGCCCTCCCAGCGTTCGACCACCCGGCCGTCCGGGGTGCGGACGTCGAGGTCGTAGACGTAGGTGTCGCCGTCCTGGCCGCGTTCGCGGGCGTCCAGGACGACGAACTCGGTGTCCTGGTCGGCGGGTTCGGCGAGCCAGAGGCGTTCGATGCCGCGCGGCAGCAGGGTGGCGTCGGGGACGCAGCACTGGAGGGCGTGCATCATCGTGTCGCGGGTGCCGGGGTCGGCGAGGACGTGGTCCTGCGGGAGGTAGGCCGCGAACCAGGGGGCGGGCGTGGTGGTGGAGACCTCGGCGACGGCGTGCCGGGCGCTCGCGCGGCGGTAGTCCAGGAGGCGCTGGAAGCGTTTGCCCTGGAACAGGACGCTGCCGTAGAGCTCGGTGACCGGGTCGACGGGGACGGTGGGCAGGTCGAAGGCGGCGGAGCGCGGGCCGCCCGGGACGGCGGGCCGGGGGTAGCGCAGGCGGGCGCGGAAGTGGTCGGCGGCGAAGCCGGTGTCGGCGGTGCGCAGGACGACGTCGACGGTGCCGGTGTCCTGGACGAGGGCGGCGACGCGCAGTGTGGTGGAGCCGCCGGGGCGCACGGCGATGGGCCGCAGGAACTCGACGTCCTCCAGCACCGGCGGTCCCGCGTGCCCGCTGACGGCGCCCGCGACCTGGGCCATCGCCTCCATGCCGAGGACGGCGGGGAAGAGGAGGTCGCCGTCGAGCTGGTGGTCGAGGAGGTACGGGTCGCTGCCCTCGGTGAGGTCGGCCTCGGTGACGAGCTCGACGCCCGGGTAGTGCGCGAGGACGCGCTCGACGAAGCGGCCGAGCGGCAGTTCGGGCCGGTCGAGGGCGAGGGTGGGCAGCCCGGCGGCGCGTCCGCTGACGACGACGGCGGGCCCGGCGGCCGGGTCGGCGAGCAGTTCGCGCAGGACGCGGATGCCCTCGTCGGTGGAGATCGGGGTGATGCCCTCGCGCATCAGCGACTCGACGACGCCGAGGCGTTCGCCCATGCCGGCGCCGGACCACACGGACCACTCGATCGCGAGGGCGCGGGCGCGCGGGTGCCGCTCGCCGAAGCGCAGGGTGAGTTCGGTCATCCAGTCGTTGGCGGTGGCGTAGTGCGCCTCTCCGCGCAGGCCGGCGCGGCCGATGATGGAGCCGAAGGTGATCAGGAGCTTGAGGCGCTCGGGCGTGACGGCGGCCAGGACGGCGGCCAGGCCGCCGGTCTTCGGGGCGAGGGTGCGGCGGAAGTCGTCGGCGGTCAGGGCGGTGAGGGCGGCGGGCTCGTTGCGGCCGGCGCCGTGCAGGACGGCGGTGACCGGGCCGAGGGCGCGCTCCAGGCGTTCGACGGCGGCGGCGACCTGAGCGGCGTCGGTGACGTCGGCGCGCTCGTAGTGCAGGCGCAGGCCGGCGGCGGTCATCCGGGCGAGGTTGGCGGCGAGTTCGGGGTCGGTGGCGGGGTCGGCGCGGCCGACGAGGGCGAGGGCGGCGCCGGAGTCCCGGGCCATGGCCAGGGCGCACTCGGCGGTGATGCCCTTGCCGCCGCCGGTGACGAGCAGGACGTCGTCGCCGTCGAGCGGGGACGTCAGGGGCCCGGCCGGGGCCGTCAGCGGGCGCAGCACGGGCACCGTCCTGGTGCCGTCGGGCCGGTAGCGGACCTCGCTGAAGCCGGTGGTGGCGGCGGCCTCCGCGACGACCAGGGGAACGGCCTCCGGCGCGAGGGGGTCGGCGAGTTCGACGACGGTGGTGGGGACGGACGGGTGCTCCAGGTGGAGCGTCTTGGCGAGGCCGGTCGCGCCGAGGCGGTGCTGGACGACGACCAGACGGGTGCCGGCCGGGGCGGTGGCGGCGGCGCGGCCCGCGGCGAGGAACAGGTCGGCGTCGTCGGGGCCCGCCTCGGCCGGCAGGCACAGCAGCACGCCGTCGCCGATGCCGGCCCCGGCGAGGGCGGCGCGCAGCGGCTCGGCGGGCGGGTGTCCCGGCGTGCCGAAGGCCGTCCAGCGGCCGGGCGCCCCCGTGGCGGCGGTCGCGGGCAGCGGCGCTTCGACGTGCTCGACGGCGAACGGGCGGACCCACGGCGCGACGCCCGCGACCTCGGCCGTCGGCGCGGCGCCGTCCTCGGCGGTGCGCGCCAGTCCGTCGATGAGGTCGGCGAGTTCGCCGAGGCGGACGGTCGCGTAGCCGGTGGTGGCCTCCAGGGCGGGCAGGCCGAGCGCGCGGGTGACGTCGTTGACGATCTGGCCGACCGTGATCGAGCTGAGGTGCAGGTCGTCCATCGGGTGGGTCGAGGAGGTGACGGACTCCAGCGGCAGCTCGACGCGGTCGGCGGCGAGGCGGCGCAGGAGGTCAAGCGTCGACTCCCCGGTGGCCTCGACCGGAGCGGCCTCGACGGCCGTCTTCGTCGGCGCGAGCAGGGCGGCGTCGATGGCCGGGGCGGACTCGCAGGGGCTGGCGAGGAACGTCATGGCGCCGTCCTCGGGCAGCGCGCGGATGAGCCGCCCGGCGAACAGGGCCTCGGTCCGGACGGGCGCGCCGAGCACGTGGGCGGCGGCGACGACGCGCAGCAGCGGGCCGAGGGACGGGCTGTCGGTGTCGACGGCGAGGACCGGCCGGTCCGGTGCGATCTCGGCGAGCAGGCCGGACAGCACCCGGCCGGGGCCGACCTCGACGACCAGGTCGGCGCCGGCCGCGGCGACGGCGGCGGCCTCGTGGAAGCGCACCGGCAGGGACACCTGGTCGCACAGCAGCGTCCGCAGGTCGGCGTCCGGGTCGAGCAGGGCGCCGGTGACGGTCGAGGCGTGCGGGCGGACGGGCCGGGCGAAGTCGACGTCGCGCAGCCGCTCGGCCATCGCACGGGCGGCGGGGGCCACCAGCGGGGAATGGAAGGCGTGCGAGACGTTGAGCCGGGTCGCGGTGACGCCCTCGGCCGCGGCCCGCCGGCAGGTCTCCTCGACGGCGGCGGCCGGACCGGAGACGACCGTCTGCCGGGGGCCGTTGTAGCCGGCGACGACGACGTCGAGGCCCGCGGACAGGCGCGCCACGTCCTCCGGCGTGGCGGCGAGTCCGGCCATCGCGCCGCCGCCCCGGCTCGCCTCGGCCATCACCTGGCCGCGCACGGTGGCCAGGCGCAGCACCTGCTCCTCGGTGAGCGCGCCGGCCCAGTGCAGCGCGGTGAGTTCGCCGAGGCTGTGGCCGACGGCGGTGGCGGCGCGGACGCCGAGCCCGTCGAGGACGCGCAGCGCGGCGAGCGAGCCGGCGACGATGCGGGGCTGGGCGACGCGGGTGTCGACGTGGTCGGCGCCCCGCGGCAGCCCGGCCAGGCGGTGGACCTCGTCGGCGGCGGCGAATCGGCGGCGCAGCGCGCCGACGGCGCCGCGGCCGGAGCCCTGGCCGGGGAAGAGGTAGGCGATCCGCGGCGGGGTGCCGGTGGAGGCACCGAGGAAGACGCCTTCGCCGGGCAGGAACCTCACGCCGGCGCCCGCGTCCTCGGCACCCGCGTCCGAGAGCAGCGCCACCAGCCGCTCCAGTGCGCGGACGGCGTCGTCCGGCGAGGTCACGACGAGCGCCGCCCGCGCCCGCGCCCCGGTCAGGCGCGCGGCCGATCCGGCGGCCAGGTCCGCGAGTTCGGCCTGGGCCAGCTTGGGGACGATGCCGAGCAGGCGCTGCGCCTCCTCGCGCAGGCCGGCGCGGTCGCGGGCGTCCAGGAGCAGCAGCTCGGCGTCCTGACGGCCGGCCACCAGGCGCCCGGTGTCGGCGTCGACGGCGGTGCGGCGGCGGGCGCCGGGGACGGCGGCCACCGCGATGTGGGTGTTGATGCCGCCGAAGCCCATCGCCGAGACGCCCGCCCGGACCGGCTGGTCCTCGGGCCACAGCTCGGCGGCGCCCGGCACGTACAGCGCGGCGCCGTCGCCGAGCAGGCCCGGGTGCGGGTCGTGGTGGCCGGTGCCCGGCGGGATCACCTGGTGGTGCACCGCGAGCGCGGCCTTGATCAGGCCCGCGACGCCGGCGGCGGCCTTGGTGTGCCCGAAGTTGCCCTTCACGGTGCCGAGCGCGGCCGGGCGGGCCCCGGGGGCGGCGGCGCGGCGGGCGGAGGACAGTGCCTCGATCTCGGTGGCGTCGCCGAGGGCCGTGCCGGTGCCGTGTCCCTCGAAGTAGGAGACGGTCTCGACGCCGTACCCCGCCTGCTCGTAGGCGCGGGCGATGGCGAGCCGGTGGCCGCCCGCCTCGGGGCGGGTGATGCCGCCCTTGCCGTCCGAGGAGACGCCCCAGCCGGCGATCGTCGCGTAGATGCGGCGGCCGGCCGCGAGCGCGTCGTCCTCGCGCATCAGCACGAGCATGCCGGAGCCCTCGCCGGGCCAGAAGCCGTTGGAGTCGCGGTCGTAGACCTTCATCTCGCCGGTGGCCAGCGCGCCCGTCTTGGCGAAGCCGATCACCTCGAACGGGTCGATGGACAGGTCGACGCCCCCCGCGAGCGCCACGTCGAGATCGCCGTCGGCGAGCGACCGGGCGGCGGTGATGACGGACAGCAGCGACGAGGAGCAGGCGCCGTCCACGGTGTACCCGCCGCCGCGCAGGTCGAAGTGGTTGCAGATCCGGCCCGCGATGGTGTTCGCCAGGCCGCCCGCGAGGGAATCCTCGTCGATCGCCGGGAAAGGCGCCTTGTAGGCCGGTTCCAATTCCGCCAGGAACTCGGCGGCGGCCTCCTCGGACCAGCCTTTTCCGGTGAGCGCCGCGGCGACCGTCCGGCGCACGTAGGGCCAGCGCAGGCGCATGATGTTGGCCCGCGAGAATTCCCCGGTGAGGCTGTTTCCGACGACGACCCCGGTGGACTCGGCGGGAAGTCCCTCCCCTCCCGGGAATCCCGCGTCGGCCAGTGCCCGGGCGGCCGTGTCGAGGGCCAGCCAGTGCGTCAGGTCCGTCGAGCGGTAGGTGCTCCCGGCGACGCTGTAGGCCACCCGGTCGAACGTGAAATCGCGGAGCACCGCGGCCTTGCTCGCGTAGAAACGGTCCGGCGCGGTCCGGTCGGCCGACCAGTAGTCGGCGTGGTTCATCCGCTCGTCCGGCAGTCGCCGAAATGCCCGGCGCCCGCCCAGGACGTTCTCCCAGAGTTCGTTCGGGGAATTCGCGTCCGGGTACCTGAGCCCGATTCCCACGATGGCGACCCGCTGGCTGCTCACGTATTCACCGCCCCTTGGATCCGAATTGACGACCCGCCACCCCGCACCGGGAACGGCACGCCGTATCCGAATCAAGGCTGCCCGGCCGGGGCCCGGGTGTCTACTTCGAGCGTGCTTTGCGCCAGCCCCGGGAGGGGTTTATTGCATAACAGCGTCATCCCTGCTTTGCATAACGGCGTCATCCATTGTTTCCATAACGGCGTCATCGGATTCGGCGGCCGACGGGGCTTTTCGGCCAACTTCGCGACGGCCCCCGGAGTAGTCCGTTCGGGTGAACTGCGCGCTCCCGCTGACCTGCCCGCGGCCCGGCCGTGATGATCTCTGTCCGGCACACCGCCGGCACGCCACCCGGCACCCACGCCCACGGACAGGGGACGCGCGTGAAGTACATCGAGGTCGAGCAGAAGTACCGCCTCCTCGGCCCGCCGGACGACCTGCGGGCCACCCTCGCCGGGCGCGGTGGCAAGCCGGGCGAACCGTCCCGGCAGGTCGACACCTACTACAACTCCCCCCACCGGGACTTCCTCGCCGGCGAGGTGGTCTCCGAGTGGCTGCGGATCCGCGAGGGGGACGACGGGGCCTCGGTCAACTTCAAGCTGTTCCACCCGGTCGAGGCGCCGGTGAAGACCCACTGCGACGAGTACGAGAGCGCCGTCGAGGACGCCGAGGCCGTCCGCCGGATCCTGGCCGCGCTCGGCTTCACCCGGCTCACCGTGGTCGACAAGGTCCGCGAGGAGTGGACCGCCGACGGGATCGCCGTCGCCTTCGACACCGTGGCCGGGCTCGGCGACTTCGTCGAGTTCGAGTTCAAGGGCGAGGCGGGCGGCGTCGCCGAAGCCACCGAACGGATCGAGGAGTTCATCGCGGACCTCGGCGTGCGCCTCGGCGACCGCATCCACCTCGGGTACCCGCACATGACCCTCGGCCTGGGCTGAGCAGCGGCAGGCGGTCGATCGAGCACGACGGCCCCGGACACGGCGAAGCCCCCGTCCACCCGGGCGGGGGAGCGCCGGGCGGGCGGGGGCTTCCGTCAGTGGCGGATCAGAGGGACAGGGGGACCGTCCCGGCCGCCAGCCGGCGGGCGGCGGTGAGGGACGTCCAGGCGGTCAGTTCGATCAACCGGGCGTCGCTCGGGGCGGTTTGACGGGCGGCGGCCACGACGGCGTCGTCCACCTGGTAGGCGGCCTTCGCCGTCAGGAGGGCGAGCCGCCCGGCCGCCCGGTGCTCCGGGGGCAGGGACGAGAGCGGCGGTTCGAGCCAGGCCCGGCTCAGGCCGGGCGGGGTGCCGTCCCACGCGGCCAGTTCGGCGGTGACGAGTGCGCGGACGGGGGCCGGGACCGCCCGTTCCCCGCCCTCGTCGACGGCCGCCGCCGCCCGCGCGAAGGCGCCCGCGATGCTCGGGGTACCGGCCGCCCACAGCAGGTCCTCGGGCAGCCGGGCCGCGGGGAGCAGGTCGAGCGAACCCCCCGGTGAGGGGGCCGCGTTAGCGCTCTGCCGGGCCAGCCGGCCGAGCAGTGCCCGCGCCGCCCGGCGGGCCGCCGACGGAGCCTTGGGCGGCATCGGGCTGTCGCCGAGGAACAGGCTCACCATCCGGTTGAGGTAGTGGAAGGTGGCGGCCACCCCCACCAACTCCGGTGCCAGCGCGGGCGGGAAGGGCTCCAGCGGGCCCTCCCCCACGGACCCGCCGAGGGCCTCGATCGCCGTCGTGTGCACCTCGACGCAGTACGGGCACGCGTTGGCCCGGGAGACGGCCGCGGCCACCGCCTCCTTCTGCGCCCGGTCCGCCCGGCCCGCCGCGACGAGCGTCTCGCGCAGCATCATCCACGCCGCCGCCAGCACCGCCGGGGCCGGCGCGTGCAGGGCGACGGGCGGTGCGAGCATCCCGAACTCCCGCTCCACCTCGGCGTAGACGCGCGCCACCGGGGCCCCCGCCCGCGCGGGGCGGACGGGGGCGACGTGGCGGACCTGGCCGAGGGAGCCCCTCAGCGCGGTGCGCAACAGTGGTCCTGCCATGGCTACTGGCCCAGCAGGCCGGGCAGCTGGGGCTTCACCCCGCGCCGTCCGGCGGTCTCGCCGCCGGGGCCGGGCGCGCCGTACTCGACGTCCACGCCGCGTTCCCGGGCGGCCCGCACGATGCCCGGGACCGCGCGCTCGGCGAGGGCCGAGATCGTGAGCGCCGGGTTCACCGTCAGGGCGGCCGGGACGGCGGAGCCGTCGGTCACGAAGATGCCGGGGTGGCCGCGGAGTTCGTGCCCGTCGTCGAGGGCGGAGGTCTCCGGGTCGTCGCCGATGCGGCAGGAGGCGAGCGGGTGCACGGTGTAGGCGCCGACCACGTCGTTGGTCCAGGGCATCACGCGGGCCAGGCCGTCGCGTTCGAGGATGTCCTTCACGGCGGCGTCGGACTCGGCCCAGCCGCGCAGGGTGCTCTCGGTGGGCACGTAGCCGATCGGCCCGCGTCCGAGCATCTGCTGGGAGATGCGGACGGCGTTGCCGGTGGGCGGCGGCGGGCCGAAGACGCCCTCGTTGTCGTCCTCGACCATGGTGAAGATGGTCAGCCAGGACTGCCACTGCCGGACGAGCTCCTTCTTCTCCCGGCCGAACCAGCTGGGGCCGGTGGCGTCCGGCACCTGGGCGAGGATGGTGCCGAAGCCCGGCGGGAAGTAGAGCTGTTCGAGCGAGTAGCGGGAGCCCACCGGCCTGGACCCGTCGAGGGCGTCCCAGCTGGCGACGACCGGGCCCTTGCCGATCTGGTTGGCGCCGTAGGCGGCGAGGCCCTCGCCGCGGCCGAGGCCGAGCAGGTCGCGGGCCTTGTCCTCGTCGACGACGGCGGTGTTGAGGCGCTCGCCGTTGCCGGAGAAGTAGCGGCCCACGGCGTGCGGCATCCGGCCGAGGTCCGCCTCGGAGCGCTGGAGGATGACGGGGGTGGCGCCGGCGCCGGCCGCGAGGACGACGATCTTCGCGTCGATGACGCCGCTCTCGTGGTGGACGCGGTAGTCGACGTCGTCGATGACGTTGTAGTGGACGCGGTAGCCGCCGTCCTCGGTGCGGGTGAGCTTCTGGACCTCGTGCAGCGGCCGGATCTCGGCGCCGTGGGCGAGCGCGGCGGGCAGGTAGTTGAGCAGCAGGGAGCGCTTGGCGTCGAAGCGGCAGCCGGCCATCATCCAGTTGCAGTTGGTGCACTTCGCGCGGTCGATGGCGGCGGGCACCGGGTTCGCGGTGCGGCCGGCGTGCGCGCAGGCGGCGGCGAACAGGCCGCCCGCGTAGGTGACGTCGTTCCAGTCCTGCTGGGTGATCGGCAGCGCCTCGGCGACGCGGTCGTACCACGGGTCGAGGGCCTCGCGGCTGACGGCCTTCGGCCACAGCCGCGCGCCGGTGGCGTTGACGCGGTCGAAGACGAAGCGCGGGGCGCGCGGCATCGCGGCGAAGTAGACGACGCTGCCGCCGCCGACGCAGTTGCCGCCGAGCAGGCTCATCCCGTCGCCGACGACGAAGTCGAAGATCCGGGTGTAGGAGGAGCCGAGCAGGAAGTCGTGCTCGAAGTCGCCGGCCGTCAGCCAGGGGCCGCGCTCCAGGACGGTGACCTTCGCTCCGCCCGCGGCCAGGTGGTACGCCGCGATCGCGCCGCCGAAACCGCTGCCGACTATGAGGACGTCGGTCTTCTCCGTGGAGGTCATGCCGGGCTCCCTGTCGCCGTCGTGTCCGGGTGGATCTCGGCCAGCGGGCGGCCGTAGGAGAAGTCGGGGAACCGCCACAGGGCGTCCTCGCCCGGGTCGAAGAAGCCCATCGCGAGGAGGCCCGGGTGGCCGGCCGCCATGGCGTCGGTGGTGTGCAGGTGGGCCGCGGTGTCGAAGGCCATGTTGCTGAAGAGGGTCAGCAGCACCCACAGCTCCTTCTCGGGGTGCCGGGGCGACGTCAGCTCCCGGGCCAGCGCCGTGCGGTCGTCGAAGGCGAGCGCGACGAACGGCGGGACGTCGTCGTCGAGCGCGAGCCCCCGCCCGGCCGCGAAGGCGCGGGCGTGGCGGTTGAGCGCCTCGGCGTAGTCGTCCAGGGCGGTGGAGATCCCGGTGGCGGGCGTCTCCAGGAGCTCGATCGCCCCGGCCGCCACGGCGCCGCCGCCGGCCGAGACCCCGGCCACCGCCCGGTCGTCGGGTGACCTCTTCTCGCCGGGGACGATGGTGTCCGCGAATGCCTCCAGGGTCATCGTTCGAGCCCGGTACTCATCCGATATGTCGGAGCGCACTGGCGTCTCCTCGGGTTCGTGGGTGGGAAAGCCGGGGGGCCGACACCGGTGCGCCCCGTTCGGAAACCGGAGCGCGGGCACCGCCACCCCCCGTTTCGCAGGCGCGACGGCAGTATCGTGCATGCGAACCACGCGCCCGCGCATCTTCGGCGTTGCTGCCCCGACGGCCCGTCAGTTGCACGGACTTGCCGCGTACTTGCCATGTCCGCTTCTTCCGTGTTGCTGCCTCGGATGGCAATACGCCGGAGTAGGTATTCCGCCACTGGCTGAGGGCATGCCATGAATATGACGGGCTCTTGTTGCGCCTGACATGCACTGCTACGGTCTTCATTCATCACGGACGCGCAACTTCCGATCATGGCGGTCCCTGGGTGACCGAGACCGCCCGCCAACCCGCGGTGAAGAACCGCTGAACGTTCCCGGGCGGAGGGGGGTGGGTTGAACATGGGCACTGACGCTGCCGAGGGGGGGACCAGACGACCGCGGTTATTGCTGGTCAGGTCGGCGCCAGCGCATCACAACTGTCGAACCGAAAGCGGCTCCTAGAATCTGGGGTAGCAATGAAGCCGGCTATCGAACAGGCCGTGACTCGCGCCATCGAGACGATGCAGGAAAACATTGGTGAGATACTCACCATAGACGACATGGCGCGCGCCGCGATGTACAGCAAATTCCACTTCTCGCGAGAATTCCAGCGCGTCACGGGGGTGTCGCCCCGGCGGTTCCTCTCCGCGATCCGGATACAGGAGGCCAAACGTCTCCTGCTGGAAACGACGTTCACCGTCACCGAGATCAGCCACCACGTCGGGTACAACAGCGTCGGGACGTTCAGCTCCCGCTTCGCGGCCAGTGTCGGCATCTCCCCCACCATGTTCCGCCAACTCGGCGGCTACACCCCGGGGATCGGCGTCGAGGGCCACGCGGCCGACGAGACGTCCTCCGTACGGGGCGAAGTGCGCAGCGCCGTCGCCGGGTTACTTGGACAGGTGTTCCTCGGCCTCTTCCCCACCCGCATCCCCCAGGGCCGCCCGGCCGGCTGCGTCGTCCTCCCCGGCCCCGGGCGGTACCTGATCGACGGTGTTCCCCCCGGGACGTGGTACCTGCTGGCGCACTCGGTGCCCGCGGCCTTCGACGAGGTCCTGCTCGGCGAGCAGGAGGTGTTCGTCGGCTCGGTCGGGCCGATCGAGGTGCGCGCGGACGTCCCGGTGATCCCGGCCGACCTGGTGATGCGGCCCAAGCACACCGTCGACCCGCCGGTCCTGCTGGCCCTGATGGACGTCCGGACGGCCGCCGTGCGCGCCGGCCTGGCGCGAGCGGGCACCGGCTGACGGGCCTTCACGCGCCGTCGCCGGGCAGCGGACGGCGGGTGGGGCCGGCAGCCGACGGGACAGCCGCGCACGACAGAGGGGCCCACCGAGCACGATGGGCCCCTCGTCCGTCTTCCCGCGGCTACCCGGCGGGCCGTTCAGCCCCGGGCACGGTGCACCGTCATCGGCAGGCCGCCGCGCATGCGCAGCGACAGCATCGGCTCGGGCACCACGCGGTGCCCCGGCACCTTCGCGAGCCGCAGCTCGCGCACGAGGACGGCGATGGTGAACGTCGCCTCCAGCAGCCCGAGGTGGCTGCCCACGCAGAACCGCGGGCCCGCGCCGAACGGCAGGTAGGCGTAGCGCGGGCGCTCCGGGCCCGCGCCCTCCGGGCGGGGCCGGTCGGGGTCGAAGCGGTCCGGGTCGAACTGCTCGGGGGCGTCCCAGAACGCCGGGTGGCGGTGCAGGGTGTACGGGCAGATCAGGACGTCCGATCCGGCGGGCACGTGGTACCCGCCGATCTCGTCGTCGGCCTGGGCCTGCCGGGGCAGGATCCAGACCGGCGGGTAGAGGCGCATGACCTCCTCCACCACGCGGGAGGTGTACCGCAGCCGGTGCAGGTCCTCGTACTCCGGCGGGCGGTCGCCGAGGACCTCGACGGCCTCGGCGTGGAGCCGGTCGAACACCTCGGGGTGGCGGTCCACCAGGTAGAAGGTCCAGCCGAGGGTGCTCGCGGTGGTCTCGTGCCCGGCGAGGAGCAGGGTGACGATCTCGTCGCGCAGCCGCCGGCGCCCGACCGCGGGGTCGGGTTCGCCGTGGGCCGAGTCGATGATCAGCGACAGCGCGTCGTCTCCCTCGGCGCCACCGTCGCGGGCGTTCCGCTCGGCGACCAGCGTGTCGACGACGCGCTGGAGTTCGGCGCGCGCCCGGCGGAAGCGCCGCTGCGTGGGCAGCGGGATCCAGCCGGGCACGGCGCCGAGCGTCACCATGTCGAACATGGCCTGGTCCTGCACGGCCTCGAACTCGTGGCCGATCGACTCGAAGGCGCCGAGGTCGGTGTCGAGCAGGGTGCGGCCGAGCACGCCGAGGGTGAGTCCGGTGAGCTCCTGGACGAGGTCGACCGGCCGGCCGTCCTCGAAGGCCCGCAGGCGGGCGACGAGTTTGGCGGCCTCCTCGGCGACCGCGTCGGCCTGCCGGCTGATCCGCTTGTGCTGGAAGACGGGCTGGATCGCGCGGCGCTGTTCGCGCCACAGCTCGCCCTCGCTGGTGAGCAGTCCGTCGCCGAGGGCCCGGCGGGCCTGGATCAGCCCGATGCCCTTGTGGTAGTTGGCGGCGTTGTCGGCCAGGACGTGCTTGGCGTGGTCGGGGTGGTTGAAGAAGTAGAGGGTCTTCGGACCGATGGAGATCCGGACCGCGTCCCCGTACTCGGTGGCGGCCGCCCGCATCAGGGCGAGGCGGTCGCCGGCGAGGCGGCGCAGCAGGGTGGGCGCCGCCCGGCGCGGAGGGCCGGGCGGCACCCGCCGGGAGGAAGCGGCGGTCACGCCGCGACCTTTCCGGCCACCGCGGTCTTGCCGGTCGTACTCGCCCGCAGGAGGGTCGCCCGCGCCTCCTCCTGACCGCGGTCGCGGAAGTGGACGTACCAGAGGTAGAGGCCGCGGATCAGGCAGGTGAGGGCGGTGGCGAAGAAGATGCCGTACGCGATGTGGGCGATCATGAACAGGGCGTAGATCAGCGCGACGCCGGCGCCGAAGGCCATCTGGTTGGCGGGCTTCGACGGGGTGGTGCCGGGGTCGGTGATCATGTAGTTGGTGAAGAGGACGAAGGCGACGCCCGTCATCATCGCGAGCGCGCCCTGGATCGACGTGCCGAAGATCAGCCCGCGGAGCACGGCCTGGAGGGCGAAGGCGGAGAGCCAGCCGAGGATCAGCCACATCCGGCCGGTGAGCTTGGCGTTGAGGATGGTGCCGGACATCAGGATGCCGAGCACGATCAGCCAGCCGAACGGGGTGTTGACGTGCTCGGTGAAGTGGTACGGCGGGGCGATGCTGGCCCACGGGAAGAGCACGAGGATCGCGGCGATGCCGAAGTTCGACGGGTTCATGTAGTGCCGCAGCCGGCCGCGCACCGGCACCCGCAGCACCCACTTTGCGCTGACCGCGAAGACGACGCCGAACATCATCACGTAGACCCGGTCGTTGACGTAGGTCAGCATGTTGAGCGCGAGGCCGGTGATGTGCGAGGGGTAGAGGAACTCCAGCACCCCGGGCAGGCCGTTGCCGAGGAAGCGCGGGCGCCGGCCCTCGACCTTGGCGCCGACCAGCTCCAGCGCGATCTCGGTGGTGTAGGCGGTGGCGAGGGCGATCAGCGGCCACGTCCAGGGCTGTTCGAAGCCGAGCACGGTGTAGCCGAGGATGTTGAAGACCGTGATCGAGATCGCGAAGCGGCGCAGCGCGATGACGACCTTGGGCTCGTGCCGGGAGGCGGTGGCCGCCTTGCCGGTGGCGGCGGGCGCCGGGGGTGCCGGCTGCGTCGTCGTGGGGGCCTTGTCTGCCATGTGCGTCACTTCTCCTTGGCCTGGCTGCCGAGTTGGAGCGAGTGCCATCCCGGGCTGAGCGTCACGGTCTGCTGGTGCACCTGGCCGTCGCGGTCGCGCCACTGGAGCTTGACCGGCATCGGGCCGGTGACGCCCTTGCCCAGGCCGATGTGCACGTAGTGGCTGCGCTTGCCGGAGTGGCCGCTGCCGCCGTCGACGCGGTCGATGAGCTTGCGCCCGTCGGGGGTGGTGACCTCGACCTCGGCGCCGATCGCCGGGGATCCGGGGGCGGGCATCGGTCCGGCGGCGGCGGGGGTGTCGTAGGTGAGCCGCAGACCGAGGTAGGAGCCGGTGTCGGGGCTGTCGTTGCGGTAGAAGACCGGGGCGTCCCACTGGCGGGCCACCGCGAAGTCGAGTTTGCCGTCGCCGTAGGCGTCGCCGGTGGCGATGCCGCGGGTGGGCACGGGCACGGCGAGGCCGAGGCGGCCGGAGAGGTTGCTGTAGTGGCCGTCGGCGCCCTTCACGAAGAAGCGCAGGGTCTGGTCGCCGCCGATGTCGTCGCCGGCCTTGACGTTGGGCCACCACCACGGGTTGTCGAGCAGGGCGTCGTTGGCGGTCGCGAGCTCCTGGAGCTGCGGCCAGCGGTTGGTCTTGCCCTTGACGAAGCCGGTGGCCTGGACGATCGCGAGCTGCCCGCTGTTGTCGAAGTCGCCCATCTTGACGTCCCAGCCCCAGCCGGACCACGCGGTGCCGTCCTCGGCGCTGTGGTCGACGAACGGGGCGGTGCCGTTGGAGAGCTGGGCGCGCAGGTCGGCCTGGTCCCGCGCGGTGTTCATGAACTGGAAGTTGCTCTCCTCGATGCCGAAGGAGGTGGTGATGTTGCTGACGAACAGGTCGTAGAGGCCCTTCTTGCCGGACAGGTCGCCGAAGTCGACGCCCATGCCCTTGAAGGAGTCGTTGCCGAGGATCTTGGACTTCGGCGTGGAGCCGTCGCGCGGCCCGGTGACGAGGTCGAACTTCGGGTGGCCGGGGGTGGAGACGTTGTGCAGCAGGCGGTCGTTGCCGAAGTCGTTGGCGACGTACAGCTCGGGCAGCTGGTCGCCGTCGAGGTCGATCGAGCTGGAGGCGAGCGACCAGCCGTGCTTGGCCTCCGCGGGGAAGGCGTCGTCGGAGCACTGGAACGCGGCGGCGGGTTTGTCGGCCGCGTTGCCGCCGGTCCAGCGGCAGATGTACTTGCCGCCGCTGTTCTGGGCGTGGGACATCGAGTGGTTCATGACCACGCCGCCGCTGACCCGGTCGTCCAGGACGGGCCCGTCGGGGAAGTAGTTGCCGATGAAGAGGTCCTGGTGGCCGTCCCCGTCGAAGTCCGCGACGGTCGCGGTGTTGGTGTTCCACTGCGCGCCGGTGTACTTGCCGTCGGTCGCGTTGGGTCCGGGCACGAGCTCGACCGGCTCGAAGGCGTGCGCGTCGAGCGTGGTGGCGTCGGGCTTGGCGAGGAACAGGACCGGGGTGCGGCCCCAGTAGTAGACCAGCAGGTCGGTACGGCCGTCCTCGTTGAAGTCGCCCGCCACGCAGCCCATCGGCGCGATGTAGTCGTTCATCGGCAGCGGGGACGGGTCGAGCGCGAACGGCGCGTAGTGCGGGCCGTCGGAGCCCGGCACGGGTGTGACGTCGACCTGGTCGGTGCGGGTGTCGACCAGGCACAGGTCGCCGGACTTGCCGGTGCCGCGCAGGTCCGTCATGGTGATGGCCGCGCCGACCGAGGAGATCCAGGCGCGGATGTGCTCGTAGTCCTTGTTGACGGTGCGGATCGTCTGCTGCTTCGCCGCGGGCGGCAGCTCGATCGGCAGCGGCGTGAAGTGGAAGCGGCTCGCCATGGTGTCCTGCTCGGCGGCCGACGTCGTCGGCGGCAGCACCAGGAAGTAGCCGGCGACGATCGCCAGCACGGCGATGATGCCGGGCAGTTGCAGGCGGACCCGGCCAAGGAGGGTGGGCACCGGTCAGTTCCTTCCCGTGGTGGCGAACGCGTCGGCGATGGACCGGCGCCAGGTCTCGAAGGACGGCACCGGGCCGTTCGAGCGGCCGGTGGGGCGCAGGTCCTGGGTGACCTTGGCGGCCGCGGCGGCGGAGGTGCCGCAGAGCACCTCGGCCGCGAGCTCGGTGTGCGGGCCGAGCAGCCCCGCGTGGATGCGGGCCTCGCACGCGAACGCGGCGCCCTGGGCGACGATCGCCCGGTGCGCGCCGGCCCGCTCCCGGAAGTCCCGCAGCTCCGCCTCGTCCACGCCGCCCGCGTAGGCCGCGGCCAGGCCGGCGCCGCCGTACAGGTCGGAGTGCCGGGACTCGTGGAACCGCTCGATCAGCCCGGCGACGACGCCCGGGTCGGTGCCGCCGACGAACCACAGCGCCCGGCCGATCCCCTGGTCGATCGCCCGGTTCACGTACCCGGGCGAGTCGTCGGCCGGCCACGGGAACGCCCGCTCGCGGAACCGGCCGTGGACGTACCGGTCGGTCGCGAAGTACGCCTGGTGGAATCCGTAGCCGTCGAGCACGAGCCAGCGCAGCAGGGGGTCGAGGGCGGTGATGTCGGGCCAGCAGAAACGCGGCAGCCGCGCCATCGCCCAGCCGATTCCGACGTACACCATGTAGTGGTGGTCGGCCCCCCGCCCGGCGAGGAATCCCCCCACCCAGCCGCGGCCCTGCAGCGGCAGCCCGTCCAGCATGGCGAATCCCATGCCGGCCCCCTCGTAGGCGAAACCGCGGAATCGGTGCGGGACGTTTTCCAGCCGGTGCTCCGCCTCGGCGGGCGCACCGGACTCCACCGCGTACGCATAGCCTTCGAGGAAACGGCTCCCGACGGTTTCGAGGAGTTCCCTGGCCTCCGGCGACTTCTCGTGGAAACCCCGCTTGGCCAGCTTGGTCTCGGCGGTGTTCGGCGTCAGCACGCGCCGCCGTAATGTCCGCAACGGGCTTGGCACTCTGCTCTCCTTTCCGTGGTACGGAGATTGACGAGCCTTACCCTGGATAATTCCCGTTCCGGCGGACGGCCGCTTCTTCGCGAATGCTCTGGTCTTTCTTCCGGAATGCTCAGCCGGTGCCGCGGCCGGGGTCCGGCGCGGCGAACCGCTTGCGCACGTTCGTGCGCCACGCCTCGTACGCCGGCGGGTCCGCGGGCGAGGCCGCGTCGGCGAACACCGCGCACTCGTCGCCGAGCGCCGCCGCGTCCGCGACCGACAGGCCGGTGAGCGCCTGCGAGGCCTCCTCGCCATGCGCGGGGACGAAGCCCGCGTACACCCGGGCCTTCGAGGCGAACACCGACCCCTGCGCCAGCTCCGCCCGGTGCTCGCCCGCCTCCTCGCCCAGCTCCGCCAGCTGCGCGGCGCCGCACCCGCCGGCGAATGTCGCCGCGAGACCCACCCCGCTCCACAGGTCGGCCTGCCGGTGCGGCGCGAACTTTCCTACGGCCGACGCCACTTGGCGGTGCTGCGCGCCGTGGATGAACCACAGTGCCCGCCCGATCCCCTGGTCCACCGCACGCGGGAAGTAGCCCGGCGCACCCTGCCAGGGGTAAGGGCTCGGCAGCCGCTGCTCGTCCACCCAGCGCCGGGTGTGGAAGTACGCGAGGTCGAAGCCGTAGCCGTCGACGGCCAGCCAGCTCATCGTCGGGTGGTACGGCGTGCCGGACAGGTCCGGCAGCACCTTGGGCCACAACTGCCGCGGCAGGCGCGCCATCGCGAACCCGATCCCGATGTACGCGAGGAAGATGTGCGGCTGCCCGGCCCCGGTGAGGAGGTCCCGGGTGCGGTGCCCCCGGCCCATCGCGTCCAGGACGGTGAAGGCCATCGTCGCGCCCTCGAAGGCGAACCCGCGCTGCTCCGCGTCCACCAGGCGCAGCCGGTCCTCGACCTCGCGCGGCCCCCGCGCCTCGATTCCCCACTCGAACCCGCACACGACCGCCTGCGGCACCGCCTCCAGACGGCGCGTCACCGGCGAGGCCGCCACGGGGAACCCGCGCCGGGCGAACGTCACCTCCGCCGGCGAGGGCGCCAGGACCAGTCGGCGCAGCGTTCCCAGGACCGTCGGCATGTTTCCCCTCCGCCCCCGCCGTCCGATACGGCGGCACGGTTACATGCTCGGCGGCGGGTCCCGCCTGGGGCATCTTCCGCGTTGCGCTGCAACGCGGTAACCGGTCCGTACCGTTTGAGCGAACGTCCTTTGCCTGAGGGGGCGTTGTGCCACCATGAGTGCCCCGACGGGGAGGCGGCGGTTTTCGGCCGTTCTCTGCGACGGTCCGTGCGCGCTTGTCGAGCTGGAGGCCAAAATTGATCGGGGGCTCGAATGACGGGGCGTGTCCGGTCTGCCACGGTCCGCAGGGCGGACGCGGGTTCTGCACCAGCTGCCGCTGGCGGCTGGAGGGCGAGGTGTTCCTCGGCGGGCCCACCCCGGACGACCTCCGCCGCGAGGAGGAGGCGCTCGCCGCGGCCCGCGCCGAGTGGGACGAGCAGGCGGCCGCCCTCGCCGCCGGCGACCCCGGACCGGCCGGCGAGCCGGGCCCCGCGTGGGACCGGCTGCTGGAGGAGCTCGTCGAACACCCGGACGCCGTCCTCTGGTTCGTCGAACTCACCGACGAACGCGTCGGGTTGATCCGGGCCGAGGCCGACCGCAACGGCATCCCGCACACCGTCGACCTCGGCGGCGCGGCCTGGACCGCCCTCGCCCCCGAGTTCGCCGAGGACCCCGCCGACCGCGCCTTCCAGCTCGCCGGCGGCATCGGCACCCGCCCGCCCGTCGACCGCGCCGCCCTCGACGACGCCGTCCGCCGCCTGCTCGGCACGCTGCTCCCCCACGGGCGGCGCCACCGCACCGTCCTGCTCACCCAGCGCCCCGACTGGCCGCTCCTCGCCCGCGCCGCCGAGGCCGCCCGCACACTTCGCTCGCCCGACGCCCAACTCGGCCCCGTCAGCGGCGGAATGGCCGGAGTTCGCCTCCTCCTGCGCGGCGCCCCCCTGCACCGCGACCACTCCCTCGTCCTCGCCGACGTCGACGCGCTCAGCGGCGCCGTCCGCCCCGAGGCCAAACTCCTCTTCCCGGCCGGCGCCCGGCTGCGCCCCGGCGAGACCGTCACGGTGCCGGTCACCGTCCACGGCGGCGTCGACGCGGACACCCTCGTCACCCTCCCGGTCGTCGCCGCCGGCAGCGGCACCCCGCACGACGCCGTCTCCACCCACGGCGTGCGCCTGCCCGCGCTGCGCTCCGCCGACCTCACCTTCGTGCTGCACGGCCCCGGCGAGGTCGAGGTGCTGCTGCCCGACGGCTCCGCCGCCGAGCCCGTCCGCGACGACCTCGGCACGATCATCGCCGCCCTCCCCCGCCGCCTCGCCCGGCCGCCCCGCCTCCACCTCCTCCTCGCCGTCGAACTCGGCTACGGCGCCTCGCCCGACGAGGTCACAGCCCGCCTCGACTACGCGCGCGGCCTGGTCACCGCCCTCAGCGGCCCCGAGGGCGCCGCCGCGGGCGTCGACGTCGGCCTCGTCGGCTACTACGACCACCACGTCCGCGAGAGCCGGTACGCGCCCCGGGGCACGCTGCTCGACACCCTGCCGCTCGGCCCGCCCGCCACCGCCCTCGCCGCACTCGCCCGCTGGCGCCCGCAGCGCCGCCGCCGGGACACCGCGTCAGCGCTGGAGGACGCGCTGCAGGCGCTGCGCCGGCTGGCGACCGCGCCGCCCTGGACGCCACCCGGCCGCGCGCGCCCGCAGCGCACCGTGCTGGTCCTCGGCGCCCGCCCGCCCTGCGAGTGGGCCGAGCACGGCCAGGGCCCGGTGCCCGCCTGCCCGCTCGGCGTCGACTGGCGCGCCGAGCTGGCCGGCCTGCGCGAGGCCGGGGTCCGCGTGCTCGCCCGGCGGGACGGCCCGGCGGACGAACGGCCCAGCGAACTCGCCCTCCAGCCCCTGTGGGACCACGCCGAACTGGCCTGGCACACGATCGGCACCGACGGCACCCTCCCGCCCGGGCAGCCGCCCGCCGCGACCGCCCTCGACCTGCTCCCGCCCTGGCACGTCGACGGGCCGCCCTGCCGGCTGGCCCTGGCCCGTTCCCTGCTCTGACCGCCGCACCGAGGAGACCCCCGATGTCCAACCTGCCCGACCCCTCGTCCGACCACGGCGCCGCGGCCAAGGACGGCCTGCCGCCGGAGCCGGACGCCGGACCGGCCTGGGAGGGCCCGCACACCCAGGGCGGACCGGGCCTGCGCCCCTACGGCCCGCCCAGCGGCCCACCCCAGCCCACCCTCCCCGATGGCTACGCCGCCCCCATCCCCGCCGCGCCCGGCATGGCGCAGGACGGCAACCTGCCCCCGCTGCCGCTGCCCTCGCCGCCCGGCGCGATCGGCCCGGACGGGCCGGGCTCCGTCCGCATCGGCCTGTGGGGGGCGCCCCGCTCGGGCAAGACCACCTTCCTCTCCTCCCTGCCGATCGCCGCCATCCAGCACAACCGGCACGGCAAGGGGAACTGGGTCATCAGCGGCATGACCAAGGAGGCCATCGAGTTCCTCAACCGCGGCATGCGCCTGCTGGCCGTCGACCGCGGCTTCCCCGGCGCCACCTCCGCCACGGCGGGCATGAGCTGGGCCTTCCAGGGCGAGGAGCCGCGCAAGCTGGCCGGCACCCGGCAGGTCGGCTTCGTGCTCGACATCCACGACGTCAGCGGCGAGGTCTTCCGCCCCGAGCACCCCAGCCACGAGGCCATCGTCGACCAGCTCGCCGCGGCCAACGGCCTCGTCTACCTCTTCGACCCGCTCCTGGACCGCGAACACGCCACCCAGAGCCTGGACTTCTTCTACGCGACCCTCAACGCGATCACCAGCCGCGTCCGCGACAGCCGCGGGATGATCAACGGGCGGCTGCCGCACCACGTCGCCGTGTGCGTCGCCAAGTTCGACGACCCGCTGCTCTTCCGGCCCTCCGTCGAGGCGCGGTGGGTCACCCAGGACGGGGTCGGCGCCCGCATCCCGCGCGTGCCCGCCGAGGCGGCCGCCGGCTACTTCACCTGGATCTGCGACACCTTCCGCGGCTCCAGCGCCTCCCTCGTCCGCGACGCCCTGAACGCCTACTTCGTGCCGGACCGCATCAGCTACTACGCCACCTCCGCGATCGGCTTCCGCCTCAACGCCGACGGCATCTTCGACTACCGCCTCTACGCCAACGTCGAGCAGGTCGGCGGGAAGCCCCGCATCGCCACCTCCCCGCAGCCCATCAACGTCCTGGAGCCGCTGGTCGACCTCGAACGGCGGATCCGCTCGCGCAAGATCAAGCTGCGGTGACCGCCGTGCAGCCACCCGACCCGCACCTGCCCGACCCGCACCGGCCGGACCCGCACCGGCCGGGGCCCCACCCGCCACACTCGCCGGGGCCCCAACAGCCCGGTCCCCACCCGCCCGGTCCCCAGCTTCCGGGTCCGCAGCTTCCCGGTCCCCGACTTCCCAGTCCGCAGCGGCAACCCGAGCAGCGGCAGCGGCCCGCCGCCACCGAGCCCGTCACCGCCCACTGGGCCGTCCTCGGCAAACACCCCGGCCGGGCCATGGGCTACGAGCTCCTCGCCGCCAGCCTCGACGAGGACCGCGCCCGCCGCTACCTGTGGGGAGCCCAGACCGGCACCCCCGAGGTGCGCCGCCCCGACGAGACCGGCGGACTGCCCTGGCGCGTCTTCCTCAGCGGCGTCGAGGGCGAACGCACCGCGGCCTGCGCCCTGATCGAGCAGAGCTGGGACGGCACCAGCGACGGCACCGGCGCACCGATCATCACCTCCCGCCTGCTGCTCGTCGAATGGGCCCAGGCCGCGGCGCGCGGCGTCACCTGGTCCACGCTCGCCGACGCCGCCGCCGGCCTGCGCTGGCCGGGCCCGGAGGAGGGGCCGGCCCGGCCGCTGCGCCTCGACCTCGGCGGCCTGTCCGTCCCCTCCTCGGCCGCCGAACTCGCCGCCGTCGTCGACGAGGTGGGCTTCGAGTGGACGGCCTGCGTCGCCGCCCTGCTCACCGCCGGCCACCGGATCACCATCACCGCCGACGGCCGCCGCCTGCCCACCCCCGAGCGGCGGGTGCGGATCGTCGACGCGATCGCCGCGCTGCTGCCCTACGGCTGCCGGCACTGGCTCAGCGGCGCCAGCTGGACCGGCGACTCCGACCACAAGGTGCAGCTGACCTTCGCCGAGAGCGCCCGCACCGGCCGCACCGCCGTCCGCTTCGGCGCGGCCACCGCCCAGCCCGCCGATCCCGGGGCCGCCGCCTACCTGGCCGAGCTGACGCGCCTGCGCGCCAAGGGCTGGACGAGCCGGGAGCTCGTCGCCCACCTGCTGGCCGCCACCGCGCCGATCCACTGGAGCGACGGCCCGGCCATGCTCCGCGTCCTGCGCGAGGTCGACCTCGTCGACGCCGTGCTCGCCGCGGTCCGCGAGGGCACGGCCCGCATCGAGGACGTCGCCCGGGTGTTCGAACGCCAGGGTCTCGGGCGGCTCGACGCCGACGGTCACCGCGAGCTCTACCTCTTCCTCGCCCGCACCGCCCGCCCCGGCGGCCCGGACCGGCGCGACGACCACGCCGTCCGGCTGCTGCGCGACCACTGGTCGCCCGGGCTGCCGGAGTGGCTGGCCGGGTCGGTGCTCGCCGACCCCGATCCCGACCGCGGCTTCGACCGGGCCTTCGCCTGGCTCGACCTGCTCAGGGAGCTGCACGGCCCCGGGTCGGGCCCGTTCGACGAGCTGCTCGCGGCGCTGATCGACCAGCGCCGGCCCGGGCCGGTCGCCGGGTCGCGCCAGCGGTGGATCGGCGTCGTCGTCCTGGCCGCCCAGCAGGCCTTCGGCGCCGAGGCCGCACCGGCGGACGGCGTCCTGATCGCCCAGCCCGAGATCGGGCGCGCGTGGGCGTTCGCCGCACTCGCCAAGGACGGCCCCGGCCCCGCGGTGCTCGACCGGCTGCTGCGGGCCGCGGCGAAGGAGCGCCTCCCGGGCCCGACCGGCTGGCTGCGCTTCACCGCCTACGTGTACGGCGCCGCCGACGACCGCGACCTGCGCCGCGGCGACGCGGCGGACTTCGGGACGGCCATCCCCGCGGCGCTCTGGAAGGAGCTCCTCGAACTCGCCGTCCGCCACCGGCGGCCGCTCGTCGTCTCGCACCTGTGGCCGTCCTACTGGGAGGTCGCGCGCGGGCAGCAGGGCCCCGAACTCGCGGCGGCGCTCGCCGCGGCGGCCGTCCACCTGGAGGCCGCGGCCGGGCAGGTGCGCCCCGAGTACGCGGCCGAGCTGGACCTGCTGCGGCTCTACGCCGCCCAGGGCCAGGCCGTCCCGCTCGCCGGCCTCGACCGGCTGCTCGGCGGGGAGGCCCCGCCGGCGCCGGGCCGGGTGTACCCGCGCCGGGGCTCCGGCCCGGCCGACGCCTATGCCGCGCGGCTGTCGGAACGGCTGTCCGCCGCCGCCTCCGACGCCCTCTGGCAGCGGACCGTGGACGCGCTGCTCGGCTCCCGCCCCGACCCCGGACGCTGGCCGGTCACGCGCCTGCTGGCGGAACGCAACGTGCGCGGGCAGGAGGCGCTGGTCCGGACCCTGGACAAGCGGCTGCTCGCCGGCGAGGCCGCCTGGCTCGAACTCGGCCTGCCGCCCGTGGTGACCGCAGCGCTCGACAAGCTGCCGGGGATGCACTCGCTCAACGCCCGCAACAAGGTCCGCCACCTCCTCCAGGGGCCGCCCGCCCCCGTCCAGCTCGGCATCGCCCTGTCCGACGTGCACGCCGGCGGCTACCCGATCGACCCGACGACCGAACTGCTGCCCGGCCTGCTGCGCTGGCGGACCGAGGAGGTGGACCTGCTCCTCGCCGAACTCTGGTACCGGGCACGCCCGTTGGCACAGCACCTGTACCACGTCATCCTGCAGACCCAGGGCGCCACCCGGCTGCGCCTGTCCCTGCTCAACATGGCCCACCAGGAGGCGCAACGCCAGGAGTACGCCCGGGAGCTGCTCCGCTACGACGGCTGGTACGGCACGGCCGAGTCCGCCGAGTCGGCGGCCCAGCCACAGGACCGCCGCGGCATCTTCGGCAGGAGGCGCCGCAAGTGAGCCGGGGAAGAACAGGCCGCGCAGCCGCAGAGGAGCGTGCCGGATGACCCTCGCCGTCGACGTCGGCACGCGTTTCGTGCGGCTCGCGCACGTCCGCCCCGACCGCCTGCCCGCGCTCGCCGAACTGCCGGGCGCCGTCCCCGGCGAGGGCGTGCCCGTCCCGTCCGGGCAGGATCCGGCGCGCACGCTGGCCGCCGCCTGCGCCGCCTTCCGGGCGCGCTACGGCAAACCCTCCCGGGCCGTCCTGGTCGCCCCCGAGGCCATGCCGCCGCTCTACCGGGACCGCATCGCCGAGGCCTTCGGCCGCACCACCCCGGTCGTCGAACTGCGGCCCGCCACGGCCGTCCTGGCCCTCCTGCGACACAACGGCGAGGCGCTGGACGGCACTTGGGCCGTCTGCGCGCTCGGCACGACGACCATAGAGGTGAGCGTGTGCGTCGCCGCGCGGCGCAGCGTCGGCGTCCGGCGCTTCGTCCGCCACACCCCGGAGGGCGGCCTGGGCGCGGCCTTCGACGCCGCGCTCCTCGGCGGCGCCGTGGCCGGCGGCGGCCCGGCCGACGACGCGGCCCTCGCGGCGCTGCGCGAGGCCCGCGACGCGCCCGGCTCCGCCGCCCGCTGGGAGCGCGTCATCGCGCGGGCCGAGCGGCACCCGGCGCGCTACGACGACATGGCCGTCCTGTGGGTCGACGGGCGGGAGGTGCCCGCCGGGACGGCCCGGCACGCCCTGGCCGTGCTGCGCGAGCAGGTCGGCCACGCGGCGGCCGAGGCCGGGCTCGACGGCCTGCCGGTGGTCGCCGTCGGCGGTCCGGCCCGGCTCGCCGCCGTCCGGCGGGCCGCCGCCGGGGCCGGTCGGGCGGTCGGGCTGCCCGCCGCCGCGGACCCGGCGCTGGCCGCCGTCCTGGGCGCCGCCCTGGTGGCGGCCGGGCTCGTCGACCCGGCCGACCGGTACCCGTACGAGGTGCTGATCGGCGCCCGGCGGGTCCACCGCGGGCGGCTCGCCGAGACCGAGCTGACGCTGTGCGGGCCGGGCCTCCTGGTGCCGGGCGGCGCCACCGTGTTCGCCGAGCGGGCCGGGCGCCGGGTCGCCGTCGGGGGCGCCGGCGAGCGGCCGCGCGAGGCCGAGGTGCGGGTCCGGGACGGGGCCGGCGGGCCCGCCGTCCGGGTCGGGGCGGTCACCCTGCCGGCGAGCCGGGCGGGCGAACGCTTCCACATCGGGATCGCGATGGCGGCGGCCGGCCCGACCCGGCTCGTGCTGCGGCCCGCGGGCGGCTCCGGCGAGCCGCACGAGTACCCGCTCGGCGAACTGCCGGGCGTCCTTGAGGGAGACCACCGATGAATCCGTCGCGCACGGCCCGGCCGCCGGCCGCGCTCCTGCTGCCAATCCTCCTGCTGGCCATCCTCCTGCCGGGCCTGCTCCGGCCCGGTGCCGCGCACGCGGCCGACCCGAACCGGCCCACGCGCGCCGAGGTCTACCAGGCCCTCGGTCTCGAACACCAGCCCGCCGACTACGTCGTCCTCGTCGACACGTCCCCGTCGATGACGCAGCAGGGCCGCTACGGGACGGTCCGTCAGACGCTCCAGACCTTCCTCTCGGGGCTCACCGGCGCGGACCACGTCGCCCTGTACACCTTCGACACCACCGTCGTCGCCCGCTACATCGGCGCCGCCGGGAACCCGACGGACATCCTGTCCCGCCTGCCCGCCGCCCCGAGTGCCAACGGCGACACCGACATCGGCGCGGCCCTCAACGCCGCGCTCGGCGAGCTGGAGCGCAGCGACGCCCTGCCGATCGCCTCCGTGGTGCTGATGACGGACGGCGAGAACGCCCCCGCGGCCGGCAGCGCCTACCCCGTCGCCGCCACCGCCACCTGGACGGCCGCCCTGCACGCGCGCGCCGCCAAGCTCGCCGGGCACACCGACCTCGTCGGCTACGCCCTGCCCCTGGCGACGGGCGCGACCGGCGCGGAGCTGCTGCGCCAGGTCGTCGCCGACACCCGGGAGCTCGTGCCCGGCAGCATCCAGGACCTCGGCTCCTACCTCCAGCGCGCGGGCGAGGACACCCGCCTCCGGCAGGCCCGCGCGATGCTCGCGCCGGACCAGGGACAGGGCGTCACCGTGTCCTGGTCGGGGCCGCCGACGCTCGACCTGGGCAAGGGCGAGGCGACGGGCACGCTCTCGTTCACCTCACACGCCGCCCGCGTGCCCCTCTCGGTCGACGGAATCGCCGTGTCCGTCGCCGGCCACCCCTTCGAGGTGTCGGGGCTGCCGTCCTCGCTGATCCTCTCCCCCCGCTCCACCCAGGACATCCCGGTGCGGATCACCGGCCGGCTCGACGGCGGACTGCTGACCCCGCAGCACGTGGAGCACACGAGCTCCACCCTGAAGGTCACGGGGACGGTCGGCTCGCCGTGGCAGCCCGCCCTCGCGCCGGACCTCCAGCTCGACATCCCGCCGGCGCTCCAGCCGGCCGGGCTCCCGGTGGACGTCTCCGGACAGGTCGGCTCGGCGGCGACCCTGCCGCTCCTGATCGGCCTGCCGCTGCTGGTCCTGCTGGTGCTCGTCCTCGCGTGGCTGCGGGTGTACCGGCCCGCGCTGAACGGCGTGCTGCTCATCGAGCCGGCCTTCGGCGAGCAGATCCCCGAGCACGTCCCGCTCACCGGCCGCCGGGTGCAGCTTCGCCCGGCGCTGGGCGGGGCCGGGCGGGTGCGCGGCCGACGCCGGGTGTCGGAGCGCGGCGCCCGGATCGACCTGCGCATCCGCTACAGTCCGGACGGCTCGCAGGCCCGCGCGAGCTCCGTCACGTGCGCACCCGGCAGCCGGGTGGTGGCCGCGGGCACGGCGTTCGTCTACCAGCCGGTGCCGGCCGAACCGCCGGGGCGGCCGTCGTGACCGCCACTGCGGTGAACGTCGCCGCGACGCACGTCGGCACCCGGGCGCTCGGCCCGGGGCTGCGCTCGGTCGTGTGGGTGCAGGGCTGCCCGTTCACGTGCCGCGGCTGCATGTCCCCGGACTGGATCCCGGACCGGCCCGCCCGGCTCGTCAGCCCGGAGGCCCTCGCCACCGAGTTGCTCTCGAACGATCAGGTCACCGGCCTGACGATCTCCGGCGGCGAGCCGATGACCCAGGCCACCGCCCTGGCCGAGACCGTCGAACTGGCGCGCGCCCGGCGGGACGTCTCCGTCCTCTGCTTCACCGGCCACCGCCTGGAACGCCTCCGCGAGCACCCGCCGCACCCGGACGTCCCCCGCCTGCTCGCCCTCGTCGACGTGCTCGTGGACGGCCTCTACGTGGCCGGGCACAACACCGGACGCGGCCTGCGCGGCAGCACCAACCAACGGGTGCACCGGCTCAGCAGCCGTTCCCGGGCCGAGGACCACGACTACGAGAACGGCCCGCGCAGTGCCGAGATCGCCCTCGACGGGCCCGAGGCCCTGCTCGTCGGCGTGCCGCCCACGGGCCTCCTGGAGGCCTTCGACACGGCCGTCACCACCGTACGGAACCGGATCGCGCAAGCAGACCCAGGGAGGGCACGATGAGCGGCCGCAAGCAGATCCAGGTGGACGAGTCCCAGTGGTACCGCCTGCTGAAGAGCGCCGACGAGCTGAAGACGGTCCGCCGGGACCTGCCCAAGCTCATCCAGGGCGTGCGCGAGCAGGCCCGCGCCGACATGGCCGGCGAGTTCGAGGCCGTGCGGCGCCGCCAGCAGCAGAGCGAGGAGGCCGTCCGCCGGCTCAGCGACCAGAACCGCGCGCTGGAGGAGGAGACCAACCGGCGGCTCCACCAGCAGGCCGCCGACCTCCACCAGCGGCTGACCCATACGGCCGGGGAGCTGCGCGCCGAGACGCGCACGCAACTCGACGAGCAGCGGCGGAAGTTCGAGACCGATCTCGCCGAGGAACGTCGCGAGCGCCGCGCCGAGATCGCCGGACTCAGCGCCGACGTCAAGGAGTTGCAGCACGACCGCACCAGGGCCGAACAGCTCTCCGCCACCTGGCTCGCCGACGCCGGCTCCATGGCCGATCTCATCGCCGACACCCTCCCCCACGAGCGCTACGCCCCGGGCGAGTTGGACGCCGTCCGACTGCGCCTCGGCCAGGCGCGCGGCAACCACGACCTCGGCCGCTACGACGCCGCGCTCGCGGTGGCCCAGGAGGGCTACTACACCCTCAGCGAGCTCCGCGTCCGCATCGAGCAGGCCGAACTGCTGCGCCGGTCCTGGCAGTCCGCGGCCGTCCAGGCGGTGCTGCTGGTCGAGCAGCAGGTGCGGCGCAGCGCGCAGCTGCCGGTCGTCGGACCGGATCAGCGGGAGATCCCCGGCTACGCGCTCGACGTCGACTTCTGGTCGGCCGGCGCCCTGGACGAACTCCGCGACCGCCTCGACGAGTTGCTGGAGCGCTCGCGGGACGAGGCCACCACGGCCGAGGAGCTGGAGCGCATCTGCCGGGAGGAGGCGCCGGCCCTGGAGGCGCAACTGGCCGACACCGTGCGGCAGGCGCGCCTGTGCCAGCTCGCCTCGCAGATCCGCGTCAACCTCGCCGACGAGGTGGTCCAGGCGCTGGCCGAGACCGCGTTCTACGCCTACGTCGAGGACGACTTCGTCGGCTCCGACCAGCGCGGCGCCCACATCACCCGGCTCCGGCACGAGACCGGCAGCGAGATCGTCATCGACATCGACACCGCCGACCCGGCCTCGGGCCGCAACGTGATCCGGGTGATCTCCTCCGACCGCGACACCGAGGCGGAGGCCGACCAGCGCGCCCGCGCCGAGGCGGTGCGGCGGATGCTGGAGGCCGGCGGCCACCAGGCGCACGCCCCCGTCCCGATGCCGCGCCTCGAACCCGGTACCCCCGACCTCAGGACCGACGACCCCCGCTACGACCTGCGGCCCAAGCCCCAGGGCGAGGGCGCATGACCACACTCGCGCGCGGCGAACGCTTCCGCGACCTGCGCCTGAGCACCGACGAGCCCTTCACCGTCCTGTACGGCCCCGGCGTGGACGACGTCTTCGTCGACCCGGACTACCGGGTGCGCACCCTGGAGGAGACCCTCTGGGAGCTGCTCCACGCCGAGGGCTACCAGCGCATCGTCTACTCCTCGCTCAGCCGCCCGCTGTACTTCCGCGACCCGGAGTCGCGGCGGCTGAGCCGGCCGGGCGGGGAGCCCGCGCCCGCGCGGCCGGCCGGCGCGATGCGGCGGCTGCGCGGGCCCCTCGGCGCCCTCCGGCTCGCCCCCGACGCGCCGCCGGCCCCGGCCCCGGCCGCGGCGCCCGCCCGCGTCACCGGCGTCGCCGACCCCTTCGCGGTCATGACGCACCTCGGCCAGCTGCGGCAGCGCGAGGTGCGCACCGCCGTCGTCTACATCCAGGCCGAGGAGACCCTCGTCCACAACGAGGCCTCCCGGCAGCTGGCCGGCGCCCTCGCCGACCGGGCCCAGGACCGGCTCGGCCGCAACCGGTGGATCTTCGTCTTCCGCCGCTCCACGCTGGAGGAGGTCGAGCGGGTGGTCGCCGACCGGCGCGTCTACCCCGCCCTCGCCGCCTTCCTGCGCACCGAGATCGACCAGCCCGCCCGGGGCGGGGCGTTCCGGGTCGGCTACCCGGACGAGTCCGAACTCGACCGCATGGTCCAGCAGTTGCGCCTCCGCGAACACCTGCGCATCGGCGACTGGCGGGAGCTCGCGCCGCTCGTGCGCTCCTTCGCGAGCACCCCGCGCCGCGCCTCCGCCTGGCGCGAGGACCTGCGTCTGCTCATCTCCGACGGCGCCGCGCTCGACCGGCGCACCGTCCTCGAACGGCGCCTGGTCACCACCGTCACCCCGCACGACGAGAGCCCCTGGGCGCGTCTGGAGGCCATGCCGGGCCTGACGCCCGTCAAACGCCACCTCCACCGCCTGCGCAACCGCATCGAGGCCGAACGCGCCCTGCCCGCCCGGCGCGACGCCGCCACCCAGCACCTCCTCTTCACCGGCAACCCCGGCACCGGCAAGACCACCGTCGCCCGGCTGATCGGCGAAATCTACCGCGACCTCGGGCTGCTGCGCCGCGGGCACCTGATCGAGGCCGACGCCTCCGACCTCGTGGCGGGCTACGTCGGCCAGACCGCCGAGCGGACCAACGCCCTGATCGACCGCGCCCTCGACGGCGTCCTCTTCCTCGACGAGGCCTACGCGCTCAGCGACCAGCGCGACGGCTTCGGCGGGCAGGCGATCACCGCACTGCTGGCCCGCATGGAGAACGACCGCCACCGGCTGGTCGTGGTGCTCGCCGGATACCCCGACAAGATGCGCGAGTTCCTCGCCGCCGACCCGGGCCTCGACCGCCGGATCCGGGCCCACATCGAGTTCCCCGACTACGACCCGGAGACCCTCCTCACCATCCTGCTCGGCATGCTGACGGAACGTCAGCTCACGCCGACCAAGGAGACCCGCGAGCTGCTGGAACGGGTCGTCACCGGCATGCACCGCGTCGCCCGCGAGGGCTTCGGCAACGCCGGGGCGATGCGCCTGCTCGCCGACGACCTGTTCGACACGTGGGCGGGCCGCGTCCAGCGGCAGGTGCACCTGCCGCTGCTCCCCGCCGACCTGCCCGAACGGTACCGCTCCTACCCGCCGAAGCCCGTCCCGGCCGCGGCCGACCTGCTCGCCGAACTCGACCACCTGGTCGGCCTGCGCGAGGTCCGCGAGTTCCTCACCGGCCTCACCGAACGCCTCGCCCTGCGCCAGGCCCGCGGCCTGCCCGGCACCGCCGTCCCGCACATGCTCTTCCTCGGCCCGCCCGGCACCGGCAAGACCACCGTCGCCCGCCTGGTCGGCCGCATCTGCCACGCCCTCGGGCTCCTGCACACCGACGAGGTCGTCGAGGTGACGCGCGCCGACCTGGTCGGCCAGTACGTCGGCCAGACCGCGCCGCGCACGCGCGAGGTGGTCCGCTCCGCGCTCGACAAGGTCCTGTTCATCGACGAGGCCTACAGCCTGGCCTCCGGCGACGGCCGCAACGACTTCGGCGAGGAGGCCGTCGACACCCTCCTGCGCGAGATGATGGAGAACCCGGGCCGGCTCGTGGTCATCGCGGCCGGCTACCCGCGCGAGATGCAGCGCTTCCTCGACGCCAACAGCGGCCTGCGCTCCCGCTTCGGCGAGACGCTGCACTTCGCCCACTACCCGACCGCCGACCTCGTGCAGATCCTGCGCAACCAGGCGGCGGCCCAGCGCTACCGGCTCTCCGACGACGCCGCGCGCCGCGCCGCCGCCTGGTTCGACGCCCAACGCGCGGCGCGCCCGCACGACTTCGGCAACGCGCGGGCGGTGGGCGGCCTGCTCCAGACGATGGAGACCAGGCTGGCGCGCCGCCTCGGACCGGACGGCTGGGACGGGCCCGCCGAGGAGCCGATCACCTTCGCGGGGGAGGACGTGCCGCCGCTCTCCTGAACTACTGGTCCGCCCAGGACAGGGCGGCGTGCGTACCGTCGTCCTCCTGCTCACGGCGCTCCAGCAGCCCGGCGAGGATCTCGTCGACCCGGGTGAGCCTGGTCTCCAGCGAGGCCGCGAGCGCCTCGGCCTCGACCAGCGCCGAGCGGGCCCCGCCGTCGGAGCCGTCCGCCTCCACGCTCTCCGGCGCGAGCGCCCGGGCCAGTTCGGCGTCCGCGTGGGCGTGCAGGCGCAGCGAGGCGAGCTGCTCGACGCGCCGGGTGCGCACGCTGTCCAGGCGGTCCCGCACCTCGGCCAGACGAGCACTGCTCTCCTCGAACCTCCGCTGCTCGACGCTGAGTTGATCGTCCACGTCCTGGGCGCGGGCGAGCCGGTCGCGGGTCTGCGGCGAGAGCGCGGCGAGCTGCTCCTCGGAGAGCCGCACGAGCCGGTCGGCGCTCGTGCGCAGGACGTCCTCGACGCCGGTGTCCTTGCCGCGCAGGGCCAGCAGGCGGGCGGTGATGACCTCCTGCTGGCGGGCGAGCCCGTCGAGTGCCGAGACGATCCGCTCCAGGCGCCGCAAGTCGTCGACCTGTCGCCGCAGTTCGGTGAGCTCGGCGAGACGGCGACGCAACTCGTGCTCGCGCTGTTCCAGTTCGTCGAGCGCCTCCCGTTCGGCCTGCACGGCCCGCTTGGCCGCCCGCAGCCGGTCCGCGAGGTCGCCGACGTCGCGCCGGACGGCCGCCCCGGCCAGCACCGCGTCGAACAGCACGTCGACCGCGTCGCGCAGGCCCTCCCCGGCCGTCAGGGCGTCGTCGAGCTCGTACAGCGCTTCAAGTGCGGACGCGCCACCGGGCCCGCCGTCGATCCCGCGCAGTTCGGCGCACACCCATTGCAGCGCGGCCCCCAGCACCCGCAGCGACGCGACGACCTCGCCGTCGCCCACCGCCTCCAGCGCCGCCGCGATCTCCCGCCTGGCCCGCTCCACGCCGTCACCCCCAGCCGTACCCGCAGCCGTGCCCACGTCCGGGCCCCGATGGTAGCGGCGGAACGCCCACCCGACACCCGCAACGACCAAGCTCCCGGGGACCGTTCGGGCAGCGAGTCGGAGCCGGCGGGCCCGGCTCCGCCAAACACCCCCGCCACACCCCCGCCCACCGCTATCCTGCGACCGTCGCACCACCGCACGACCCCGCGCGCACCTCCTCCCCCCTCTCGCGGCCCCGCCGCCCACCCCTGCGACACCCCGGCTCCGCCGAACACCCCCGCCACACCCCCGCCCACCGCTATCCTGCGACCGTCGCACCACCGCACGACGTCACCAAGTGGGGGTCACCATGCCGGAGTTGCTGCGCTTCCAGGGACCGGACGACTCCTCCCTCGTGGTCGAGGTCGACGACGACTCCCCCGGCATCCAGCTCGTCTCCCGCAGCGACGAGGGCATCGCCGAGGCCGCGCACCGCCTCGACGCCGCGCTCACCGCGTGCCGCCCCACGCTCGAATCCGTCCTCGCGGTGCTGCGGCACCTCAAGCCCGAGGAGATCGAGGTGTCCTTCGGCATCAAGCTCAACGCCGAGGCCGGGGTCGTCATCGCCAAGACCGCGACCGAGGGCCACTTCGACGTCAAACTCAGCTGGAAGTCCGGTCCGGCCGCCGCGAGCTGACCGGTGGCGCCCAACCCGGCCCGCGCGCCCTGGGTCGTCAGCATCCAGCCGCACGGGCGTCCCCTGCCCGAGGGCGGCGGCACGCTCATCTCCGAGCGCCTCGTCCTCACCTGCGCCCACGTCGTCGACCCGGGCACCCCCGCCGAGCCGCCGGACGGCCCGGTGCTCGTCCGCTTCCCGTTCCTGCCCGCGCACGAGCCCGTCCCCGCCCGCGTCCTCCCCGGCGGCTGGCACCCGCCCAAGGAGTGGGCCGGCGACGTCGCGATCCTGGAGCTCGACGCCCCGGCGCCGCCCGGGGCCGAGCCGGCGCCGCTGCGCCGCACCGACGCCGACGTGTTCGGCCACACCTTCCGCGCCCACGGCTTCCCCGCCGAGCACAAGACCGGCGGCGTGCCGATCCGCGGCGAGATCGTCGGGTACGCCGAGGGCGACTGGCTCCAGCTGGAGTCGACCGCGCAGACCGGCTGGGCCGCCGAACCCGGCTTCTCCGGCGCACCGGTGTGGAACAACACCCTGCACGCGGTGATCGGCGTGCTCGGGCGGCGGCAGAAGCCGGGCCGCGCCGACCGCCGGGTGGGCTTCGCGCTGTCGCTCGACCCGATCGCCCGGCTCTGGCCGCCGCTCGCCGCGCTCGTCCACGACATCACCGAGCAGGAGCGCCGCGAGCGCCTGGCCCGCCTGCTCGCCGTGCCCCTCGCGCCGTCCGGCGAGCTGCCCAGGCTCGACCAGGTCGACCCGCACGACCTCGGCGTCAGCGAGTCCACCTACACCGCGAGAGGTTACGAGCCCTACCTCGACCGACCGGCCGCCGACCGCGAGGTGGACACCGCCCTCGCCGCCGGCGGCTTCGTCCTGGTGGCCGGCCGGTCCAAGGCGGGCAAGTCCCGCACCCTGCACGAGCGCCTGAGCCGCGCCCACGGCGCCGCCCGGCTCGTCGTCCCCCGGCGCGGCCGGCGCGACCTGGAGGAGCTCGCCCGGGCCGGCCTGCCGCACTCCCCCGGCCAGGTCGTCGTCTGGCTCGACGACCTGCACCACTACCTGCTCTCCGGTGCGCTCGACGCCCACGCGCTGGACCTCCTGCTCCAGCACGACCCGCCCTGCCTGGTCGTCGGCACCCTGACCCACCGCCACCGCGAGGAGCTCGCCGGCCTGGAGAACGAGGTCGGCCGCGCCACCCGCGAGGTGCTGCGCCGCGCCACCGTCGTGCACCTGCCGCACACCCTCACCGACGAGGAGCGCGAGGCCGCCGCCGACCTCTACCCGCAGGAGGACCTCTCGCTGCGCGGCCTCGGCGAGATGCTCGTCGCCGCCCCCGCCCTGGAGACCCGCCTGGAGGCCGGGCCGGAGAGCTGCCCCGAGGGCCGCCTGCTGGTCCGCGCCGCCGCCGACTGGGCGCGCATCGGCTCCCCCGTCCTGCTCGACGAACCGACCCTGCGCGAGCTGTTCGACCGGTACCGGCTGCGCTTCGTCGAGCTCGACCTGGACCCCGGCGACGGGCCGTACCGCACCGCGCTCGCCTGGGCCCGCGACCGCGCGCAGGCGGGCATCGCCCTGCTCGTCCGCGCGCGCGACGACGCCGGGCGGCCCGGCTACGAGGTCTTCCCCTACGTCGCCGAGTACCTCGACACCGCCGTCGACGCCGAGGCGGTCGACGACGCGGCCTGGGAGCTCGCCGCCCAACTGCTGGACGGCGCCGACCTGGCCACCCTCGGCATGGTGGCCGTCCTGCACGACCGCGCCGACATCGCCGAGCAGCAGCTGCGCCGAGTCGTCGCCGAGGACGCGGACGACGACCTCACCGCCGGCGCCGCCCTGGTCCTCAGCACGATCCTCGTCTACCGCCGCGAGTTCGCCGAGGCCGAGACGCTCCTCCGGCGCGCCGCCGACTCCGGCGTCGAGGACGTCGCGGAGCTGGCCCAGGCCGAACTCGGGAGCCTGCTCTCCGGCCGCGGCGAACACGAGTCCGCCCGCGCCCTCCTGGAGCGGGCGGTCGGTGCGCCGGACCCGGAGATCTCGCTGCTGGCCCAGATCGCGCTCGCCGGCGTGCTCTGGCAGCTCGGCGAGGCCGAGCAGGCCGAGCGGCTGCTCACCGCGGTGCTCGCGCACGGCGTCGAGCAGATGCCGCCGTCCGCCACCGCCCGGCTCGGCCAGGCCCTCAGCGGCCAGGGCAGCACGGCCGTGCTCGCCGGGACACCGGGCATCGGCGGGCAGGAGCAGGGCAAGCGCGTCCCGGCGCTGCGCTCCGCGCCGGCCGCCGCCGACCCGCCGGCCGACCAGCCGTGGACCCTGTCCCGGGCGGTCGGCACGTCCGCCGCCTCCTCGATCTCCGGCATGGCCCGCGCCGGCCTCGGCGGGCTCCTGGTCGGGCGGGGCGAACTCGGCCGGGCGGAGGAGCTGTTGCGCTCGGTCCTGGCGGACGGCGACCCCGAGGCGCGCCCGATCGCCCAGGGCGCGCTCGGCGAGCTGCTGATCGTGCGGTCCCGCTACGGCGAGGCGGCGGAACTGCTGGAGCTCGCCGTCGCCAACGGCGGGCCGTGGGTGGAGGTCGGGGCCAGGCTGTGCCTGGGCGTCGCCCGGGTCTTCCTCGGCGACACCGACGAGGGCCTCGCCCACCTGCGGCAGGTCGTCGACCTCGGCCACCCCGACCGCAGCCCCGAGGCCATGTCCGTCCTCGGCCACTGGCACCTGGGCGAGGGTCGGTACGCCGAGGCCGAGGAGTGGTTCCGCCGGGCCATCGCCACCGACCACCGCGACTGGTCCATGACCAGCCGCAACGGCCTGGCCTGCGTCCTCTACAGCCGCGACGGGGACGACACCGGCACGTGCGCGCTGCTGGCCGAGGTCTCCGCCTCCGGCCACCGCTTCGAGGCGCCGCGCGCGGCCGACCTGCTCGGCGACGTCCACGTGCTGCGGGGCCGGCCCGAGGAGGCCGTCGACGCCTACCGCCGGGCCATCGCCCACGGGCACCATGTGTGGTCCTGGCAGGCCCGGGTCGACCTGGCCCTCCTGCTCGTCGGCGCCGTCCCCGACCCGCGGTCGGCCGCCGCGTTCGACGACGCCGACGAGGCGGCCGCCCTCCTGACCGAGACGGCCCGCTCCCCGCACCCCGACCTCGGCCCCCGCGCGGCCGACCTCCTCGGCGACCTGATGGTCGCCGTCGGCCGCCCCGACGAGGCCGTCGACGCCTACCGCCGGGCCGTCGCCTCCGGCCACCCCGAATGGTCACTGGTCGCCCGGATCGACCTCGCCACCCTCCTGGTGGACCTCGACCGCCCCGACGAGGCCGAGGCGCTCCTGCGCGAACTCATGGCCTCCGGCCACGCCGTCGCGGCGGGCACCGGCGTCGCCCTGCTGGGCGTGCTCCTCGTCCTCACCCCGGGCCGCGAGGCGGAGGGCCTCGCCCACCTGCGCACCGCCGTCGACACCGCCGGCGGCCCGGCCCTGCAGCTCGCCCGTTTCCACCTGGCCACGCAGCTCCTGGACACCGAAGAGGAGGGCCGTGCCGAGGAGTTGCTGCGCGCGGTGCTCGCCGACGAGCCCTCCGACGTCACCGGCGTCGCCCGGGCCATGCTCGCCGCCCTCCTGCTGGACCGCGACGACACCCAGGGCGTCGCCGACCTCCTGGCCACCGACGACGACCCCGTTCCCGCCTACGTCGCCGCCGGCGAGGACCTCCTGGAAGTCGGCGAACTCGACGCCACCGTCCGCCTCATGGAAGCCGCACGGGAGCTCCCGGCGAGCCCCGACACCCCGCGCGCCACGACCCTCCTCGGCATCGCCCTGCGCGCCCGCAACGACTTCCCCCGCGCCCGCGACGCCCTGACCGAAGCGCTGGAGACCACCGGGCCCGACCTCCACCACCTCGTCCGCCGCTACCTCGGCAGCACCCTGTTCCGCCTACGGGACTTCGCCCGCGCCGAGGAGGTGCTGCGCCCGGTCGCCGAGGACGCGCAGAGCCCGCACCACCCGGAGGCGGTCCTCCTGCTCGCCCTGGTCGTCGACAGCATGCCCGACCGCGAACGGGACGCCGCCACCTGGTTCGAGACCGCCATCCACGCCGAGGACCCCGACATCGCCGCCCGGGCCCGCGTCCACTACACGTCCCTCCTCCAACGCCTGGGCGACGAGACCCGCGCCCGCGAAGTCCTGGCCATGCCCAGCGGCCCCTCCGCCTCGGCACCCCGCGAACTCCCCGCCCCACCCCCACCCGCCCCCGACGGCCTCCCCACCGCCGTACTCCTCCTCCTCGCCGAACTCGCCGACGCCGAAGACGAACCCGCCGAAGCCACCTACTGGCGCACCCGCGCCACCGACGCCACCGACCGCTGACGCTCCCCGTCGCCACTCGACAAGGAGCCCCCATTCACACCCACTGGCCCCGCCGCGGGACCCATATCGCGGATCAACCAGCCCGGCAGCCCGGGTTCAAAGCCACCGCTTGGCTGCTTCCACGCTGTCACCGCCGCTGGTGTTGAAGGCGATTGCCGCCTTCGGTGCATACCGCCGGACCAGGTTCACGACCTGCTCGAAGAGCGGCAAGAGCGGTTCCGGCTTGCGGATCCCACCCCCGATGACGACAACGTCCCAGTCGCACTCGGACAGTGCTGACACCATCGTGGACTCCGCGGACTCATCCAACGCGACCAGTGCCGTGACTCCTCCTCCGGCTGAAGCCGGGGGCTTCTCGCTAACCCTGGCGGGCGTTGCGACGGACAAGCCCTGCCCGTAGAACGTTGGTGGCTCCCACCGTGTCGGCGTGCGCCGTGTGGCCGCAGGCGACGCAGTGGAAGGTGTCCTGGTTGGGCCGGTTCTTTGCCGCGACGTACCCGCACTCCGGGCGCGGGCAGGTGCGGGAGGTGTTGCGGGGGTCCACGGCGATCACTTCCCGGCCGGCGCTTTCAGCCTTGCTGGTGAGGATCGTGAGGAACACCCCCCAACCGGCATCGTTGATCGACTTGTTCAGCCCGGCCTTGGCCGCCGCTCCGTTGGGCAGGAACACACCCGGCCGGCCGGGGTCGGGTTTCGGGGCCGGGGCCTTGACCATGTTGCGGATCTTGAGGTCTTCGTGCGCGATGAAGTCATGCTGACGCACGAGGTCAAGAGCGGTCTTGTGCGCGTGGTCGAGTCTCTGACAGCGGACCTTGCGGTGCAGGTCGGCAACGCGCTGGACGGCCTTGCGGCGGCGGTTGCTGCGCCGCTTGCACCGGCTGAGGGCCTGCTGTGCGGCTTCGAGTTTCGCGGCGGCGCGCCGGCCGTGGCGGGGGTTGGGGACGAACTCGCCGTTGGAGTCGGCGAGGAAGTTGGCTATGCCCACGTCGATGCCGACCACGGAGCCGGTTGCGGGCAGCAGCTCCGGCTCGCCCTGTTCGGCGGTCAGCACGACGAACCACTTGCGGCCCTCGCGCTTGACCGACACGGTCTTGACCCTGCCGACCACCGGGCGGTGCCGGTTGACCTTGACGTGCCCAACGCCCTGGAACCGGACACGGGTCACCCGGTCGTGCGACGTGGAATCCCAGCGGCAGCCGTCCCCGTCCTTCGGGAAGTCCACCGCGTCGAACCAGTTCACCCCCCGAAAGCGCGGGTAGCCGGGCGTCTCGCCGGACTTGACCCGGCGGAAGAACCCGGCGAACGCCTTGTCCAGGCGACGGAGCGTCGCCTGCTGCGAGGAGAACGACCAGCGGCCCTGGCGCTCCGGGTCGAACGCCCGGATCTCCTTGAGCTGCGCCGACTGCATCCCGTACTTGATGCCGGTCTTCGAGACGTGCCGGTAGGCGTCGCGGCGTTCCTGCAACGCCCCGTTGTAGAGCGAGCAGTGATCCCGAAGCATCTCCGACAGTGCCTGCGCCTGGCCCACGGTGGGCCGCATGAGGAACTTGTACGCACGGATCATCCAGCCCACCCCCCTTTCGGTCGATGTGGTCAAGCTAGTGCACCCCACTGACAACGCAGCGTTCTCCGCCGCTTCGCGGCTCCGGGCCAAGGATGCACTCCCTCCCCGGCTAAAGCCGGGGATACCCTGCAAGATCAGGGATGGAACTATCAGACTGACCGCACTGGTTCCCGCCTGCGCGAGCCGCCGTCCGGCGGCACAGAACCCTGGGGAATTACGGTTCGACGTGGCCGGACCGCTCCCCCGCCGCTTCCCTCCACCGGCCTCGGCCCTCGGACGCCCGGCAGCCGGCCGTCAGCCCAGGTCGAGGGCGTTCGGCAGGCCCCGGCGGTAGCGGGCCTCGTCCTGTTGCTGGAGGGCGGCCAGTTCCGGCGGCCGGTACAGCGGCCACACCTGGCAGCGCGGGGCCGGTGAACCGTCGGCGTCGAGCAGGGCGTTGACGGCCCGGCGGGCGGATTCGTTGGCGCCCTCCATGGTGGCCAGGTCGATGTCGGTGGCGACGTAGTCGCCGGCCAGGAAGAGGTTGGGGACGGCGGTCGCGGCGGACGGACGGTTGTACACCGTGCCCGCCGGGTGGATGAGCAGCTGCTCGCGGTTGGCCGGCTCCGGGCCGCCGAGGCCGGTGACGGCCGGGTCGATGAACCAGGTGACCAGGTCCGCGTCGTCCAGGACACGCCGGCCGCCGCTGTTGAGGGAGTCCTTGAGCTGCGCCCAGGTCTCGCGCACCACCTCCTCGCGGGAGCACTTGAGCGCGGGCTTGCCGTAGACGATCCCCGGGGTGTCCCACTGCGAGACGATCGCCGAGAGGCAGTCGGCCACCTGACCGTCGCCGTAGTCGCGGCGGAAGTCCCGGTCGGGCCAGAACTGGGCCTGGCCGATGCAGGTGACGGCCCAGGGCGAGTCGACCAGGTCGACGTGGCCGTGCACGATCGGGGTGCGGCGGCGCAGGTAGAACTGGACGCCGACCATCCAGTCGGTGCGGAGCCGGTCGCAGCGGGCGAGTTGCGGGTCGGCGGCGCGCAGCCCGGGGCCCCAGGTGGCGCGGGCGTGTTCGACCGGCATCGCGCTGAGGTAGTGATCGGCGAGGACGGGGGTGTTCGCATCCCGCAGCCGCACGCCGGCGATCCGGCCGTCCCGGTACGTCAACTCCTCCACCTCGGCGCCGAGTTCGAACCGGACGCCGAGGGAGCGCAGGTGGGTCTCCCAGGGGCCGATCCAGGCCTCGCCGGTCGGGGCGTTGAGGACGCGGTCCGGCTCGCCGTCGTTGCCCTGGCCCAGGATGTTGTAGACGAACGCCTGGAGGATCCGGGCGACGGAGCGGGTGCTGGCCTCCTCGGCCCTGGTCGCGACGACGTTGCGGGTGATGCCGACGCCGAGCAGCCGCTGGTAGTCGTAGGACATCTCGCCGGCCCGGATGAACCGCCACCACGGCACGCGCTCCCACTGCTCGTAGCGGCGCAGTTCGCAGCTGGTGAAGTGGACCAGCAGCCGGCTGGCGAAGTACGCGACCTCGGTGGCCGGCAGGTGCAGGGCGGTGTCCAGCAGACCCGTCAGCGTCTGGAGCAGTGCGTCGGGCAGCAGTTCGCCGAGCACCGGGAGCGTGGTCACGGTGCGGAACGGCAGCCGCAGCGCCGGGCGTCCTCCGGCTCGGGGGAACAGCTCCTCGGTGGCGTTCACCAGGTTGTCGTGGACGGTGCGGCCGAGCGGCCCGCCGGGCACCGGGATCCGGCGCAGGGTGTCGGGCAGGTTGCGGTAGAAGCCGGGGAAGAAGCGGAATCCGTGTTCGCCGGGCAGCGGGCGCCGGCCACCCCGGGCGGTGCCGGGCACGTCCATGCTGCGGGCCTTGCCGCCCAGCACCGCGTTGCGCTCGTAGACCGTCACCCGGTAACCGCGTTCGGCCAGTTCCTGCGCCGCGCTCAGACCGGCGACCCCGCCGCCGAGCACGGCGACCCGCCGTCCCGGCCGCCCGTCGAACGGTCGCGCCGCCCGCGCCTGCCCGGTGGCGGTCAGCGCGAGGCCGGTGGCGGCCCCGGCCCCCGTGGCGAGCAGAGCGCGCCGGGTGTGTGCGGCTGCTGTGATCGTTCGCATGCCCGGTCAACGAGTTGCACACGTGGGAGGCACGGTCAGCGCCGCTGCGCGGGCCGAGCAGGGCGCGCGGACGGGAGTGGGCGAGGTGTGCGGGCCCGCCGACCCCGAGCCCTCAGCGGGACCTGTTCACCTCGTCCGGGAGGCGCTCCCGAGCGCCCGTCGGCCCACCCGGATCCCTGGAGAAGGTCGGGTCGGTGCCGGTCAGGTCGCGGCTGGCCGTCCAGAGGCGTGCCGCGGTCACGGTGTCGGCCAGGTGGTTCCAGAGGGGTTCGGTCCTGGGCGTACCGCGCAGTCCGAACGCCCGGGGACTCAGCATCCGGCCGCCCCGCACGGCCGGGTCGAGTACGGCCCGGACGGCGGGCCATGCGGCGGCGTCCTTGCCCTGGACGACGAGGCCGAGCGGCAGGCGGCTCAGACGCTCGCCGGTGGTCCGGACGTGGACCGGCGGGCGCGAGGGGGTGAGGGAGTCGAGCGCGCCACCGGGGTGGACGAGCACGCTCACCGTCGTGCTGTCGGCGGCGCGCAGGCGGCGGTCGAGTTCGAGGGCGAAGAGCATCTGGGCCAGCTTGGAGCGCGCATAGGCGCGCTTGGGCCGGTAGTCGTGCACGCTCTGGAGGTCGTCGAGGTCCAGGCGTTCGGACTTGGCGGCGAAGCTGCCGGTGGTGACGACCCGGCTCCCCGGTGTCGCCGTGAGCAGCGGGGCCAGGTGGTGGGTCAGTGCGAAGTGCCCCAGGTGGTTGGTCGCGAACATCAGCTCGTGCCTGTCCGCGGTTTCTCGGCGCGGTGGATGGTCGAGCGCCACGCCGGCGTTGTGGACGACCGCGTCGAGGCGGTCCAGCCCGAGCGCGTCCACCGACGCCTTGAGCGAGGCGAGGTCGGCCAGGTCCAGGGGCACGTGCTTCACGTCGGCGCCGGGCACGCGCGAGCCGATGGAGCCGATCGCGGCTTCGGCCTTCGCCCGGTCCCGGCTGCCGAGGACGACCGTGGCCCCGGTGCCGGCCAGCTGCTCGGCGACGAAGTACCCGATGCCCGCGTTGCCGCCGGTGACGAGGAAGCGCTTTCCCTCGGCGCGAGGCAGGCGGTGGACGTCCCAGTGCGGGACGTGAGGTACGGAGGACATGGCGCGCTCCCGGAAGCTCGAAAGGATCTGAAGGAGAGCGTGGCCGCGCCTTCACAGCCGGCCACGCCCGCTCCCCAACGGTCCCGGAGGCCACTCACATCCCACCGACAGGCCACCGTCCCCGCTGACAGCCGACCGACATCGCGCGGGCCCAACGCAGCAAGAGCCGCCGTGTCTCCCAACAATCAGAAGCAGCACCCGCTCGGCGGTGTCCCGCCACCCGGCGCGGTCGAGCACCTCCTCCTCGAGGCCGGTCAGGGGCAGGGGCCGGGATGCAGCCGGAGTCGCCGGATCAGGAGACGCGCTTCAGCTGCCAGGCGTTGTTGTTGAAGCTCGGGTTCGACCAGGCGACGCAGCTGCTGGTGTAGTACGAACCGGTCTGGACCCAGCCCGCGGGCGGGTAGGTGGTGGAGCAGGCCTGGACCACGGTGCCGACGGGCAGTCCGGTGAGCTGCTTTATCTGCTTGATGTTCGGGCTGAAGCTCTGCGTACCGCAACTGCTGCTGTAACCCCAACTCACATCGACGTAGCCGGCCGGGGTGAGAGTGCTTCCGCACGTGGTCGTGACGTCGCCCGGGGCGGCCTGGGCGGGCGCCGCGGTCAGGGCGAACATCGCCGCGGTGCCGGCGATGGCCATACAGGTGGTGCGGAGGCGGATCATGGGTGATGGCTCCTTCTGTTCGGGGGCGGCCGGTCGGGCCGTGAAGCCATTCCTACGGTTTGATCACCGGTTTCGGATAGCGACTTTCCGGCCTAAAGATCCATCGCCCGGCTGGGCTTCACGGCCGGGCACCGACGTGGGGCGCCGCGGGAGGCGCAGCCGTACCTGCCGGACGTGCCCGGGCCGCGGCGCTAGTGCCGTGCCGGGCGTCGCAACACGGTGGACCTATCCGGCCGCGGCGCTAGATCCGGGACTTCCGCACGGAGTGCCACGTCGCCCCGGCCAGCGCCCCGACCGAGCGGAGGACCGACAGCCGCTCGTGGTCGCGGTACAGCGCCCAGTTGTGCTCGACCAGCGCCAGCTTGTTCGAGGACAGCGACCCCGCCCGGCCGGCCCGGTAGACCGCCAGCGGTTCCTGCAGGCCCCGGGCGGGGTGCCCGTCCCGCATGATCGCCAGCCACAGCGCGTAGTCCTGCCGCTTCGGCATGTCCGGCATCAGCCTCGTGCCCAGCACCGTCCGGTCGTACATGGCGGTCAGGGCCCCGATGTGGTCCTGCACCAGCATGTCCCGGTACGTCACGCGCTCCCGCGCCGCGACCACCCGCCCGTTCGGCGTGAAGTCACAGGCCTCGCCCGTGAAGTCGCCCGCGACCTTGTAGTACGAGGTGAACGTCAGTGGGGCATCGCCTTCGGCGGCGAACGCGAGCTGCCGCTCCAGCTTCTCCGGGAGCCACATGTCGTCGCTGTCCAGCAGCGCCACGTACTCCCCCCGCGCCCGCGCCATGGCGAGGTTGCGGGCCCTGGCCGCGCCGCCCTGCTCGGGTGCCGCCTGCGGGCGCACGCGCTCGTCGCGGCGGGCCAAGTCCTGCAGCAGGTCCATGGAGTCGTCGGTGGACGCGTCGTCGGTGATCAGCAGCTCGACGTCGGCGTGCGTCTGCGCAAGCACGGAACGTACCGACGCGCCGAGAGTGGCGGCCGAATTGTGTACCGGCATCACCACGGAAACGAGTGGCACGGGGTGCTCCTTACCGAGTTCGGAGTCGTCACGGATGTCGTTGTCGCCGGTCAAGGCTACTGGTGTCACGCGACGGCGTTCGCGTAGCCTGTCATCCATGCGATGACACCCCTCCGGTCAGCGAAAGGGCGACGGCACTGAACACGCAGAACACCGGCGCGGCCGGGGTGAGCCCGGCCTCGTTCCTCGCCGCCGCCGCCGCGCTGGGCATGATGGACGCCGCCGCCCGCACCGCCCGCCACGCACCCCCGGACGACGCGGGCCAGGACGACCCGCGGGAGGCCCTGTCCGCACTGCTTCTGCTGCGCCACCTGCGCGAGGAGCTCGCCGGCTGGGAGACCGGCCTGATCGAGACCGCCCGCGGCGCCGGCGCGACCTGGGCCGACCTCGCCGAGCCCATGGGGGTCCGGAGCCGCCAGGCCGCCGAGCGGCGCTACCTGCGCCTGCGTCCCGACGCCGAGGCGGGCACCCGGGCGGGCAGCACCGGCGAGCAGCGCGTCCGGGCCACCCGCGACCAGCGCGCGGCCGACCGCGCGGTGACCGGCTGGGCGCGCGAGAACGCCGCCGACCTGCGCCGCCTCGCGGGTCAGATCGGCGCCCTGGACGACCTCGCCCCCCAGGCGGCCCCCGCCGTGGAACGCCTCCTGGAGGCACTCGGCCACGACGACCCCGTCCGCCTGCTCGCCCCGCTCGCCGCAGCCCGCCCCCTCCTGGCAGCGCGCCACCCGAAGATCGCCGACCGACTCGATCAACTCACCGCCCGAACAGACCAGTTGCGCGTCGCCAGCGGCCGGCAGCGCCACAGACCACCGGCCGGGCCGTGACCCGCACGCCGTGACCCGCCGGCCCGCAGGAGCACCGCTCGTGCGGGGAGCGTGAGTTGATGCTCCGACGGCTCTCGGCGGGCGGGCCACCCCTGCCTCCCCACCGTTCCGAACCCATTTCCACTTCTCGAAGGAGACGCCCCCCGTGGCCAGCCCGACCCAGACGCTGGAGTTCCAGGCGGAGACCCGCCAGCTGCTGCAGCTGGTGATCCACTCGATCTACTCGAACAAGGACATCTTCCTGCGCGAGCTGATCTCCAACGCCTCCGACGCCCTCGACAAGCTCCGCCTGGAGTCCCTCACCGACACCGGCCTCGACGCCGACACCTCCGACCTGCACATCACGCTGGACATCGACCGGGACGCCCGCACCCTGACGGTGCGGGACAACGGCATCGGCATGACCCGCGACGACGTCGTCGACCTGATCGGCACCATCGCCAAGTCCGGCACCGCGAGCTTGCTGGCGAAGATCAAGGAGACCAAGGACGCGGCCGCCGCACAGAGCCTGATCGGCCAGTTCGGGGTCGGCTTCTACTCGGCGTTCATGGTCGCCGACAAGGTCACCCTGCGGACGCGCCGGGCCGGCTCCGAGCAGGGCACCGTGTGGGAGTCCGACGGCGAGGGGACCTACACGATCGCGGAGGCCGGCGACCTGCCGGTGGGCACGTCGGTCACGCTGCACCTCAAGCCGGCGGACGGCGAGGACGGGCTGGGCGACTACCTGGCCGCGTGGAAGGTCCGCCAGATCGTCAAGCAGTACTCGGACTTCATCCGCTGGCCCATCCGCATGGCCGCCGAGGCCGCCGCCGGGGACCAGGACGGGACCGAGCACCCGGGCGAGCCGGAGACGCTGAACTCGATGAAGGCGCTGTGGGCCCGCCCGCGCAGCGAGGTGACCGAGGCCGAGTACAACGAGTTCTACCAGCAGATCAGCCACGACTGGCAGGACCCGGCCGAGACGATCCACATGCGCGCCGAGGGCACCTTCGAGTACGAGGCGCTGCTGTTCATCCCCGCCCACGCCCCGTTCGACCTGTTCTCCCGCGACACCAAGCGGGGTGTGCAGCTGTACGTCAAGCGCGTGTTCATCATGGACGACTGCGACGCGCTGATGCCGAACTACCTGCGGTTCGTCAAGGGCGTCGTCGACGCCCACGACCTCTCCCTCAACGTCTCCCGCGAGATCCTGCAGCACGACCGCCAGATCACCGCCGTGCGCCGGCGCCTGGTCAAGAAGGTCCTCGGCGCCCTCAAGAGCACGCGGGCCACCGACACCGGGGCCTACCTCAAGCTGTGGGACCAGTTCGGCCGCGTCCTCAAGGAAGGCCTGATCGAGGACCGCGACAACACCGACGCCCTGCTGGAGCTGGTCAGCGTCGCCTCGACCAACGATCCGCAGGAGCCGACCGCGCTGCGCGAGTACGTCGCGCGGATGAAGGACGGCCAGGACACCATCTACTACCTGACCGGCGAGAACCGGGCGATGGTGGAGAACTCCCCGCACATGGAGGCCTTCACCGCCAAGGGCTACGAGGTCCTGATCCTCACCGACCCCATCGACGAGATCTGGACCGACCAGATCCCCTCCTTCGACGGCCACCGCTTCCAGTCGATCGCCAAGGGCCAGGTCGACCTCGACGACGACTCCGACGGCGACGGCAGCGACGAGGCGAAGACCGAGAAGGCCCGGCGCGAACAGGACTTCGCCGCCCTCCTCGGCTGGCTCCGGACCACCCTGGCCGAGCACGTCAAGCAGGTCCGCCTCTCCACCCGCCTGACCACCTCCGCGGCGTGCCTGGTCGGCGACGCCCAGGACCTGACCCCCACCCTGGAGAAGATGTACCGGGCGATGGGCCAGGAACTCCCCGCCGTCAAGCGGATCCTCGAACTCAACCCCACCCACCCGCTCATCATCGCCCTGCGCGGGGCACACGAGACGAACGCCGACGACCCGGCACTCGCCGACCTCGCCGAACTCGTCCACGGCAGTGCCCTGCTGGCAGAAGGCGGCGACCTGCCCGACCCGGCCCGCTTCACCCGCCTGCTGACCGATCGCCTCACCCGCACCCTGTAACCCCCGCCGGGTGCGGCCCGCCGGACGCCGATCGGCCGACGCCGATCGGCCTGGCCGGCCGCACCCCGCACCGCCCGTCAGGACGTGACAGCCGCCGCCGCACCGCCCGTCAGGGCGTGACGGGCGCCGCGAACTCCCCCGTCAGACCTGCGCGGACCAGCGCCCGGACGATGGCCGGCTGGTCCAACGGATCGTCGTACTGGTTGGTCTCGGCCAGCCGTTCCAGCAGCCTGCGCGGATCCAGTCGGTACGCTTCCGCGTCGGCCAGGAGGCTGTCCGCGCTCGGCCCGTCGACCGTGTCGTCCAGGTTGTCCGTCAGCTCGCCCAGGACCTCGCCGCGTTCGATGAAGCAGCTCATGCCGCAGTCCAGGCCGTCGTCGTCGAGGTCGTCCGGGTACGGCGCCCGGGCCCAGGCGCCGTTCTCGTACCAGTAGACGCAGCCGATCTCGTGGCCTTCGAGCCGGTCCCGCAGGTCCTCGTAGGGCAGCCAGTCCGGGCCGCCCGCCAGCACGTCGATCGCCGGCTCGTGCCACTTGACGCGGCTCGCCTCGTCCTCGCCGTAGAGCACGAACCGGCCCTCGCCCTCCTTCGACATGACCCACCAGGTGCAGCCGCAGTCGTCCCAGTGGAGGCCGTCGTCATCGATCCACCGGCCCGTCCGGTGACGCGGCGGGCGCTCCTCGTACTCGGTGGTCGCCTCAAGGGCGGCGAGAAGCGCCCAGCGCGCCCACAGTTCCTCGGCCGGCGGAAGGTCCTCCGGCAGTCCTGGCCGGTGAACGGTCATGTGTGCCCCCGTGTGTGTGCTCCGATGGTGATCGCCACAACGATATGTTCCGTTGCCGACTGCCGGATCACCCCGGACGCACCTCGCGGGCCGTCCGGTCAGGCGCCGACCAGCTCCTGCTCGGCGCCCGACCGCACGGCGTCCGGGGCCGCCGGGACGGCGGGCCTGCGCATCCCCTTGAGCACGACGACCACTCCCGTGGTGACCACCGTGCCGGCCACGACCGCGACCAGGTACAGGAAGGGGCTGCCGATCAGCGGGAGCACCCAGATTCCGCCGTGCGGGGCCCGCAGGGTGGAACCGAAGGCCATCACCAGGCCGCCGGCGGTCATGCTGCCCACCATGTTCGCCGGGATGACCCGCAGCGGATCGGCCGCCGCGAAGGGGATGGCGCCTTCGGTGATGAACGACGCTCCGAGCACCCAGGCCGCCTTGCCGTTCTCGCGCTCCTCGGGGGTGAACAGCCGGCGCCGGACGACGGTCGCCAGCGCCATGCCCAGCGGCGGGGTCATGCCCGCGGCCATCACGGCGGCCATCACCTTCAGGCTGCCGGCGTCCGGGGTGGTGCCCGCGGCGGTGAGCGCGCCGGCCGCGAAGGTGTAGGCGACCTTGTTGAGCGGGCCGCCCATGTCGAAGGCCATCATCGCGCCGAGCAGCACGCCGAGGAGGATCGCGTTGGAGCCGGAGAGGCCGTTCAGCCAGTCGGTCAGGCCGCTCATCGCCGAGGCGATCGGCGAGCCCACCACCACGAACATCAGGAAGCCGACCGCCGCCACCGACAGGAGCGGGATCACCACCACCGGCATGATGCCCCGGATCGCCCGCGGCACGTTCCACCGGATCATCCACAGCACCAGGAAGCCCGCGGCCAGACCGGACACGATGCCGCCGAGGAAGCCGGCGCCGACCGCCACCGAGACGGCACCACCGGCGATGCCGGCGGCCAGCGCCGCCCGGTCCGCGATCGCCCAGGCGATGTATCCGGAGAGGACCGGGACCAGGAAGCCGAAGGACGTCTTGCCGGTCTGGAACAGCATCGCCGCCCAGCTGTGCGAGGAGGTCCAGTCGAAATGGCCCAGCACGGACGGGGCGGAGGCGATCTGGTACCCGCCGATCGCGAAGGCGAGGGCGATCAGCAGGCCGCCGGCCGCGACGAACGGGATCATGTAACTGACGCCCGTCATCAGGTACTTGCGCAGCCGCTGGGCCCAGTGCTCACCCGTCGTCCCGCTCAGCGCGCTCGGTGCGGCGACCGGGGCGGCGGCGGAACGGGCGCCGCTGCCGGTCTCGGCGACCAGCCCGGCGGCCTGGGCGATCAGGTCGTCGGCCCGGTTGACGGCGGCCTTCACGCCCACGTCCACGGTCGGCTTGCCCGCGAAGCGGGCGCGGTCGCGGACCTCGACGTCATGGGCGAAGATCACCGCGTCGGCCGCCGCGATCACCTCGGGAGCCAGCGGCGTCGTCCCGGCGGACCCCTGGGTCTCGACCTGGATCCGCACACCCGCCCGCGCGGCGGCCAGTTCGAGCGCCTTGGCGGCCATGTAGGTGTGGGCGATGCCGGTCGGGCACGAGGTCACCGCGACCAGCCGCAGCCCGGCGTCGGCGTCGGCCGTCTCCGGAGCGGCCGTCTCCGGAGCGGGCGACTCCGCGACGGCGGCGGGCTCCGGAGCAGCAGCGGCCGGCGGCTCCTCGCCGTTGACCAGGGCCGCGACGGCGCCCGGGCTCTCGGCCTCGCGCAGGGCGCCGGTGAACGCGGGATCCATCAGCCGGCCGGCCAGCGCGGCGAGGATCCGCAGGTGGGCGTCGTCCGCGCCCGCCGGTGCCGCGATCATGAAGATCAGGTCGGCGGGCCGCCCGTCCGGAGCGTCGAAGTCCACTCCCCTGGCGCTCCGGCCGAAAGCCAGGCTCGGCCGCGTGACGTGGGGCGATCTGCAGTGCGGGATGCCGATCCCGTCGCCCATCCCGGTCGGGGCCTGGGCCTCGCGGGCGGCGACGTCGGCGAGGAAGCCGTCGAGGTCGGTGACCCGGCCCTCGGCGACCAGCCGCTGGGCGAGGGCGCGGAGGGCTTCGCTCTTGTCCTGGGGGGCGAGGTGGAGATCAACGAGTGCGGGTGTGATCAGTCCGCTGGTGTCGCTCATCGTGTCGGTCCTTCGACTGGTGCCTGACAGTGTTCCCTTGCCCCCGGGAATGGTCGCCGTTCCGTCCCACACGGTCGGGCGTGGTGCCTCAAGGCAGAGGCCGTTCTCAACCGCGGACTCAACCGCGGGCTCAACCGCGGAGCGGCCGTTCGAGCGGGATGTCCGCCGTCACGACCACCGCGGCCGGGTCCAGATCGGCCGGGGTCGGCATGACGCTCCCCGGCAGTTGTACGGCGGCGGCCCCGTGCGCCAGGGCCGCCGCGAGTGCCCCGGGGCCGGTGCCACCGGCTCCGAGGAAGCCCGCGAGCGAGGCGTCGCCCGCTCCCACGTCGCTGCGGACGGCGGCGACCGGCGCGCTGCCGTACCAGCTGCCCTCGTCGGCGATCAGCAGCATCCCGTCCGCACCGAGGCTGGCGAGGACCTGCTGGGCGCCGCGCTTGCGCAGTTCCCCGGCCGCGTCCACGGCGTCGCCGACGGTGGCGACCGGGCGGCCCACGGCCTCCGCGAGTTCTTCGCGATTGGGCTTGACCACGTCGGGACGGGCCGACAGCGCGGCGAGCAGCGCGGGGCCGGAGGTGTCCAGGGCGATCCGGGCGCCCCCCGAGTGCACCTGGGCGACCAGCTCCGCGTACCACTCCGGTGCCAGTCCGCGCGGCAGGCTGCCGCAGCAGGCCAGCCAGTCCACGTCGTTCCCCAGGTGGTCCTCGCGGACCAGCGCCAGCAGCGCGGCCGACTCGGCGGCGCTGAGCTCGGGGCCCACCGCGTTGACCTTCGTGAGGCTGCCGCCGTCCTCGGCGATCGAGACGTTGATGCGGGTGTCGCCCGAGATCGCGACCGCCGCGACGTCGATGCCCTGGCGGCGCAGCAGGTCGGCGAGCAGGTGCCCGGAGGGGCCGCCCAGCGGCAGGACGGCGGTGGTGCGGTGGCCGGCGGCCGTGAGCGCGCGGGAGACGTTGACGCCCTTGCCGCCGGGGTCGAGCCGGTCGTGCGCGGCCCGGTTGACCTCGCCCGGGGTGAGCGTTCCCAGCTCGTAGGTGCGGTCGAGGCTGGGGTTCGGGGTGATGGTGACGATCATGCGCGGATGACTTCCGGTCCGAGGTTCTCGATCTCTGCGGTCTGCTCGTCGGTCAGTCCAGTGTCCGTGACGAGCACGTCGACCTGGTCCAGCGAGCCGAACCGGGCGAAGTGGCGGACGCCGTACTTGGAGGAGTCGGCGACCAGCACCACGCGGCGGGCGCCGGTGAGCATGGCGCGTTTGACGGCCGCCTCGGCGAGGTCCGGGGTGGACAGCCCGCCCTCCGGGGAGAAGCCGTTGGTGGCGACGACCGCGACGTCCGCGTGGACGTCGGCCAGGTCGCGCAGCGCCCAGGCGTCGACGGCTGCCTGGGTGCGGTGGCGCAGCCGCCCGCCGACCAGGTGGAGGGCGAGCGCCGGGTGGTCGGCGAGCCTGGCGGCGACGGGGAGGGCGTTGGTGACGACGGTGAGGGCGCAGTCGGCGGGCAGCAGGCCGGCCAGCCGGGAGACGGTCGTCCCCGCGTCCAGGATCACGCTGCCCTCCGCGGGCAGGAGGGCCAGGGCCGCCTTGGCGATGCGCTCCTTCTCGGCGGCGGCGGTGGAGTCCCGTTCGGCCAGGCCGGGTTCCAGGTGCAGGGCGCCGGCGGGCAGGGCGCCGCCGTGCACCCGGTGCAGCAGTCCGGCCCGGTCCATGGCGCTCAGGTCACGCCGGATGGTCTCCTGCGTGACGCCGAAGTCCTCGGCCAGCGTCGGCACGTCCACCCTGCCCTGCTCCTGGGCCAGGCGGAGGATCTGTTGCTGCCGCTCGGGTGCATACATGTGGGATCGGGTCCGTTTCATGTCCGTTTACGCCTGATGAGGCCCGACCATACGCGCTCCGGCCGAAAAAGCAAGCGATCGCGCCAGCTTTGGGCCCGCGAACCCCGATTGCCCGAATGTGTTGACATCCCTCGATGTCCGGGCGTAGAACCAAACGAAACAACACGCTAACGGGCGTGAAACCACCGACCGCCCGGTCTCCGCCACTGCCCCCGTACCGCGAAGACCCGGCGCGAACACGGTGGCCCGCGCTTCACCCCGTGCGCGGGCCACCGTGCCCCACCCCCCTGCCGACCCGGTTCCCACCCGGGTCGGCGGTCACTTCCTTCACCTCCTCCATCTCCTCCACCTCCTCCAAGGACTCCCATGCACTCGACCCAGGTCACCGTCGGCTCCCGGAGCGGCCTGCACGCCCGCCCGGCGTCCCTGCTCGTCCAGGCCGCCGCCCGCCAGGCGGCCAAGGTCACCGTCGGCCGCCCGGGCCAGCCGCCGGTCGACGCCCGCAGCCTGCTGTCCGTCCTCGCCCTGGCCGCCGGCTGCGGCGAGACCCTGGAGCTCGTCGCGGCCGGCGACGGCGCCCAGGACGCGCTCAAGGAGCTCGCCGACCTGCTCGCCTCCGACCTCGACGCGGCGGCATGAGCGAGCACGGCGAACGAGTGATGAAGAGGCGCGCACGGGCGACGGCCCTCGCCGAGCACGGCGAGGCGGGCACATGAGCGATCCGATCCGCGGGATCGGCGTCGGCACCGGCAGCGCGGCGGGCCCGGTCGCCCGGATGGCACCCGCACCCCCGCTGCCCCCGCCGAGGGCCGTCGCCGACCCGGCGGCCGAGGCCGCCGCCGTCCGCGCCGCCCTCGGTGCGGTCGCCACCGACCTCGACGAGCGCGCCGCCCGCACGAGCGGCACCGGCTCCGAGGTGCTCACCGCGCAGGCCATGATGGCCGCCGACCCGGCCCTGGCCGACCGCGCGGCCACGCTCGCCGAGCAGGGCACCGACGGCGCCCACGCGCTCGCCGACGCCTTCGACGGCTTCCGTGCCGCGCTGGTCGCCGCCGGCGGGTACTTCGCGGAACGCGCCGCCGACCTGGACGACCTGCGCGACCGCGCGGTGGCCCGCCTCCTGGGCCTGCCCGTGCCCGGCCTGCCCGACCCCGGGCACCCGTACGTCCTGGTCGCAGACGACCTGGCCCCCGCCGACACCGCCCTGCTCGACCCCGAACGGGTCCTGGCCCTCGTCACCGTCCGCGGCGGACCGACCAGCCACACGGCCATCCTCGCCAAGGCGCTCGGCGTGCCCGCCGTGGTCGGCTGCGCCGACGCCGTGGACCTGGAGGACGGTCGAAGGGTCCTGGTGCACGGCGCGGACGGCCTGATCGAGCTGGACCCGAGTCCGGAGGCGGTCGGGCTGGCCGCCGAGCGCGAGCGCCGTCGCCGCGACCTGCTGGCCGGGTTCCGAGGACCGGGCCGGACCGCGGACGGCCACCCGGTCGCGCTGCTGGTCAACCTCGGTGCGCCGCACGAGCTGGCCGGCGCGGCCGCCGCCGACGCCGAGGGCGTGGGTCTGTTCCGCACCGAGTTCCTCTTCCTGGACCGCGCCGAGGCCCCGACCCGTGCCGAGCAGGCCGCCGCCTACCGGCAGGTCTTCGCGGCCTTCGCCGGCCGCCGGGTCGTCGTCCGCACGCTGGACGCGGGCGCGGACAAGCCGCTGCCCTTCGCCACCGCCGCCGACGAGGAGAACCCCGCCCTCGGCGTCCGCGGCCTGCGGACGGCCGCCCGCGATCCGCAGCTCCTGGAGACCCAGCTCGCCGCGATCGCCGAGGCCGCCGAGGACGGCGCCGCACAGGTCTGGGTCATGGCCCCGATGGTGTCCGTCCCGCGCGAGGCCGCCGAGTTCGCCGCCCGGGTCCGCGCGCACGGCCTGCCGCTGGCCGGAGCGATGATCGAGGTCCCGGCAGCCGCGCTGCGGACCGACCGGCTGGCCGAGGTCTGCGACTTCTTCAGCGTGGGCACCAATGACCTGGCCCAGTACACCTTCGCGGCCGACCGGACACTCGGCAGCCTCGCCGAGCTGCTGGACCCGTGGCAGCCGGCGCTGCTCGCGCTGGTCGCCACCGCCGCCCGATCGGCGGCCGAGCGCGGCCGTCCGATCGGCGTCTGCGGCGAGGCCGCCGCCGACCCGGCCCTCGCCCTGGTCCTGGTCGGCCTCGGGATCACCAGCCTGTCCGCCGCACCGGCCTCGCTCCCCGGGGTACGGGCGGCGCTGGCCGCCCACACGCTCGCGGAGTGCCGTGAACTCGCGGAGCTGGCCCTGCTCGCCGACGACGCCGCGACCGCGCGCAGCTCGGTCCGGTCGTCCATGAGGTGACGCCGGCCCCGACTCCCCGTCCGACAGGGCGGCAATTGCGAATACCCGGACTATCGGATTCCGATCAGAAAAGGGTGAGGAATTCGTGATGGGCCATGCCGAATACCACCCCGGCCGCGCCCCGTTCTCACTCATCCGGCAATACTGATTCACGCATTGTTCACCGGCCTATCGGAACTGACTCCCTTTCACGCTCGTCATCCTCGACAGGAGTTCAATAAAAAGCCAAAGCCACGGAAGGAATCAGTAATGTCTCTGGCCGGGAGGGTCGTCGGCGCCGTCGCCGTGGCCCTCCTTGCGGTGCTGGGCGTACTGATGCTCTCCCAGTCCACGGCCGCGCTCCTCCGGGAGGACGGCTGCCCACGGGTGGTCGCGCAGGCGAAACTCGCCGAGGACGCGCTGGCCCCCAAGAACCTGCCCGGCCTCTGCTGGACCCGGCCCCGGAACGTCGAAGTCCCGGAGCCCCGACCCGAGTTGACCTCCGTCCTCGCCGAAGAAGCGCCCTCCCCCGGGTCCGCGTCGCCGGCCGGTGGCCCCGACGCGCCGTACTGGGCCCGCAGACAGCCCAGAGCGGCGGTCCTCCAGGTGTTCCGCTGCTGATCGGCGCCGACCGCGCCCGCACGCTCACCGGTGGCACGGACACCCACACGTCCACGCCACCGCGCGTCACGGCGGTTCGCGACGGTCCACGGCAGTGCTGCCCCTGCCATCACCGTCGCGCTGCAACCTGCCTCCGTACCGAGCGGGCACGGTCCCGAAGTCTCCATCCCCACAAGACTTCCGAAGGGCCCGAGGCACCGACATGCAAGCATTCATCGACCACGCCCGCACCTTCCACCGCCGCGCCGCACAGACCGCCGACGACTTCGAGCGGCTCGCGGCCGGCCAGCACCCGCAGGCCCTGTTCATCACCTGCTCCGACTCCCGCATCATCCCCTCCGCCGTCACCGGCGCCCGCCCCGGCGACCTCTTCGAGATGCGGACCGCCGGCAACATCGTCCCGCCGTACCGGCCGCGCGTGCCGTCGGCCGAGGCCGCGACCATCGAGTACGCGGTCGAGGTCCTGGGCGTCGCGGACATCGTGGTGTGCGGCCACTCCCACTGCGGCGCCGTGGGCGCCGTCGTGCGCGGCGACGACCTCACCGACGTGCCCGCGGTGCGGGACTGGCTCGCCGAGGGCGCCGAACTGACGCCCGGCCAGGAGCCCAACCAGGACCTCGCCGGCCCCGTGCAGCGCCACGTCCTGGACCAGCTGGCGAGGCTGCGCACCCATCCGAGCGTCGCACGCCGCGTCGACGCGGGCCGCCTCGCGCTGCACGGCTGGTTCTACGAGGTGCACACCGGCGCGGTCCTCACCCACCGCCCCGGCGCCGACGCCTTCCTGCCGCTGTGACGCCGCGGCCCACCACCGACGAACCTCCACGGATGAGGGCTCCCATGCGCTTTCCCACTCTCAAGTACGACGTCACCGCTTCGCTCGTCGTGTTCCTCGTCGCCCTGCCGCTGTGCGTGGGCGTCGCCGTCGCCTCGGGCGTGCCCGCCGAACTCGGCCTGATCACCGGCATCGTCGGCGGCCTGGTCACCGGCATGCTGCCCGGCAGCAGTCTCCAGGTCAGCGGCCCGGCGGCCGGGTTGACCGTCCTGGTCGCCGAGACCGTGCAGCGGTTCGGACTGCCCGCACTCGGCGTCGTCGTCGCCGCGAGCGGCCTGCTCCAGCTGCTGCTCGGCGCATTGCGCTGGGGCCGGTGGTTCCGCGCGATCTCCGTCGCCGTGGTCGAGGGCATGCTGGCCGGCATCGGCCTGGTCATCATCGCCGGCCAGCTCTACGCGATGGCCGACAGGCCCGCCCCCGCGAGCGGCGTCGACAAGCTCCTCGGCCTGCCCGGCCTCCTGTCCCAGCTCGTCTCCTCACCCGCCGCCCGCCAGTCCTTCGCGATCGGCGCCGGCACCATCGCCGTGATCGTCCTGTGGCAACGGCTGCCGGCCAGGGTACGGGTCGTCCCGGGCGCGCTCGTGGCCGTCCTGCTCGCCACCGGCGCCGCCTGGCTGCTCGACGGCCCGGTGAAGAAGGTCGAGGTCAAGGGCCTCCTGGACGCCATCCAGCCGCCCGACGCCGGCGTGCTCGGCCAGTTCACCCCCGCCCTGATCATCACGATCGTGGCCTTCACGCTCGTCGCCTCCGCCGAGAGCCTCTTCAGCGCGGCCGCCGTCGACCGGATCCACGACGGACCGCGCACCGACTACGACAAGGAGCTCATGGCCCAGGGAGCGGGCAACGCGCTCTGCGGCGCCCTCGGCGCCCTGCCGATGACCGCGGTCATCGTCCGCAGCGCGACCAACGTCCAGGCCGGCGCCCGGACCAAGGCGTCCCGCGTGCTGCACGGCGTGTGGCTGCTGCTCTTCGCCGCGCTGCTCCCGGCGGCCCTCGCCGTCATCCCCGTCGCGGCCCTCGCCGGAGTGCTCGTCCACGCCGGGTTCAAGCTGCTGCCGTTCAAGCAGCTCGGACCGCTGTGGCGCGAGCACCGCCCGGAAGCACTCGTCCTCGCCACCACCGCCGTCGCCATCGTCACGGTCAACATGTTCGAAGGCGTGCTGATCGGCCTGGGCCTGTCGATCCTCAAGAGCGCCTGGGAGACGTCCCGCCTGCACGTGGAGACGGACGAGCGGCCCGACGGCGTCGTCCGGGTCCGCCTGACCGGCAACGCCACCTTCCTCCGGCTGCCCAAGCTCCTGGACGCCCTGGAGGCACTGCCCGCCGACCGCGTCGTCGAACTGGACCTCACCGGACTCCGGCACCTCGACCACGCCTGCCAGAGCGCCCTGACCACCTGGGCCGAGCGCCACAACGCCCACGCCCCCGAAGCCGTCCGGCTGATCCCCGCCCTGGCCGGCCCGACCTGATCCGGCCCCGCAGGACACGCTGCCGCACCGGGGCTCCGGTGCGGCAGCACGATCAGGTCGGCCGGGTGTGTCACTCGCGTGACCATTCGGCCTCGGCCTGCGGCCCGCCGTCGGCATCGGCCCCTTCCCAGAGGCGGATCCTGATCGCCCGGGGGCCCGGCGCGGGCCGGGAGAGGGTGCGCACGAACACGTCCCGCAGGTGGTTGGCCGCCCGCTGCGGCGGCCCGTCGTACTCCAGCGGATCCTGCATGGGAGCGCCGTCCTGCCGGGACCAGCGGCCGCCGTCGTCCTGCGTCTCCAGAACCCATCGGTAGTGCCCCATCCTGGCCTCCCGTGCCGACGTTCCGCCCCCGGACACGACGCTATGGGCGGGGTGGATCAACCGCGACCGGGGGACGCCGCCCGCACCGCGTCCCGGCCAACCGGTCGCGCCGCCGACGCGGACGTCAGTACTCGGCGCCGCTTCGCAGGTAGCTGCCCACGACCTGGAGCCACGCCCCGGGGCCGAAGCAGACCTCGATCCGGTACGGCGTGTCCTCGAAGACCCGCAGGACGCGCAGCGCACCGCTCGGATGCAGGTCGTACTCGAAGGTGACGCCGTCCGCGCCGTCCTCGTACTGCATGTCCAGCGGCCCCTTCGACGGCTCCGCCGGCGCCCGGGTGTCGGCCGAGAGCTTCACGTAGACGGACATCTCTCCGTCCCGCCTTTCCTGTCTGCCCGAGGATCGCGGCCCAAGCGGGCGTCCCTCAGGACTCCTCACCCGGCGGCTCGGAGCCGATGCCGCCGGCGACGAGGATCTGCCGCGCCGAGTCGGTTCCGCCGGCCGCGACCGCGCGTGCCATCGCGGCCAGGGCCGTCTCCCGGCTCGCCTGCGGGGGGACGACGAGCAGGCTGAAGTGATCGCGGTCGCCCCGCGTGACGATCACCGTGTCGTCACCGACCGGGTACCGGTCGATGTGCACCGACCGGCCGTCGACGACCAGCCGGGCCGGCACATCGTCCCAGGCGTCGACGTCCAGCCCGACGCTCGCCACCGGACCGAGGTGTTCGGTCAACGCCCTGACCAGACCCGGAAGTTCGGCGCCGACGTCCCGTGAACGCGGCCACCACGCACCGTCGAGCACACCCTCGCGCGACTGTGTGGTCTCCAGGCGCAACACGACCGTCCCCGGCTTCGCGGCCTGCCGGAACCCGTCCGGCAGGAGTCCCGGGAGCACAGCACCGGTTTCGTCAGACATGGCTCGCCACCTGTCCGTGAACGCGCGCCAACCCCACCGAACGAGGGCCGACCACTGGGGAGCGACGGGCCGGGCCGCCCCGATATCCCCACGGTACTCCGCCCGCACCGGGCCGGTCCGGCCGGCCAGGAGGGCCGCTCATGCGGGAGGAGGCCCCGAAATGGCTCGCTCCGCCGGTATCGATCCGGGCACCACGAACTCCGTCGTCTGTGTCATGAAGGGCGGCGCGACCCGCCCCGGATCACGGCAGAGGTCCAGGAGGTCGATCCTTGACGCAGCCGGCATGCCTGTTTCCCCCCTCCACCGCCCGGGTTCCCGCGGGACCGCTGACAGCACGAGTGCTCCCCACAGGACAGCAGAGCACGACACGGCCGGGCAACGGCGCCAGGGACGATTCGGCCACCTCGATACTCAATGCCGGTCCGCGGAGCCGCCCCGCAGCCCGGGGCTCCCCTCGGCCCCAGGACGTCCGCTCACGCCGGATCGGTGAACACCGCCAGCGCGGCGTCGCGGACGTCCGGCCGCGGGTGGCGGCGCAGGCCGTGCAGCACCTCCCGCCAGGCCGCGGGCCAGCCGAGCTGCGCCCCCACCGTCGCCAGTGCGACGGCGAACAGGCCGGGAGCGAGTCCGTCCTCGGCGGCCAGCCGGCGGGCGGCCGCCAGGGCGTGCTCGGGAGCCTCGGGTCGTCCGTAGCAGCGTCGGCGCACCGCCTCGGCGGTGGTCACGGCGAGCGCCGGGCGGTCGGCGACGAGCGCGGCCAGTTCGGCGAGGTGCTCGCCCGTGTCGGGGGCGTCCAGGTCGAGCGCCGTGACCAGTTGGGCGGTGGCCTCGGGCAGGAGCGCGGGTTCGGTCAGCAGGAGTGCGGCGACCTCGCGCAGGGTGGCCCGGAAGGTTTCCGCGGGGGCGTCGTTGCTCCAGAGCGAGCCGGTGAGCTTGGCGATCCGCTGCCGGGCCGGCTGGTCGCGGCCGGGGAGGGCCGGGTCCCCGGCGTGCACGGACTCCATCAGCGCGCTCAGCGCGTCCGCCAGGACGCTGCCCGGCGCGCAGCCGCCGAGCGGGTGCGGGGCGTCCGACAGTGCCATCCCGGTCAGCGCCCGGGCTGCCCCCTTCCAGCGGTCCCGCTCGGCGAGGTCGGTCACGAGAGGGACGAGTACCCGCACGGCCTCCGGCGCGTACCGTCCCCAGGAGACGAGGTGTCCTTGCGCGGGTACGGCGGTGAAGAGGCCGTCGCCAGTAGCCAACCGGGCCATCAGGCGCGCGAATTCGGGGCGCTGCCCGGCGGGTACCTCGTGCGGGCGCAGGTGCTGGACGAGCATCGTGTGCAGATCCGGCGGTCCGTCGGCCGCGTCATCGAGCACGTCCCACAACGGCAGGTCGGCGATCCGTTCGCCGATCGTCGCCAGGACGGCGGCACGGACGTCCGGGTGCTGCTCGGGCGCGGCGTACGCCTCGCGCAGCAGGGCGGCCGCGTCGGACAGGACCAGGTGTGCGGCGGCGAGCCGGACGGCCTGCTTGCGGCTGGTCACCTTCGTCCCCGGGTCGAGCGCGATGCGGCGCAGCCCCGGGAGGAGTCCGGCGCTCGGCGCGAACCGGGCGGCGCGGCCCGCCGCGTACAGGGCGACCCGGGCCCGGTCGTCCGCGGCGTGGGAGAGCAACTCGGGCAGCGCACCGGCTGGACGTTCCGTCCAGGGCAGCGCGGCGAGCGCGGCCTCGGCCAGGACGGTCTCGGCGGAGTCCGCGTACCGGTGCAGCAGGGCTTCGCCGTGGACGGGGATCCGGGCGGCGGCGCGCAGGGCGGCGGCGCGATCGTCCAGGGTCCGCACGGGGTCGTCGACCGTACGGGTGAGCTGTTCGACGGCCGCGTGCTGGTGGGCGGGGAGCCAGCGGCCGGCGTCGGCGAGGTCCCCCTCGGTCAGGGGAGTGGCGAGCAGGAGGTCGAGCAGATCGGTGCGGACCCTGGCGAGTGCGGCCCTGACCGGGGCCAGGGTGATGGCCGACGGCCTCAGTGCGAGCAGCCGGGCCACGAGTTCGGGGCCGGCGGCGGGGTTGCGCAGCAGCTGTGCGACGGCCCTTTCGACGGCGGTGTCGCCGCCCGCGTGCAGGACGCGTTCCAGCAGCTCGCCGAGCGCGGGGACTCGTCGTGACCGGGCGCCGAGCGTCTCGGCCAGCGTGAGCAGCAGTGCGGCGTCCCGGGTCCGTGCCGAGCGTTCCAGGGCTTCCCGCAGTTCGTCGACCGCCGCCCCTTCGCGCCGTGGAGGGAGGGTCAGGCCGCTGCCGCCGGCCCGTTCGACGGTGCGGACGGCCCAGGCGACCAGCTCGCGGGCCGGCCCGCCCGCGTGCTCGCCGAGGACGGCCCCCGCGAGCCGCACGAGGGCGGCGCGGGTGACCGCCGAGCAGTCGCGCGCCGTCAAGGCGTCGTCGGTGAGCCGCTCCAGAGGCCCGGCGGTGGCGTCGTCGAAGAGCCGCGACGGGACGGCCGCGACCGCGTCCAGCGCCTCACGGCGGACCAGGTCCTGCTCGTTGCGCAGCCGTAGGAGCAGTTCGAGCGCCTCGAACAACGCGCCCGGCTCCCCGGAGAGTTCCGCCTGGCGGACCAGCTGCGCCCAGGCCCAGCCGCGGTCCAAGACATCGGCCGTGCGGGTCTCGGCCAGCAGCGCCGCCCGCGCCTCGGCGACCGGCAGCAGGACGAGCCGGCCGACGTCCTGGCTGTCCGCGGCCAGTCGGGCCCGCGCCCGCGCGTGCCGCTCCTTCGCGGGCAGCACGGCGAGGACGTCGACGGAGTCCCAGGCGCGGCTCGGGCCCGGCAGCGCCGCCACCTCGTCGTAGAAGGCAGCCCGTCGGGCCGGGGGCATCAGCCGCAGCAACGTCAGGTGGTCCCTGCCGTCTCGGTGCGCGAGCGCGGCGAGGCCGTTCGGCCGGGCGGCGGCCAGTCGGCGGGCCAAGTCCGCCCGCAGCGGCGGGTCGTAGCGCTGACGGCCGATCGCGAGTAGAAGGCGGACGGTCCGTTCGGCGGCGGCGGTGGAGACGGCGGCGAGGTCGGCGAGCCGGTCCCGCAGTGGATGGGGGAGGGTGTGCACGGGGTGGCGCTCCAGCAGCTCCAGCACCCGGGCCGGTTCGCGGGTGGCGGCAGCCGCCAGGCCGAGGGCGTTCCGCTCCCAGAAGCCTTGCCTCAGCCCGTACGGCAAGTCGGCGAGTTGACGCCCGGCCTCGTCCAGCACGGCGACCGGGTGGCGGCGGCCGAGCGAGGTGGAGAGGGTGATCGCATGCGCCAGCAGCGGCAGTTCGGCGGCAACGACCTCGGCCGAGCAGACCGGCAGGAGCCGCGCCGCCTCGGCCACGCCCCAGCGCCTGCGCACGACCGGCACCAGCCGGTCGGCCACCGCCGTACGCCCGGCCCGCAGGATGGCGCGGGCCACCTCCGCACGGACCGCCTTCGAGGCGGTGAGCATCGCGAACTCGAGGTCGTCGCCCGGGACGGGCAGTTCCCCGACCGCCCGGAGCGCGTAGCGGCGTACCACCGGGTCGGGGTCGTCGATCCGGTCGATCAGATGGCGCGCCTGCCGTCCGGCGAGGGCGGCCAACGCGGCGAGTCGACGTTCGTACGGACCACGGCCGTCCAACTCGGCGAGCAGGACCAGCAGTTCGGAGGAGGCGAGGGAGGCGGCGGTGCGGGCCACCTCGCGCAGCCGGAGCGGGTGAGGCAACGGTTCGACGGCGGCGAGCAGCCGGTCGGCAGTCAGCTGAGGCATCGCCGACGATTGTGCCCGGCGGACGCCGCGCGGGCACCCGGTTTTCCGCGGCGGCGCGCGCCCGGCCACGGCACCGCGGGCCGGAGGCGGCGGGAGCGGCCGCCGGCACGCATCACCCGGCTCCCGTCCTCACGAACCGTCGCCCCCGAGCATCAGGTCCGTCCCGCCCAGGAAGGTCAGCCCGGCCGCGTCGCTCAACTCGTCGGGAAGACGGGCCAGGGCGAGCTGCAACGCCTGCACCGAGTCGACGCCGAAGATCGCCGTCACGCGGTCGGCGACGCCGGGGTGTCCGGTGATCCGGTACGGGCAGTACCAGTCCGGCCCCTCCGGGTCGCGGCACGGCGCCCCGACTGCCACCAGCACGGGCGCCTGCGTCCCGTCCGGAGCGGTGAAGACCAGCTCACGACGGGCAATGACCTGCCCAAGCTCATACTCGGCACTCATCGCAGCAGTACAACACACACCCGCCGCCCCGGACCGTTCTCCGCGCACCGCCCGCCCCACGGGCCCGTCCGGGGCGGGCAGCGCGGCCCAGGGCTCCAGGGCTCCGAGTCATGCGGAGACCGAAGCAGCGGGTGGCCCGTTCAGCGGTTCACCGCCCGCATCCCGTCCTCGTCGTAGCGTTCGCCCGCCACCTCGGGCAACTCGGCGTCGATGCGGGCGAGGTCCCCGTCGGTCAGCTGGACGTCGACCGCGCCCGCGTTCTGCTCCAGATAGGTGCGGCGCTTGGTGCCCGGGATCGGCACGAGGTGCTCGCCGCGGGCCAGTACCCATGCGATCGCCAGCTGGGCCGGGGTGATGCCCTTCTCCGCGGCGATCTCCTTCACCTTGTCCGCGAGCCGGAGGTTGGCCGCCAGATTGGCCTCCGTGAAGCGCGGGTTGGTGCGGCGGAAGTCGCCCTGGTCCAGCTCGTCCGGGGAGCTGAAGCGGCCCGCGAGGAAGCCGCGGCCCAGCGGGGAGTACGGCACGAAGCCGATTCCCAGTTCCCGGCAGGTGGGGAGCACCTCGGCTTCCACGTCCCGCGTCCAGAGCGAGTACTCGCTCTGGACGGCGGTGACCGGGTGGACGGCGTGGGCGCGGCGGATGGTCTCCGCGCTCGCCTCGCTCAGCCCGATGTGCCGCACCTTGCCCTCGGCGACCAGTTCGCCGAGCGCGCCGACGGTCTCCTCGATGGGCACGGTCGGGTCGACCCGGTGCTGGTAGTACAGGTCGATCCGGTCGGTGCCGAGCCGTTCGAGCGAACCGTGGACGGAGCCGCGGACGTGCTCGGCCGAGCCGTCCTGGCGGCCCACCGTCGACATGTCGCCCGGAACCGCTTTGTCCATCCGGTAGTTGAACTTCGTGGCGATCACGTACTCGTCACGGTGCCCCCGGACGGCCTCGCCGACCAGGGACTCGTTGGTGAGCGGTCCGTAGACCTGCGCCGTGTCGAGGAAGGTGATGCCGAGCTCCAGGGCGCGCCGGATGGTCGCGACGCCCTCGTCCTGGTCGGCCGTGCCGTAGAAGGCGGACATCCCCATGCAGCCGAGGCCGATGGCCGACACCTGGAGGTCCCGCAGACTGCGCTGTTGCATGTGACGTGCCAGCCCTTCGTCTCGTCCGTCCCGTGGCCCGACGCGCTTCCGAACGCCCCGGTCCTGGCGACCGGCCGGGCCCCGTGTCCTCGGAGAGGACCCTACGGCGCCGAGGCCGTCCGGAGGCGGACCGGCACGGCGGGGTGCGGGCCAGACGGCGGGGTGCGGGCCAGACGGCGGCGCTGCCCGTCGGCCGGTGGCAGGCAGCAAGCCCGGCACGGATGTCGCTTCGTCTCCGACGCGACCGCGTTCTCCACGACCGCCGTACCGCTCGGCGTTCCCGCCGGCATCGCCGCGCGCCCCTCCCCCTGTTTTTCACCCTGGCCGCCGAACCTCCCCCGGCGGAACCCGCCGGGGGTCGGGAGTCGGCAAACGGTTCACCGCCAGGCCCCACGCCCGGGCGGCGAACCGTTTCCTCACAGATCACGCTAGGTACGGTCGAATGTCCGTCCGCCCGCCCTGGCGCATCCTTGACGCGGACGGCAGCCGTCTTGACGCGGCCTTGGCGCCACCGGTCAGGGCTGGTGGCGGTACCCGATGACCTAACCGGGGCTTGCCGCGACGGCCCGGCGGAGGCCGAAGACGAAGGTCGTGCCGCCGCCGGGGGTGCTCTCGACGGTCAGCTCGCCGCCCATCGCCTCGGTGAAGCCCTTCGCCACGGTCAGTCCGAGGCCGACGCCGGCGACCCGCCCGCCGGCGCCGCGGCGGCTGCGGTGGAACGGCTCGAAGAGGTGCTCGCGTTGCCGGTCGCCGATGCCGGGGCCGTGGTCGACCACCCGCACGTCCACCCGGTCCGCCACGGCGCCCGCGTCCACCCGTACCGGGGCGCCGGACGGTGACCAGGTCTGGGCGTTGGCCAGGACGTTCGCCAGCGCCCGCTCCAGCAGGCCGGCGTCGGCCTCCACCGGCGGCAGGCCCTCCGGGAGGTCGAGGACCACCGGGGCACCCGCGAGCGGGAGGCTGCCGACCGCGACGACCAGGACGTCCGCCACGTCGGTCGGCCAGAGGGTCACCGGCACCCGACCGGCCTGCAGGCGGCTCAGGTCGAGCAGGTTGGCGACCATGCGGTTCAACCGGTCCGCCTCGGCGTCGATGATCGCCGAGAAGCGGCGGACGTCCTCCGGCGGCCAGTCGACGTCGTCGGAGCACAGGCTCGACGCCGACGCCTTGATCCCCGCCAGCGGCTCACGCAGGTCGTGGGCCACGGCCTCCAGCAGGGTGGTGTGCAGGGCGTCGGTGCGGGCGATCGCCTGTGCCGACGCCGCTTGCGCGGTCACCCGCTGCAGCTCCCGGAGCAGGCGCAGCTGGGTCACGAAGGGGCCGAGCAGGCGGGTGTTCTCCTCGCTCAGGGTCGGGCCGGCCAGCACCAGGACGGTGTCCGGGTCCAGCTCGGCCGCGAACGCCGCGTCCTGCGGCCGGGCCGGCAGCGGCCCGCCGGCGGCCGCGTCCGGGCGCCAGCCCGTGCCGTCGCGTGCCAGGATGCCCGCCGCGAACAGGCCGAACGCCAGCCGCAGCCCCTCCAGCAGCTCGGGCAGCGCGCGTTCCCCGTCCTGCACCGACTCCCCCGCCAACCGGGCGAGCGCCTGCGCCTCCGCGCGGGCGCGGGTCGCCTGCTGGGAGCGGCGGGCCAGCCCGTCGATCAGGTGGCTGATGATCCCGGCGACCACCAGGAACACCGCCAGGACCCCGGCATCCGCCGCCCGCTCGACCACCAGGCTGTGCCAGGGCGTCGTGAAGAACCAGTCCGCCGCCAGCGCCGAGACCACGGTGGTGGCCGCGGCCGGTGCGAGCCCTCCCAGACGGGCGACCCCGGCCACCACCAGCAGCAGGCACAGCAGCGCACCGGACGGGCCGAGCGAGACCCGGAGCGGCGACAGCGCGCTCGCCACCGCCACCGCACCGAGCGGTCCGAGCAGCCACCCGAACCGGCGCCGCCGGGCGGTGACGAAGGCAGGCCGGCGTGGCCGCGGCCCGCGCGGCAGCGCCAGCAGATCCGGCCCGGGCGGCGGCAGCACCCGGACGTCGATCGGCCCGGCCAGCCGGATCACCCGGTTGATCACCGAACCGCTGACCAGCTCCCGCAGCCGCGAGCGGCTGGTCGGCCCGAGCAGGATCTGGGTGGCGCTCTCCGTCCGGGCGAAGTCGACCAGGGCTCCCGCCACGTCGTCGCCGGTGATCTCGACATAGGTGCCGTGCAGCTCGCGCAGCAGCACCCGTTGGCCCGCCAGGGCGGGCGGCTCCCGCTGGAGGGTCCCGTCGTCCGCGCGCACGTGCACGCCGATCAGGACACCGTGCACCCGGGTGGCCGTCCGCGCGCCCCGCCGGATCAGGTGCTCGCCCTGCGGCGCACCGTTGAGCGCCACCACGATGCGCTCCTTGGTCTCCCACGGCGCCCGGATGCCGTGCCGGGCCCGGTAGTCGGCGAGCTCCTCCTCCACCCGGTCGGCCAGCCAGAGCAGCGCCAGCTCGCGCAGCGCGCCGAGGTTCCCGGCCCGGAAGTAGTTGTCCAGCGCCACGTCGACCTGGTCGGCCGCGTAGACGTCGCCCTGCGCCATCCGGGTGCGCAGTGCCTCGGGGCTCAGGTCCACCAGCTCGATCCGGTCGGCGGCCCGGACGACCTCGTCCGGGATCTTCTCCCGCTGGACGATGCCGGTGATCTGCTCGACCACGTCGTTCAGGCTCTCCAGGTGCTGGATGTTCAGCGTCGTCGCCACGTCGATCCCGGCGTCCAGGAGATCCTGCACGTCCTGCCAGCGCTTGGGATTGCGGCTGCCCGGGACGTTCGTGTGCGCCAGCTCGTCCACCAGCGCGAGCGCGGGCCGGCGGGCGAGCAGGGCGTCGAGGTCGAGCTCGGTCAGCTCGATCCCCCGGTACGGCACGCGGCGGCGCGGGACCACCGGCAGGTCGGCCAGTTGCTCCTCCGTCCCCCGGCGGCCGTAGGTCTCGACGAGGCCGACCACCACGTCCAGCCCGCCGTCGCGCAGCCGGCGGCCCTCGGCGAGCATGGCGTAGGTCTTCCCGACCCCCGGCGCCGCTCCCAGGTACACCCGCAGCTTCCCGGTCACCGCCGAACCCACCGCCGCCGAACCCACCGCCGAACTCACCGCCTCACCAGCCGAGTACCTCCGCAGCTTCATGGTCCCCCGGTGCGGGCTCAGCGCGCGGCCGCAGCGGCGGACGGACGAACGGGTGGGGCGGGCGTAGAAGACGGCCCGGGCCTTTGAAGGTGGGCTTCCGGTCCTCCCCTGCTGTGTCCGAGCCGGAACCCACCGGTCTCGCCGCCTGGCACAATCGTGCGATCACGAAGGCGCGGTCATGAACGCCCGGCGGGCCGGGAAGGACTGACGCCGGGGCGGCAGCACGGGGGCACGGGCTGCAGGGAGAGGGGAGGGCTCCGTGGCGTTCACCGCGGTGCACGGAGATCGGGGCCGACTGGACGCGACGCGGGACGACCTCGGCTGCGGGTGGGCGTGGACCGCGGTCCACCGCGCGAGACCGCGCGTGCCGCTCGCGTGCCCGGAGTGCGGACACGGCCTCCACGCGAAGGTCTCGCCGACCGGGCTGCGGTTCTTCGCCCACGACCGCGGAGCACCCACCTGCGCGCTGGCACAGGAGAGCATGGAGCACCACCTCGTGAAGCTGCAGCTCGCACACGCCGCACGGGCCACCGGCTGGTACGCCGACCTCGAAATCCGCGCCCCGGACGGCACGTGGCGGGCGGACGTCATGGCCTCCTCCCCCGACGGCGCCCACCGCATGGCGTGGGAGGCGCAGCTCTCCCCGATCACCCGCGGCGAGGTCCGCGAGCGCACCGACCGGTACGCCGCCGACGGCATCGATGCCTGCTGGGTGACGCTGTCCGCCCGAACGTGGGTCGGCGCCGTCCCGTCCATCGTCGTCTCGACGCCCCGGCCCGGCGCCGCCGACCTGTGGACCGCGGGCACCGGACTGAGCCGGTTCACCGTCACCCCGTGCCGGAAGAAGTGCCGATGCCCACACGGCCACGGCGAATGGAAGACCGTCACCGCCCCGCTGGACGACTTCGTCGCCTGGGTCCTCGGCCGCCGCGTCATCCCCCACCGGGTGCCCGCCGGCGAGGACGACCACCGGGTGCTGTGGACCGCGCCGCGCTACGTCGAGCAGGCGGCCGCGCACGCCGACGCCGACCAGCGCCACCGGACCAAGCGCAAGGAACGAGACCAGCAGCGCCGGCGCGAACGGCACGCCGGCCAGGTGGTGGGGAAGGACTGGCGGACCGCCATGCCACTCGGACGCAGATGGCGGCTGGAAGCCGCAGCCGCCCGATGGACGGAGGAGGACAGCGGACGACCCGCCCGGCTCGCCCACGAACAGATCACCGACGACCGCTGGGCGGGCGGCCTGCCCATCCACGTCTCCGGCCACCCCTACGCCGTGCTGCTCCCCTCGGCCGGCCACGCCGACTGGAGCGCGCTCGCCGGCCTGGTCATCCTCACCGTCGGCGACGCGGAGCGCCGGCGGACCGTCGAACACGCACCCGCCCTCACCCGCGTCGTCGACCTGGCGGCCTGGCACTGACGTCGGAGGGCGCCGGGCGGGTGGTCGGTGCGAGGTCAGTCCGGCGCGCCGGGCAGCAGCACCAGGCTCTCGACGTCGTGCGGGTCGGTGCGCGCCGCCAGGACGACGACCTCCTGGGTCCGACTGCGGTTGACCGGCTGGTGGGGCACGCTGGGCGGGATGTAGACGAAGTCGCCCGGACCCGCGACGGTGACCTCCGCCAGCCGCTCGCCGTGCCGGACTTCGATCTCCCCGCTGACGACGTAGATCGCGGTCTCGTGGTCCGCGTGGAGGTGCGCCCGCTCCGTCGTCAGCGGCGGAATCACCAGGCGGCTCAGGCAGAGCCCGCGCGAGCCCACGCGTTCCCGGGTGATGCCGCGTTCCGCACGGCCCCCCTGCGGGGCCGTCACCGCCGCCGGGGTCGGCAGGACCACGAGTGCATCGCTGGTCCGCTGCTCGACGGGTGACGCGGGCAGGGAATCGATGGTTGTCATGAACCCTCCAGCATTTGTTCCGAAGCCGCGACGCTACGAGGCCGTCGAGGCCGCCGAGCGGAGATCACCCACCGGTGACCGGATCGCGATCACGGCTGACCGATCTCGGCGCCTTGACAGCCTGCGAGGCCGCCGGTCGGCGAAATCCCCTTGCACCCCCCGGTCAGCGGGTGAGTACGTGGCCGTCGTGGGGGCGGTGGTCGCGGGAGCGCCGCAAGTCGGTGGTGACGTAGGTCCGTTGCAGCCAGCGGTCCGCTCCGTCGTAGCGAGGCCGGAAGGCGGTGCGGCCGTGGACGGTGACGCGGTTGTCGATGACGACCAGGTCGCCGGGTGTCAGGCGCAGGGTGCGGGCGCTCGCCTCGCAGGCGCGCCCGAATTCGGCCAGCGCCGCGGCGGCCCGAGGGGTGAGCGGGGTGGTGACGAGTTGGGCCATGCGGATGTCGGGGTCCTCGGCGGCTCCGGACAGCACCGGTCGGGGTTCGGCATCGGGCGCGCCCCCGGCGGTGTCGGGGCCGAAGGAGGGTGGTGGCGTGGTGATGAACTCCGGTGCGAACAGGGCCTGGCGGCCGGCCGGGGTGAGCAGCGGCAGCGCCTCGCGGAGGCCGGCGACGCGCATGCCGGCGATCCGGTCGTGGTCGGCGCGCAGGCACCTGAAGACCACGTAGTCGGGCGGGTGGGGGTGGAAGCCGTTCTCGGTGTGGAAGGACAGCGGCACCGAACCGGCGTTTCCGTGGAAGGTCTCCTGTCCGGGCACGGGCACGACGTCCTGCACGAGGGCGCCGGACTTCTCGGCCAGGTAGGCGAGCGGCTCGCCGAGCCCGCAGGCCACCATGGTGAGCACCGCGGCCGGCACGGTCGCCCGGCGCTGGACCGAGCCGGGTACGGCCGGCGTCGTCGGCAGGGCCGCCTGGTCGACCGGCAGGCCGCCGATCACCAAGGCGCCCTGCGGGCCGGAGTGCCTTCGGAACCGGCGCACCGCGCGGCGCAGTGGTAGCGGGAGGTCCTCCCAGGCGTCCCGGGCCCGTTCCAGCCACTCGGGGCTGTCGACCTGGTCGTTCCCGCTGATGCACAAGGTGCGGGCCAGCCGCTCGCACGTACCGGCATCGGCCGGATCCAGCTCCCAGTCGGCCGCCGCAGCGGGTTGGACGGTGCCGGGCGTCGTCTCGGGCATCAGGGTCTCCTGCCGGGGGTGTGGGAGGCGGACGCGCGGACTCAGGAGTGGCGCAGGTCGGCCACGGCGTCGGCGATGTAGTGGTCACCGAACCGGATCAGGGGGGCGTACTGGGCCGCGCGGCGATGGCGCATGAGCCGTAGTTCGGCGACGGCGTTGTCGGGGCCTTCGGGCCGCTGAGCGATGGAGCGCCGCAGATGGACCATCGAGTACGCGAGGGTGACGTGCCGTTCGGCGTCGACGATGTCCGCCTCCAGGAGGGCGCCCCGCGCCTCGGCCAGCTCGGGGGCACGGGCCGCGAGCTGCTCGTAGGAGTCGGGCACCAGCGCGAGCAGGTCCTTCATCGCCGCCCGGAACAGCTTGTAGCCGCGGTGCTGGCGCCCGCTCAACGGGACGTCCGTCGACGGAGGCGCCATGGTCCGGCGTATCGCCGCCATGTAGTAGTCGGCCGGGATCGTACTCGCGTGGTTCATGGCCGCCGGAAAGCCGCGCACGTACACCGTCGCATCCGCGAGGCGCAGCAGCGCGCCATCGCCGTCGCCGTCCCGCAGTTGCCGGGCGGCATCGGCCACGGCGACCGCGGCGCAGACGTTGAACAGGACGTGGACCTGGTGCCCGATGAGCCACCGGGCACTCCACGCGCTCTCCAACGACGGCCCCGCACCGGGCTCGGGAGCGGCGATCGGCGGGACGGATTCGGGGTCGTCGCCCGGTGCTGCGCCGGTGAGGTCGAGCACCGACTGCCGCATGCCCGCGAGCTCCAGCGCCAGGTCGGCTCCCGACAGCGGGGCGTCGCACAGGTCTTCCAGGCCGCGGTGGACGACCAGGGTGCCGTGCAGGGCGGCCTGCTGATCCGACAGCTCGACCTCGCGGACCCGGAAGTACGACTGACTGGTCGACTCCGCCGGGAGGTCCTCTCCGGCCGGCGCCGGGCCCAGGGCCAACAGCGCGGCCACCAACTCACCTGCAGCCGCGGTGGCCTGCCGTAGCGCGAGGGCCCGCTCGACAGGCCGGCCGTGGGTCGCCACCCCGGCCAGCACGCGCGCGGTCCGCCCCGCCTCGGCGTCAACTCGCGGGCCCAGTACCGGGACTGGCCGTCCGGCTCGGGGTTCGCGGAAGACGGCGACAGCGGGATGCCCGGCGACCGGTGATAAGCCCATGGTTGAAGTACTTTGCCAGGAACACGCCACCCGAAACCCCGACCGGCAGAGCGCGGCCGGCGGCATCCGGCGCGCCTGCGGCTCATCCGAGGCGGCCCCTGACCGCCCTGCCGCCGGAGTCGTCGGTTCCATGAACCCCGCCCTACGAGTCAGGTCTCGTGCCACCAAACGGTCAACCGCCGGCGCCACCAGGGGAGGCTCGGCGACCGATGGTGAGTCAACCATGAGGACGCGTACGGATCCGGCAGGGTACGACGCTCGAACTCCGCGTCGAGCCTGGCCACGATCCGGCTCAGTTCACGGCGTGCGGCCGACGGCAGTGCATCGAGCATGGCTTGCAGATCGTCCCGGCTCCCGAACACGTCGTGGCACTCGCAATCCTCCAGCACCACGTAGAGCCATCGGCCAGGCCGGCGCAGGAATTGCTCGTACCGGCCGAGCGCATCGCTCAGGAAGCCGGGCCGGAACCTTTGGGCCTCAAGGCGCTTGACCGCGCCCTGGGCGCCTCGTCGCAAGCCTCGAACCTGACTGAACTCTCGGGACCGGGCCCGGATCCACCGCGTCTGGGCGCGCACGGCGCCGGGCGACTTACGCGGCATCGCCCCTTCGGATCGACGTCATGGCCGCCACCCTGCCACGCCACGGGCAGACCGGCCACCGAATTTCCTCCGGAACGGATGCCCTACCGGAGCTCGATCACGGCAACGAGCCACGGATCCACGGGCTTTCGTGCCCGGCCGCGCACCGGCCGCCACGTCGCGACCTGGGAGACGGGTGCCCGCGCCGGGCGCTGACCGGCTCCGTGGTGCCGTCCGGTCAGTGGTCGATGAGCCGGTACGGGGTCCCGGTGGTGTCGAACGGGGTGATCAGGCGCTGACAGGTGTCGTCGTCCGGCACGCCGGGTCCTCCTTCACGGTCTGGGCTGCGGCGCGGTGGGTGCGTTCGATGGCCTGTCCCCAGTAGGTCCCGGCGATCATCAGCACGGCGCCGAGGGCGGCCCAGAGGGTGAGCCGTTCGCCGCCGAGGCCGAACCCGATGGCGACGGCCCAGATCGGTTCGGTTCCCAGCAGCAGGCTCGCCCGGCTGGCGGAGGTGCGCTGCACGGCCTGCGTCTGGGCGAGGAAGGCGAACACGCTGCAGAACAGGGCGAGGTAGACCAGCTGGGTCCAGGTGGTGACACTGCCGTGGGCCAGGTCGGGCAGGTGGCCGAGGGCGGCCGGCAGGAACAGGGCCGAACCGACGACGGTCTGGACGCTCGTCAGGCGGAGCGGGTCCACGGGCCGACCGGCGGTCAGCCGTCCGACGAGCGCGACGTGCCCGGCCCGGACGACCGCGGCGGCGAGCATCAGGGCGTCCCCGAGTCGCGGCACGTGCAGTCCGGTGCTGGAGCTCAGCAGCCCGACGGCCAGGACGCACAGGCCGGCGGCGAGGAAGAACGTCGCGGGCAGGCGGCGGCCCGCGCTGCGGTCCATCAGCGGGGTGAGCACGATGGTCAGGCTGATGATCAGTCCGGCATTGGCGGCGCTGGTGTGCGCCACCCCGTAGGTCTCCAGCACGAGGACGGTCGCCTGGGTGACGCCCAGGACGGACCCGGTGCGCACCTCGTCGCGGGTGAAGCGCCGCCCCCGGCGGCCGAAGGCGACCAGGGCTCCGCACGCGAGCGCGGAGACCGCGTACCGGGCGAACAGCACCACCAGGACCGGGAGCGCGGCGGTGGCCGTCTTGGCCGCCAGATAGCTGGAGCCCCAGACGAGTGCGACGAGGAGGAGTACCGCATCGGTGCGGCGGGCAATGGGCATGCCCCTACGCTGCCCGACCAGGGAATTGAAGGCCACCACCAACTTCTTCAACGAACCTGTAGCAGCCCTACACTGTCGGCGTGGATGAGAGACAGCTGCGGGTCCTGCGGGAACTGGGAGAGCTGGGGAGCGTCACCGCGGTCGCCGAGGCGCTGCACGTGACGCCGTCGGCCATCTCGCAACAGCTGAGGCTGCTGCAGCGTTCGATCCCCGTCCCGCTCACCGAACGCGCCGGGCGCCGGGTGGTGCTGACGGACGCCGGGCGGGCCCTGGCGGTGGCGGCCATCGAGGTGGAGAGCGCTCTGGCCAGGGCACGCCACACCGTCACCGACTTCGTGGAACAGCCGGACGGCGAGGTCTCGGTGGCGGCGTTCCACAGCGCCGGGTCGGCGTTCTTCCCGCTCCTGCTACGCGGCCTCGCCGGTGCCGGTCACCCTCGTCTGGCGCTGTCCGACGAGGACGTCCCCCAGGACCGCTTCCCCGCCCTCACCCGTGACCACGACCTCGTGCTCGCTCACCGCCTCGACCACGCCCCGCCCTGGCCGCGCACCGTGATCGCCCGCACCTTGCTGCGCGAGCCCCTCGACGTCGCCCTGCCGGCCGGCCACCCGCTGGCCTCCCAGCCGCGGCTCTCACCACAGGACGTGGCCGACCAGCCGTGGATCACGGTTCACGACGGCTTCCCGCTGATGGCCACCATCGAGGCCATCGCCAGCGTCGCCAACCGTCGGCTCGACATCGTCCACCGCATCAACGAATTCGCCGTGGTCGCCGAGGTGGTGGCCGCCGGCGGCGGGCTGGCCCTGATGCCGCGCTGGACCGCCCGCCCGCACCCCGACGTCGTTCTCCGGCCGCTGAGCGGAGTCCAGGCCCGACGGCACGTCGACGTGCTCCACCGGCCCGAGCGCACCGCGCGCAAGGCCGTCCGGACGGTCCTCGCCGAGCTGCACCGGGCCGCCGATACGATCCGGGCCACGAGGCCACGGCTCCCTGACGGTACAGGTGATCAGTGATCCTCAATGTTCATGTCGACGGTCGATGGCGCTACGGCGAGACCCCGGAGAAGAAGTCCCCAGTGATCGACACGGTCGAGGAACCGGAAATCGACTGGGCCAGCATCCGCTGATTCCCTGCGCAACCGCTCCAGCGACCATCGGCGGCACCACTCGAGCAGGACGCGGGTCGCGGTGCGCCGGGCGAAACCGGGCACCGGGCGGACGCCGCAGGAGCCGCCTACCGGCGCGCCCGCGCCGACACCGCCGAACGCCGGCTTCGGGGCCACTCGACCAGAAGCCAGCCGCGGTGCGGCAGCGGTACGTCGAACTCGACGAGGCCGCCGGTCACGACCCCCGGGACGGGCTCCGGGGCCGCCAACGGGCGGAGCAGCGTCGCCTCCGCTCCTGCGGGGGTGCCGGGCAGGTGGATGCGGACGTGGGCCGGGTCGGCGCTGCCGTTGGCCACGGCGAGGCGCAGGCCGTCGGGGGTGCGGGAAAGGTGGGGGATCAGGTGGGGGCCGCCGGTCACCAGCGGCAGGGCCGGGTCCTCGCCCTCCAGGTACCGGAGCATCTCGTGCAACAGCTGCTGCCCGTCGTCGTCGTACGGCAGCAGGTCCACCGCCGTCGCGGCCAAGACGCAGATCCGACCGCCGAGTTCATTGGTGTGGACGCACCGGCCCGGGCCCCACACCCGTAGGTCCGGGGTCAGGATCTCCGTCCAGGTCTCGGTGTCCGCCGCGGGCCGGAGCCGGGCGAGTGCGGGCTGGCCGTTGACGCTCAGGAACACGTCGCCGCGGCGCTCCAGCGCGTACGGGCCCGGCGCGGACGCCGAGCCCCTCCCCACCACCTCCTCGACCGTCACGCCGAGCAGCTTCCCTAGCCCCCGCTCGTCGAGGATGCGCGCCGCCGTGCCGTCCAGCAGCAGTCCCCCGCCGAGCATCCGCCGGAGCTCCGCGTCGCCGTACGCCCACGCCACCTGCCCGAACAGCACCCGCACCGGCGCGTCCCCGGCCGTCACCGGGACGCCGTACCGCAGCAGGAAGTCCGCCGCCGGACCGGGGTCGACGGCCAGGTCGACGAGGTCCCCGCCGCGGACGGTCCGCACGTGGGCGGCCGCGTCCTGCCGCACCGGCAGCGCCACACCGGCGGTGTCCCCCTTCGACGCCACGCGGTCGAGCGCCGGCCGCGACCTGCGCAGCAGCTCGGCCACGCGCGGGAAGCGCCCGGCCCGGCCGGACTGCATCGGGTGGACGTTGAGGAACAGCGCGTCCGAGCCCGCGAGTTGGGCGACGACGAGCTCGGACCACGTCTGGGTGTCGGACTTCGACCACGCGGTGTGCGGCCAGTTCTCGACCTCCGGTTCGCTGCGCACGTGTGCGGGCCGCAGTGCCCGCTGCACCTCCAGCATCCAGACGGAGAAGCTCAGTTCGCGCCCCGGCGCGTCGGAGTAGCGGGCGAAGTGCGGCCGGTGGGAGACGCGTCCGTCGATGGCGAGCGCGTCGAACAGGGCCGGCCAGTCGCGTCCCTCGACGGAGTGGACTCCGGGCTCGGAGCTCATCAGCCCGAGCTGCGTCCGCCCTTCCGACCGTTCGGCGACGGCCTTCGCGATCGCCTCGGCCACTTCCAACTGCGCTTCTCGCCAGACCCGTTGGAGCTGCACACGCCAGGGGTGGGGATCGCCGGGGGCCGTCACCGCGGCGACGGCCTGCTCCCGGGTCACCGTCTCCCCCACCGCCTCCGCCAGCCGGTCGAGCATCAGCGGCTCGAATCCGCCACCCCACCCCAGCGGCGCGTGGTTGTGGTAGCGGAAGTCGTCCTCCAGCCACAGCACCCGGGGCGCGAGCTCGGCGAACCGCCCGTAGTGGGCGGTGAGCCACGAGCGGAAGCGCGGGCACGCGAAGGAGGCCTGGGCGGTGGCGACCGTCCCGGTCGGGCCGACCATCGGGGCGAAGCCCAGCCGGTCGACGCGCCCACGGTCGGCGTGCCCCGCCGTCACCCAGGGGTTGAGGCTGACGTCGAGCCCGGCCGCCCGGAGCGCCTCCGAGGCGCTCCGGGCGGTTTCGAACAGCCGGTCCTCGGCGGCTCCGGACGGGTGCCCGGCGTGGAACTCCTCGGCCCCGAGCAGCAGGACGACCTCGTCGACCCCCGACTCCCGGCAGAATCGGACCAGTTCGGCGGTGTCGGACGCAGCGTGGAGCTGGAACCGCAGGTGGTACCTGGCGGGCACGGCGGGCCTCCTCACTTGGTGCTGCCGGCGGTGAGGCCGGCGCGCCAGAATCGCTGCAGGGACAGGAACAGGACGACCAGCGGGATCGCCGACACCATGGCCGCCGTGACGACGACGTTGAGCGGCGGCGCCCCGGGCCCGATCGCCCGCTGGGACTGCCACCCGACGACGCCGACGGTGACCGGCTGGAGGTGGTCGTCGGCCAGCATCAGCACGGGGAGCAGGTAGTTGGTCCAGATGGCGACGAACTGGAACAGGAACACCGTCACGAGCGCGGGCGACATCACGCGCAGCGCGATGGTGGCGAAGATCCGCAGTTCGCCGGCGCCGTCGATCCGCCCGGCCTCGATGAGCTCGTCCGGTACGGAAGCGGCGGCGTAGATGCGCGCGAGGTAGACCCCGAACGGGCTGACCATGCTGGGCAGCAGCACCGCCCAGTAGCTGTTGACCAGGTGCAGTCGGGAGAACAGCAGGTACAGCGGCACGGCCAGCAGCGGCTGCGGGACGAGCACGGCGGCGAGCACGCCGTTGAACGTCAACTCCCTCCCGCGGAAGTGGTATTTGGCCAGCGCGTACCCCGCCATGGCGGAGATCAGCGTGCTGACGCCCGCGCCGCCGACGGCGTAGAGGGCGCTGTTGCCGAGCCACTCCCAGTAGATGCCGCCCTGCCGGGTGAACACCTGGTCCAGGTTGTCGAGGAGCGCGAAGTCGCCGAACCAGAAGCCGTTTCCGGAGAACAGCCCGCTGCTGGTCTTCGTCGAGGCGACGAGCAACCACCACACCGGCGCGAGGAAGTACACCGAGGCGAGGAGCAGCGCGCCCAACACGATCCAGCGGGAGGCGGGTTGACGCCCGGAAGTGGTGTTCACTGCGCGACCCCCCGGCGCTGGACGAGCTTGAGGAAGCCGAAGGAGAGCACGAACGCGAGCACCGCGAGGACGACGGACTCGGTGGCCGCGAGGTTGAAGTTGTCGACGTCCACGGCGTTGTAGGCGGCGTAGATGGGCGTGTAGGTGCTGCTCAGGTTCGGTGCCACGGTGTGCAGGATCGCCGGCTCGTTGTAGAGCTGGGCGGTGCCGATGATGGAGAACACCGTGGTCAGCACGAGCGCCGGCCGGATCATCGGCACCTTGATGCGCCACGCGACGCCGAGGGCCGAGCAGCCGTCCATCAGGGCGGCCTCGCCGATCTCCGGCGGGATGGACTGGAGGGCGGAGTAGAGGATCAGCATGTTGTAGCCGGTCCAGCCCCACGTGAGCATGTTGCCGATGGTGGGGCCCAGCATGCCGTCGGACGTCAGATCGAGGTGCAGGCCGAGGTGGTCGCCCGCGGCGGTGATCGGGCTGAGCCCGGGGGCCACCAGGTAGGACCACATGATCGCGCCGACCACCCCCGGCAGCGCGTACGGCAGGAAGAAGGCCAGCCGGAAGAACCGCTTGAAGGGGGTCGACCCGGCGTCGAGGAGCAGCGCGAGCGCCAGGGCCAGCAGCAGCATCACCGGCACCTGCACGATGCCGATCAGCAGCACCCGCAGCAGCGAGCCGCGGAACGCCGGATCGCCCAGCGCCGTCGCGTAGTTGCCGAGGCCGGCGAACACCTGGGTGGGGGCGGTGAGGCCGAGCCCGGAGCGGTGCATCCGGAAGAGGCTCTGGTGGACGGTGTAGCCGATGGGCGCGAGGTAGAGGGCGGTGAACAGCAGCAGGAAGGGGGCCAGGAACAGCGCCGCCGTCCGGCCGTGGCGACGGGGGCCTCCGGAGCCCCACAGGGACTTCCGCACTGCTGTCCGCCCGGCGTGGACGGTCTTCATGGGCGTGCTGCCTCCTCGGGGAGTGACCATGGCGGGCCCGCGCCCGTGGGGGTGGCGCGGGGCCGGGTCGACGGGTGGTCAGCCGCCGGCGACGGCGAGGCCCTGCTGCTTCAGGCCGGCCACCGTCTTGCCCTGCACGTCCGCGAGCACGCCCGGCAGGGTCGCGCCGCCGGTGCCCGCCCTGCCGAGCCCGTCGCCGAGGTCGGTGGAGGTCTGGGTCATGGTGGGCCCCCACTGCCAGTCGGTGGCGATGTGCGCGCTCGCGGCCCGGAACACGTCGAAGATCACCTGTCCGCCGAAGAACGGATCGGGCTTGCCGAGCGCGGGGTTGGCGAGCCCGGAGGTCGCGGCCGGGTAGATGCCCGTGACCGTGATCAGGTCGCCCACGCTGCCGGGGTCGGTGCTCATCCAGGTGGCGAACTCGGCCGCCTCCTTGGGGTGGGCGCAGCCCTTGAGGACGGCGGTGGCCGAGCCGCCGTCGTTGCCGTAGGCGGGGTTGGCCGCGTCCCACACGGGCATCGGCGCCACCGCCCACTGACCGGCGCCGCTCTTGACGCTCGCCGCCAGCGTGGGGGCGTTCCACACCGCGTTGACGTCGGACAGGATCTTGCCGTCCGTCAGGTCCGCGTACAGCGAAGGGTCGTAACTCGGGTCCGCCTTCAGGAGCTTCCGGTCGAGCAGGTCCTGCCAGTAGCCGGCCACCTTCTTGTTGGCGGCGCTGTCGAGGCTCACCTGCCACTGGTCGTTCCCGGTGCCGAACCACTTGGCGCCCGCCTGCCAGGCGAGACCGGCGTAGTTGTAGGCGTCGTTGCCGAAGTCGCCGAGGTAGACGGTCGGGTCGGCGGCGTGCACCTTGGCGGCGTCGGCCGCGTACTCGTCCCACGTGACCGGGGGCGTCGTGATGCCGTACCTGGCGAACAGGTCCTTGCGGTAGAACAGCGCCATCGGCGCGGTGTCGACGGGGATCCCGTAGGTCTGCCCGCCGATCGTCACCTGCTTCCACGTCCACTCGGCGAACTGCGACTTGGCGTCCCCGGTGTACCTGGAGATGTCGGTGAGGGCGCCCGCGGCGGCGAAGCTCGGCAGGGTCTCGTACCCGACCTGGGCCAGGCACGGCGCGTTGCCCGCCTTGGCCGCCGTGAGCATCTTCGTGTACCCGCCCTTGGAGCCGGACGCGGTCTTGCCGAACGTCACCCGCACGTTCGGGTGGGACGCGTTGAACCTCGCGACCGCCTGGTCGTAGCCCGGGGCCCAGCCCCAGAACTCCAGCTCGACCGTGCCGCCCGCGGCCGCCGATCCCGGCGCGCCGCCGGACGATCCAGAGGAGCAGCCGGCCAGCAGGGTCGACGCGGTGACGGCGGCCAGCGCGGCAACGAGCGTGGTGGTGACGGGACTTGGCTTCACGTGCGCCTCCTCGGTGAGGTACTGAGGGAACCTGGGCACTGCGAATTCGTTCGGTTATTGTTTGAACCAACTCGGGCCGAAGTCAAGGGAGAAGGAGCGAGCGATGGGATCCGCACACGACGGCGACGGCGTCCGGAACCTGGCGATGGCCGGACCGGCCGTCGCCCGCGACCGCTCCTCCTCCCGCCGCGCCAACCTCGGGCTCGTGCTGCGCCTCCTGCGCGACGACGGCCCCCGCACCCGCACCCGGATCGCCGACGACACCGGCCTGCCGAAGGCGACGGTCTCCAACCTGACGGCCGAACTCCTGGAGGGCGGCCTCATCCGCGAGGGCGGGACCGAGCGCGACCGCACCACCGTCGGCCGCCCGGGCCAGAGCGTCGAGATCGACGGCACCGGCGTCCACGGCATCGGCGCCGAGATCGACGTCGACTACGTGAGCCTCCTCGCCGTCAATCTCAAGGGCGAGGTCACCGCCGAGAAACGCGTCCCCTTCGACGTCCGCGCCGCGGGCCCCGACGCCGTCCTCGACACCATCGCCCGGCTGATCGCGCGCGGCGCCGACCGCCTGCGCCGCGCCGGCGGCCGCGTCGTCGGCGTCACCCTCGCCACCCCGGGCACCGTCGACCTCGCCACCGGCACCGTCACGTACGCCTCCAACATCGGCTGGAGCGGCGTCCGGGCGCTCGACGGCCTGCGCCGGCGCCTCGGCCCGACCGCCCCCGAACTGCACCTGGAGAACGACGCCAAGCTCGGCGCCCTCGCCGAGTACGTCCCGGCCTCCGCCGCCGGCGTCCGCGACCTCGTGCACGTCACCGGCCAGACCGGCGTCGGCGTCGGCATCATCGCCGGCGGCCAGCTCCTGCGCGGCACCGGCGGCTACGCGGGCGAGGTCGGCCACCTCCGGTTGGTCCCCTCCGAGCAGCCCTGCGCCTGCGGCCGGCGCGGCTGCTGGGAGACGGCCGTCGGCCGCGACGCCCTCCTGCGCCACGCCGCCGACCCCGGCGACATGGTGTGGGACCCGATGATCGACGTCGAGCGCCGCCTCACCGAACTGCGCGCCCGCGCCCGGGCCGGGGACCCCCGCACGCTCGACGCCCTCCACCGCATCGCCGACGCCCTGGCCCCCGGGATCGCCCTCCTCGTCGACATCCTCAACCCCCGGCTCGTCGTCCTCGGCGGCCATTTCGCCTTCTTCGGCGAACACCTCCTCCCCGGCGTCACCGAGCAGGTCCACGACCTCGTGATGGCCCCGAACGCCGGCGGCTGCGAGATCGTCCTCTCCCGCACCGGCCTGACCGCCACGACCCGCGGCGCCGCGCTACTCGCGCTCGACGCGGTCTACCGCGACCCGACGCGGGTGATGAGCACAGAATGACGGTCGGTCAGCCCGTTGCGCGCAAGCGCTGGGTGAGGAAGAGTGCCGCGCGGTCCAGTGCCTCGTCCGCCTCGTCCAGGACCCCGACGAAGGCCTGGAACACGTGCGGCGCGTCGGCGGTGACGTCCAGGACGACGTCCACGCCGGCCGCCGCGGCGCGCGCGGCCAGGCGCGTGGAGTCGTCCAGCAGGAGCTCGTTGGCGCCCACCTGGACGAGCATCGGCGGGAAGCCCGTCAGGTCGGCGCAGACGGCCGGGCTGAGCAGCGGCTGGTGCGGGTCGGCCCCGGCGAGGTACAGGGCACCGGTGCGGTCGAGGTCCGCGCGGGTGAAGATCGGGTCGGCGTCCTCCTTGGTGACCATGCTGTCGCCGGTACGGGTCGCGTCGACGCCCGGCGACAGCGCCAGGACGGCGGCGGGCAGCGGCAGGCCCGCGTCCCGGGCGGCGAGGCAGGCGGTGACGGCGAGTCCGCCGCCCGCGGAGTCGCCGGCGAACACGATCGACGACGGGTCCTCGCCGCGGTCGAGGAGGTCCCGGTAGGCGCTCAGCGTGTCCTCGATCGCGGCCGGGAACGGGTGCTCCGGGGCGAGCCGGTAATCCAGCGAGTACGCGCCGACGCCGGTCCTGGCCACGAGGTTGCCGGTCAGCGACAGCGCCGTCCGGGGCGAGCCGTACACCCAGCCGCCGCCGTGGAAGTACAGGATCGTCCCGGCGCGTGGCGCACCGTCCGGCTCGACCCTGAGAGCGGGCCGGCCGCCGAGCGCCGTCTCCGTGGTGCGGATGGTGTCGGGCACGATCATCCCGGCCATCAGCGCCTCGAATCCGGCCCGGACCTCCTCGACCGTCCGGGGACTCTCCGGACGCGGCTGCCGCAGCATCGCGTCGATCCGCGCACGCTGTTCCCTGCTCATGATGGGGCTCCCCTCGAAAGTACCTGCCGCTACACTATATGCCATGGAATCTAAATCGAGGGATGAGCCGATGGAGCTCCCGGAGTTCTTCGCCGATCTGGTCCGGTGCGAGACGCGGCTCTACAACGCGCTCAACGACCGGCTCCGCGCCCGGCACGGCATCGTGACCTCGCAGTTCGAGTTCCTGCGGTACCTGCGCGACCACCCCGGAGCCCGCGTGGCGGACCTCGCCACCGGGTTCGCGGTCGGCATCGGGGCGACCAGCAAGGGCGTCGACCGCCTGGAGAAGCAGGGCTGGGTCGCCCGGCGACCGAACCCCTCCGACCGCCGCTCCTCCCTGCTCGCACTGACCGAGGACGGGGCGCAGCTCGTCGACGCGGCCGAGCGGACGTTCACGGCGGGGCTCGCCGAGCTGATCGGCGACACGCTCGACGACGCGTCGGTGACGGCCGCCGCGCAGGCGCTCGCGACGCTGCGCTCGGCGCTCGAACGCCGGCAGATCGGCATGCCCACGGGCTGACCCTGGTCACCCGGCAGGCCGTCGCCAAACACCTCGGCGTCCTCGGCCGGGTCGGGCTCGTCCACGACACGCCCTCCGGACGAGAGCGCCGCTACCAGGTCGACGAGGCCCAACTCGCCCGCGCCGTCGCCCAGCTGTCGTCGGTCGGTGCCGCCTGGGACGCCCGCCTGCAGCGCATCAAGCGGATCGCCGAGGCGATCCAGCGCAGCCAGGAGAGCTGAGCCCGCACGAGAACCGCACACGAGAGAGAGGTACCCGCCATGGCGGACATCCTGCACCGGATCGGTGTCACGACGTCCCCGGAGGCCGTCTTCACGGCCCTGACCACGGTCGACGGACTGGCGAGCTGGTGGACCGAGGACACCGACGGCGACGCCGGCCCCGGCGGCGTGGTCCGGTTCCGCTTCGGCCCCGGCGGCTTCGACATGAAGGTCCTGGAGACCGAGCCCGGCCGCCGGGTCCTCTGGGAGGTCATCGACGGCCCCGAGGAGTGGATCGGCACCCGCATCCGCTTCGACCTCAAGCGGGAGGACGACTACACCATCGTCCTGTTCCGGCACGAGGACTGGAGGGAGCCGGTGGAGTTCATGTACCACTGCAGCACCAAGTGGGCCACGTTCCTGATGAGCCTCAAGGCCGAGCTCGAAACCGGCGCGGGCGCGCCCGCTCCGCGCGACGTCAGGATCAGCAACTGGCATTGAACGGCCGCGTCGTGCGGCGAGGGCCGAGGGGCATCCCCCTTCGGCCCTCGCCGCACGTCACTCGTACCGGCTCCAGAGCCGTCCGACCGGCGGCTCGGCGCGGATCTCGGCCGCCGCGAAGGACACGTGCTTGCCCCGCCCGCCGAGCACGACCCGCCTGCCCGTGAGCGTGGCGCGGGTCGTGGGCCAGCCCGACCACGCGTCCACCTCGAAGTCCGTCACGCCGAGGCACACCAGCACGAACTCCACCGCGTTGTGGCCGCGTTCCCGCCACAGGTCCGCAGCGCCGGCCGGGACGGCGAACGCGGAGAACCGCAACGTGACGGACGCGCCGCGCTCGTCGACGAGGACGGAGTCCAGGCCGTAGTCGCTCAGCGGGGGCGGCGGTGCGCCGAGGACCTCGCGGATCGTCCCGGGGTTCGCCAACTCCGCCGACCAGTCGTGGCCGTCACCCATAGAACACCTTCGCGGTCGTGGGCGGCAGCACGCTGCCGTACAGGCGTCGATCGACCGGGCTCACGAACCACCGCTTCGCCGCGTACGGTTCGGCGCCGCCGGAGCAGTACGCGTTGAGGTGCCCCGCCTTGAGCGCGGCGTGCGCGGTGAAGTCCAGCGAGAACCCCGGCCCGCGCACCCCGACCGCCATCCGGCGCTCCCGGTCCCGCAGGTAGCGGCTCAGCTCGACGTCGACCACGGTGCCGCCGGGCAGGCCCCGCATCCGCAGGTCCTCCTCCACCGCCGTGAACTCGACCTGCGCCTCGAACCGGTCGCAGCCCGCGTCCGTCCAGTCCTGCGGAGCGAGGTCGGGAAAGCACGGGAACTCGACCCGCAGGGTCACCCCGGCGCCGCGCGGATTCAGCTGCACCGACCGGAGCACCAGGCCCTCCAGGGGCGGCAGTCCGGTGTACAGCGCGATCAACTGCTCGGAGCCGAACAGCAGCTCCGGCCATGCGTCGGCCGACATGGGTCCGCCCCTCCGGATGCCTCGTTCACCGTCTTGACCTGGGATGATACTGCGCGTCCTACTCGGCCCAGTCCGAGCCCTTGATCACCTCGACGAAGTCACCGCGCTCGAAGCCCGGCACGAAGTGGGCCAGGACGTCCGCCTTCACGTTGCCGAAGGTCGTGCCGGGGCGGTTCCTGATGCCCTCGGTGAACGCGGCGAGGATGCGGTTCTTGAAGTCGGGCCGCGGGTGCGCGGCCACCACGGCGGCGCGCTGCTCGTCGGTCAAGGCGTGGTAGCCGATGCCCAGGACGTCCAGTTCCACCCCGCGGGTGACGAGGGCGATCTCCGGCGCCATGTGCAGCGGGATCTCCGGTGTCGTGTGCAGGGCGACGGCCGTCCAGACCCGCTGCGCGAGCTCGCCGGCCACGCCGTGTGCCGTCAGGAAGCGGCGGGCCTCGTCCGCGCCGTCGATCTCGAACCGCCGGTCGGTGCGGGCGAAGCGGTCGGTGAGGCCCAGGTCGTGGAACATCGCCCCCACGTACAGCAGCTCCGGGTCGAACTCCAGGCCCTGCTCGGCGCCGCGCAGCGCCCCGAACACGAACACCCGGCGCGAGTGGTCGAACAGCAGCGGCGAGGCCGCCTCGCGCACCAGCTCCGTCGCCTCGCGCGCCAGGGCGCTGTCCGGGATGCGCACTCCTGCGACCGTCTCGTTCGTCATGGCCCTCTCCTTCGGTGGTCCGCTCGTGGACTCCTCCACACTCGCCCGGGGGCGTAGGCTGGCGCCATGTCCGTACAGACACGCACACCTCGGATTCGGACATGACGCGACGGGTCGCCTTCCTCGTGTTCGACGGGGTCACCCTGCTCGACGTCAGCGGCCCGATGGAGGTGTTCCACCAGGCCGGCCGCTTCGGCCACCCCTACGCGACCACCCTCGTCTCGCCCGACGGCGACACCGTGACCACCGCCAACGGCGTGGCCCTCACCACCACCCCGGCCCCGGACTTCGCCGGGCCCCTGGGGACACTCGTGATCGCCGGAGCCGACCACCTCGCGGCCGACGGCCCCGACGAACACCTCCTCGCCACGGCCACGGCCCTCGCCGAGCGGGCGCAGCGGGTCGCCTCGGTGTGCAGCGGCGCCTTCGTACTCGCCGCGCTCGGTCTGCTCGACGGCCGCCGCGCCACCACCCACTGGCGCCACGCCCACGCCCTCGCGCAACGCCACCCCCGGGTCCGGGTCGAACCCGACGCCCTCCACGTCCACGACGGCCGGTTCCACACCAGCGCGGGCATCAGCGCGGGCATCGACCTCGCCCTCGCCCTCGTCGAACACGACCACGGCGCCCACGTCGCCCGGGACATCGCCCGCGAACTCGTCGTCTTCGTCCAACGCCCGGGCGGCCAGAGCCAGTTCTCCACCGCCCTGGCCACGCCGCCCGCCCGCGGCGACCTCCTGCGCGCCCTCACCCACGCCGTCCTCGCCGACCCGGCCGCCGACCACAGCCTCCCCGCGATGGCGGCCACCGCCGCCGTCAGCACCCGCCACCTCACCCGGCTCTTCCACACCGAACTCCACACCACCCCCGCCCGCTGGGTCGAACGCGTCCGCCTGGACCGCGCACAACAACTCCTCCTCGACGGCCACACCATCACCAACGCCGCCCGCCACAGCGGCTTCGGCAGCGACGAGACCCTCCGCCGCGCCTTCGCCCGCCACCTGGGCACCACGCCGAGCGAGTACCGCGCCAGGTTCGGCAGCACCGGCGGTGGGCCGTCATGAGCGCGGCCGACAGTCACGGGTCGCGGCCTCCTGGCCGTCACCGCCGACGGCCCTGGAGCTGAACCACGACCCCGTGAGACCCTCGACGAGGTCGCGATCGTCAGCGAGTGGGCCCGGGTTCGCAGCGGGTCGGGAAGGCACGTCCTTGCTCAGCGCAGTCACCCCCGACGGAACGCCGCCGCGCCGCCCGGCGCTCGTCGTCGTGAGTGGCCCGCCGGGCGCGGGCAAGACGACGCTGGCGCATGCCTTGGCCGTTGCGCTCGGGTGGCCGCTGGTGTGCCGTGACGAGATCAAGGAGCGGATGGTCGCGGCCGGCGCCGCTCCCGCCGACGACCTCGACCTGCGGACGTTCGAGGCGTTCTTCCGCAGCATCGGCGAGCTCGTGCGGTCGGGGACGAACCTGGTGGCGGAGGCCGCCTTCCAGGACAAGCTGTGGCGGCCGGGTCTGACGCCGCTCGTGCCGCTGGCCGACGTCCGCGTCGTGCGCTGCACCGTCGATCCCGAGATCGCTCACACCCGCATCGCCCGTCGGGCCGCCGAGGAGCCCTCACGGGCGGTCCATGCGGACTCCGAGCTCCTGCGCCGCATCGCCGAGGGGCAGCGGCCGATCGCGTCGTGGGTCCCGATCGCGCTCGATGTGCCCTGCCTGGTCGTCGACACCTCGCGCGGCTGGACGCCGCCGCCGGCCCGGATCGTCGCATTCGCCAACCACGGGACATAGCGGCGCGGGCCCGCCTCGGGATCGCTCCCGGGACGGGCCCGCGCTCAGTCGCTGGTCAGCACCAGGTTCCCCAGCGGTTGGCGAAGGCCTTCCACGCGGCCCTGGTCTTGGGCCCGGCGTCGCCGTCGATGCCGCCGGTGTCGTAGCTCAAGGCGACGAGGAAGCGCTGGAGGCCGCTGATGGTGTTGGGGCCGACCTGGCCGTCGACGGCCCCGGCGTTGTATCCGCGGGCGTTGAGGAGGCTCTGCCAGGCCCTCCAGCTGCCGCCGCCGAGCTGGCCGTCGATCGCGCCGGGGTCGAATCCCGCGTCGCGGACGTAGCACTGCACGCTCTGGGCCTCACTGGTGCTGAGGCCGAGGTTGTTGACGGCCTGGATGGTGATGGTCCGGGTCACGGTCTGCTGCGCGGGTGCGGCGGCGGCCGTCGCTGCACCGGCGAGGGTACCGACACCGATGGCGCCGGCGGTGATGATTCCCAGCAGTGCCTTCGCGGTCCGGTTCGATGCCATGCGTGTTTCCCCCAATTCAGGAATCGGAACGACGACGACGACGCTACCCTCGATCAGTTGTGAATCGACAGTGCCGATTGTGAAGATTTCGATGGCCTCTCCGGAATGGGTCATTCTGCCATCTGCGCAGGTGAAGGCAGTGGAAACCCGGCACCCCTTTGGTGCACACGCGAACCTGTGGCCACCCCCGAACCCCTGGCTCCATTCACCATATCCATCACCGTGAATCGGCATAACAGGGCGCCGACATCATCTCCTCGCGATCGGCGAACTGCTTTTTGGGCGCACCGCCAACGAATCGGCCTTTAACGTGATTTGACCACGCCTATATGACAAGGCGGCCTCCGGCCCAGCGGCGCGGGCCGCCGGGCCGGAGACCGGGGTCGGCACCTACGCGCAGAACGCGTTCCTGGGCAGCCCCGCGCACGGGCGCTCCATGCTCGCCTGCGCGGTGAGCGGCGCCAGGTCGAGACCGGTGCGCTGCGGATAGGCCGCGTCCGGGATCGGGCACGGGCCGAAGCCCGCCGCGCACACCAACTCGCCGAAGAGCAGCTGGTCGTCGCCGACCCCGGCACCCTCACCGCAGGGCGGACCGTCCACCGTGCGGCTCTGGATCGACGCCGGGTCGCTGGTGAGGGCGGCGCCGTCGGTCCCGTGGTTCCCGACGAAGCAGTTGTGCGGCGCCGTCGTCGACTCGTTGGCGAGGTCCGAGTTGGTCGGGTTGCCGAAGAAGCCGTTGCGGCCGAACTCGTTGGCCGCCACCAGGTTCCCGTAGGACGTGAAGACGCAGACGCCGGGCAGCTGCGTCCCGCCCTGGCAGGTGCTCAGCGGCGGCGGCGTCTCGCTGTCCGGGAAGTCGTGCAGGACGACGCCCCAACTGCCCTGCTGCTGGATCCGGTTGCCGCGGATCGTGTCGCCGTGGCCGCCCGAGATCTCGATGCCGGCGCCGATCGCGCCCGCCAGCCCGGAGAGCGGGGAGTTCGGGTTGTTGTTGTCGTGGATGAAGTTGCGCTCGATGAACGTGCACGAGCGCTGCGGCGCGCCGGGGCAGCTGCCGTTCTGGGGCGGTGGCGCGTCGTCGTTGTTGAGCGAGTTGGCCACGATCCCGCTGCGGTTGTGGTCGAACTCGGAGTCCTTGATGGTGTAGCCGCCCGAGTTGGTACCGGAGAAGCCGATCGCCGAGTTCTGTCCGTGTGCGTCGAGGAGCGTCACCCCGCAGATGTCGCGGCACGCGCCCACGTAGTAGTCGGAGTCGCCCATGTTGGACGCGTAGGTGTGCGCGATCTCCGCCGGGCCCGTCGCGTTGGACGCGAAGATGCCGTACTGCGCCATGGACGCGTTCGGGTCGGCCGCGCCGAAGCCGGACGTCGCGGTCAGGTAGGCGCCGTGGTAGCCGTGCAGGCCGATCTGCCCGCTGCCGTCACCGCCGTTCCACCAGATCTCGTTGCCGCCCCTGCCGTCGGCACCGGAGAGGTAGTTGCAGACGGTGAGGTTCTCGATCGAGACGTCGTCGGCCTTGGAGACGACGACGCCGCTGCGACCGGTGGCGTCCTGCAGCGCCGGGTCGGCCGGGCAGGGCTGCGCCGCGCTGCCGTTGCTGCCGTCGACGACCACCCGGTTGCGGTCGAGCCCGCGGAGGTGGACGCCGGGGGTGGTGATCAGCACGCCGGCCTCGGCGGTGGCCTTCTCGTGGTACACGCCGGGCCAGACCAGCACCCAGTCACCGCCGCGTGCGGCGTCGACCGCGGCCTGGATGGTCCCGTACTGCTGCGCGGCGCCGCTCGGGCAGGCTGCGGTGCTGCCGTTGCACACGAGCAGCACCTGCGGGCCTCCCCGCTCGTACGCGGCCGCCGCCGGGGCGAGTCCGCCCGCCGCCAGTGCCAGCGTTCCGAGCAGCGCCATCAGGGGTCTGGTGCAGCGGGGAACCGGTCTCTGTCTCACAGCAATCCTCCATCGGATCAATTGATCTGACGCAGCATCAGATCAATTCAGCCTCCGGCTCGTCCGAGGGGGAGTCAATCAGCCACGCAGAGCCGTTCCGGCGAACCGTCCTCCCCCGAAACCGCAGGTGACAGGCCGTCGCCGCGGTCGCCCACGAAGGCGTCGCGTGCGTAGGGACGGCTCCGACAAGATTCGCGAGCGGACCCTGGCGCATGTCGCCACATACCCGCTCCCGCTCACCCGACAGGATGAAGACAAAGACGCTCGTCACCAGGCACGAAGGACACCGATGACCCTCCGCGAGATCAAGCCCGGCAACCGGAGCTTCCTCTACCTCAACTCCCACCCCGGGGGCTGCGCCGCCGTCGTCGACGAGCTCTGGGAGCGCGCCCCCGCACCCACCGACACCGCACCCGCCGACACCGCACGCACCGGCCCGGCGGCCGCGGACCCGGCCGCCGCGGACGGGCCGGTCGCCCTGATCATCGGCTCCAGCGCCGGCTACGGCCTCGCCGCCACCGTCGCCGCGCTGCGCACGTACGGCATGCGCGGGCTCGGCATCGCCTTCGAGGCCCCGGAGACCGAACGCCGCACCGCCTCCGCCGGCTGGTACCGGACGGCCCGCGCCGCGGAGCTCGCCGGGACGGACGGCGGCTTCGCGTTCCTCAACGCGGACGCCTTCTCCGCCGCCGCCAAGGAAGAGGCGCTCGACCACCTCGCCACCCGGTACGGCCAGGTCGACTACCTCGTCTACAGCGTCGCCGCGCCCCGCCGCACCGACCCCGGCACCGGCGAGGTCCACCACTCCGTGATCAAGCCCCTGGGCTCCGCCTACCGGGCCAAGACCCTGCAGTTCGACGGCGACACCCCGCTCGTCGGCTCACTCGAACTCGCGCCCGCCGCCGACCAGGAACGCGACGCGACCGTGCAGGTCATGGGCGGCGCCGACTGGAAGCTGTGGATCGACGCCCTGACGGACCGCGGCCTCGTCCGGGACGGCTTCCACACGGTGGCCCTGACCTACGTCGGCTCCGACCTCACCGCGCCGATCTACCGGGCCGGCACCATCGGCGCGGCCAAGCGGCACCTGGAGGACACCGCCCACCGCCTCCAGCAGGACCTCGCCCCGCTCGGCGGCCGGGCCCACACCGTGGTCGCCGGCGCGGCCGTCACCCAGGCCTCCACGGCCATCCCGTCCATCGCCCTCTACACCAGCCTCCTGCACGCCGTCCTCGGCGACGGCTTCCAGAGCACCGCGCAGCAGGCCACCGCCCTGTGGCAGCAGCTCACCGGCGCGGCACCGCTGCAGCTCGACGAGGAGCAGCGGATCCGCCTCGACGGCTGGGAGATGGACGACAAGGTGCAGGCCGCCGTCCACGAACGCTGGGCCGCCGCGACCACCGACACCCTGCCCGAACTCGCCGACACCGCCTGGTTCCGGGCCCAGGTCGGCCGCCTCTACGGCTGGGACGTCCCCGGCACCGACTACACCGCCCCGACCGAGACGACGGTGCCATGGCCGACCGTCGACTGACGTTCCGTCAGGAACCCGTGTGCTCACCGTCGGCGGTGGCGGCGAGCTTGCCGGCGATGGACGCGCCGAGGTCGGACATGGTCCGGCGGAAGGCGGCTTCGAGGTCCACGTCGTAGTGGTGGGCGAGGATCAGCACCGACCAGAGGCAGTCGGCGAGTTCGTGCTCCAGCGCCGGCCGGCCACCGGGGACGTCGCGCGCGCCCTCCTCGGCCATGACGAGCTTGGCCAGATCGCCGACGTCCCCGACGAATCCGAGCATGAAGTCGCCGCGCGTCCACGTCCGGCCGCGCTCACGGCGGTTCAGCTCGTCATAGAGGTCGTGGACGTGGAGCGCCCGGCGCTTCAGCTCCTCAAGGTTCATCGGCCTCTCCCCCGTCGACCCGTTCAGGGAGTCGACCCTCGTCCCCTGCCGCGCCGTTGTCAACCGACGGCGCGGCCGGTGAGCAGGCAGAGGTTCAGCCGCTCCGCGTGTGACCGGCCTGGGCGATCGGGGTGCGTCGCCGCGGCCTCCGTGACGGTACAGTGCCGGCTCCACAGCACGAAAAGGGGCCTGAGGATGGAAGTCACGCGTCGGGAGAGGCGCTGGCTGGTCGCGGCGGGCGTGGCAGCGGCCGGAGTCGCGGCGTGCTACGTCTGGGGCGATCCCTACCCGTTGCCGTACAAGGTGCGGGACGCCTCGGTGCTGGGCCCGATCGCCGTGGACGACCCGCGCGTCGGCGCGGTGTCGGTCGGCTCCGACGGCCACACGGTCTCTCTCCACGTCGACTGGGGCGGCTGCGACTACCGGCCCGACCTGGTCGCCCACGAAGCGGCCGACCGGGTCACGATCGTCCTGAAACGCCGCGATGCCTCCGGCCCGGACATCGGCTGCGAGGACGGCGGTGCGGCCCGGCTGAGCACGCACCTGGCCCGGCCGCTCGGCAGCCGTGCGCTGGTCGACGGCGTCACGGGCGAACCGGTTCCCGCCGCCAAGGGCTGACGCCTGGGCAGCGGCGTCAGAGATCCGCAACCGCCGGTTCCTTCGAGGCGTGGAGCAGCAGGTCGCGCAGGGCCGTCGCCGTGTCCGTCGGGTCGGTGGGGGTGAGGACGACCTGGTCGACGGTCGTCGACGGGCCGGTGAGGGGGATGATGCGCAGTCCCGGCGGCTCGTGGTCGAGGGCGGACTCGACGGTGATGCCGATGCCCGCGCCCGCCGCGACGTGGGCGGCGATGGCCTGCACGCTGTCGGCGGTCCTGATGATGCGGAGGTCGGCTCCGCCGATCTGAAAGGCGGCCAGGAGGCGGTCGCAGAGGCCGCTGTTGATCTGGTGGGGCCAGGTGAGCAGGTCGGTGGTGGAGAGCTCGGCCGCGCTCAACTCGGCGTGCCCGGCGAGGGGGTGGGCGGCGGGGACGAGTGCCACGAAGCGTTCGGTGGACAGCACCCTCGCGCGAACGCCGTTGATGCCACCGGCCGCCCAGCCGATGCCCAGGCCGATCGTCTCGGCGCGCAGGGCGGTGAGCTGGGCCGTGGTCGGCATGCACTCCGGCACGATCGTCACGTCGGGGAACCGGTCGCGCAGTTGCGGGAGGCAGCGCAACAGCAGCTGCTGGCCGGTGTATTCGGCGTGAGCGACGACGAGAGTGGTGCGGGCCCGGTCGCCGGCGGCCAGGGCGCGTCCGCGCTGCTGGAAGCGGCGCAGCTGGGCGAGGGTGGCCCGGGCGTCGGGCAGCAGCGCTTCGCCGAGGTCGGTCAGTGTCACCCGTCGGCTGGTGCGGTGGAAGAGCCGGCCGCCCAGAGCGCTCTCCAGCCGTCGGACGGCGTCGCTGACGGTGGGCTGCCCGCGGTGCAGGCGTGCGGCGGCGCGGCCGAAGTGGAGTTCTTCCGCGACCGCGACGAATGCTTCGAGTTCGATCCTGTCCACGGGGCCAGGCTAGCGCGATCGATCGGCGGGGCCGATCGCTGCATGCCGGAGTTCGGCGTTGATGCCGTGCCGCGGGCAGGCTGTGATGGTGGGGCAAGCAGGGCTTCCCCACGAACGGAAGTAGTGAACAGTCATGGCAGTCAACAGCGTTGACCGTGAGCACGATGCACCGACCGTCACCGTCACGGTGGTCTACCACTCGGTGCACGGGCACACCCGGGTGCTGGCCGAGCACCTCGCGGACGGGGCCCGGGTGGTGCCGGGCGCGCAGGTGCACGTCGTCGAGATCCGGGCGGAGGACGTCACGGCGGGCCGCTGGCGCGATCCGGAGGTGATGGCGCTGCTCGGCCGCTCCGACGCGATCGTCTTCGGCAGCCCGACCCTGATGGGCAGTGTGTCGGCGGTGTTCAAGGCGTTCATGGAGGCGGCGTTCACCCCGTTCACGACGCAGGCGTGGAAGGACAAGCTGGCCGGCGCGTTCACCATGTCCGCCTCGCAGAGCGGCGACAAGCTGACGGTCCTGGAGCAACTGGCGGTCTTCGGCGCCCAGATGGGCATGCAGTGGGTCGGCGTCGGCGACATGCCGGGCAACAACTGGAGCGGCGGCACCCGCGACGACGTCAACCGGCTGGGCTCGTGGCTCGGCCTGATGAGCCAGAGTCACGCCGACCTGGGCCCGGAGCAGGCCGGATCGCGTGGCGACCTGATCACGGCGGAGCGCTACGGCGAGCGGATCGCGCGGCTGGCGCAGCGCTGGGTCAACGCGGTGCCGTACGAGACGCCCCGGATGACCGAGCACGAGGCCCGCGACCTGTCGGCCGCCCTCCGGGCGACGGCCGCCGCCTGACCTGGTCGTTCCGCCCCTCGCCGGCTTCGGGGCGCGCCCGGCCCGCGGCCGTGAAAAGCCGTTGGCCGGGGGCGCCCCGCGTGGAACGATCACCGCATGACCGACGACAGCGCCGCCGTCCGCCGCCTGTGGGGCCGCCTCCTGTACGAGCAGCAGGCCGAACCGCTCGTGTGGGCGGAGGCGGTCCTGCGGGCCACCGGTCGCCCGCAGGCCGCCGTCGCCGCGGCGATGTCCGGCCGGATCGACGCCCTCGACGGGGCCGACCCCGCGTTCCTGCTGTTCCGTACGGTCGGCAAGCTCTCCGCCAACCTGTGCCGCAACGCGCTCTACGACGAGGACGTCGGCGAGCGGATCGGCCTGCTCGCCCTGCGGCTGGGCGGGCTCGAACCCTCGCTCGCGGGGCCGCTCGGGGACGCGCTCGGCCACATGCCCGACGGGCCGGCCTCCCTGGTCACCGTCCACGCCGCCGAGCTGCGGGCGGGCCGCACGGCCCGGATCCGGGCGATCGACGCGCTGCTGCAGTGGGCCGAACTCGGCCACCCGCAGGCCCTCGCGGCCCTGCACGACGTCGCCTCCGACCACCGCACGCAGGACGTCACCGTCTGGACGAAGGCCCTCAACCGGATCGCCCTCTTCGGTGACGCGGACCTCGAACCTGGCCTCCTGCGGGCCGTTGCCGACACCGGGCACCGCGGGGTGCGGTGGTCCGCGGTCGCCTGTGGCGAACTCGGGTTCCGGAGCGCCGTCCCACTGATCACCGCCCTGCTGGAACACCCCGACCCGCAAACCCGCGAGGGCGCCTGCGAGGCACTCGGCCTCCTCGGGGCCGGGACCGCCGTCCCCGCGCTCGCCACCCGGCTGAACGACGACAACGGGTGGGTCCGCACCGCGGCCGCCCGCGCCCTCGGCGACATCGGCGGCGACGACGCACTCGCCGCGCTCTGGCAGACCATGCTGGAGCGCCGGAACCCGAAGGCCGGTCACCTCGCCGCGGCCATAGCCGCCTTCGGCCCGGCAGTGGTCGACGACCTGATCGCCCTCACCGCCGACCCCGACCCGGACCTGCGCGCCCTGGCCTGTCGCGCCCTCGGCTCCACCGCCGACGACCGCGCGCTGCCGGTGCTGGAGCGCCTCGTGGCCCACGACCTCGCCAGGACCACGCTCGGCGGCCTGGTCGCGACCGCCGCCAAACAGGGCCTGCGCACCGCGCACCGCATGCGCCGGGCGGACTCGGCCGCCGGCCCGACCCCCGGCCCGACCACCGACCCGGCTACCGGATGACGAGCAGCCGGGTGCCCGGCACCAGCTTCCGGTTGACGGACGTCGACTGCACGAACACGGTGTACGACGGGTTCTCCCCCGGCTTCACCGTGACCTCCGACTGCGGCAGGCCCAGGAGCTGACGGGCCGCCGGGCCCGAGAACACCCGTCCCGTCATCTTGCCGGTGGCCGGGTCCTTCTCCGCCACGGCGAGTTGCTTGGAGCCCTGGATCTTCTCGCGCTTGGACAGCTCGTAGAAGGCGCAGCCGGTCTTGTACTCCTGCCCGGAGCGGGTGACGAACTCGCGGATCTGTACCTGCTCGTCGACCGGGATCAGCGTGTACTTGCCGGCGTCCAGGGCGTCGAGGCTGGCCTTCACGTCGGCCGTGCTCAGGTCCTGGCCCATGGTGAACAGGTTCTTCGTGCCGCGCACACCCTGCTCGCGCCCGCGCAGGAAGCTCGTGGCGGCCGACTTGACGGTGCCGATGGCCTCCTCGACGCCCTTGCTGGAGTCCGCGTCCCAGATCGCGATGTTGCCCGCCGGGAACCCGTACCCCTGGGCGGTGCGCTTGGCCAGGGAGTTCGGCACCAGGATCGCCGAGGTCCAGTGGTCGGGCAGGTCGTCCATGGCCTGCCGGATCCGGTCCGTCCACGAGCGCAGGACGGCGGCGCCCTCGGTGGCGTTCATGCGGATGTGCATCTGCCCGTTCTCCGAGCAGCCGGAGGCGTTCTCCTCGCCGTCGGTGACGACGACCTGGAGGAACGAGTGCTCGCCGTAGCCCTCCCAGATGTTCTTCAGGTCGTCGAAGGACTTCACGGCCGCCTCGATCAGCGCCGTCGCACCGTTGTCGACCTGGTAGAGCCCCTTGAGCGACGGCAGGTGCTTGACGTCCATGTCCCAGACCAGGTTCTGCACCTCGTGGTCGAACGCGTAGAGGCTGATCCGCGTCTCGTGCCCGAGCCGGTCCGACTCCTCCTGCAGCCCCTTCACGAACTCGTCCACCACCCGCACGAGTTGCCCCTCGTGCTGGCGCATCGAACCGGACTTGTCGACCACGAGCGACACGTGGTTGACCTTGTGCTTGATCCTGTTCACAGCCATGGTCCTACCCCTCTCCCAACGCCCGTCCGACGCCGTTCCGGCGCCCCCTCCGACGTTGGTTCCACACTATGGGGCGGCACTGACAATGACGCTCCGACCTGCGGTTCCACGGATTCTGACGACCCGTACACCCTGCGCCGGCGCCGCTGCCGACGCCCGCGTTGACGCGACGTCGACGTCCTGTGCACGTCAGCACGGTTTCCTCGCCCGGTCCGGTTCCCGTTCGGGAGCCGCCGGAAAGGACACGTCAGTGCACACCTCCGCACCACCACGGCCTCGGCGCCGACCACCGGGTCTGCTCCGCGGCATGGCCGTCCTCCTGTCGACGGCCCTGCTGTCCGCGGTCGCCCAGACCGTGGCGACGCCCGCGCAGTCCGCCGCGGCCGATCCCAACCCGGACGCCCATCCGGTGGTGATCTCGATGGGCGACAGCTTCATCTCCGGCGAGGGCGGGCGATGGGCCGGGAACGCGTTCACGGACGACGCGGGCGCCTGGGGAACGGACAGTTCCACCGCCGTCTACAAGAACATCCCCCGGGCGGACGGCAGCACCGTCGACACCTCGTACGACCCCGGGGGGAACAAGTGCGACCGTTCCAGCATGGCCGAGATCACCGGTGTCCAGATCCCGCACAGCCCTGATCCCGAGCGCATCAACCTCGCCTGCTCCGGCGCCACCACGGACAACATCACCTCGACGGTCCCGGGTTGGAAGGAGCCCACGTCGCAGGCCGACCAACTGGCCGCGATCGCGGCGGACAAGAGCCGCCGGATCAAGATGATCGTGGTGTCGATCGGCGGGAACGACATCCACTTCTCCGACATCATCGCGGCCTGCGCCGCTTCCTGGGGGGCGATCAACGGCGATCTCTGCAGCAAGGAGGGCGGCAACACCTCCAACACCTTCCGCCAGGACATAGCACGGGTCCAGGTCAAGATCGAGACGGCGCTGGCCGCGATCAGGAAGGCCATGACGGCCGGCAACAACTACACGCCGGACTCCTACCAACTCGTCCTCCAGTCCTACCCGAACGTCCTGCCGCCGTCGAGCCAGATGCGTTACTGGGAGTCGGTGTCCTACAAGCGCTGGACCTCGGGTCGCTGCCCCTTCAGGGACAAGGACATCGACTGGGCGCGGGAAACAGTCATCACGAGCCTGCGCGGGGCCCTGAAGCGCGCAGCGGCCGACCAGCAGGCCACGTTCCTGGATCTCGGCAAGCTCTTCCTCGGGCACGAACTGTGCAACACGGATGCCGCTCAGGCCACCAAGGACAACGCGACGAACCCCATCAAGCCGCGCGACGCCGAGTGGGTCCGGTGGATCCCGTTCAAGCCCGAGGACGCGAAGGCGAACTGGGGTGACATGCAGGAGGCCATCCATCCGAACGCGTTCGGACAGCGGGCGCAGCAGACGTGCCTCAACCTGCTCGCCGCCGTGATCACCGACCCCAGGCCGCAGGCCCCGGGGCCGAACTCGTTCGGGTGCACGTCGATGGGCAAGCTCGACGACCGGATCGCCTTCTACCGCGACACCCCCAACACCCCCGCGACGAACTCCTACGGCTGGCCTTACTACGAGAGCCTGAAGACCACCTCGAACCCGATGTGGATGAACAACGTCGAGGACTCCGCCCCGCTGGGCTCGCTGTCGATCCCCGGCACGCACGAGACCATGTCCCACTACGGCGGTGACGCCGTCACCACACAGGAGTGGGACAACGACCAGCAGACGTCCCTCGTCGACCAGTTGAACGCCGGCATCCGGTCGATCGACATCCGGGTCGACCCCGACGGCGACAGCGCGGACGACAAGCTCTGGTTGTGGCACGGGATCATGGGCCAGCACGCGGCGTTCGGCTTCGGCGTCCTCGACCCGCTGACCAAGTGGCTCGACGCGCACCCCACCGAGACGGTGCTGCTCAGCCTCAAGACCGAGAACACCGTCTACAAGACCGTGTGGCCGGACGTCCCGGACGACTGCGGCATCGTCGGCTCGCACCGGCCCTGCGGTCCGCGGCTGCCGCAGAAGACGGAGCTGTCCACCGCCGAGACGCAGCAGTTGATGGGTGACGAGTTCCAGAAGTACGTGGACCGCTACCAGCGGTACTTCTGGACGCCTTCGGTCACGCGCGGCCAGTCGGCCGACACGCCGCTGCTCGGCCAGGTGCGCGGGCGGATCGTGCTCAACTCCTTCCGCGGCCCGCACGGCGGCCTGTACGGCGAGTGGGGGCTGAAGACGGCCTCGGTGGACGCCCGCGTCCAGAACGACTACGACATCCCGACCGTCGCCGACATCAAGCCCAAGTGGGACAAGGTCCTCGCGCACCTGACCAAGACGCGCGCGGACACCGACGGCACCGCCCTCTACTTCAACTACCTGACCGGGGCCAGCGCCGGCGCCTACCCGTACAGCGTGGCCGGCGGCGCCGGGGGCACGTGGGGCGTCAACCACTGGGCCTGGGACTACTTCAAGAACTCCGACACCGGCGGCCGCACCGGCGTCATGATGATGGACTATCCCGGCGGCGAGCTGATCTCCCAGATCATCGGACACAACACGTCCGTCACGCTCACCCCCGCCGGCGGCGAGTCCGGTCGGCACAGCACGGACAACCGGGACTGGAGCGTCGGCCCCGGCGAGATCCGCAGCATGGTCACCAACAAGTGCCTGGACGTCGACCTGGGCAGCACCAACGGCCAGGCGGACGGGGCCAAGGTGCAGCAGTGGGGCTGCGGCGGCAGCAGGAACCAGCAGTGGACCCTGGACAACCAGTCCCGGGTGGTCAACGCCAACAGCGGCAAGTGCCTGGACGTCGACGTCCCCAGCGGCACCGTGCAGCAGTGGGGCTGCGGCCCGAACCCCAACCAGAAGTGGACCCACGCCGGGACGTGGCTGCGCAACCAGGCCACCCAGAAGTGCCTCGCCGTCACCGACGGCAACGACGGCTCGCGCGCCGTCCAGGTGGACTGCGGCGAGTCCCCGGTGGGCTCCGCCACGGACGCGGGTGACCCGTTCGACGCCACCCCGGACGACCGGCAGGCCAAGCCCGCCGCCTCCGGCGACTGCCGCCCGGACGGGATGACGCCCAGCCCGGGCGCCCGCTATTGCGACGTCTACGACACCAGCGGCCGGGAGTGGCTCGGCGGCCGGGACAAGCGCGTGGTCGGGTACTTCACCGGCTGGCGCACCGGCGCCAACGGCGAGCCGCGCTACCTCGTCAAGAACATCCCCTGGTCGAAGGTCAGCCACGTCAACTACGCCTTCGCCTCGGTAGGCCAGGACAACCGGATCGCCGTCGGTGACGAGGCGACCAAGACGACCTGGCCCGGTGTGGCGGGCGCCGAGATGGACCCGTCCCTCCCGTACCAGGGCCATTTCAACCTCCTGACCCGGTACAAGCGCCAGCACCCGCAGGTGAAGACGCTAATCTCGGTCGGCGGCTGGGCCCAGACCCAGGGCTTCTACACCATGGCCACCAACGCCGACGGCTCGGTCAACCAAGCCGGGATCAACACCTTCGCGGACTCCGTCGCCGCCTTCCTGAACCAGTACGGCTTCGACGGCGTCGACATCGACTACGAGTACCCGGCCTCGCTCCAGAACTCCGGCAACCCCAACGACCAGGGCATCGCCAATCCCCGCCGGGCCGGCCTCCAGGCGGGCTACGTCGCGCTGATGAAGACGCTGCGCGCCAAGCTCGACCAGTCCGGCGCCGCCAACAGCCGCTACTTCCTGCTGACCTCGGCGGCCTCGTCCTCCGGGTACCTGGTGCGCGGCGAGGAGAACCAGCAGGCCTTGCAGTACCAGGACTTCGTCAACGTGATGTCCTACGACCTGCACGGCTCGTGGAACAGTTACGTCGGCCCGCAGGCGCCGCTGTACGACAGCGGCCAGGACAACGAGATGGCCGCCGCCGGGATCTACAACGACACCGACCCGAACACCAAGGACTACCAGAAGACCGGCTACTTCAACACCGACTGGGCCTACCACTACTACCGGGGCGCGCTGCAGGCCGGCCGCATCAACATCGGCGTCCCGTACTACACCCGCGGCTGGCAGGGCGTCACGGGCGGCACCAAGGGCCTGTGGGGCACCGCCGAGGGCGACCAGTCCAAGTGCCAGCCGGGCACCGGGCTCGCCCAGAAGTGCGGCAACGGCGCCACCGGCATCGACAACGTGTGGCACGACACCGACGTCATGGGCAACGAGGTCGGGGCCGGCTCGAACCCGCTGTGGCACGCCAAGAACCTCCAGGACGGGATCCGGCCGGGCTACCTCCCGGACTACAGGGTGAACCCGAACCAGCAGGTCGGCGGTTACGAGCGGAACTTCGACCCGGCCACCCAGTCGACCTGGCTCTGGAACGACGCCAAGAAGGTCTTCATCTCCACCGAGGACGACCAGTCGATCAAGGCCAAGGCCCAGTACATCGCCGACAACGGCATCGGCGGCGCGATGATCTGGGAGCTCGGCGGCGACTACACCAAGCGCTCCAACGGAGAGTGGGGCATGGGCTACGACATGACCACCCTCGTCGACCAGACCCTGCGCGGCTCCGGCGCGCCCGGCGCGGTGCGCAGCGACCAGGCGCTCCCGCAGCAGACCCTGGACGTCAAGGCCGAGCTCGCGGACTTCCCGTCCGACAACGCGCAGCTGTGGCCGATGCAGCCCAAGCTGCGGATCACCAACAACACCGGCCAGACCCTCCCGGCCGGTACCGAGCTGTCCTTCGACATCCCGACCTCCACTCCCCCGCTGATCAAGGACGAGGCCTGGCACGAGATGACCGGCGCCGTGGCGCCCGGCCGGACCGGCCCGAACGTCGGCGGTCTGAAGGCGGACTTCCACCGGGTGACGATCAGGCTCGGGTACTGCGAGGACGTCCCGGCCGGGAAGGCGCGGGACATCGGGATCAAGTACTACCTGCCGATTACCGGCCCGGCCAACTTCAAGATCAAGGTGAACGGCACGGAGTACGGGCTCGCCCAGGACGCCCGCAAGGGCACCACCCCGGCCACACTGGGCGCCACCGGCGGCTCGTCCTGCCAGGCCGAGCCCTGGGACCCGGCCCGCACCTACAACCCGGCCTTCGCGCCGTTCGCCCTGTGGAAGACCGGCGACCTCTGGAAGATCCAGGACTTCAACAGCGGTAACGTGATCGACCACCCGGGCAGCTGGACCACCGCCCACCTGGTCGACTCGCAGAACGGCAACGCCAACCAGCTCTGGAACGTCAGCGAGGAGGGCGGCCCCGGCTGGTACCGGATCAAGAGCACGACCAGCGGCCACGAGCAGTGCCTCGGCGCAGACCAGCGCCTCGGCAGCCTCACGGTGCGCGACTGCGACTGGAGCAACGGCCAGTGGTGGCGCTTCCTCGACGCCCAGGGCAACGCCTTCAGCGGCGGCGTCCCGAAGGACGGCAGCGCGTACGGGCTGACCTCCTACGCGGGCTTCGTCGCCGAGCCCAGGAACAGCGGCGCGCAGCCCGGCACGGCCATCGTCGCGGGCGACCCGGACGGCGCCACGCGCACGGTGGTCTCGTACAACGGCTACTACTGGAAGGCGCGGTGGTGGACCAAGGGCCCCGACAACCACGGGACCCCGAACACCAGTGACCCGTCCGACAGCTGGTCGCGCCTCGGCCCGACGGGCTGAGCCCGACCCGCACGACCCGCACGACCTGCACGACCTGTGAGACCTGTGAGACCTGCGAGACCTGTGACCCGTGGGGCCGCATCCACCCGGATGCGGCCCCACGGCCTTTCGGAGGTCGGGGCGCAGCACGGTCCGTGCTCCGGCCGCTCGACCGGCCCCGCCGTCAGTCGTCGTCGGCGGCCCCGTCGTGCGCGGCCCAGGCGGCGGTGACGCAGCCTTCCTCCCAGTCCCACCGGCCCTCCGCGTCGCCGCGCTCCAGCAGGGCGCGGATGCCCGGCAGGTCGGCCGAGGGCGGGACGTCCAGCGCGACCATCCCGAACCGCTCGACGCCCTCGCCGGTCGCGCCGAGCCGCTGGAACTCGTCCAGCACGGACTGCCGGGCCCCGGCCGAGCCGCCGTCCTGCAGCACGATCAGCCGGATGGTGCAGTGGTCCGAGGCGTCGACGGTCTCCTCCGCCCAGCGCACGCCGTCGTCGTCGACCTCGACCCGGACGACGTCGCCGCTCGCGACGCCCTGCGCGAACCACGGGGCGTTGGCGACGCGGACCGTCCCGTCGCCGAGGTCCTCCGCCCACAGGCTCTCGACGCCCACCGGCGGCCAGCCGTTCTCGTCCACGTCCAGCGGGTAGTGGACCTTCACGTGGTTCTCTTTGCTGTTCGTCACGTCACCATCATGACCGTGCTCCGCGCGGGGTGAACGGCGCGACATCGGGTCCGCGGCCCCGAGCACCGATCCGAAGGTCGGGCAAGGTGCCGGGACACGATTGGTGCGTGGTCTTCGGGGCCTGGCAGGATCACCGGATGCACCGCTTCCACTTCCGCGGCTTCCGGACCTGGGCCTGGCTCCTGCTCCTGATCTGCGGGGCCGCTTTCGCCTTCGTGCAGGACGACCGGCCGCAGTACACGGCCGCGGCCGTGGGCGCCCTCTGTGCTGCCACCGTCCTGTTCGTCGTGTCCGAGCTCCGGCAGCCCGAGGATGCGCCGGCGACCACCGGTGCCACCCCGGTGGTGACACCGGATGCCGCTGCGGACGGAGGGATGTCCGGGTCGAAACGGCCTACGGGCCTTCAGGAGCCGGAGGTCTGCGCCTTCTGCGGCATCCGGGAGCCCCGGACCGCACTCGGCGAGAGGTTCGAACTGCCCGAGGGGTGGTTGGCCCTGGAGATCGATCGCCGGGCCGCCGAGGTGCTCGACCGTACGTACTGCTCCGAGGAGCACATGCGCCTGGATCTCGCCGGCCCGCTTCCCGCTCCGGTCCCCGCCCAGGACGAGGAGCCGTGGGACGGCGCCCCTCTGACCCTCGGTGACCGTCTGGGCGGCCTCGCGTTCGGCGCGGGACTGTGGCTCCTGGGCGGGTTCCTGTTGCTCGGCTGCGTGCTGGCGGTGCGGTTCCTGGTCGGGCTGCTGTAGCCGACGAACCGCTGTAGCGGACGGACCCACCTGCGGAGGCGGTCGACGATCAGGGTGTTCCGTACCAGTGCCGGAGCGCCTGCCGGAGCCCGTCGGTCTCGTCGTCATCCTCGGTGGTGCGTAGCCAGGCGGTGTGGCCGTCGGGGCGCAGGAGGACGGCGTCGAGGTCGGGGTGGTCGGGGCAGGTCGCGGTGACGAGGCCCACGCGGTCCGCCCATCCTGCGGCAGCCGCGCGGACATCCGTTCCCCCCGTCAGGTCGAGCAGGACGCCGCGCCCCGGGGCGAGCAGCTCGCTGAGGCGGGTGCGGCCGTGGCCGGTGGTCAGGGTGAGGTCGGGGGCGAGGCGGCCCAGCCAGGGGTGGCCGGTGTCGGGGCGCGTCTCGTAGCGGGTGTCCAGGCCGGTGACCGTCTCGGCGAGGGCGCGGTTGCCGTCGGGGTGGTGGGCGACGCGGGTGAGCAGGTCGGTGAGCGGGGCGAGCCGGTCGCCGAGCGCGCCCGGCTCGCCGAGCAGCACCTGGGCGCGGGTGTTCGCCAGCACGTGCGCTCCGGCGGCGTGGCGTTCGGCGTGGTAGCTGTCGAGCAGGTGGGCCGGGGCGGTGCCGCGGACGGTGGCGGCGAGCTTCCAGCCAAGGTTGAACGCGTCGTCCAGGGCGAGGTTGACGCCGATCGCCCCGGCCGGCGGGTGGATGTGCGCGGCGTCCCCGGCGAGGACGATCCTGCCCCGGACGTACTCGGCCGCCTGCCGGGCGGCGTCGCCGAAGCGGGTCAGCCAGCGCGGGGCCCGCAGTTCGACGTGACGGCCGAGCGCTTCGTCCACGGCGGTCTGCAGCAGGTCGAGGGTGACCGGGGTGTCCTGGTCGGCGGGCGGCCGGCGGTCGGTGGTGATGACCCGCACGTAGCCGGGGCGGGGTATCGCGAACACGCTGCCGCCGGGGCCGGTGGTCACGCCGAACGGCAGCGCCTGCGGGTCGGCGAGCTCGACGTCGCCGAGGAGGGAGAAGCGGGTCGCCGCCGTGCCGGGGAAGTCGATGCCGGCCCGTTTGCGGACGGTGCTGCGGCCGCCGTCGCACCCGACCAGGTACGCAGCCCGGATGCGGTACTCGCCTCCGTCGGCGGACACGGTGGCGGTGACGGACTCGAAGTCCTGTTCCAGCGCGAGCAGTTCGTGTCCGCGCCGGATGCCGGCGCCCAGGTCGAGGGCGTGCTGCTCCAGGACCTCCTCGACCCGGGTCTGCGGGATGCCCAGCGAGTACGGGTGGCCGGTGTGCGCGCCCGCGAGGGTGAGCGTCACGGGCAGGCCGGAGAACGCGGCGTGCGGAACCTGCCAGCCCTCGGCGATCAGCCGTTCGGCGAGGCCGCGCCGGGCCAGCAGGTCCAGGGCGCGGGCGTTGAGGTTGAAGCCGCGGCAGAAGTCCGGCCGCCGCGGGTGACGTTCGAGCACGACCGTGTCGACGCCGGCGAGCCGCAGTTCGCTCGCGAGTAACAGCCCGGCCGGGCCGGCTCCCACGATCAGCACCTCGGTCATCGGGTGGTGGTTCCCTTCTCGTCCGTCGGGTCGGACCAGGTCCAGCCCTGCTCGGTCCGTTCGGTCCGTTCGGCCCCGGGCCAGGCGAGGCTGCCGGCGCGGATCTCGGCGATCGTCCGCCGCGTCCAGGCCAGTTCGGCCTCCCAGGCGTGCAGCGCGCACTCGACCTCGATCATGAACAGCCGGGGGACGCCGCCGGAGCCGACCGTGTCGGCCAGCACCGCGCCCGTCTCCTCGATCCGCCGGGCCAGGTGCTCCGCCCGTTCGGCGAGCGCCTCCGCCGCCCCGTCCGGACCGAGCGCGCCGAGGTAGGACACCGCGGCCATGAACTTCGGGTACTCCGCGACGGGCGTGCGCAGCAGTTCGTCGATCCACTGGACGAACTCGTCCTGGCCCAGGCCGGTGACCGCGTACACGGTGCGCTCCGGCCGCCGGCCGTCGCGCGCCGTCTCGACCGGCTCGATCCAGCCGTGCCGCACGAGCGACTCGACCGTGTCGTACAGGGAGCCGGAGTTGACCTTGAAGCTGCTGTCCTTGTGCCGTCCCCGCAGGGTGGAGGCCATCTCGTACGGGTGCATCGGCTGTTCCTGCAGCAGGCCCAGCACGGCCAGCGCCAGCGTGTTGGAGATCTTTCGTTTCGCCATCGAGGTACTCGCCGATCTCTAGTCGGTCTCGGTTAGCCGGATCCAACTATACGGATCCGGCTAACCGATGTGAACCACCGATCGCGCGGCGCGAGATATTTGAACGCGTTCAATTGAGGCGCTAGGCTCGAAACCCGAAATGAGGGGGGAACCCATGAAGATCGTCATTCCCGGCGGCTCCGGCGCGCTCGGCACCCTGCTCGACCACCGCCTGACCGCCGCCGGCCACCGCGTCGTCGTCCTCAGCCGCCGGCCAGCCGGGCCCCGCCAGGTCTGGTGGGACGGTCAGCACCTCGGAGCCTGGGCGACCGAGGTCGACGGCAGCGACGTGGTGCTCAACCTCGCCGGGCGCAGCGTCAACTGCCGCTACACGGACGAGAACCGGCGGGCCATGATGGACTCCCGGGTGCTCTCCACCCGGGCCGTCGGCCGGGCCATCGCCGCCGCCCGGCGCCCGCCCGCCGTCTGGCTCCAGATGAGCACCGCGACCGTCTACGCCCACCGCCACGACGCGCCCAACGACGAACTCGACGGCGTGATCGGCGGCGCCGAGCCCGGCGCCCCGGCCTCCTGGCGGTACAGCATCGACATCGCCCGCGCGTGGGAGGACGCCCAGGCCGAGGCCGACACCCCGCACACCCGCCGCCTCGCGCTGCGCACCGCCGTCGTCCTCGGGCCGGAGCGCGGCGGGGCGTTCGACTCGCTCTCCTGGCTGGCCCGACTCGGCGCCGGCGGGCCGATCGCGGGCGGCGCGCAGTACGTGTCCTGGATCCACGAGCGGGACTTCGTCCGCGCCGTCGAGTTCCTCGCCACCCGGGACGACCTCGCCGGCCCGGTCAACCTCGCCGCCCCGCACCCGCTGCCCCAGCGCGAGTTCATGCGCGACCTGCGGGCGGCCTGGGGCATGCCGCTCGCCCTGCCCGCCACGCGCTGGATGGCCGAGCTCGGCGCCTTCGCGCTGCGCTCGGAGACCGAGCTGCTGCTGAAGAGCCGCCGCGTCGTGCCGACCAGACTGCTGGACGCGGGCTTCGCCTTCGAGCACCCGGACTGGCCGCAGGCCGCCCGCGACCTGGTGCGGCGGCTGCGCGGGCGGTGACGGCCTCCGTCGCCCAGGCCGCCCAGGCCGCCGGGGCCGCCAGGACAGGACTGCCGGGGCCGCCAGGGCCGCCGAGTGGCTGGGAGGTCTGCGGCGGGACATGCTCGTCGGGACATGCTCGTCGGGGCGGCCGAGCCCCGGACGACCCCGATCGGGAGGCGACAGTGACGGGTGTGACCAGCGCCGATCTCCTCGTGGACGCGTTCGGCCGGATCCGGGAGGAGGTCGCCGGCGTCGTCGACGGCCTCTCCCCCGAGCAGCTCGCCTTCCGGGTGCGGGATCCGGCCAACTCGATCGCCTGGCTGGTCTGGCACCTCACCAGGATCCAGGACGACCACGTCGCCGACGCGGCCGACCGCGAGCAGGTGTGGACCGCGGACGGCTGGGCCGAGCGCTTCGCCCTCCCGTTCGCCGCGGCGGCCACCGGCTACGGGCACCGGCCCGCCCAGGTCGCCGAGGTCACCGCCACCGCCGAGCTGCTGCTGGGCTACCACGAGGCCGTCCACGCCCGGACGGTCGACTTCGTGCGCAGGCTCAACGGCCCGTCCCTCGCGCGCGTCGTCGACGAGTCGTGGGACCCTCCGGTCACCCTGGGGGTGCGACTGGTCAGCGTGATCTCCGACGACCTCCAGCACGTCGGCCAGGCGGCCTACGTACGCGGGCTCCTGGGCGGGGGCTGACCGCCCGGAAGAAGGGCACGGTCGGACCGAATCGGGCGGGATGGGACGATACGTGCCATGTCACGCACGTCTCCCCCGGTCCGGGGCACCGCCGCCCCGCCCGACCCGCTCCGCCGCCTCCTGCTCGAACTGGGCGACGCCTTCCTGGGCGGTGGTCTGCCCGTCCATGACGTCGAGGAGGAACTCCACGGCCTGGGGCGGGCGCTGGGGGCTCCCGGGGTGCAGGTCGCCGCCCTGACCAACGGGCTGTTCGTCTCGCTGGGCACGGACGACGCCACCGCGTTCCGGCCCGTCGGCGCCGCGCTGCGCTTCGAGCAGACGGCCGACGTCCTCCACCTGGTGCACCGGCTGCGCGCCGGCGGGCTCGACGGGCCGCGGGCGCTCGCCGAGCTGGACGCGATCCGCCGGGCGCCGGCCCGCTGGCCGACGTGGGTGGCGGACCTCGGGGCGCTGCCGGTCGGGGTCGGGGTCTGCATGTTCCTGCAGCCGGCCGCGGCGAACGTGCTGGCGGCCGGGGCCGGCTCGCTGGTCGTCGCGGGACTGACCGTGCTCGCCCGGCGCCTGCCGTCCCTGCGGCCGCTGCTGCCCGTCACGGCCGGGTTCCTCGTCGCACTGCTCGTCCTGGCGCTCGCGCAGGCCTCGCTGCTGGACGGCCCGCTGCGGACGATCGTCGCCACGCTGGCGATCCTGCTGCCGGGCGGGCTGCTGGTCACCGGCCTGTCGGAGATCGCCGCGGGCTCGGCCAGCGCCGGGACGGCCCGGCTGGTGTCCGGCGCGGTGCAGCTCGCACTGTTCCTCGCCGGGGTGGCCGCCGCCACCACCGCGATCGGCATGCCCGCCTCGGCGCTGGCCAACGTGCAGGTGGCCAAGCCGAGTTGGTGGGTGATCGGGCTCGGTCTCGCGATCGCCGTCGCGGGCGTCGTGATCAACGTGAACACCCCGCCGAGCGCCGTTCCGTGGATCGTCGCGGTGATCGCGGTGAGCGTCACCGTCCAGGTCGTCATCGGCTCGGAGCACGGCGCGGCGATCGGCGGCCTGGCCGGGGCGGTCTCCGCCGCGGTCGCCGCCACCCTGGTGCACTGGCTGCCGGGCGGCCCGCTCTGGCAGGTGCTCTACCTGCCGGCGTTCTGGATCGTCGTGCCGGGCTCCTTCGGCCTGCTGAACACCGCCCAGATCGAGGTGGGCAACGGGGCCCAGTCGGTGCTGGCGGCCGTCTCGGCGGTCTTCGGGGTGTCGATCGGCACCCTGATCGGCTCGGTGATCAGCCGCATTCCCCGTCCGACGCTCCTCACGCCGGCGCCTCGGACCTGAGCCGACGCCCCGGGCCTGGGCCTCGGGCCTGAGCCGACGCCCCGGGCCCGGGGCCGGGCCGGTCACGGGTGGCGCAGCGCCTCGGTGAGGTGGTTCGCCGCCTCGATGACGGCCTGGGACAGGCGCGCGCCCGGGTGCCGGGTGAGCCGTTCGATCGGGCCGGAGACGGTGACCGCGGCCACCACCCGGTTGGACGGCCCGCGCACCGGCGCCGACACGGACGCGACTCCGAGCTCGCGCTCGCCGATGGACTGCGCCCAGCCCCGCCGCCGTACGCCGCTGAGGGCCGTGGCCGTGAAGCGCGCCCCCTGGAGCCCCCGGTGGAGGCGCTCCGGCTCCTCCCAGGCGAGCAGGATCTGGGCGGCGGCGCCGACCTTCATGGGGAGCGTGACCCCCACCGGCACCGTGTCGCGCAGACCGGAGAGCCGCTCCGCGACGGCCACGCAGATCCGGACCTCGCCCTGACGGCGGTACAGCTGGGCGCTCTCGCCGGTGACGTCGCGCAGGTGCACGAGCACCGACCCGGCGGCGGCCAGCAGCCGGTCCTCCCCCGCCGCCGCCGACAGCTCGGCGAGCCGGGGGCCGAGGACGAACCGGCCCTGCAGGTCCCTGGTCACCAGTCGGTGGTGTTCCAGCGCGACGGCCAGCCGGTGGGCGGTGGGGCGTGCCAGGCCGGTGGCGGCGGCGAGTCCGGCCAGGGTGATGGGCCCGGACTCCAGGGTGGCGAGGATCGCGGTGGCCTTGTCGAGCACGCCGACGCCGCTCGTGAGCTCCATGGATGGGTACTCCAGTCTCGAATCCGCGGCCGACGGGTGGGTTCGGCGCGCGGGGGCTCCCCGCGGGGAGCGCGGGGGTGGTCAGCGAGAACGGGCCGGAGAAGTCGGCCGGATGCCTGCGCCGGGCACGAGACGGGTACGCGGAAGGGCCGGGGCGGGAAGCGCCCGGGCGAAGGACAGCACAGAGAGCACCGTGTCTCCTCATCTTTCCCGCGCCACGTTGGCGACAGGCCGGAGTTGGCACTGATCCCGGACGGCACGGCGCGTACTTCGGACGCCGGGTCGAACGGGGAGTTGCCGGGGCTTCGTAGGGCCGGTCCCTCCACCCCTCTGGATGATTCGCGAGGAACGATACAAGACTCCCCGCCCCGCCCGCCAAACTCCCCCCACCCCGTACACCTCCGCTTCGTGGGAGCACGGCTCCCGCCGGGCCCGGTCGGCGGGGCTCTGGCATGATCACCAGCCATGACAGACCTCGCGTTCGACGCCCTGCTCTGCGACCTGGACGGCGTCATCCGCTTCTACGACGGCGACGAGGTGACGCGGCTCGAACGGGCCGCCGGCCTCGCCCCGGGCACGACGACGGAGATCGCGTTCGCCCCCGAGCGCGACCTCCCACTGCTGCTCGGGCGGATCACCCGCGCGCAGTGGGCCGCGTCCATCGCCGAGGCCCTGGCCGCCCACGTCCCCGCCCCGCAGGCCGCCGAACTCGGCCGGCTGGTGGCGCCCGTCCTGGGCGAGGGTGGCACGGCCGCCCCGTAGAGCGTCCGCCTGACCATTCGTCACATTCCGTTCCACTCAAGGAAGATCACCGAAACCTCCGTTCCGAATCGGGGCGCTCGCGTCGCGGATCCGGACATCTGTCACGGTTTCGAAGCGGCAGTGCCACGACTTCGCATATCCCTCACCGAGCCGCGACCGGAGCTCTACCGTTTTACCGACGGTCCCCTTCTCGACCGTCCCCGAGCGGAGGGCGAGCACATGAACGGTCGCCAGGGTCCGGTCGTGCGGTCGGGGGTGGTCGCCGTGGCGCTGTGCGCCGCCGCGGCCTGCTCGTCCGGCACGAGCCAGGCCCACGACGGCGTGCAGGACCTCGTGACCGGTACCGGGTTCGACACCGGGCAGCAGCGGGTCACCGGGGCCTCGACCACGTTCCCGGTCGGCCAGACCGCCTACGTGGCCTTCATCACCGACGCGGGCGGCGCGGGCGGGACGGTACAACTCGACCTGGTCCGCGGCGGGCAGTCCGAACCCGAGGCACGCAGCCTGCCGGTCACGGTCGCCCAGGGCCGGCACGTCTACACCAAGCGGATCGACCTCGCCATCGCGGGGAGCGTCCAGGTCCAGGCGCTCTACAACGGCGTGGTCGTCAAGTCCCTCTCCCTGAAGGTCGGGTGAGGACCATGACGATCCGACCGGCGGGCGGCGCGGCGCCGCTCCTCGTGACCGTCGCGCTCCTCACCCCCCTCGTCGGCTGCAGCAGCTCCGGCCACGCGGCCGCCCCTCCGCCGAAATGCGACACCTCCTACGTCTACACGAACGTCAAGGACGGCGGCACGGCACTGGAGGTCGTCGACGCCCAGATGTCGCAGAACCAGACCGGCTCGACGGAGACCTGGTCGGTGAGCACCACCCGCGAACAGACCCTCTCCATCCAGGAGTCGGAGAGCACGACGGTCAAGGCCCACGTCGCCGTGGCGGGCACCGCGCTCGTCACCGGCGCCTCGGCCTTCGTCCCCGCGGCCGAGGGCCAGGCGAACGCCGTCTTCGACTACGAGCACCGCACCGACTCGTCCGTCTCCCGCACCTCGTCCAAGTCCACCAACACCAAGGTCGCCATCCAGGTGCCGCCCGGCACCACCGCCTACGCCCTGTACGGGGTCGTCATGAAGTGGACGACGGGCACCGTGCGGACCGACGCCTGCGGCGGAAGCACCGGCGGCGGCGAGACGAAGACCTTCATCCTGCCCGAGGCCTACACGTGGTGCAGCTGGTTCGTCGGGCCCGATTCCTTCACCGACGGCAACCAGAGCCCGTGCGAAGTGGTACCCGGGCAAGGACCGCAGAGCCTCAACTGAACACCACCAGAGAAGGGTTCGGACCCGTGCAGCCCGTCAAGATCAGCGTCCAGTCCGGAGCGCTCGCCGCCATCGGCGTGATCGCGTTCATCGACAGCTTCCTCCCGTGGTACACCGTCTCCGAGAAGTCGGGCGCCACGGGCCTCCTCACCCAGTACGCGGCGAGCGGCAACGCCTGGGACGTCGGCGCCGGCGCCTGGATCCCGATGGTCGCCCTCGTGGCCGTCGGCGTCATGGCCGCCCTCCCCGCCATCGGCCGCGGCCTGCCCGCCCGCCAGGGCCACGCCACCAATCTCGTGCTCGCGGTGATCGCCACAGTGATCGTCCTGCTGCGCTGGCTCACCTACCCGTCGATCCCCGTCGGCCAGTCCGCCTTCATCGACGCCGGCGCCGACGTCGGCACCTACCTCGGTGTCCTCCTCGGCCTCGCCGCCACCGGCGCCGCCTACCTCGGCTTCACCGCCAACGGGGGCACCCTGGACAGCTTCACCAAGATCTTCCGCACCCCGCCCGCATAGGCGGTCCTCTCGCAGGCAGGCCGGGGAGTCCTCGACTCCCCGGCCTTTCCGCACGCCCGGGTCAGGCCGCGATCGCGCGCGCCGCCCGTCGGGTCTTGATGTCGCGGTCCAGCGCCTGCGTCGATCCGGTGTCCGGCCGTGGACGGGGGCTGCTCTCTCTGCGGGTGGGGGCCGGAGGCGGGAGCGGGGCCGTCGCTGTCGTGGAGGGGCGTCGGTCGGTCCGTCCTCCTGGGGGTGCGGGGCTTCCGGCAGGTTCGGAGGTGTCGTCGACGTCGCCGAGCTGCCGCACCAGCCGGTAGCGGTCCCCCAGGAGCTGGTCCCGCATCATCATGCCCCGCCCGCTTCGTCCGCCTCGTCGTCGAGGACCGTCCGGTCCTCCGCCGACTCGCCCATGCTCCCCGGCTGCCGGCCCTTGGCCCTCTCGGCCCCTTTGGCCCTTGGCCCTTGGCCCTGCATCATGCCGTACACGCCGGATTGACGCGGGCGAACGGCCGAAGATCGACCACTTGGGGGCGAGTGATCGTCACCGGAGGGGGTGGGCGGCCTCCGGCGGATCCGCCCTGCGACGGGAGGGGCCTTCCTGCCTATGGCGTGCCGACGGTCCGGTGGACACGTGGCGGGTGGTCTCCGGTCGAAGGGCGGCACAGGCGGCGTTCCAGGTCGGCGAGGTGCCAGGCCGGTCTCGACCGCAGGCGGGACGCGACGGCCGATACCGCTCCAGGGGCGTACCCGCAGGCTCTGAGGATCCGCCCGGCGGCCTCGGGCTCGGCGGCGACCCGGCCGGCGCCTACCACTCTGGTCAGGAGCAGCAGCGCCTCCTCCTCGGTGAAGGCGTCCAGTCGGTGCGGTTCGGCGCTCTCCAGGCCGGTCATGGTGTGCCGGCCGGTGATCAGCACCAGGCACGTCGGGGAGGCCGGCAGGAGCTCGCGGACCTGGGCGGTGGTGGCGGCATCGTCCAGCACGACGACGGCCCGCTTGCCGTGCATCCGCTCGCGGAACAGGGCGGCGCGCTCGGCCGGTCCGGTCGGGACGTGCTTCGCGGGGACCTCCAACTGCCGCAGGAACATGCCGAGTACGGCAGCCGGATCGGCCGGTGGGTGCTCGGGGTCGCTGCCGCGCAGGTTGACGTACAGCTGGACGTCGGCGCACCGGCCGTCGCGGACGAGGCGGTGTGCGGCGTGCAGGGCGAGTTGGGTCTTCCCGATCCCGGCCGGGCCCTCGATCGTCGATACCACGGCTGCCGCTCTGCCGAAGTGACCTATGAGCGCTGCGAGTTCGCGCTCGCGACCGGTGAACGTGGCGAGATCGGCGGGCAGTTGCCGCAGGACGCCGACCGGTCCGCCGGCCCGCGCGTCGGAGTGCACCCGCGTGCAGGCCGCCCGCCAGCGGGCCGCGTCGGCCTCCCCCACGCCGAGTGCCCGGACGACGGCCAGGACGAGGTCCTGGTCGAGCCGGCGGCGGTCCGGCTTGAAGACGTCGGCGACGGTGCTGTGGGAGACGGGCTGCGGTGGGCGCAGCAGCGGCCCGACCCGCTTGGCGAGCGTCCGGAGGGACGGCCCGCCCGCCCAGAGCCGCAGCCCTTCCAACGCCCGGATGAACTCGGCCAGATCGGCGGCGCCCGCCGGATCCGGCGCGCCCGTCCGCTCCTCCCGCATCACGGGGCGAGTGTAGGCGCCCGGTCCGACATCCGGGAGCGGGTGGGACCGGGGATGGCCTTCATCGGGCCTCCCCGTGACGACCGGTCGGATCGTGCCCGGTCGCCGGGTCCGCCGCCTCGGGCCGCAGGAGACCGTCGATCCGCGCCGCCACCGCGAGCAGGTCCCGGTCGGCCGTCCGCCGCCCGATGAGCTGGACGCCGACGGGGGCGGAGCCGGCGACCGGGAGCGGGACCGTCAGCGAGGGCAGGCCCGCGGTGGCCGCCGGAGAGGTGTTGCGGATCAGGGTGGGGAACGTCGGCACGTCACGGCCGTTGAGGGGCAGGGAATCCTCGTACCGGTGCAGCGGCCGGGCGCACACCGGTACGGTCGGGCTCAGGATCGCGTCCAGGCCGTGGGCGGTGACGAGCTCGTCGTACGCGGCCTGCATCGCCTGCCGCTCCGCAAGCGCGCCGCGCAGGACGGCGGGGCCCGGGTACCCGGGGGCGGTGGGCAGTGCGGTGGCCTTGAGCGTCTCCGCGATGACCGGGTCGGCGACCGCGTCGAGCACGTCGGCGGGTGTGAGCCCGGTGCGGTGCCCGTCGAGGTAGCGGCCGAGCGCGGCGCCGAACTCGCCGAAGACGAGCGGGAACCCGACCCGGGAGTCGTACGCGGCCAGGTGTGCCGTGTCCACCGGGACCCACTCCACCCCCGCCGCCGTCAGGCGGTCGACGGCCGCCTCCCAGGCGATGCGGACCGGGCCCTCCAGGTCCTCGGTGAACACGTGCCGCGGCAGGCCGAACCGGGGCGGGCGGCCCGGGTCCCGCGGGATTCCGCTCTCCCCGGTGACGAGGGTGTCCAGCGCGATGAGCCGGTCCAGGCTGCGGGCCAGCAGCCCGGGGGTGTCCCGGGTGGTGGACAGCGGCGTGACACCCGCCGAGGGGTAGCGCCCGGCACTGGGGCGCAGGCCGTAGATGCCGTTGAGCGCCGCCGGGATGGTGACGGAACCGCCGGTGTCCGTGCCGAGCCCGGCCTCGGCGACCCCCGCGGCCACCGCGGCCGCCGTCCCGCCGCTGCTGCCGCCCGCGAACAGGGCCGGGTCGGTGGCGTTGCCGACGGCGCCGAAGGTGTGGTTGCACGAGGTGGCCCCCAGGGAGAGCTCGTGCATGTTCGTCTTGCCCAGGACGATCGCCCCCGCGGCACGCAGCGCCGCGACGACGGGCGCGTCGGCTCCGGGGACGAAGCCCGCGAGCGCGGGTGTGCCCGCGGTGTTGGGCAGGCCGGCGACGTGGATGTTGTCCTTGACGACCAGGCACCAGGGCTCCCGGCTCCCGTGCGCGTCATGGCGGGCCGCCTCCGCGAGCGCCTTCCCGGCGTCCAGGGCGATGAACGCGTTGAGGTGCCCGACGGCGGCGGCCCGGCCGAGCGCGGCGGACACGACCTCGTGTGCGCGGCGCCGGCCCGCGGCTCCCGGTTCGGCCATGGGGTCGTCTCCTTCGCACTCGCACGTGTCGAAGGCCGTGCTACCCGCTCAAGCCGCGGTCATGCCCGGGACCACGGCGTAAGCCGTACCGCGACGCGCACCGGTGCACACGGGGAGCGCTGGTTCCACCGAGGCCTTTCGGTCCGAAATGGTCGAGGCCTTGGGACAATGGAGGCATGACGAATGATCAGTTGATGCGACAGCAGGACGAACTCCAGGTCGAGGCGGACGAGGTGAACAAGGATCTGGGGCTGGACGAGTTGCTCGGGCGGCTCGGGGACCCGGTGCGGGTGGGGAGTGCGGCGCTGGGGCTGATGGTGCGCCGGGACCTGGACGTCACGGTGGTGTGCCCCCGGCTCGACGCGGGTGTGCACGAGGCGGTGGCCGGGATCGGGGCGCGGCTGGCGATGCACGAGCGGGTGCGGCAGGTGCGGTTCCGCAATGACACCGGCGCCTGGAACACCGATCCCGGCTACCCGGACGGGCTGTACCTCGGACTGGACTACCGGTCGCCGCGGGGCCACAAGTGGTCCCTGGACATCTGGTTCGTCGACGAGCCCGAGCGCCAGCCGGACCTGGCGCACCTGCGGACGCTGCCGCAGCGGCTCACCGCCGAGGCCCGGGAGGCGATCCTGCTGATCAAGCACGCGTGGGCGGAGAGCCCCGAGTACGGCCGGAGCGTGCGCAGCTGGGACGTCTACCGGTCGGTGCTGGACGACGGGGTGCGCACGGTGGCCGGGTTCGATCAGTGGCGGGCGTCCTCTTCGGCGTAGCCGCTGTCGGCGCGGGTGTCGTCGTAGGCGATCGAGGTGTGCGTCCGGATGAAGTCGAGCCGGGCGCGCACCTCGGCCTCGTCGCGTCCGCCGACGGCGTAGGTGACCAGGCCGGCGCCGGAGTAGCCGGAGGCCTTGAGGAGGTCGCCGGGCTTCGCGGTGGCGCGCCGGCTGATCAGCCAGTCGCGCGGTACCGCCTCGTCGTCGATCGCGGCGAGGCGTCCCGGCCTGCTGTACAGGACGAATTCACCGCCGGCCCGGTGGGTACGCGGGTAGCCGGTGGTGGGGCGTTCGCCGAGGGCCAGGCGAACCATGGCCTCGTAGAGGTTGACGCCGGTGAGGGCCTCGACGACCGGGACGACGCCGGCTCCACCGTTGCGGGCGGCCACCTCGTTGAACACGAGTGCGCCGTCGGCGAGTTCGAAGACTTCGAGGTGGAGCACGGCGTCCGTGACGTCGAAGGCCTTGACCACCCGCCGGGTGAACTCGGTGGCCCGTTCGACCAGGTGCGGGTCGTCGACGGTGACCGAGAGCATCGGCTGGTTGTCGACGTGGGACAGCGTGCTGGTCAGGTAGCGGAAGACGACGCAGGCGAGGAGCTCGCCCCGGTGCACGGCGACGTCCACGTGCAGCATCCCACCGTCGACGAACTCCTCGGCCTGGTGCCCGCCGAGGTCGTGACCGTCCAGCGCGGCCAGCGCGGCCCGCGAGTCCACCAGGTGGATGCCGGCGGACCCGCTGCCGAGCCGGGGCTTGAGCACGATCCGTCCGTGGCGGTCGAGGAGGCCGGCAGCGTCGGCGGCACGGTCGACGGGCAGCCAGTCGCACACCGGCAGGCCGCCCTCGGCGGCGGTCCGCTTCATCTCGGACTTGTCGCGGAAGGGCAGGAGCCGGGCGGTGGACGGGCCGGGGACGCCGAGTCGCTCGCGCAGGCGGGCGCCGGGCAGCAGCAGGTTCTCGCTGAAGGCGAGCAGGTGGTCCAGGCCCGCCTCCTGGTGCACCGCCCGCACGAGCGCGTCACGCAGGGCGGTGTCGGACAGGCGGACGCCGAGGACCTCGGCGCACTCGCCGGGCCGCGCCTGGCCGACCAGGGCCGTCCGGGTGAGCAGGGTGACGCGGTAGCGGTCCGGGTCGAGGACGGGCGAGCCGTCGGGCAGCCTGAACCGGTCGTAGCCGACCCGGTCGAGCAGGAGGACGTTCTCCCGGCGGGCGGTCACGGGGTCCCCTCCGGCGCGGCGGCCGGGACCGCCACGGGCGGAGCCACGGGCGGAGCCACGGGCGGAGCGGCGTGCGAAGCAGTGGGCGGAGCGTCGGCGAGAGCCAGGTCGGCGAGCACGTCGGCCCACTCCTCCGCGGGGGCGTGGGGTCGCATGAACATCGTGGCCCGGACGTCCCTGGCGAGGCGTCCGAGCAGGTGCCCGGCGCGGTAACTGCCGCCCCCGCACAGCTGCATGGCGAGGTCGACGGCGTGCAGGGCGGCCCGTTCGACCACCGTGCCGGCCGCGATGCAGGCGCGCATGAGGTCGGGCCCGTGTGCGTCCGCGTCGTGGGCGTCCACGTCGAGCAGCAGGCAGCGCAGGACCCCGCGGGCCGAGACGAGGGCGGTCTCCAGCTCCGCCAGGGCCGCCGTCGTCCCTGCCGCGCCGGTTCGCCGACGGCCGGGTGTGCCGTCGCCCGCGCCGGAGGAGCCCTGGCCGTCCCCGGAGAGGGCGGCGAGGGCCGTCCGGTGCGCGGCCTCGGCGATCCCGAGCGGCACGCCCAGCAGCGGGGCGGCCACCCGCACCTTGCCGCCGAGGGCTCCGGTGCCCGGCCGTTCTCCCCAGCGACCGCGGAAGCCGACCGCCTCCCACGGCAGGCGCACCCGGTCGAACGCCACGGTGCCGCTGCCGGAGCCGCGCAGGCCGTGGCCGTCCCAGCTGTCGTGGACCTCGACTCCCTTGAGGTCGCCGGGGATCAGCACCGAGCCGATCATCGGACCGTCGGGGGTCTCCGCGCGTAGCCGGGTGTAGAAGTGGGTCGCCACGGGCGAGAGGGAGGCCATGGCCTTCCGCCCGGTGACGGTCCAGCCCCCGCCCTCGGGGACGGCGACGGTGGCGGGGAGCCAGGCGCTCGTCCCGGGTTCGGTGACGGTGGAGCAGACGATCATGCGGCGCTCGCCGATCGCCCGGGTCCAGCGGCGCTGCGGGGTGTCCCGGGCGGGCGCTGCCGCAGCGGTGCGGGCGAAGTGCATCGACAGGGCGAGGTGCATGAACACCGCGGTGGCCACGGAGGCGTCGGCCTCGGCGAGCCTGGCCGTGACGACGCCCAGGTCGTGCACCGAGTCCAGGCCGGCTCCGCCGTCCGCGACCGGCACGCAGGCGGCCAGCAGGCCGGCCTCCTCCAGGCGTCGCACGCTCGGCGCGGCGAAGCGGCCGGCCCGGTCGTTCTCGGCGGCCTGGTCGGCGAGGTGGCCGGCCAGGCCGTCGACGGCCGCGCACAGGCGCTGCCCGGCGTCGGTGACGGGTCGCGGGTGGGCCGTCAGCGTCGGTGAGTGGGCCGCCGGCGGGGAGACCGTCGGCGGAGGGGCCGTCAGTGGGGACATCGCTGTTCCTGTCCGTGTCGTGGGCGGGGTGTCAGTGGGGGGCACGGCTGTTCCTGTCCGTCCGGTGTCCGGGCGGTCGTGGTCAGCGCCGGGCGCACCGCGTCCAGCGCGTCGGCGATCCGCCGCAGTGCGGGATGCGGGCCGGGGCAGTCCGACCGGTCCGACTCGTCGAAGCGGTCCAGCCGGTCCAGGACGGCGGTGCAGACCCGAGCGGGCGCCTCGTTGACGGTGGCGGCCTCGCGCCAGCGCGCCGGGAGGTGGTGGCGGCCGGCGGCCAGCTGGTGGTTGCTCAGGGCGAAGTCGTCGACGATGGCGGGCCGGTCCACCCCGAGGGCCCGCAGCAACACGGCGACCACGACACCCGTCCGGTCCTTGCCCAGTGAGCAGCCGATGATCACGGGGCCGGCGGCGGGCAGCAGCCGTGCCACGCGTTCGGTGGCCTCCAGGTACCGGGGCAGTGTGCCGAGGTGGCGGCGCAGCTGGTCCTCGGGGGTGTCGCCGTGGTCACCGGGGGCCCGGTCGCGGACCGGGAGGCGGTGCCACGTCCAGCCGAGGGCGAGCAGGTGGTCGGGGCCTCCGTCGCGGTCGACCTCGGGGTCGGTGCGCAGGTCGACGCAGGCGCCCGGGCCGAGGAGCCCGGTGAGCGCCTCGGCGCCGGCCGGTGACAGGGCGGACAGGGCGGAGCTGCGCAGCAGGACGCCGGGGCGCAGCCGAGCGCCGCCGGTGGTGGGCAGCCCGCCGAGGTCGCGCAGGTTGGGCAGGTGGTCGGCGAGCAGCTGCCGGTCGCTCACCGGGGCCGTCCGGCGTCGGCGGCGGGCGGGCGTTCGACGACCCGGAGGCGCTCGGTGGTGGGGATCCGTTCCGTGGCCGGGGTCCGGTAGTCGTCGCCGCCGTAGAGCAGGGCGAGGAATTCGCCCGGCTCGCGGCCGGTGGTGGCGCGGACGGCGTCCGGGTCGACGAAGGTCTGCCGGTTGTAGGCGCTGAGCTGGGCTTCGGTCATGTCGGCGCGCATCAGCTCGTAGGGGGTGTAGAGGGTGGGGCGGACGCGTGCGCCGAGGTCCTTGACGGCGGCCATGGTGTGCCGGGCGCCTTCCGGGGTGGTGCCGGGGAGACCGACGATCACGAAGCAGTTCAGCTCGATCCCGTGGGTGCGGCACCAGCGGGCGACCTCCTCGGTGCGGGTCTCGGCCCGGCGCTTGACTCGGGGCAGTCCCGGTTCGGCGTTCTCCTCGAAGGTCTCGACGCCGACGCTGATCCGGATGCAGCCGGCGGCGGCCATGCGCCCGACGAGTTCCTCGTCGAGGTGGTGCAGGGTGGTCGCGCACTTCCACGGGTAGCGGCGCGGTTCGGCTTCGAGGGCGGTGCACAGGTCGAGGACCCAGGACCGGTTCAGGGTGAAGGTGGGCGCGTAGAAGGCGACGTACTCGAAGGGCAGCCGGGCGAAGCTGTCGCGGATGTAGTCGACGGTGCGCTCGACGGTCAGCCGGCGTTCGCGCAGCCCCTGCATGGGCGGGACGTCGCAGAAGCTGCAGCCGACGGGACAGCCGCGGGCGACCGGGGCGACGAGTTCGAGCCGTTCGGGGATGCCGCAGAACTTGTTCTCGTCGGTGCGGTAGAGGTTCTCGTACGCGGTGTAGGGGATCTCGGAGACGTCCGGCAGGGCCCACTCGTCGGCGGGCAGCCAGGTGCCGGGGGCGCTCGGCCCGTGCCACTCGCCGGTGTGGCGCAGGTGCACGCCCGGCAGGCCGTCGACCGGGGGGCGGCCGTCGCGCGCCCAGTCGAGTGCGGCGGCGGTGCCGGCCTCGTAGTCGCCGCTCGCGACGACGGCATCGAGGTCGAGCGTGTGGAAGAAGCCGGGGTTCTGGTAGCCGAGCCGGCCGACGGTGACGAGCAGGGCGTCGGGCAGCAGCGCGCGAGTGTAGTCGGCGGCCCGGCGCACGCCTTCGACGACGTCGTACTCGTTGACGATGACGACGGCCTCGTAGCGGCCCTGGTGGAGGCGGTCGGCCAGTTCCTTCCAGGTCCGGTTGAGCGCGCCGGCGTCGAGCGCGTCCACCTGGTGGCCCTTGGTGCGCAGGTAGGCGGCGACGGTGAAGACCGGCAGGTGGTGGCCGGCGTTGAAGTAGCTGGGGACGTGGGGTGGCCACAGGACCAGTACGCGCACGGTGGAGCTCCTTGTCGGGGTTCAGACCTCGCCGACGGCGTCGAGTTGACGGACCGTCAGAATCGTTGCGGACACGCCGGCCCGGCGCAGGTGCCGGCGCAGCCGGGCGCGGCGCCGGTGGGCGCGGCCCGGTCCGACGGCGATGACGAGGGCGGCGTGGGGGTTGTCGCGGGTGTGCTCGATCGCCGGCCACAGGGAGCGAGCCCGGAACCGGGCGATCTTCCACAGCAGCCGGGGGAAGTCCTGGGTGGCGGACACCGGGTGGCCCGCCTCGGCGCGGGCCCGGACCAGGGCGGGCAGGCCGTCGTGGTGGCCGCGGCGGATCGCCAGGGCGCGGCGCACGGCGCGGGCGGCGCAGGTGCGCGGCCGGACGTCGAGCAGCACGACGAGGTCGGCCCGGGCCATCCGCACGGGGATGGTCGGCAGGTGGTTGCCCTCGATGATCCAGCGGGGGCCGGCGGCGAGTCGGCGCTGCGTCCGCTCCCAGGCCCGCGGGTCGGGGCGGGTCCAGTCGGCCGCCCAGTACAGGTCGTCGAGGTGGTGCAGCGGCAGTCCGGTGGCGCGGGCCAGGCGGGCGGCCAGGGTGGTCTTGCCGGAGCCGGGGCTGCCGAGGACGAGGATCCGGGCGGACCGGTCGACCGTGGCGGGCCACGGCGGGTCCGTGGGGAGGGCCGGATGGTGGGTCGGCTCGTGGGCCGGACGGTGGCTCGGCTGGTGGGTTCGCCGGCGGGCCGCGGGCATGATCAACGGAGCCCGTGCAGGACGAGGGAGCGCCGCTCGCGGCCACGGCCGGCCGTCACCGCGCCGACCTGGTGCCAGGACCGGTCGGAGCGGACGAGCAGCGCGGAGGCGCCCAGCTGCGGCACCACGCGGTCGTGGACGGCGGTGGGGTCGTCCCCGTCGAGGATCTCCAGGCAGCCGCCCCAGCCGACCTGCCAGCCGGGGTTGAAGTACAGGACGTGGCTGAAGAGCTTGTCCGCCCGGTCGGTGTGCGGGCCGAGCCAGTCCGTGTCGGCGTGCCGCACCAGGCGGATCTCGACGGCGGCGGCGACCGGCTGGTCGAGCAGCGCGGCGACCTGGCGGCGGTAGGGCTCACCGGCCAGGTCGACGACCAGCCCGCGCCAGAGCGCGGGCAGGCCGGCCGGAACGTCCCGGCCGGGGCCGAGGAGCGGACGGGAGTAGTTGCGGTAGGTCTTGTCGCGGCCGGCCCCGGTGGCGTCGAGGCGCACGTAGTCGTCCTGCGGGAAGGTCGCGGCGAGCTCGGCCGCGGTGTCCTCTCCGTACAGCCGGCCGGGCGCGGTGGCGAGCCAGCGGTAGGGCGTGGTGCGGCAGGCGGCGGTGTCGGTCCAGTCGGGAGCGAGCACGGGCATGTCAGCGCTCCCGGCCGATGGCGGTCCTCGGCACGGACATCTCAACCCACCTGCTCGACGGCGGACTTCAGCACCGGAAGGAACCGCTCGATGGTGGCGGTGTCGGCGATGGTGAAGCGCAGCCAGCCGGCCAGGCCGGTGAGGTCGGACAGGTCGCGCACGCGGTAGCCCGCATCGGACAGTGCGCCGGTCGCGCGGCCGGCCGCGGCCGCGGACGGCAGGCGCAGCGACAGGAAGTTGCCCCCGGACGGGGCGACGGGCAGGCCCCAGGACCGCACCTCGGCCGCCGCGCCCGCGCGCACCTCGCGCAGTTCGCGCCAGACCGCCTCGAACCGGTCGTGCTGGTCGATGGCCACCCGGAGGGCCAGCAGGGCCGGTGCCGACACCGCGTGCTCCAGCGGAACGGCGGCCAGCTGGGCCAGCAGCCCGGTCTCGCCGCACAGGACCGCGACGCGGGCGCCGGCCAGGGCGTGCGACTTGGAGAGCGACTGGACCACCAGCACGTTCCCGCCGCGGCGGGCCAGCTGGGCCGTGAGCGGGCCGTCGAAGACCTGGTAACAGCTGTCGATCACCAGCAGGTGTCCGCGCTCGCGCGCCAACTCGGCCAGCCGGTCGAGCTGTTCACCGGTCAGGCGGCCGCCGATCGGGCCGTTGGGCACGCTGACCGCGATCAGCGCGCCACGGCTGGCGGCCGCCGCCTCGATCAGTGCGCCGGCCTGCGCGTCCAGGTCCAGGCCGGTGGTCGCCACCGGCCGGAGCGACAGGCCGAGCAGGTCCGCGGTCTCCGTCCACGCCGCGTAGTTGGGATGCTGGAGGATCACCTCGCCCCGGCCCGCGGTGCGGCGGGCGAAGTAGGCGCAGACCAGGCGCAGCGCGGTGTCCGAACCGGGCGTGACGAGCAATTCGTCGGAATCGCACTGCACGTACGCGGAAAGTGTGTCGATTGTGGACCTACTGTGCGGATACTGCCGCAACAGGTCCGGCGTGAACTCCCTGGCGACCGCGTCGAGAAGCCTTTCCGCGGCGGGATGGACCAGCTCGTTGCTGCTCAGATTGAGCCGGGCGTCGTGCCCCCGCCGGTCGAAGAACGCATGCCTTACCTTTTCACCGTCGACGACGGTCAATTGTCCCCCAAGTTGCCCGGCCGCATTCACGGCCATCCAACCGGACGCTTCCGTCCGATTCCCAGGCAAGCACAGCTTCACATCCAAGTCAACGCGCCTCCGGATCGCGTAACAGTGGTTCACAATCAGTGTGGGGATGGCCAGTTGACGACGCAGGATCCCTGTTGACGATCACCACGGGCACATGTCAAGCTCCGTTGCCGACCCAACGGGGGGAGTGCTTCAGTTGACCGCACCGCAGGCTCTGCTATCCGTCCGCAATAACGACGCTCTGGTCGCCGACGGAATATCCCGAATCGCCGGGGAAACCCTTGTGTCCGGATTCAAACATTCACTGGTGACGGTGGTGTCCGCGGCCCTGGCGGCCCGCGCTCCGGTACGCATCGACAACTGTCCGGACATCGCCGAGACCGAAGTGCTGGCCGAAATCGTCCGGCGGCTCGGCGGACGGGCCGACCGGACCGGCGGCTCCCTCACCGTGGACGCCGACGGTCTGCACACCGCCGAGCTGCCCGCCGACGCGGCGGCGATCCACGGCTCCGTGTACCTCCTGCCCGCGCTGCTGTCCCGGTTCGGGCGGGCGTCGGTCGCCGCCACCGGCGGCTGCCGCATCGGCGACGACCCCGGCGGGCAGCGACCCGTCGAGCAGTACGTCGGCGTGCTGGAACGCTTCGGCGCCCAGGCCGCCGTCCTCGCCGACGGTGGCCTGCGGGTGACCGCCGACAAGTTGCTCGGCTGCGAGATCGACCTGCTCGACCACACCGCCGACCGCGCGCTGCGCACCGGCCCGCACTACTCCGGGGCGACCAAGATGGCGGTCCTCACGGCGGCCGTCGCCGAGGGCGTCAGCATCCTGCGCAACCCGTACCCCAAGCCGGACGTCACCGATCTCGTGGACGTCCTGCGGAAGTCGGGCACGGACGTCACCGTGCGCGCCGACGGCGCCCTGGTCATCGCCGGGCGCGGCGGCCGCGGCCTCGACCGGCCGGCCCGCCATGTCCTCGTGCCGGACCTCATCGAGGTCGTCACCTGGGTGTGCGCCGGCACCCTGCTCGGCGCCGGTCCGCTCACCGTACGCGGCACCGGGATGCGACGGGCCGTCACGGCCCTGGCCCCCGAGCTGGAGGTGTTCGACCGGCTGGGCGTCGACCTGAGCCTCGGCCCCGGAGCCGACCGGGGCGCCGACCGCTCCGACGGCGGCGACGTGCTCACCGTGCGCCCGGCGCAGCGGCTGCGCCCGGTGGACGTCACCGTCGCCTCGCACGGCGTGTTCAGCGACAGTCAGCCCTTCCTCGCCCTGCTCGCGGCGCTCGCCGACGGCCCGTCCACCATCACCGAGACCGTCTGGAGCGGCCGTTTCGGCTACGCGCCCGGCCTCGCCGCGCTCGGCGTGCAGCTGCGCCAGGACGGCCGCACCCTCACCGTCGACGGCCCCTCGGCCCCGTCGCGCCCGGCACCCCCGGTGCACGCGCCGGACCTCCGGGCGGCGGCCGCCCTCCTCCTCGCGGCCCTCGCCGTGCCCGGCCCCACGGTCGTGACCGGCACCCACCACCTCCGGCGCGGCTACCCCGACCTCCCCGCCGCCCTGCGCCGGCTCGGCGCCCGCGTCCGCCCCGCCGATCTCACCGATCTCACCGGACCCGTCCAGAATGGAGACGCGCGTGCCTGACCAGGCCGTGCTCAAGCAACGCCCGCGCGACTTCCTCGTCCGCGAGGCCATGGTGGTCGAACACACCGGTCCCACCGACGCGCACTGGCGCTACCTGCTGCTACGCAAGAGCGGCTACACCACCATGGAGGCGATCCGCCTCGTCGCCGCCGAGCTCTCCCTGCCCACCGCCGACGTCACCTACGGCGGACTCAAGGACGAGGACGGCATCACCGAGCAGCTGATCGCCGTGCCCGCCGGGGTCCCGCTGCCTGGGCTCGGCCCCGAGGGCTGGCGCGTCGCCGGCCGCGCCGACGACTGGCTGGACCTGCACCACCACGGCTACGGCGCCGAGCCGCTCGCCATCGGCCGGCTGGAGGGCAACGGCTTCCGCATCACCGTGCGTAACCTCGCCCCCGAACGCGCCGAGCGGCTGGCCGAGTTGCGCAAGCACACCATGTTCTTCCTCAACTACTACGACACCCAGCGCTTCGGCGTGCCGGGCGGACCCAAGCGCACCCATCTCGTGGGACGGGCCATGCTCGCCGGCGACTGGGACACCGCCCTGCGCGAACTCGCCGGCCTGCGCGCGCCGGAGAGCCCGCAGGCCGCCCAATGGCGGGGACCGGCCGAGGAGTTCTTCCGGACCCTCGACCCGCGCAACGCCTCCTTCTACCTCGCCGCACACGCCTCCGCCGACTGGAACGCCGCACTGCGCCGGGTGGTCGACGACACCTGCGACCCGCACACCGTCACCGTCGAGCTCGACGGCCTGGAGTACCGCTACGCCGACCGGCCGCTCGCGGTGCTCGCGACGGCTCCCGAACTCCCCTACGCCAAATACACGTTCACCGACGGCATCCCGGCGGCCCGGACCTCCGCGCGCCCCACCGTCGTCCAGACCACCGTGTCCCTCTCCCCCGCGGCCCCCGACGAGCTCAACCCCGGACGCAGCCGGATCGGCCTCGGCTTCTTCCTCCCGTCGGGGAGCTACGCCACCGCCGCCGTCCGCCAGTTGCTGGCTCACCAGGCCACGGCCTCCGCCACTACGGCCTCCACCCCCACGGCCATCACCAGCACGGCCACCGCAACCACGGCCGCCACCAGCAGCACGGCCACCGAACCCAAGGCAGGAGAAGTCCGTTGATCAGGACCGAGCAGGAATTCGAGCAGATCACCGAGCCCTTCGCGATCCACCTCGCCCACGGGGTGCTGACCGACGACCGGATCCGCACGCTCTTCGCCACCGCCCCCGTCGACGGCTACGAGCCGGTCAAGGTCACCGACCCCGAGCACGACAAGCAGTACGCGATGAACCTGCTCTACCTCCAGGAGCACAACGAGCCGCGCCCCGCGGCCGCCGGTCTCTCCCCCGCCTGGGCCGAGCTCCTGGCGTCGCTGCGCAGCGAGGAGTTCGTCGGCTGGCTGGAGCGCGGCACCGGACTGCAGCTGCGTGAACTGCCCACCGACATCGCCATCTACACCTACCGGGCGGGCGACTTCATCTCCGTCCACAAGGACAAGCCGTACAAGGCCATCACCGCGATCCTCTACCTCAACCCCGAGTGGCCCGCCGACGGCGGCGGCGCGTACGAGGTGCGCACCAGCCCCGACCCGGCCGTTCCGCCGGTGCGCCGGATCCCGCCGACCGGCGGCCAGTTGCTCGCCTTCCCGCCGTCCGAGACCTCCTGGCACTCGGTGTCCGAGGTCGCCGCCGGTGTCACCCAGACCAGGCTCACCGTGCAGCTGGAGTACTGGCTGGTGGACAACCCCAAGCGCCGCTACTGATCGGACGGCCGATGACTCTCCTGCTGCTCAACCGACGGCCCCTGCTGGACCGCCTCGCGGCCTGGTTCCCCGACTGCGCCGAGGAGTTGGTCGTCGTGACCGACCCGTCGGCGCTCGGGGACGCCGGGCCGGCCGCGTGGTCCGGGCGCTTCCGGCACCTGGAGGTGGTCGACGACTACGCGGCACCGGAGACCGGGGAACTCGTCGAGCGCCTGGTCCGCGCGCACGCCGTCGAGCGCATCCTCACCACGGCCGAGAGCGACGTGCTGCGCGCCGCCCGTCTACGCCACCGCCTCGGCCTGCCGGGCCAGACCGAGGCGAGCGCGCTGGCGTACCGGGACAAGCACGTCATGAAGACCCTGGCCGGCGCGGCGGGCGTGCCGGTCGCCCCGATGCGGATGGTCCACGCCGGCGCCGAGCTCGCGGACTTCGCCGACGAGCACGGCCTTCCCGTGGTCGTCAAGGCCGTCGACGGCGTCGCCTGCCTGGGCCAGCGGGTCCTCACCGACCCGACGTCACTGCGGGAGCCGGCCGGCCCGTGGCCGGCGCCGCTGCTCGCCGAGGCCTGGATCGAGGGCGACACGTTCCACGTCGACGGCGTGATGGCCGGGGGCGCGGTGCTGTTCGGCCGCCCGTCCCGGTACCTGAACAGCCAGTGGCTCACCCACCACGGCAGCGCCCCGCTCGTGAGCGGCATGCTGGCCGCGGACGACCCGCTGTTCGCCCGGCTCCAGCGGGCCGTCCGCGACGTGGTGCGGGCGCTTCCCGCTCCGGAGGGGGCGTGCGCGTTCCACGCCGAGTTCTTCCGCACCGCCGACGACCGGATCGTCCTGTGCGAGATCGCCTGCCGGGCCGGCGGCGGCAGCATCGTCGAGGCGTTCGAGCTCGCCACCGGCGTCAACCTGCACGGCGCCTCCCTGCTCGGCCAGGCCGGACGCACCGCCGACCTCCCCCGACCGGGCACGGTCGTCCGGCACGGGTACGCGACGTGGTACCCGCCCGTCGAGACGGCCACCCTGCGGCGGCTGCCGCAACACTGCCCGCTGCCCGGCACCGTCAAGTACGTGCCGAGCGGGCGGGTCGGGCACCGCTACCACGGGCCCGACTCGCCCTCCCACCGCGTCGCCGACCTGTTCTTCCGGCTCCCTGACGACGGCCCTGACGACGGCCCGGGCGACCGCCTGGTCGGCGGCCCCGGCAGCACCACGGACGGCGTCCTGGGCAGCACCCCTGGCGACCGGCTGACCGATCGCCTGCGGGAGGTCGACCGCTGGTGGGCCGGCGCGGCGCGGTGGGACTTCGGGAACGCGGCCGAGGCCCCCGTGGACGGGCCGGGGCCGGCGTGAGCGGCGACGCGGCCCGCACGGCGGGCGCGGCGGGCCCGGACGGCGACGCGACGGCCGACGCACTCGTCAGCCCGGCCAGGACCCGCCTCTACCTCGCTGCCCGCAGCATCGACGCCGTGGGCAGCGGTCTGTGGATGCCGATCTCCCTGTTCTTCTTCGTCCAGGCGCAGGGTCTGCCCGTTGAGCAGGTCGGCGCCGCCCTCACCGCGGGAGCGGTGTTCGGCCTGGTCGCCGGCCCCTTCGGCGGCTCCCTGGTCGACCGCTTCGGGCCCGGTCCCGTGGTGCTGGCCAGCAACGTGGTGCGGGCGGTCGGCTTCCTGCTCTACCCGCTGGTCGGGGCGATCTGGCAGGTCGCCCTGATCGCGGCGGCAAACTCGGCGGGCGACCGCGTCTTCTGGACCGCGAACACGCCGCTGCTCGCCCGGCTGGCCGGGGAGCGCAAGCTCGTCGGGGCGCTCGGCACCATGAGCATCGTCCGGATCGCCGGGCTGGGCGTCGGCGCCGGGCTGGCCGGCCTGGTCGGGCGCAGTACCGCCGGGCTGCACGCGCTGGCGTGGGCCAACGGCGTGAGCTTCGCCCTGGCCGCCGTCCTGGTGTGCGCGGTACTGCGGGTGCGGGGGCCCGGGCCGGGTACTCCGCGAACCGACGACGAGAGCGGTGGCGACACCGCCGGCGGACCGGCGCGGAACTGGCGGACGGTGCTGCGGGACGGTCCGTACCTCGTGCTCTGCCTGATCCAGGTGCTGTTCACGTTCGCGGCCAACAGCCTGACGGTCGCGCTGCCCCTGGTGGCCGTCCGCACCCTGCGGGGGCCGGTGTGGCTGGCCGGCGCGTCCGTCCTGGTCGGCAACATCGTGCTGATGGCCGCGGTGAAGCCGGCGATCGCGTACGGCCGCCGCACCTCCCGCCTGCGCGCGCTGACCGCCGCCGCCGTCCTGTTCGCCGTCACGTTCCTGCTGATGGCACCCGCCCAACTGGCCGGGCCCGCGCTGGTGGTGCCGCTGGTGCTGCTCGTCTCCGCGCTCGGCGTGACCGCCGAGGCGCTGTTCGGGTCGGTGATGAGCGCCGCCGCTTACGAGGCCGCCCCGGCGGGTCTGAAGGGGCGGTACAACGCCCTCTTCCAGACCGCCTACGGCGCGTCCGGCGCGCTCGCACCGGCCGTCTTCACCGCCCTGCTCGCGGTGGGCAACCCGGTGCTGTGGCTGGCCCTGGTCGCCTCCAGCGCGCTCACCGTCCCGGTGCTGCGGGTCGCGGCCGCCCGGCTGCCCGGCGCCCACCTCACCCCGGCGCCGTCGTCCATCGTCCCACCGGCCCCCGCCCCACTCCCGGAGAGCACATGAGCGCCAAGAGGAAACACCGGCCGCAGCCCGTCGGGGAGGTGGCGACGAAGGCCCTGCGGGACTACTGGTCCGGCCGCTCGGCCGTCCTGCTGTGGCCGTCCTTCACCCGCACGGCCCGGACGGTGATGGACCAGCTCACCGCCTGCGGCGCCACGGTGGCCGGGATCGTCGTCGCGACCGACCCGGCAAAGGACACGCCGGTCGTCCCGGACGTCTTCAGCTGCGCGGAGCGGGGCCTCGACGTGCCGCCGGGCGACTTCTACGCCTGGCTGGCCGACTCGCCGCCGGCACTCGGCTCCTGGCTGGAAACGGTCGACCCCGGCCGCACCTGGACGGCGCTGGGCGACAACTTCCTGGAGACCGGCGACCTGTTCGGCCGCGCCGTGCACGGCTGGCGCCGGCCCGCCTGGTCCGAGTGGGAGGACAAGACCCGGATCGAGACCCTGTGGCAGGCGGCGGGCGTTCCGTCCCCGCGCCACGTCGTGACGGGGGCGGACGACCCGGCGCTGGCCGGTCACGCCCGGGACCTCGACCGGGGCTCGGGGGTCGTCGTCGCGATCGACTCCAGCCTGGCCCACTACGGCAACGCGACCGGGCTGCGGTGGGTCCGCGATCCGCAGGGCGATCCGCAGGCGCTCGCCGACGCGCTCCGCTGGGCGGGCAAGCGCGCCCGGACGGTCCGCGTGGCCGAGTTCGTCGAGGGCACGCCGTGCAGCGTCCTCGGCATGGTCCTGGCGGACGGGGTCGCGGTCTTCGACCCGATCGAGATCGTGACGCTGCGCGACCGGCACAGCGCGCGGCTGACCTTCTGCGGCTCCTCGACCCGATGGCGGCCGGAGCCCGCAGCAGTCGAGGGGATGCGAGAGCACGTCCGGCGGGCCGGGCGCCGGCTGGCCGCCGACGCCGGCTTCCGCGGGATGTTCAGCGTCGACGGCCTGCTCGGCGAACACGGCTTCCTCGCGACCGAGCTGAACCCGCGCCAGGCCTCCGGCCTGGGCCTGCGGGCGGCCTGGCCCCAGTTCCCGGGCTACCTGTTCCAGCGCGCCGCGCAGGAGGCCGTGCCCGGGGTGGCCGATCTGCCCTGGCAGGACGTGGAGACGACGTTCCGCGACGCCGTCCGCCGATACCCTTCGCACAGTGTGACCATTCCGCTGCCGATCGAAGCGGACGAGGCCCACTGCGCGAAGGTGGTCGCCCGCGGCCTGACGCAGACCGCGTTCTACCGGCCCGACGGGCGGGGCGTCCGCCTCACGAGCCTCGTACCGCTGCCCGCGGACGGCCTCATCGGCCCGGGTGCGGCCGCGCTCGCCGGGCTGCTCGGCCGACCCGAACTCGAAAGCCCCGCCGACCGATCCCCTCTTGGAGGCCCCCGATGACCGGGCTGCCGCACTCCGCGCACGTCGTGATCGTCAACCGCTGGTCGCGCGCGGACTTCGCCGACTACGCGCGCTACGTCGACCACCGAGAGCACCGCGTCGGTTACGTCACCACCGCGGCCGGACGGGCCGCGGTGCCCGCCGGCGCCGCCGAGGTCGTCCAGGTCGCCGACCTCGACGACCCGGCCGAGGTGCGGACGGCGGTCGCCGCCCTCGCGGAGCGGCACGGCGCACCGGACCGGATCGTGGCCATGCAGGAACTCGACCTGCTCACCGGCGCGGCCCTGCGGGAGGAGTGGGGCTGTCCGGGACCGCGCACCGACCAGGTGGTCCCGTTCCGGGACAAGTACACGATGGCGACCCGGGTTTCGCAGGCCGGTCTGGCGGTGCCCCGGTTCGAGCGGGTCACGCACGCCGCCCCGGTCCGCGCCTTCGCCGGGGCCGCGGGCTGGCCGGTCGTCCTCAAGCCGCTGGCCGGCCGCGGTGCCAGCGGGGTCCTGCGCCTGGAGAGGCCGGCCGACCTCGACGTCCTCACCCCCGCCGGATCCTTCGAAGAGCCCTACCTGGTCCAGGAGTTCAACCCGCACCCGACCTACCACGTGGACGGCCTCTTCACCGGCGAACGGCTCGCCGACCACCGCGTCTCCCGCTACGTCAACAACTGCCTCGCGTTCCGCGCCGACGGCGTCCCGCTCGGGTCCGTCGAGGAGGACGACCCGCGGCTCCTGCGGAGCGTCGCGGAGTTCACCACCAGGGCGCTGGCGGCGCTGACCGACCGGCCGACCGTGTTCCACCTGGAGCTCTTCGTCGACCGGGCCACCGGGGACTGCACCTTCCTGGAGGCCGCCGCCCGCGCCGGCGGGGCCGAGATCCCGGTCCTGTGGCGCGAGTCGCACCGGGGTGACCTGCTGGCGACGCTGGCCCGGACCCAGCTCGACCTGCCGGTCGCGGAGATCGAGAGCCTCGACGAGGGCGTGACCGTCGATGAGGGCGGAGACGTGGGCGGAGACGTGGGCGGAGACGTGGGCGGAGAAGGCGCCGGAGAAGTGGGCGGCTGGCTGATCGTGCCCGCCCCTCGGCTGCGCCCGTGCCGCATCACCGGCAGCAGCTCGATGCTCGACCGCAAGGACGGGCCGTACGCGGAAACGTTCCTGCCTGTCGGCCGCGTCCTGCCGTGGACCGCCCCCTACCACCAGCACGTTGGCGGCCGGTTCCGCTTCCGCGGCCCGTCGAGCGACGCCGTCGAGGCGGGCATCCGCGCCACCGCGGCGGACTTCCGGATGACCGTGGCACCCGAGGTGCCGCGAAGCCCCCGCGGCACGGGCCCCGGGACCATCGCCCCCGACGGCTCCGCCGTGGACTTCTTCGCCGCGCTGCCCCCCGGCACCGGGACGGCCGCGGTCGTCCACGGCGCGATCCCCGAGCGCGGCTCCGTCCTGGAACTCGGTGCCGGCGCCGGCCGCGTCACCCACCCGCTCGTCGCGCTGGGCCACCGGGTGGTCGCCGTGGACGAGTCCGCCGAGATGCTCGCCCGCCTGACCGGCGCCTACCCCGGCCCGGCCGGTGGGGCCGGCACGCGCGAGGTCGAAACCGTGCTGGCGCGCATCGAGGACCTCCGGCTCGACCGCACCTTCGACGCCGTCCTGCTCCTCTCCTCGCTCGTCAACTACGTGTCCCGCAAGCCGCTCCTGGACGCCTGCCGCCGCCACGTCGCGCCCCACGGCGCCGTCATCGTCCAACGCACCAACCCGGCCTTCTTCGAGGAGGTCGGCCCGGCCGAATGGGAGAACCGCGGCACCCGCTTCCGCAACTACGACGTCGAACGGCTCGACGACGGCATCGTCTCCTGCACCAAGGAGTACCGCATCGGCGAGCGGACCTGGACCTTCTCCGGCGTCTTCCACCACCTCGGCGACGACGAACTCCCCGACGTCCTCGGCGCCTCCGGGCTGCGCTTCGACCGCTTCCTCGACGAGCGGCGCACCTACGTCCTGGCCCGCCCGGCCTAGCGTGTCTTCATGAAAGGAACCAGGTAACACCTCCATGATCGTGAACTCGTGGAACGAGTGGGACCCGCTGCGCGAGATCGTGGTCGGCTCGGCCGACGGCGCGCACTTCGAACCCACCGAACCCGGCAACCGGCCCACCGTCCGCAACGCCCCCGCGGGCACTCCCTTCCCGACCGGCCCCAAGTCACCGGAGGCCATCGACCGGGCCAACGAGGAACTCGCCGGCCTCGCCGCCCTCCTCGAATCCCGCGGGATCACCGTCCGCCGCCCCGAACCGCACGACTTCGGCACCCCCGTGCGCACCCCCGACTTCGAGGTCCCCAACCAGTACTGCGCGGTCTGCCCCCGGGACGTGATGATCACGGTCGGCCACGAGATCATCGAGGCCACCATGTCCCGCCGCGCCCGCTACTTCGAGTACCGCCCCTTCCGCAAGCTCGTGTACGAGTACTGGAACGCCGACCCGCGCGTCACCTGGACCACCGCTCCCAAACCGTCCATGGACGACGACATGTACCGCCAGGAGTTCTGGGACTGGCCGATCGAGGAACGCCACCGCCGGATGCACTCCTTCGAGTTCTGCATCACCCAGGACGAGGTCGTCTTCGACGCCGCCGACATCAGCCGCTTCGGCCGCGACCTCATCGTCCAGGAGTCGATGACCACCAACCGCACCGGCATCACCTGGCTCAAGCGCCACCTCGAACCCCGCGGCTTCCGCGTCCACCCGGTTCACTTCCCCCTCGACTACTTCCCCTCCCACGTCGACTGCACCTTCGTCCCGCTGCGTCCCGGCCTCGTCCTGACCAACCCGGAACGCCCCCTCCTGGACCGGGACGCACGCCTGTTCCTCGACAACGACTGGGAACTGGTCGACGCCCCGCAGCCCACCACCGGCAACGACGAGATGCCCGACTTCTGCCAGTCCTCGAAGTGGCTCTCGATGAACGTCCTCAGCCTCTCCCCCACCACGGTGGTCTGCGAGGAGCAGGAGAAGCCGCTGCAGGACCTCCTCGACAAACTCGACTTCGAGGTCCTCACCGTCCCGTTCCGCAACGTCTTCGAGTACGGCGGCTCGCTCCACTGCGCCACGTGGGACATCCACCGCGAGGGCGCGCGGGAGGACTACTTCCCGAAAACCACCTACCGGCCGCTGGTCTGACGGCAGCACGCGCTGTGCTGCCGTCACTACCGACGGAACAGCCGGCTCGCCAGCGCCTCCTCCCCGGCCGGGGTCAGGCGCAGGGCGCGGGTGTTGGCGGCCAGGGTGATCCAGCCGGCGGTGGTGAAGGCGTCCAGGAGGTCGGCGCCGAGGCGGCCGGCCAGGTGGTGCCGCTGCTCGGTCCAGTCCACGCAGAAGCGCAGCAGCGGACGGCGCCGGTCGTCGGCGAGGTGGCTCTCCGGCACGCCGAGGCCGGTCAGCACCGGTACGGCGGCCGGGCCGAGCCGGTACGGGTGTTCCGCGTCCGCGGGCCCGTCCTGCGGCCCGCCCGCGGGGACGAGTGCGCCGCTGTCCAGCAGGGCCTCGGTGACGGCGACGCCGAACCGCCCGGCGGCGTGGTCGAAGCACACGCGTGCCCGGCGCAGCGCCTCGGCGCGGTTGCCGGCGCGGAGCGTGCGGGCCACGGGCTGGGCCGGGGCGAGGGCGGCCAGGCCCTCCATGAGTTCGGCGATCCGGCGGTCGGCGAGCTCGTAGTAGCGGTGGCGCCCCGCCTGGCGGACGGTGATCAGCCCGGCCGCGCTGAGCCGGTTGAGCTGGGCGCTGGCGGCCTGGGCCGTGACGCCCGCGTGCTCCGCCAGCGCGCCCGCGGGCAGGCTGCGGCCGCCGGCGAGCGCCATCAGGATGCGGGCGCGGGTGCCGTTGGCGAACAGGCCCGCCACGCGGGCGATGTCGGGTTCGCCGGTGCGCGCGGGGGAGGTCATGCGGTCATTGTGCCCCCGGCACGCTTCCACGGGCGTGGAAGCGGTTCGCTGCGATCGTCGGGGCATGAATCAGAGAGTCCTGGCCGTGCCGCTCGCTCCCCCGACGCCCGTCCGCGTACGGCGACGCGTGCTCGCCGCGACCGGAGCCGCCTACGTCGTCGTCCTGCTGGACGCGTCGATCGTGAACGTCGCGCTGCCGGGCGTCTCCGGCAGTCTCGGCGTCGGCGTCGACGGGTTGCAGTGGGTGGTGAACGCCTACACGCTCGCCTTCGCCGCCCTACTCCTGACCGGCGGCACTCTCGCAGACCGTTGGGGTGCCCAACAGGCCTACGTGGCGGGCCTGTTGCTGTTCACCGTCGCGTCCGCCGGCTGCGGCATGGCGGCCGCCTTCCCCGTGCTGGCCGCCGGACGGGCGGTGCAGGGCGCGGGCGCGGCCGTCCTCGTCCCGGCCGCGCTCAAGCTGATCGACCAGGCCCATCCGGAGCCCGGACCGCGGGCCCGGGCGATCGGGGTCTGGATGTCGCTCGGCGCCGTCGCGATGGCCGCGGGGCCGCTGGTCGGCGGCGGCCTGATCTCCTGGCTCGGCTGGCGCAGCGTCTTCTTCGTCAACCTGCCGATCGGCCTCGCCGGGGTGTGGCTGGCGCGGAGCGTCACGGGGAGGGCCGTAGAGCCCGTGTCACAACGCCTGGACGTGGCCGGGCAGGTGGCCGCCGCCGTCGCACTCGGTCTGCCGATCGCCGCCCTCATCCAGGGCCGGGGCTGGAGCGCGGTGGCGGTCCTGGCCGTCCTGGCGGTGTCCGCCGCAGCAGCCGTGGCGTTCGTCGTCGCGGAGGTCCGCAGCCCGCACCCGATGCTCCCGCTGTCGCTGTTCCGCAGCCGCGTCTTCGCGGGCTCGACCGTCGTCTCCGCGGCCTCGGCGCTGGTCTTCTACGGCCTGCTGTTCGTCTGCGGCCTCTACTTCCAGCAGGTGCGCGGCTATTCGCCCCTCCGGGCCGGGCTGGCGCTGCTGCCGCTCACCGCGACCGTCGCGGTCGGAGGCTTCGGCTCCGCCCGGGTGGCGCGGCTGCTCGGCCCGCGCTGGTCCATGTGCGCGGCCTTCGGTGCCTACGCGGCCGGGGCACTGGCCCTGCTCGCCGCCTCCCCCACCTCGCCCTACTGGCAGGCGGCGGCACCGATGGTGGCGATCGGGCTGGCCGGCGGCTTCATCTCCCCGGCCGCCACCGCCCCCGCCCTCGGCACCGTCGACAAGGCCCGCACGGGCATCGCCGCGGCCGCACTCAACACCGCCCGCCAATCCGGATCCGCCCTCGGCGTCGCCGCCTTCGGCAGCCTGATCACGACCGCCCACCCCTTCACCGGCGGCCTGCACGCCGTCCTCTACGTGATCGCCGCCGTCTCCGTCGCCGCGGCAGCCGTGTGGGCGGCCGCCTGGCGGCCGACGGCCCGAGCGGGTCGCGGGCTCACAGCCGGTGCAGCACCGCCGAGTTGTCCGACCAGTTCCGGTTCACCTGGTCGCACTGCTCCGTCATTGCGCTGCGGCCAGTCGCGTATGCCTTGAGGGCGGCCGCCCCGCCGGCGGGCAGGGCGTCGAGGCGGTCCGGGACGGGCACGCGCAGCCGCAGGTGCTTGCGGCGCTCCGGCGTATCGACGGGAGCCGGGCCACCACGACGTGCGTCCTGCCCGGGCGACGCGGAGTCGCGAAGAGCGCCGTCAGACGAAGAACGCGTTCATGCCCGGCACGTCCGAGACGTAGGTCTCGATCGCGCCGATCCGCTCGCCGCGCAGGAAGCACACCGTGGCCAGGTGCTCGTCGAGCGCCCGCCCGTCGCGCTCGGCGGTGTTGTGCAGAGACAGGGCGAGGTTGTCGCGGCTGAGCAGGGTGTGCCGGAAGTCGAAGTGCACGCCGTACGAGGCGATCAGCCGGATCCGCTCGATCACGGCGGCGGCACCGCGGACGGTGCCGGAGACGGTGTTGTCGCCGGGCAGCGTCCACACGACGTCGTCGGTGAGCAGCGAGCGGATCAGGTCCCAGTCGGCCGTGGTGAGGCCGAGGCGGAACCGGTCGGCGAGGGCGAGGCGCTGGTCGGCGCCGAGGGCGGTCGGGTCGGACATGGTGGTGAACCTCCGTCGCGGGGCGGGCTGTTGGTGGCGAGCCTCGCCGAGGGCCGCGGGGAACGGAAATGCCGTCCGCGACGGCGGACCATGCGCCGCGCGCATAATGGCGGGATGATCGCGGAAGAGCTGCGCTGGTTCCTGGCCGTCGCCGAGACCGAGCACGTCACCGATGCGGCCGCGCTCGTCGGCACCACCCAGCCGACGCTCTCCCGCGCGATCGTCCGGCTCGAACGGCGCCTCGGCACGCCCCTGTTCGACCGCGACCGCAACCGGCTGCGGCTCAACCAGGCGGGCCGGGTGTACCGGCGGCACGCCCAGCGCGCGCTCGACGAGCTGGAGTCGGCACAGGACCGGATCTCGGCGCTGCTCCCGGCGCCGGCCGAACCTCTGCGCCTGGCCTGTGCGCACTCGTTGGGCGCCTGGCTGCTGCCGGAGCTCCTCACGGCCTACCGGGAGCACGCGCCCGGCCACGCCGTCGACGTGCGCGAGGGCTCGGCGGCCGGCGTGCTCGACCTGCTGGCCGGCGGCGCGGTCGACCTCGCGGTCACGAGTCCGCAGCCGTCCCTGCCCGGGTACGGCTGGCTGCCGCTCGCCGAGGAGCGGCTGGTGCTCGCCGTCCCGGCCGGGCACCCGCTGGCCGGACGCACCGGGGTGGGCCTGTCCGAGCTGGCCGACGGGCGCTTCGTGATCATGCGCCAGGACGTCGGGCTGCGCGAGGTCACCTGCGCCGTCTTCCACCGGTCCGGCCTGACGGCGCCCGTCGCGGCGGAGGCGGACACCGTCACCGGGATCCTGGACCTGGTCGCCGCCGGTCAGGGGACGGCCCTCGTCCCGGCCAGGGCCGCGACCGGCCACCCGGGGGTCGAAGCGGTCCCGCTCACCGCCGCCGACGCCTACCGCTCCGTCGGCCTCACGTGGCGGCGCGGCCGCCCGCTGCCGCCGCACGCGCGCACGTTCCGCGTCCTCGCCGGTCGGGGGCGCTGAGCTCCCGGCCGACCGGGCGACTCCTCCCCTGACCCCGCGAGACCGGACCCGGTCGAGCCGCAACTCTCGGGTTGCACCCAGAGACGCAGCATGCAACTCTGGAGTTGCGTCCAATGCCGCCGATGAACGGGAGCCCCCTCATGAGCGAGGACCGGATCGAACGCGAAACCCTGATCGAAGCCTCCCTTGAGCGAGTCTGGTCGCTGGTGGCCGAGCCCGGTTTCTGGGTGGCCGACAAGGCGAGCCTGCCCGGCACCATGGCCAGGGAAGGCGAGGAAGTGGTGGCGAGGAACCCGGAGTACGGCGACTTCGCGGTGCGGGTGGAGAAGGTCGAACCGCCGACCTACCTGGCCTACCGCTGGGCCAGCGCGTTCCCCGGAGAAGAACTGCGCGAGGACAACAGCACCCTCGTGGAGTTCACGCTGACGCCGGAGGGCGGCAAGACGCGGCTGCGCGTGGTCGAGAGCGGGTTCGCGAAACTGGCCGGGTCCGAGGCACTGCGCGGCAAGGCGGTCGAGGACAACACCGGCGGCTGGCGCCAGGAGCTCGACGCGCTCAGGACGCGCGCCGAACAGCCCTCCGCCCAGTCGTCCGAACAGTCGTCCGAACAGTCCTCCGCGTGACCGACGAACCCGCCGGCGCCGCAGAGGCGGTCGACACCGTCCTCGCGGCCCTCGCCGACCCGACGCGGCGCCGACTGCTCGAACTGCTCGCCGCGCAGGGCGAGGCCACCGCGACGACGCTCGCCCGGCACCTTCCCGTCTCGCGCCAGGCCGTGGTCAAACACCTCGCCGTCCTGGACGCCGCCGGGCTGGTGACCGGCGGACGCATCGGGCGCGAGGTGCGCTACACGGTGCGGCCCGCGGCACTCGACGCGACGGCGCGGTGGATGGCCTCGCTCGCCGCCGACTGGGACCGGCGGCTGGCGCACATCAAACACCTCGCCGAAGCAGCGGAACAGGAAACGCCCTAGACGAGCCCTGACGGGTCACGTCCACCCGACGCGACCCCCGGAGAGGAGCATGATCATGTCCACGGAGAACCGACAGCTCACCCACGCCCCTGCCGCGTACGCCTGCATGGTGGTGCGCAAGCCCGCGGCGGAGGCGTTCCAGGCCTTCGCCGATCCGGCCGTCACGTCCCGGTTCTGGTTCAGCAAGAGCAGCGGGCCGATGGTCGCGGGAGCCGAGGTGCGCTGGGAGTGGGAGACCTACGGGGCATCGGCCGACGTCCGCGTCCAGGAGGTGCGGGAGGGACGTCTGATCCGGTTCGAGTGGGGCAACTACGAGCAGCCGACCACGGTCGAGCTGAGGTTCACCCCGCGCACGGCACAGGCCACCTTCGTCGAGGCCACCGAGACCGGCTTCCGGGGCTCGGGGGACGACACCGTCCGCTGGGTGAACGACACCGTCGGCGGTTTCACCACCGCCCTGTGCGCGATGAAGGCCCTGCTCGAACACGGCATCGAGCTGAACGCCGTCCCCGACCACCACCCGGCCTGACCACCCGGGCCGCGTACGTGAGCCGCGCACCCGGCGGCGGGGCGGGTCAGGACGTGGCCGGGGCGCGGAGGCCCTCCGCGCCCCGGCCCGGGGTTCAGCCGCCCCCGAGCCGCTCCCGGACCGCCGCGGCCTGCTCGCCGTCGCCGAGGTCCTCGAAGAGGGCCAGTGCCTCGGTCCACGCCTCCCGCGCCGCCGTCCCGTCGCCGGCCGCGAGCTGCGCGTCGCCCAATGAGCGCACGGCTTCGGCGAGGAGCTGCTTGTCGCCGAGGAAACGCAGGAGCTCGATCTGCTCCCGGTAGCCGCCGACCGCCCGCGCGGCCTCGCCCCTGGCCGCGTGCACCGTGGCCAGGTGGCCGAGCAGGATGGCCAGGCCGCGCCGGTTGCCGACCTTGGTGCTGTCGGCCTGGACGGCGGCGGCCACCGTCCGGTTGTCCTCCAGCGCGAGGAGGAAGTAGCGCTCGGCCTCGTCGAGGTCGCCCAGCGTCTGGTGGACGGTGCCGAGGCTCAGCCGGGCGGTCGCGCGGCCCCCGATCGCCCCGGACTTCTCGAACACCTCCAGCGATTCCTCGTACACCGCCAGGGCCTTCGGGTAGTCCTCGCGGAACTGGTGCACGCCCGCGATGTTGAGCAGGAGCGGTCCCATCCGCACCCAGTCCCCGAGTTCCCGCAGGATCGCGCTCGCCGCGCCGTAGCACCGCTCCGCGTCCTCCAGCCGCCCCAGCATCCGGTACGCCAGCCCCAGCCCGCCGGTGACGCGGGCCTCCACCGCCCGGTCGCCGAGCGCCCTGGCGGCCTCCACCGCGAGCTCGTGCCCGGCGGCGGAGTCCGGCAGGTGGTTGCGCAGCGCGGCGACGAACTTCCGCGCGACGGCCAGCTGCCAGACGGTGTCGTGGAGGCCGAGGTCCCGGGCCGCGAGCTGGACGGCCGTCAGGTTGTGCCACTCGCGGTCGAACCAGGCCAGCGCCTCGTCGTAGGAGTCGAACGTCGCCGGGCCGTGCTCGCTGGGCCTGGTGGGGAACGGGAGGTCGGGGGTGTCGACGGCCTTGGCCGCGTTGTACGCGGAGTGCAGGAACCACCGGCCGAGGCGTTCCACCGCCGCGTCGCCGTCGGCGCCCGGCTCCCGGGCCGCGGCCTCGGCGGCGTAGCTGCGCAGCAGGTCGTGCAGTTCGTACCGGCCGTAGGTCTTCTGCTGGAGCAGGTGCTCGTCCTGGAGCAGTTCCAGCAGCGCCTCCGCGTCCGGCTCCGGGAGGTCCGCCATGGCCGCGACGGCCGGGACGGTGTAGTCGACGCCGGGGTGGCGGCCCAGCAGGCGCAGCACGCGCTGCGCCGGGCCCGGCAGTCCGCGGTAGGAGAGGTCGAAGACGGGCCGCAGCGTCCTGCTGCCCGACCCGATCGCGTCCGGGGCCTGCCCGCGCAGCGCGTCCGCCAGGTCGGCCAGGCTCCAGGCGGGCCGTGAGCGCAGGCGTCCGGCGGCCAGGGCGACGGCGAGCGGCAGGTATCCGCACAGCTCGACGACCTCCCCGGCGGCCGCGGGCTCGGCGGCGACACGTCCGGCGCCGGTGATCCGCGCCAGCAGGGCCGTCCCCTCGTCGCGGCTGAACACGTCGAGCGGGAAGAGGGCGGCGCCGTCGAGCGCGGTGAGGCTGCGCCGGCTGGTGACCAGGACCAGGCACCTGGGGCTCGCCGGGATCAGGGCCCGCACCTGCTTCTCGTCGGCCGCGTTGTCGAGCAGCACCAGGGCGTCCCGGTCGGACATCCGGTCGCGGTACATCGCCGCGCGCTCGTCGAGGCCGTCCGGCACCTGCTTCGGGGGGACGCCCAGCCGGCGCAGGAAGCCGCCCAGGAGCTCGGCCGGGTCCGCGGGCGGGTGGTCGGGGTCGAAGCCGCGCAGGTTCGCGTACAGCTGGATCCCGGCGTACCGCCCGGCGGCGACGAGGCGGCGGGCGACGTGCACGGCCAGCGTGGTCTTGCCGACGCCGCCCATGCCCTCGATCGCCGAGATGACGACCGTCGGGGCGCCCCCGGCGGTGTCCGGCACGGCCGCGATGAGCGCGTTCACCTCGCGGGCGCGGCCGGTGAACGTCGCGAGGTCCGCGGGCAGGTGGCGCAGGACCGCGTCCGGTCCGCCCGCCCCGGCCTCCCCGTGCACGCGCACGCACGCGCGGCGCCACCGGTCGGCCTCGTCGTCCGGCAGGCCGAGCGCGCGGACGATCGCGACCACCAGGTCGAAGTCCAGGCGGCGGCGCTTCGGCCGGAAGACGTCGACCACCGTGGACGCGGCCACCGGCTGCGGCACGGGCAGCAGCCGGCCCACCGACCTCGCCAGCTCCCGGTACGACGGCGCGCCCGCCCACGACCGCAGCCGCCCGAGGGCGTCGATGAAGTCCGCGAGGTCGTACGCCTCGTCCGGGTCCGGCACCGCCTGCCCGCCAACCACACGTCACCTCCGCTGGGACACGGCCGAGGCTCCTCGGCAACGGCCCAGTGTACGGAGCGTGTTGACGTGCACACAGGGTTTCGGGGATGCCGGTCCGGAGGGCTGGAGCCGCGGACCCCGGTAGGGACATGCGGTAGGGACATGCGGTAGGGAAAACCCGACCGTCAGGTCTCCACCTGGCCGTCATGACCGCCGGGCTCCGGCTCGGTGGAATGGACGGGTGCTGATTCCCCAGGTCAAACCCCATCTCCGGTGGAACCGACGGCTGTTGTGGACGGTCGGCTGGCTCGCCGCCGCCGGGTGGGCGGCGGCCGTCGCCGCCGTCTCCGCCCTGGACACCCACCGGGTCTGGGGCGCGTTCGCCGCGGCCGGCTACCTCGTGGCGGCCGCCGTCTCCACCGGACCGGACCGGGACCGGACCCGTGCCGTCGCGGTGGGTGCGGCGCTGGCCGGGGCCGTGGTCGCGCCACTGCTGTACCTGCTGGCGACCGGCGCGGCGCAGAGCGAGGTCGAGGTGATCGAACGTTCCGGGCGGCTCCTGGTGGAGCACGCGACGCCGTACCTCGACGATCCGCGCTCGGTCGTGGAGGTGACCCCGTACCTGCCCGGCATGGCCCTGCTGGGGCTCCCGAGGGCGGTCCTCGGCGGCGACGGGCCGGTCGCCCGCGTGCTCGGCGACGCCCGGCCGTGGTGCGCGGCGGTGCTGCTCGGCTGCCTGTGGGCAAGCGGACGGGCCGTCACACCGGTGACGGGCGGTACATCGCGCGCCGTCACGCCGGCGACGGGCGGTACATCGCGCGCCGTCACGCCGGCGACGGGCGGTGGGTCCCGGGCCGTCACACCGGGGACGGGCGGTACATCGCGCGCCGTCACGCCGGCGACGGGCGGTGGGTCCCGGACCGTCCTCGGGGCCCTCGTCGCCTCCCCGGTGATCGCCCTGCCCTTCGCCGTCAGCGGTGTGGACCTGCCCCTCGCCGGGCTGCTGTGCCTGACCCTCGCGTTCGCGTCCCGGAATCGCCCGATCGGCGCCGGGCTGGCCCTGGCCGCCGCGTGCTCGATGAAGTGGACGGCCTGGCCCGCCGTTTGCGTCGTGTTCGCGCTGCTCGCCCACCGGGCCGGGCTGCGGGCCGCCGTCCGCGGGGGCATCACCACGCTGGCCGGAACGGCCGTGGCCGTCCTGCCCGGAGTCCTGCTCTCCCCACGGGCCATGGCCGAGCAGGTCTTCGCCTTCCCCACGGGCCGCGGGGAGTTCGCGACCCCGGCGAGCAGTCCGCTCCCCGGGCGGCTGCTCGCCGACCTGGGGCCCGCCGGGTGGTACGCGGCCGTCGGCCTGCTGCTGGCCGCCGGACTCGCGATCGGTGTCTCGCTCGTGCTGCGGCCGCCCGGCCACCTGGTAGGCGCGGCCGACCGGCTCGCCCTCGGGCTCTCCGCCGCGTTCCTGCTCGCCCCCGCCGGGCGTTTCGGCTACCTCGCCCTGCCGGTGCTGCTCGCCTGCTGGGCGCGGGCCGCCTCGCCCGCCCGTCCGCTCTCCGCGCCCGCCCTCGTCGCCCCGCCACGGATCCGCGTGCTGCCCGCCCCCGAGTTCACCGCCTCCAAGTTCACCGCCAAGGACGTCCCCGCATGACCACCCTGATCGTCACCAACGACTTCCCGCCCCGCCAGGGCGGCATCGAGACCTTCGTCCACGCGATGGCGATGCGGATGCCCGGCCACGACGTGGTGGTGTACACCTCCCGCGAACCCGGCGCGGACCGGTACGACGCCACGCTGCCCTTCCCCGTCGTACGGGACCCCTCGCGCATGCTGCTGCCTACCCCGCGCGTCACCCGACGGGCCCTGGCCATCGCCCGGGAGCACGGCGCGGACCGGGTGTGGTTCGGGGCCGCCGCCCCGCTCGCCGCCATGGCCCGCGACCTGCGCCGCGGCGGCATCCGCCGGACGGTGGCCACCACGCACGGCCACGAGATCTGGTGGGCCCGCACACCGGGGGCGCGGCGCCTGCTGCGCCACGTCGGTGACCACGTCGACGTCGTGACCTACCTCGGCGAGTACACCCGCAGCCGTATCGCCCCCGCCCTCGGCCCGCACGCCCGCCTGGAGCGGCTCGTCCCGGGCGTCGACGCCGAGGCCTTCCGGCCCGCCCACCCGGACGACGAGGGCGCCGAGCGGATACGCGCGCGGCACCGGCTGGCCGGCCGCAGCGTGATCCTGTGCGTCGCGCGGCTGGTGCCCCGCAAGGGGCAGGACGTGCTGATCAGGGCGATGCCCGCGATCCTGCGACGGGTGCCGGACGCGGTCCTCGTGATCGTCGGCCAAGGGCCGGACGCGGCCCGGCTGCGCCGGCTCGCCGCACGGTGCGCGCCGGGGAGGGTGGTGTTCGCCGGCGGGATCGACCACGCCGCGACCGCCGGCTACTACGCCGCCGCCGACGTGTTCGCCATGCCCTGCCGCACCCGGAGGGCCGGGCTGGAGGCGGAGGGCCTGGGCATCGTCTTCCTGGAGGCGTCCGCCGCCGGGCTGCCGGTCGTCGTCGGCGACTCCGGCGGCGCCCCGGACACGGTCCTGGACGGCGTCACCGGCCGGGTGGTCGACGGCCGCTCCCCGGCCGCCGTCGCCGCGGCCCTCGCCGAGACGCTGACCTCGCCGCAGGAGCGGGAGCGACGCGGCCCGGCGGGCCGCGAGTGGGTGGCCCGGCACTGGACCTGGGAGGGCTCGGCGCAGCGGCTGAGCCGCTTGCTGGACCCGGACCTGCCGCTCACCGTCACTGGCCGTGTCCTCGCAGGTAGGCAAGGACGGCGAGCACCCGCCGGTTCCCCTCGCTCGGGTCGAGGTCGAGCTTCATGAAGATGTTGCTCGCGTGCTTGACCACGGACGCCTCGGTGACCGTCAGCCGCCGGGCGACGGCCTGGTTGTTGAGGCCCTCCGCCATCAGCCCGAGCACCTCGCGCTCGCGCGGTGTCAGCCGCTGCAGCGGCGCGTCGGAGGCCTTCAGCAGCACCCGGATCACCTCCGGGTCGACGACGGTCTGCCCGCCGGCGACGCGGTCCAGCGCGTCGAGGAACTCGGTGACCTCCCCGACCCGGTCCTTGAGCAGGTAGCCGAGGCCGCCCCCGTCCGCCGCCGGGCCGGTGAACAGCTGCTTGGCGTAGGCGGTCGCCACGTACTGGGAGAGCACCAGCACCGGCAGGCCGGGGTGCCTGGCGCGCAGCTCCAGCGCGGCGCGCAGCCCCTCGTCGCGGAAGTCCGGCGGCATCCGGACGTCGGTGAGGACGACGTCGGGACGGTCCGCGTCCACCGCGCGCGCCAGCTCGGCGGCGTCGCCGACGGCGGCCACCACCTCGTGGCCCACCCGGGTGAGCACCTCCACCAGCCCGGCCCGGAGCAGGACGGCGTCCTCGGCGAGCACTACGCGGAGCACGGCACCTCCACCCGCAGCCGGGTCGGTCCGCCGACGGGACTGGTCACGATGAGCCTCCCCTTCAGGATCGCCACCCGGTCGGCCAGGCCTTGCAGCCCGGACCCGGCGGACGGGTCGGCGCCGCCGCGTCCGTCGTCGCCGACCTCCAGGACGAGCCGGTCGCCCACCAGGCGGCCGTGGACGGTGACCGCCGCGGCGCCGCTGTGCTTGGCCGCGTTGGCCAGGGCCTCGGTGACGGTGAAGTACGCCGTGCTCTCCACCGGGGCGGCCAGCCGGCGCGGCAGGTCGATGTCGACCGCGACGGGAACGGGGTTGCGCAGGGCGAGTTCCTCCACGGCCGCCGCCAGGCCGTGGTCGGTCAGCACCTGCGGGTGGATGTCACGGACGAGGCTGCGCAACTGCTCCAGCGCCTGGCGGGCCTCCCCGCGGGCCCGGGCGATCAGCGGCAGCGCGGCGGACTCCTGCCCGCGCAGCTCCAGTTCGGCCAGTCCCAGGGTCATGGTCAGGGCGACGAGCTGCTGCTGGGCGCCGTCGTGCAGATCGCGCTCGATGCGCCGCCGCTCGGCCTCGAACGCGTCGACCAGCCGGGCCCGGGAGCGGGTCAGCTCGATGATCCGCCTGCCGAGGTCCTCCTCCCGGGCGGAGAGCAGGAGTTGGGCCGCCTTGACCTGCGCCCCGGCGAGCAGCCCGCCCGCGTACGCGGCCAGCACCAGGCCGACGAGCCCCGCCGCCGTGCCGGGCAGACCGCCGACCGGGTCGGAGATCGACCGCCCCGGAATCAGCATCACCGTGTCGGGGGCGATCGCCCACACGATCACCGGGGTGACCAGCAGCATCGCCGAGAACGCGAGGAGGGCGGTGAAGCCGAGGCCCGCCGCCGTGAACACGACGGCGTGCAGCAGGGCGTAGGACAGCTCCCGCCAAGTGGCGCGCTCCTTGAGCCGGGTCCGCAGCCACGGCCACGCGCCGGCCCCGGGGAGCGAGGCGTGCGGGTCGGGCAGCGGCACCGGCTCCACGATCCGCAGCCGGCGGCGCTCCAGGGCGGCCACCGGGATGCCCACCACCGGGACGGCCGCCAGGACCAGCAGGCCCACCCCGACCACGGACAGCCCCAGCCCCACGGCCAGCAGCAGCGCGAGGACGACGAGCAGCAGGACACCGAGGACCGTGCCGCTCAGCAGGAACGCCCATGCGCGCAGCGGCCACAGGGACCGGAGGAAGCGGTCGGGGCGCCGGCGTACGGCTTCCCAGACGGCGACGGTCATCGTGAGGGCCCTCCCCGTGGGTTCGGGGAACGCCTCCCCGCATGCTCCGTACAAGATCCACTGTAACGGGTGGCGGCTCCCGCTCTTCAGGGGCCTGTCGCCACTTGCACTGCAAATGCTCAGAGTTGCAAATTCTGTCGCTCTTATTGACGCCAATGAGCAGGCACAGTGCACTGGTTGCGCACTCCTCCACAGCCCCCGACGCCAGGAGTCCGCCATGCAACCCTTACGCACGTCCTTCCGGACGGCCTTCCGCAGGCCCTTCCACAGGCCCTTCCGCACGTCCCGGCGCAGACTCGCGGCCGGCGCACTGTCAGCCGCGCTGCTCGCCCTGCCGTTGACCGCCACAACCGCCCACGCCTCCCCCACCGCCTCCCCCACCGCCACCTCCGGCGCCGGCCGGGCGCTCGCCGTCACCCCGCCGATGGGCTGGAACGACTGGGCCCACTACCAGTGCGGCATCGACGAACGAACCGTCACCGCCAACGCGGACGCCCTGGTCTCCACCGGCCTCGCCGCCAAGGGCTACACCACCGTCACCGTGGACGACTGCTGGATGTCCACCGCCCGGGACGCGAGCGGCAGCCTCACCGCCGATCCGGCCAAGTTCCCCCACGGCATGGCCTGGCTCGGCTCCTACCTCCACACCCGCGGCCTCGGGTTCGGCATCTACGAGGACGCCGGCTCCAGCACCTGCGGCGGCTACCCCGGCAGCGGCACCGGCGCGAACGGCGAACCCGACCACTTCGCGCAGGACGCCGCCACCTTCGCCGCGTGGGGCGTCGACTACCTCAAGCTGGACGGCTGCAACCTCCGCGTCGCCGCCGGCCAGACCCAGGAACAGGCCTACCGCCAGGCCTACGACGCCCAGTCCGCCGCCCTCCGGTCCGCCGGCCGCGACATCGTGTTCTCCGAATCCGCGCCCGCCTACTTCCAGAGCGGCGAGTGGGGCGACCGGAACTGGTACGACGTGCTCTCCTGGGTCGGCCAGGACGGCCAGCTCTGGCGCGAGGGCTACGACATCGCGACCTACGACGCCGCCCACCCCGCCGCGAGCCGCTGGTCCAGCGTGCTCGGCAACTACGGCTACAACCGCTGGATCGGCTCCTTCGCCTCCCCCGGCAACTGGAACGACCCCGACTTCCTCATCGCCGGCGACGGCGGCCTGACCGACGACGAGGCGCGCAGCCAGGTCGCCCTCTGGTCGATGACGGCCGCCCCGCTGATCCTCTCCTCCGACGTCTCCCAGCTCACCCCCGCGGGGCTGGGCGCGCTCGGCGACACCGACCTGATCGCCGTCGACCAGGACCCGCTCGGCCGGCAGGCGGGCGTGGTGTCCAGCACCTCCGCCGCCGACGTGCTGGCCCGGCCGCTGGCCGGCGGGGACCGCGCGGTCGCGGTGCTGAACCGCTCGAACAGCGCGCAGACCCTCACCGTCCCGCTGGCGACCATCGGCCTGCCCGGCTGCACGGCGACGGCCAAGGACCTCTGGACCGGCCGGACTTCGGCCGTCTCCACCACCCTGAGCCAGACCGTCCCGGCCCACGGCACCGCCGTCTGGCGGCTCACCCCCGGCACCGGCTGCGCCCCCACCGTCCCGACCGGCCAGGTCACCGGCAACGGCGCCAAGTGCATGGACGACACCGCCAGCGGCACCGCGGACGGCACCCCGGTGATCCTCTACGACTGCACCGGCAACGCCAACCAGCGCTGGACCAGGACCGCCGACGGCACCGTCCGCACCCTCGGCAAGTGCCTCACCGCCACCGGCCCGTCGGCCGGCAGCCGGGCGGTGCTCGCCACCTGCACCGGCAGCGCCCTCCAGCAGTGGACCCCGGCCCCGGACGGCACCCTCACCGACTCCGGCCTCTGCCTCGACGTGACGGGCGGCGCCACCGCCTCCGGCACCGCACTGGAACTCTGGACCTGCGGCAGCCACCAGGCCAACCAGTACTGGTCCCTCCCGGTCTGACGGACGCCCCCGGTCGGCCCGGCACCGATCGACCGGCGCTCCCGCGGGCGGCCCGGCCGCCCGCGGGGGCACTCGGCCCACCGACACACGCGGAGGCGTGTGTATTATCCTCCAACTCGCCCTACACCTGCTTGAACCACAGCTGCTGCGGGTCGTATTGGCCCGGTCGACGAGCATGGAGTGGTCGAATGTCAACACCGCGGTACAGCAGGGCTCTCATCGCGGTGTGCGCCATCAGCCTCCTCGCAGCCCTCTCGGCCACGCTCACGGCGGTGCGATCCAGCCGTGCCGACGCCGAGGCCCTCCTCGCCGGCCAGGTCCTTCTCAGTACCGACGGCCGCACGCTCACCGCACCGGTGATGTGGGCGCCGTGTCAGGAGGCGAAGCCGCGGGTATTCGCGCGCGAGACCTCGCAAACCGTCGCCGCGGACGAGAAGCGCGGGAACACGGCGGACCTGACGCACGAGTGCGCCACCGTCGGCTTTCAAAGCAGCTTCACGCTCCGCGCGCCCCTCGGGGACCGGAGGCTCACCGAGTTCAACACCGGCCTTCCCTTCCTTCCGTTCCCCGCCGCCCGGCTTGCCGACATCGGCTACCTGCCCCGGGGGTTCACCACGACGCAGGACGTCCCCCTGGACTTCGGCCCCGCAGGCGGATCGTGGAAGCCCTGGCCGTTCACCCGCAACGACACCATCGCGTCCTGGACGCGCTATTACGCGGCCGCCGACAAGCCCGCGTTGAGCGTCACCCAGGTCCTCACCCCAGTGGGCTCCCCGGGCCCGGCACCGGCCACCCACGCCGGTCCGCCGTTGTCCGTCAACGGCCACGACGCGTCCCTGCTGTGCGACACGGATACGGAACGTGCCATCACGTGGTCCGATGGCATCAGCGCCTTCACCGTGATGAGCTACGACCGGGCACACGCGGCGCTGTCCACCGAGGAGCTCCTTCGGGTGGCCGGCGGCGTGCACGAGCCCTGAGGACCACGGCAGCGTCACGCCCGCCGGCTTCCCGAGCTCGGGCGCCGACTTCCTGGACGACCTCGCGGCGCTCGCGCGGCGGGCCGTCGCGCGGGAGCAGCACCTCTGCTGCTGGATCCGCCCGTAGCCGAGGGTCGCGCCGGGCCGGTCTGTGGCAGCGTGGAGGCATGAGCGACACGACCACGCCCCCGCCGCCCCGCACGCTGATCGTGCTGCGCCACGCGAAGTCCGCGTGGCCGGCGGGCGTGCCCGACGAGAAGCGCCCGCTGGGCCCGCGCGGGCGGCGCGACGCGCCCGAGGCCGGCCGATGGCTGCGCGACCGGGGGCTGCTGCCGGACGCGGTCGTGTGCTCGCCGGCGCGGCGGGCGCGCGAGACGTGGGACCTGGCGGCCGCCGAGCTGCCGGGTGCGCCCTCCGCGACGGTCGACCCCCGGGTGTACACCGCCGACGCCGACGACCTCGTCGAGGTCCTGCGGGAACAGCCCCGCGACGCGACGACCGTCCTCCTGGTCGGCCACAACCCAGCGCTGGAGGACCTGATCCTCGACCTCGCCGCCGACCCGGGCGGCGAGGCCCTCGACCGCGTCCGGGAGAAGTACCCGACCAGCGGCCTCGCGGTACTGGAAATCGTCGGTGGGTGGGACGAGTTGGACTCGGCCCGCCTCCGCGACTTCGTCGTCCCCCGCGGGGCGCGCACCTGACCCGGTCCCGCCCACGCCGGTCAGCGATCGACCGCCGGAGCAGCCGGCGGTCCTGGCGAACGAACACGGCCCGGGCGAGGCTAGCGGGCCGTCCGGGGGTGGATCAACGGCTCGGGGTGGGCGGGGTGTTCGAGTGCTGACGGGGGGCGGTTGAACGCGGGCGCGGCGTTCGGGGCGGGGGTGGTGGGCGGGTGCGGGGGCGGTGTACTCGTTGCCGGGTCGGATCGGTGCGGACCTGGGGAGTTCTCCGTGGTGGGACAGCAGAGTGGGGTCCGGGTGGCCCTGGTGACCGGTGGGGTCTCGGGGATCGGGCGGGCGGTGGTGGAGGACCTGGTGCGGCACGGGCACCGGGTGGTGGTGCTGGACCGGGAGGAGCCCCGGGAGCCGCTGCCCGACGGGGCCGCCCTGGTGCTCGGGGACGTGCGCAGCGCGGCGGACAACGAGCGGGCGGTGCGCACCGCGGTGGAGGCCCACGGCGGGCTGGACGTGCTGGTGGGCAACGCCGGGATCCACGACGGCGGGGTCGGGCTGCGCGACCGGCCGGCCGCCGAACTGGCCGAGCTGGCGCGGCGGGTGCTGGACGTGGACGCGGTGGGCTACCTGCTGGCGGCCCGGGCGGCGGCGGAGCCGCTGCTGGAGCGGCGCGGCGCGATGGTGTTCACGCTGTCCGACGCCTCGTACGTGGTGCGCGGCAACGGTTCGGGGGTCGCCTACGCGATGGCCAAGCACGCCGCGGTCGGGCTGGTCCGGCACCTGGCGGCGGACCTCGCGCCCCGGGTGCGGGTGAACGCGGTGGCCCCGGGCGGCGTGGTGACGGGGCTGCGCGCGGCAGTGGGACCGGAGGGGTCCGCGGAGGTGTTCGGCGATCCGGACGGGATCAGCGCGGTGATCCGGGACTTCAATCCGCTGCGCGTGGTGCTGACGCCCGCGCAACTGGCGCCGCTGTACCGCTTCCTGGCCTCGGACGACGCGCACGGGATGACGGGCGAGGTGCTCCGCCCGGACGGCGGCCTGGACGTGCGCTGACGGGGGCGGGAGCACCGCCGTGGGGCCGGGCGCCGCAGGAGCGCCCGGCCCCGCGGGCGTGCCGTCACACCGGCGGGGGCGTCCAGGTGCCGGGGTCGGGGCGGCCGATCAGGGTCGCGGAGACGAGTTCGTCGCGCGCGTTGGCGGTGCCCCAGACGTCGGTGGTCTGGGCGTTGGCCGGATAGACCTTCGGGGTCCAGCCGTGCTCCTCGTCGATCACCTGGGCGGCGGTGGTGTACTCCAGTACGAAACCGGAGGACGGCTCCTGGAAATAGGAGAAGGTGTTCTGCCCGACGCCGTGCCGTCCCGGCCCCCAGACCGGGGCAATGCCCGAGCGCATCAGCGCGCCGGTGGCCCGCATGAACTCGTCGAGTCCGCGGACCTCGAAAGCCACGTGGTTGAGCGAGGTGTGCGGGGCGCGGGTGAAGGCGATGGTGTGGTGCACCGGGCCGGTGCGCAGAAAGCACATCACGTCCTCGACCCAGTCGGTCACCCGGAATCCCATGACCGTCTCGTAGAACTCGCGCGCCACCTGGATATCGGGCGTGTTGAGCACGACGTGGCCAATCCCCTTCGGGCGGGTCTCGCTCGCGGTCACGGGTGTGAACACCCGCCCCGCCACGTCGGCGGAGACCTCGACCGTCCGGCCGTCGCAGTCCAGGAACCGCACCGCGTGGCCCCCGCCGAGGTCCTGGCGCGGGCCGGGCTCGCCGAGCAGCCGACCGCGCGGGTGGGCGGCCACCCGCGCGGCGACGCGGTCCACCTCGGCCGCCGACTCGGCCGCGAGCGCGATCAGGTCGACCCTCGGCTCGTCGGTGGCGCGCAGCCGGAGCACGTGGCTCTCGGGGCAGCCCGCACCGAAATAGATCCGGTCGCCGTCGCGTTCGACGACCTCCAGTTGCCAGCGATTCTCGTAGAATTCCGCGGCGCTCCGGAGATCCGGTACGCCCAGACCGACATGCCGCACGTGCAGGACCATGCTGCTCCCTGAGGACATTTCGAGGATTCACGCCGTGGAATAGCGCGGGAAATCAATGGATGAACTCGAACGGAACGGCCGGAGTTCGACCCGCTTCGCACCCTAGGCGGATTTCCGGGGGAAGTCGACGGTGGCCGGGCGCCCGCTATTCGCACACGCATCCGCACGTACACCCGGCCGTGGATGCGCGCGGCCTGCACACCGCCGCCCTCCGCCGTGCGCGCATTCTCATGAGGATTCGCACGCACATTCGCAGCCGGCCGCGTACGGGCGCCGGGCCGCCCCGGCCGGATCCCGACGCCTCGGCGGCGAGTCGACGCCAGTGGCGGGATTCCGCCACCAGCCCTGTCACACGGGCATCTTGACGTCCCGCAGGGCGCTTGAGGCCCGCTCCGGGCGCGACGGACCGGGCCGCGCGCCCGCCGCCCCGGCGGCGCCCCACGGCCGCGAGCACACCGCGCACCCGATCAGCGCGAACCACGCCGACGTCGCTTTGGAATTGACCGAAGCTTTCCGTTGATTCGTCCGCCGCCGGCGCCCCCGGCGCCCGGGAACAGGATTGCCTACCCGGCCGCGGCCCGCCTCACACCCGGGGCCGGGAATTGTCCCGGGGCCGTCGGAGCCCTTGACTGTTCGCAGCTAAATCACGCATTGTCAGGAACATTGACGGGGGGCGACAACGGGATGCGGACGCACGGCGGGCGCCGATCCACGGGTCGCCCCAGAAATTGGAAAATCCGCTGAACCTCAACGACTTCGGGAACGTTACCGCCTGAGCCGACCCAGGCGCGCGTTCCCGGACAACGGTTCCGTCACACACGGGGAGTAGCGTCGAGATGAGCACGACTCAGCCTTTCTGTCACGTCGGCGATCCCACCTCACTGCTGTTGTCGCTCCGGCACGACAAGCTGCAGCGGTCCGCCGTCACCGTCGTGCCGATCCGGGTGCTCCTCGACGCCGACTCGCCCAGACTGGAGGGCGAGGACGGCGAGCACGTGCGGCTGCTCGCCGCCTCCGACGCCACCCACCCGCCGATCCTGGTGCACCAGCCGTCGATGCGGGTGGTCGACGGCATGCACCGGCTGCGGGCCGCGGAGCTGCGCGGCCAGCAGGAGATCGAGGTCCGCTTCTTCCAGGGCAGCGAGGCCGACGTCTTCCTGCTCTCGGTGGCCGCCAACATCAAGCACGGGCTGCCGCTCTCGCTGGCCGACCGCAGCTCGGCGGCCCGGCGGATCTTCGCCACCCACCCCGCCTGGTCGGACCGGATGGTCGCCTCCGTCGCCGGGCTGTCCGCCAAGAAGGTCGCCGAGCTGCGCCAGGAGCAGGTCTCCCACCTGCCCAAGCTCACCAGCCGGATCGGCCGCGACGGCCGCTCCCGGCCGCTGGACTGCTCCCAGGGGCGGGAACGCGCCGTCGAACTGATCGCCAGCAACCCCCAGGCCTCGCTGCGCCAGATAGCCAGGGAGGCCGGCATCTCCCCGGCCACCGCGGCCGACGTCCGCGACCGGCTGCGCCGCGGCGAGGACCCGGTGCCGGCCCGGCGCCGCGGCGGCGGCGCCGAGCGGAACGCACCGCCGCGCGAGCCCGCGGCGCAGCGCCAGGAGCCCAAGTCCCCGGCCGAGTTGGCCGGGCTGTTCGACCGGCTGCGCAAGGACCCGTCCCTGCGCTTCAACGAGACGGGCCGCACGCTGCTGCGGATGTTCGACGCCTGCCACGCGGTGGTCCGCGAGCAGCAGGAGATCGCCCAACGCCTGCCCGCGCACTGCCTGGTGTCCGTGGTCGAGCTCAGCCACGGCTGCGCCGGGATCCTCCAGTCGCTGGCCGACAGCCTCCAGCGGGGCGACGCACCGCGGGCCGCCGGGCCGGTTCAAGCGCGGACGAGCGTCAGTTGAACACCGCCGCGGCGCAGCCGCCGTCCCCCGGAACCGAGGTCGACGTGGTCGTGGTCGGCGCCCGCTGCACGGGCTCCCCGCTGGCCATGCTGCTCGCCCGGCAGGGCCACCGGGTCCTGGTGCTGGAGCGCGACCGCTTCCCCAGCGACACCATGTCCACCCACTGGGTGCAGCGGCCCGGGGTCGAACGCCTCGCCCGCTGGGGCCTGTTGGACGCCCTCGCCGACACCGGCTGCCCACCCCTGGAGCGGATCAGCCTGGACTTCGGCGGTCTCGCCCTGAGCGGCGCGCCGACCTCCGACGACGCGGCCACCGGCCCGGCCGTCACCTACGCGCCGCGCCGCACCGTCCTGGACCGGCTGCTCGCCGACGCGGCCCGGGCGGCCGGGGCCGAACTGCGCGAGGGCGTCACCGTGCTGGACGTGCTGCGCGAGGCGGACGACGGTCCCGTCACCGGCGTGCTCGCCGGGACCGCGGACGGCGGCCGGTTCACCGTCCGGGCGAAGGTCGTGGTCGGGGCCGACGGCCGCAACTCGACCGTCGCCCGCGCCGTCGACGCCCCCGTGCTAGTCGACCGCGGCCCGCTCGCCGCGACCGCCTACGCCTACTGGACCGGGCTTGCGGTGGACGGCGTCGAGGCGCACTTCCGGCCGGGCAGCGGCCTGTCCATGTGGCCCACCCACGAGGGCCGCACCGTCGTCGCGCTCAGCCTGCGCCGCGAGGCGTTCCGCGCCTGGGGGCGCGACCGGCGGCGCGGCTACCTCGACGCGCTCGCGGGCTTCCCCGGCGCCGCCGGACGGATCGCCGCGGCCCGCCTCGCCGGCCCGGTGCGCGGCGCCGCCGGCCTGCGCAACTACTACCGCCAGTCGCACGGCCCCGGTTGGGCCCTGGCCGGCGACGCCGGCCACCACAAGGACCCGATCGCCGCGCGCGGCATCTCCGACGCCTTCACCGACGCCGAGAACCTCGCCACCGCCCTGCACGACGCCCTCACCGGGAAGCTGCCGCCGGACCGCGCCCTCGCCCGCTACCAGGCCCGGCGGGACGCGGGCTCCGCCGCGATGTTCGAGTTCGCGTGCCGCCAGGCCGCGCTGACCGGGGCGGACGAGCACCTGACCTCGGCCGTGCGGCAGGCGAGGGAGGACCCGGTCGCGGCCGGCCGGCTGCTCGGCGTCTTCGCCGGGGCCCGCCGCCTGGACGAGCTCCTCCCCCGCACCGCCACGGGCACCCGGTGACGGCGCGCGGGCTGCTCGACTGGCTGGACGCACCGGACCCGGACCGCGGCATCCGCGTACTCCGGCCGGACGGCACGTGGACGCGGCACCCGTACCCCGAACTGGCGGCCGCCGCTCACGCGGTGGCCCGGCGGCTGCGGGCGGCCGGCGTGCGGCCCGGCCGGGCGGTGGCCCTGGTGCTCGGCTCCGGGCCGGAGTTCGTCGCGGCCTTCTTCGGCGCGCTGCTGTGCGGAGCGGTGCCGGCGCCGCTGGCGCCGCCGGCGACCTTCCAGGACGACGCCGCCTACCGCGACGGGCTGACCGCCCGACTCGCCGTCCTACGACCGGCGGTGATCCTGACCGGCGCCGAAACGGCGGGCCTCGGTCCGCCCACCACCGCCGCCCCCGTGCTCGACCTCGCCGCCGCATGGCCCGACGGGTGCGCCGCCGACGCTGCTCCTGTGGGGACGCCCGCGACCGCGCTCGTCCAGTTCACCTCCGGCTCCAGCGGGCCGGCCCGCGCGGTCGTGGTCTCCGCGCGGGCCCTGGAGGCGAACCTGGCCGCCGTCCGGCAGTGGCTGCGCATGGGACCGGACGACCCCACCGCCACCTGGCTGCCGTTCCACCACGACATGGGGCTCGTCGGCTGCCTGCTCACCCCGGTCACCACCGGCGCCGACCTGTGGGTGCTGCGCCCGGAGGACTTCGTCCGCTCACCGCTCGCCTGGCTGCGCTGCTTCGGCGAGCACGGCGCGCGGCTCACGGCGGCGCCCGCGTTCGGGCTGGCCCACGTGCTGCGCAGGGTCCGGCCGGAGGCGCTGGCGGGGCTGGACTTCGGGCGGTGGCGGGCGGTCATCACCGGTGCCGAGCGGATCGATCCGGCCATCCTGTCCGGCTTCGTGGAGCTGCTCGCGCCGCACGGGTTCCGCGCCGCGTCGATGCTGCCGGCCTACGGACTCGCCGAGGCCACCCTGGCCGTCACCGGCGTGCCGCTGGCCGAGGAGCCGACCACCCTGCGAGTGGACCGGAGCGCGCTGCGGACGGGCGAGCCGGTCCGGCCGGCCGCTCCCGGCACCCCGCCGGACCGACGCCTCGAACTCGTCGGCTGCGGAGGCCCGCTGCTGCCGGACGGCCGGATCCGCATCGTCGACCACCGGGGCGAGGAGCTGCCGCCGGGCCGGGTCGGCGAGATCGTCTGCGCCGGGTCCTCGATCGCCGACGGCTACCTCGGAGCCGCCGCCTTCGACCCCACCGGGCTCCGCACCGGGGACAGCGGCTTCCTGCACGAGGGCCGGCTCTACGTCCTCGGCCGCCTCGGGGACAGCCTGAAGCAGCGGGCCCGCACCGTCTTCGCCGAGGACCTGGAGGCGGTGCTGGCGGGCGTCGCGGAGCTGCGGCACCGCCGCCCGGCCGTGCTGCTGGGCGCCCTCGACGGCGTCGACACCGCCGTGGCGGTGGTCGAGGGCCGGGAGGGGGCCTGGGTGGCGACGGCCGTCGAGCGGCTGCGGCGCGGGCTCGACGGCGCCGAGGTCGTGGTGGTGGCCGGTCCGTCCGGGCTGATCCGCCGCACGTCCAGCGGCAAGCCCCGGCGACGGCCGATGTGGGAGGCCTTCGCGGCCGGCACGCTGGGCGGGCGGGTGGTGGGCGGCACAGCGGGCACCCGGCGCGCATGACCGGCCCACCACCTGCGCTCCTCAGCCGAGTTCGGCCCGCAGCACGGCCGCCACCGCGCCCGGGTCCTCCAGCAGCAGGTTGTGCCCGCCGGGCAGCAGGCCGAGCCGGAACCCGCCGGTGGTGAAGCGCGACCAGGCCGCCACGTCCTCCTCCGCCACCGAGTGGTCCGCCTCGCCGAGCAGCGCGAGCACCGGCGCCCCGATCGGGTCGACCGCGAACTCGTGCCGCTCGATGGCCTCGTAGTCGGCCCGCAGCGCGGGCAGGACCAGCTCCCGCAGCTCGGGCTGGCCGAGGACCGCCTCGGGCAGGTAGCCGTCCCGCGCCACCTGGGCCAGGAACTCGTCGTCGGGCAGCCGCCAGGTGTGCACCGGGGGGATCCGGTCCGGCGCCTGCTGGGCCGAGAGGACCAGCCCCGACAGCAGCCCCGGGGGCAGCCGGCGGGCCGTCTCGTAGGCGAACACCGCGCCGCCGCAGTGGCCGTAGAACACCACCCGGCGCCCGTCGGCGTGCGCGGCGACCTGCTCGGCGAGGCCGTCGCACAGGGGGCCGAGCTCGGTGTACGGCTCCTCGTCCATCCGCGACTCGCGCCCGGGCAGCCGCACCGCCACCGCCCGGCAGGCGTCGCCCAGCCCCCGGCACAGCGGCTTGACCGCGGCGGCGCCCGCACCGGCGTGCGGGAACGCGTACAGCACCGTCGCGGCGGAGTCCTGCCCGGATATCTCCACCAGCCATCGATATTTTGCCATGGACGGCATGATAGGCATCTCCGGCGCCCGCTGTCCGCGTTCCGGCCAAACGCCGCTTTACCCTTCCTCCGTGGACCGTCAGACTTTCTCCCGAACCATTCGACGTGGAGAATTGGAGCGCTGAATGCATGGTCCTCAGCTCAGGGTGGCACTCGTTCAGCAGGGCGTCTGGGACATGCCGCTGGAATCCATGCCGCTGGCCTCCGGATACCTGAAGGCGATGATTCTGGAGGACCCCGGACTCCGGTCCGGGACGGCGGTCGAGATCTGCAACTTCCGGGGCCGCGTGACGCACGGGGAGATGGCCCACCGGCTGTTCCGCGAGGAGCTCCCCGACCTCGTCGGCTTCTCCGTCCTGGGCTGGAACGTGCGGGCCTTCGGGGCGCTCGCCGCGACCTACCGCCAACTGCAGCCCGACGGCTGGACGGTGTTCGGCGGCACGCACGTCAGCGGCCAGGCGGAGCGGGTGTTCCGGCTCCACCCGGAGGTCGACGTGATCGTCAACGGCGAGGGCGAGCTGACCTTCCCCGAGCTGGTCAGGGCCCGCCGCGACGGCCGCTCCCGGCACGAGCTCGACGACATCGCCGGAATATCCTTCCGGCGCCCCGACGGCACCGTCGTGACCACGCCGGACCGGCCCCGGATCGAGAACCTCGACATCATTCCCTCGCCCTTCCTGACCGGCGCGATCGACCTGCTCGACGAGGCCGGGAACTTCCGTTACGACGTCGCCCTGATCGAGACCAACCGGGGCTGCCCGTACAAATGCGCCTTCTGCTACTGGGGCGGCGCCGTCGGCCAGCGCGTGCGGGCCTTCTCGCGCGAGCGGCTGCGCGCCGAACTCGAACTCTTCGGCAAACTCGGCGTGCACACCGTGGTGGCCTGCGACGCGAACTTCGGGATGCTGCCGATCGACCTCGAACTGGTCGAGGACCTCATTTCCATCAATCGCCGGCTGGGATTTCCCCGGGCCTTCGAGACCTCCTGGGCGAAGAACAAGTCGAAGGTGTTCTACGAGATCGTGCGGCGGATGAAGGAGGCCGGCCTGCGCAGTTCGTTCACCCTCGCCCTGCAGTCGCTCAGCCCGGACGCCCTGGACTCGATGCGCCGGCGCAACATGAAGGTCAACGACTGGCGGGAGCTCGTCGAGTGGCTCGGGCGCGAGGGCCTGGACTGCTACGCCGAGCTGATCTGGGGCGCACCGGGCGAGACCGTCGAGTCCTTCCTGCGCGGCTACGACGAACTCGCCGAGCACGTCTCGCGGATCGCCGTCTACCCGATCATGCTGCTGCCCAACACGGAGTACTCCGAGCAGAAGGAGGTCCACGGGATCGTCGCGCTGCGCGGCGACCACGACGACTTCGAGTACGTGCTGGCGCACCGCACCATGACCTTCGAGGACAACGCCCGGATGCAGCGGTTCCTGTTCTGGGCCCGGGTGGTGGCCGAGAACGCCGTGCTGCGGCACTGCTGGCTGCCGCTGCGGCGGCTGGCCGGGTGGACCCAGTCCGAGGTCCTCGACAGCCTGGCCGACTGGATCGACACCACCCCGGCCCCCGAGGCCGCGCCGCTGCGCGAGGCGGCCTCGCGGGCGCACGGCGGCGGCGCCCCCGCCTACGCGGCGGCGATCGGCTACCTGTTCACCGAGCAGGCGGGCCGCACGGCGCTCGAACGCTGGTGGGGCGAGGCGGTGAGCCCCCGGCTCGGCGCGGAGCACCGGGCGTTCCTGGACGAGGTGTTCCGCTACGACCTGCTGACCCAGCCGGTCGTGGCGGACCAGGAGGCGCTGGTCGAGGAGGTGGCGGACCGCGGCTACTTCCGGCGGGCCGGGGTGACGTTCAGCCACAACGTCCCGGCGGCGCTGGCCCTGATGCGGGCCGGGCAGGAGCCGGACCTCGGCCCGGACCCGACCTGCCTGGACCTCTACTACCGCAGCGGCGCGCTGAACGCGGTGCGCTCCACGAACCACGAGGAGATCGTCCACTTCATGGGCGAGCCCCGGCCGGCCGGGGCGGCGTTCTGACGGGCCCCGCACGACGGAACGGGCGGTGGCGGGGATCTCCCGCCACCGCCCGTTCCGGCGTTCCCGCTCAAGGCGTCAGAGCAGCCGCAGCAGCGCCGCCCGGTCCACCTTGCCGGTGTCGCGCACCGGGAACGCGTCCACCGCCAGCACCCGCGCGGGCACCAGGTGCGCGGGCAGCCGGGCGAGGAGGTGCGCCCTGGCCTCCTCGGGGGCCGGCCCGTCGGCCGCCGGCACGTAGAAGGCGACCAGGTCCCGGCCGCCGGGCCGGTCCACCGTGGTGACGAGCGCGGCGCGCACCCCCGGGCACTGGTGCAGGGCGTGCTGGACCTCGCCGAGTTCGATCCGGTGGCCGCGCACCTTCACCTGCTCGTCCAGCCGGCCGAGGAACTCCAGGTTGCCGTCGGCCAGCCAGCGGGCGCGGTCGCCGGTGCGGTACATCCGCCCGCCGGGCTCCGGCGAGCCGGGTTCGGGACGGAAGGACGCGGCGGTCAGCGCGGCCCGGCCCGCGTAGCCCGCCGCGACGCAGGCCCCGGCGATGTAGAGGTCGCCCGGCTCCCCCACGGGCAGGGGCCGCAGGGCGGCGTCCAGGACGTGGTAGCGGGCGTTGGCCATCGGACGGCCGTACGGGATGCTCGGCCAGGCCGGGTCCACCTCGCCCACCGGGAAGGCGTTGGACCAGACCGTGCACTCGGTGGCACCGCCGAGGGCCACGACCTCGGCGCGGGGGAAGGCCGTGCGGATCTCGTCGGGGAGCGTGAGCGGCACCCAGTCGCCGCTCAGCAGCACCAGGCGCAGCGAGCCGCGCGCCTCGGCGGGGAGGCCGTCGGCGGGCCGTCCGTCGAGGAAGGGGGTCAGCATCGCGAGCGCGGCCGGTGCCGAGTCCCACAGGGTGATCGGCTCGGCCTCCAGGAGGTCGATCAGGACCTCGGGTTCGGCGATCTCGGGCTGGGTCGCCAGGTGCACCGAGCCGCCCGCCGCGAGCACCCCGAAGAGGTCGTAGACGGACAGGTCGAAGCAGAAGGAGGCGACCGCGAGGATGCGGTCCCCGGGCCCGACCGCCCAGGTCCGGTTCAGCCAGTCGATCAGGTTGACGACCGGGCGGTGCTGGACCATGACGCCCTTGGGCTTGCCGGTGGAGCCGGACGTGAACACGGCGTACCCGAGGTCGTCCGCGGTGACGGTGCCGGGCGGCAGCGCTCCGGCGGGCCTGGCCTCGATGTCGGCGCCGGTCCACACCCGGCCGGGCCGCACGGCGGGTGCCGCGCCCTCCCCCACGGTGATGAACGCGTCGTAGCGGTGGGAGAGTTCGCCGGCGAAGTCCTCCGCGCGGCGGCGGCGCACCTCGACCCCGGCGACCGGCGGCAGGAACTGCGGGAGCCGCTCCAGCAGGGCGGGCGGGATCCGCAGGCCCGCGTGGGCCTCCAGGCCGGGGTCGATGAGGTCGGCCAGCAGCAGGGTGCCGCCGGGGCGGAGCATCGGCAGCAGGCCCCGGAGGGTCTCCAGGAAGTAGTCCAGGTCCGGGAGGAACTGGACGGTGCTCGCCATGATCGCCAGGTCGAAGGTTCCGGACACGGCCTGCGGCACCTCGTGGGCGTAGCAGACCGCGCCTTCCGCCGCGTAGCCGCCCGCGGCCGCCGCGGCCAGGTTGCGGGCGACGGCCACCGAGGACGGGTCGACCGCCACGTAGCGGGCGGCGGTGGGCGCCAGCGCCTCCGTGATCAGGCCGGAGCCGCAGCCGACCTCCAGGATCCGGGCGCCCTCGCCGGCCGCCTCGCGGCCCAGCCGCCCGACGTGGTCGCGGTAGCCGGTCACGTCGCCCGGCCGGTAGGGGCGTTCGGAGCGGCGGAGGTTGAAGCCGGCCGCCTCCAGCGGGTCGGGCTCGCCGGAGAGGAAGTCGAAGAACTCCTCGACCATCTCGCGGTCCAGCACCTCGGCCCAGGTGTCCTTCGCGGTGATCTCGGGGCAGATCACCTCGCGCACCGAGGGCGCGTCCCAGCGCAGTTCCTGGACGGCCTTGAGGCGGGCGCGGCCGGCGACGACGCAGCTCACGCCGAGGTCGGTGAGGAGTTCGAGGGCGCGGGCCCGGGGCCAGGCCGGGTCGATCGGCACGTACGCCGCGCCGGCCTTGAGCACCGCCACCAGGGAGGCGGCGGCCGACGGGGTGCGGTCGGCGTACAGCGCCACGTACGAGCCGCGGCCGATGCCGCGCTCGGCCAGCAGGCGGGCCAGCCGGTCCGTCCAGGCGTCGAGTTCGCCGTGGGTCAGGGCGGTGCCGTCGCTCGCCACCAGGGCGGGCCGGTCGGGGTGGGCCCGGGCGGCGGCCCGCAGCAGGTCGGGGACGGTCGCGGTGTCGGGGAACGGACGGGCGGTGGCGAACCACTGCGGCGGGGGCAGGAGGCGGTCCGGTCCGGTCATGACGCGCCGGCCCCCTTCTCCTCGCGGTCCTCGCCGGGGACGAGCCCCCGGGCCGTGAGCGCTCCGGCGAGGTCGGAGACGGTCGGGTGGTCGAAGAACATCCGCAGCGGCAGGCGGGTGCCGACCTGCCGGCCGATGCCGGCCATGATCCGGGCGACCAGCAGCGAGTGGCCGCCGACCGCGAAGAAGTCGTCCTCGTCACCGAAGTCGTCGCGCCCCAGCGCGGCCGCCCAGCCGGCCCGGACCAGGGCGGTGGCGGAGGGGAGAAGAGGGTGGGCTGTTGACACTACTGGCCTCCTGCGAGTGGGTGCGCGCGGTCCGCGGCGGGGACCGTCGCGAGCGTGGACACGATGGCCGTCAGGCCGGTCAGGACGCGGTCGAGCAGCCGCTGGACGTCGGTCTGCGGGTGAGCGACGGCGTTGTGGCGCACCCGCACCAGCAGCCGGTCGTCGACCAGCAGGGCGCTGACCTCCAGCGGGTAGGGGCGCGGGTTGTCGGGGCCGCGGTCGCCGGTGCCGGCGAGCGGCAGCGGGGTCAGCACCCGGCCCTCGGCGGGCGCGCCGCCGCCGACCAGACGGCCCGCGCGGCCCAGGTAGTTGACGTTGACGGTGGCGGGCGGGCGCGCGGCCAGCCGGGCGCGCACCGCGGGATCGCTCGCGGCGTGGCGGAGCAGGCCGTGGCCGAGGCCCTCGGCGGGCAGCCTGGCCAGCAGCGCGCGGACGGTGCGGTAGGTGGCGGCGGCGCCGGCCTCCCCAGTCTCCCCAGTCTCCCCAGTCTCCCCAGTCTCCCCAGTCTCCCTGGCCTCCCCGACCTCGCCGGCCTCCCCGGGCGACCGGTCCGGTGCGACCGTCACCGGGTGGACGGCGGTGAACCAGCCGACGGTGCGGCTGAGGTCGACCTCCGGGAACAGGTCGGCCCGGCCGTGCGTCTCGACGTCCAGCACCACCTCGCGCTCCCCCGTCCACTCGGCGACCGCCTGGGCGACGGCGGCGAGCAGCACGTCCTGCGCACGGTCGCGCCCGCGGCCGCCGGTCGCGGCCAGCAGCGCGGCCGTCGCCTCCGCGGGCAACGCGGCCTCGGCGAGCGCGGCCTGGCCCTCCGCGCCCGCGTCGGGGCGGGCGACCGGCCGGGCGGCCGGGCCGCTCCAGCGCTCCAGTTCGGCCCGGACGGCGGGCGAGTCGGCGTGGGCGTGCAGCCGGGTCGTCCACTCGGCGAAGGGGGTGGTGAGCGGGGGCAGGTGCACCTCCTCGCCCGCGAGCAGTTGCTCGCAGGCGCGGCCGAGGTCGTCCAGCAGGATCTGCCAGGAGACGAAGTCGACGACGAGGTGGTGCGCAGTGAGGAGGAGGCGCAGGCCGGGCTCCTCGCTCGCGGGAAGGAGCACGGCGGCGAACAACGGCCCGTCGGCCAGGTCCAGTTCGGCCTGCGCGCGGACGGCGGCGCTCTCCGGATCGGCGCCCGTGCCGGTCGCGTCGATGACGCGGACCGGCTCGGCGTCGGGCCGGGCGGTCTGGTGCCAGCCGTCCTCGTCGCGGTGGTAGCGGAAGCGCAGCGCCGGGTGGTGCGCGGCGACGGCGAGCAGGGCGCGGCGCAGCAGGTCCGCGTCCAGGCCTGGGGCGGCGCGCAGCAGCAGTGTCTGGTTCCAGTGCTGCGGCCGGACGAGCGGCAGGTCGAGGAACCACTGCTGGACGGGCGCGAGTGGCACCTCCGCAGGGCCGTCCGGCGACACCGGGGCGGCGGGCCCGGGTGCTGCCGCCCGTTCGGCCACGGCGGCGAGTTCGCGCACGGTGGGGTGGGTGAAGATCTGCCGGGGCGTGAGCCGCAGACCGGCCTCGGCGGCCCGGGAGACGATGCTCATGCTGGTGATCGAGTCGCCGTCGAGATCGAAGTAGTCGTCCTCGGGGCCGACTTCGGCGACGCCCAGCACCTCGGCCCAGATCGCGGCGAGGACGGCCTCCACCGGGTCCGTCGGGCCGGCCGGGCGGTCCGGCTCCTCGATCCGGGGCTCCTCGATCCGGGGCTGCGCGGCCGGCGCCGGGCCGGTGCGGGCGGTCTTGCCGTTCCGGGCGGCGGGCAGGCGGTCGGTCAGCAGCACCTCGGCGGGCAGCAGGTACTCGGGCAGGAGCTCGCGCAGCGCCTCCCGCAGACGGGGCGTCGACCGCCCGACGGCCACCCGGGCGACGAGGTCGGCGTCCTCCGTCACGGCGACGGCGCCCAGCACCCCGGGCAGCCCCAGCAAGGCGGCCTCCACCCGGCCGGGCGGAACCAGGTAGCCGTTGCGCCGGGTGAGATCGGCGGCGCGGCCCAGCACGACGATCCCGCCGTCGGGCAGTCGGCAGGCGAGGTCGCCGGTGCGGACGGGCTCGTCGCCCCCGAAGCGCGTCACCCACAACTCGCCGGACACCCCGGGCGGGGTCGGACGGCCGACGTCGTCGAGCACCCGGGCGGCCATCCCGTCCAGGGCCCGCCCGACCGGCAGCGGCCGGAAGGGGTCGGTCGCGGGCAGGTCGTCGGCGACGACCTCGCGGGCACAGACGACGGGCGCGGTCTCCGCACCGCCGTAGCCGTGCAGCAGCCGGGAACCGGGGCTCACCGCCCGCCACCGCGCGGCCACCGCGGGGGTGAGCGGCTCCCCGGTGACGAGGAGCGTGCGCACGGCCGGCTCGCGGCCGGACGCGGCGAGGCCGGGGAGGAGCGCGGAGAGCTCGGACGGGGTGACGGTGACGAGGTCGAAGGAATCGGTGCCGCACAGGAGCGGGGACAGCTCGCCGGAGGTGGCGACCACCACGGTGCCGCCCGCGGCGAGCGCCGCGAGCGACCTGGCCAGCACCTGGTCGGCGCCCGGCCCTCCGTGGACGAGGACGCGACCGCCGGGCCCGCACTGTCCGGCGAGCCAGTGCGCCCAGGCGGCCAGCGCGCCGTGCGGCTGCACCACGGCCCTGGGCTCGCCGGTCACGCCGGACGTGTTGAGCACCAGCGCGGGATCGCCCGGCCCGACGGGGACCGGTTCGACCCGGCCGGCTTCGCCCGGCGCCTCCGGGCAGAGCACCGGCACGGGCAGCGCGCCGAGTTCGGCACGGCCCTCCGCCGTGGTGATCAGCAGGGCCGCGTCCGCGCACGCCGCACGGACCTCGGCGGCCGTGTCGAGCGGCTCGGCGACCGCGCCGCACCACAGCACGGCCAGCCCGGCGGCCAGCAGGTCCGCGGGCCGCCCGGGAAGCCGGAGCAGGACGCGGGCGCCCGGAGCCAGGCCCAGCGCGGCGATCCGGGCGGCCAGCTCCCCGGCCCGGTCGGACACCTGCCCGTACGTCAGCGTGTCGGCGCCCGCCACCAGAGCGGTCCGGCCCGGATGGGCGCGCGCCAGGTCGCCGATCGCCTGCGGCAGCGCGGGCGGCGGGCCGGCCGGAGCGGTGCGATCGGGCCGAGGGCCGCGACCGGCGACCTGCCTGGCGGCGGGCGCGACCGGATCGTCGACCGGCCCTCCCTCCGGCGCGTCCCCCGCCGACGGCCGCACCGGCCGCACCGCCGGGCCACCCGTGGCCGGGGCTCCGGCGGCCGGGCCGGCGAACGGCGCCACCGCCCCGCCACCCGCGTCCAGCTCCGCCAGCGGCAGCTCCGGCCGCTCCAGGAGCCGCCCCACCCACTCCTCGAACCGGGCGGCGAACCGCTCGACCGTGGCCGCCTCGTAGAGGTCGGTGTTGTACTCCCAGGCGATCGCCACCGAGTCCGCGGACTCGTGGACCGCGCCGGAGAAGTCGTAGACGACACCGCGCCGTCGCAGCGGGAGCGACTCCAGCGCGAGCGAGCCCAGCCGCAGTTCCTGGCCGGCCCCGGACAGGAAGCGGCTCACCGCGAGCATCCCGCCGTCCTGGGCCTTGTTCTGGCCGAAGCCGATCTCCACCAGCGGCGTCCGGCTGCGGTCGCGCCGGCGGCCGGGGTGTTCGGCGGCCAGCTGCTCCACGACCGTCGCGAAGGGCAGTTGCTGGTGCTCCAGACCCGCCAGCAGCCCGCGGCCCGCCGAGGCGAGCAGGTCGGTGAACGGGAGCTGCGGGTCCACCTGCGTGCGGCACACCACCGGGTTGACGAAGTAGCCGAGCACGTCGGCGAATTCGGAGCGCTGGCGGTTGGTGGTGATGGTCGCGACGGCGATGTCGCGCTCGCCGGTCCAGGCGTGGAGGTAGCCCTGGAAGGCGGCGAGGAGGACGGTGTAGACGGTGCTGCCGTGGCGGCGGGCGAAGTCCTGCAGGGCCTTGACCCGCGGCTGGTCGAACTCGTGGACGTGGAGGGCGCCGCGCTGGCTCTGGACCACCGGGCGGGCCCGGTCGGCGGGGAGTTCGAGGGCGGGCGGCGGGTCGGCGAGGAGGTCGCGCCAGTACGCCCGGTCGCGTTCGGCCGCCGGGCCGGCGAGGGTCTCGGCCTGCCAGCGGACGTAGTCGGTGTAGCCGTGCCGGGGCGCGGGCCGGTACAGCTCGCCGTCGGCGGCGTGGGCGGCGGCGAGGTCGCGCAGGAGGGCGACGGTGGACCAGAAGTCGGTGGCGATGTGGTGCACCGTCACGAGCAGGACCGGGCCGTCGGCGGCGCCGAGGTGCAGCCGGACGCGCAGCGGAGTCTCGCGGTCGAGCTCGAAGGGGCGGAACGCCGTCGCGCTCAGCTGCTCCGTCCGGTCGGGCCAGTCGGCGGGGACGGTGAGCACCGCGAAGTCGACGTCCGCGTGCTCGGCGACGCGCTGGACCGGGCGGCCGTCGCGCAGCGCGAACGTGGTGCGCAGGGCGGGGTGGCGGTCGACGAGGGCCTGGAAGGCGCGGCGCAGGGCCGCGGGGTCGCAGTGCGAGGTGATCCGGGCCGCGAAGCTCTGGTTGTAGGCGGCGGCCTCCGGGACGAGCTGGTCGGCGTGCCAGATCGCGGACTGGTTGTGGGAGAGCGGGAACTCGCCGACGACGGGCCCGCGGACGACGAGCGCCTCGGTGGGCCCGGCGGTGTCCTCGGCGAGGCGGCGGGCGAGGGTGTCGAGGCTGGCGCCGCCGAGGAGTTCGGGCAGGCCGACGGTGCGGCGCAGGTCGTCCTGGACGGCCATCTTGAGGCGCAGCGCGGCCAGCGAGTCGAGGCCCTGGGCGTGCAGCGGCGCGGCCGGGTCGAGCCGCTCGGGCGGGACGGCCAGCAGGTCGGCGGCGCGTCGGCGGAGGTGTTCGGTGAGGAGGCGGGCGCGTCGGCGCGGGTCGGGTTCGTGCCGGATCCCGGCGGCCGGGCGGTCCGCGTCGGCGTCCACGAGGGCGGCGAGTTCGGCGGCCAGGCGGCCCCGGCGGAGCTTGCCGAGTTCGGTGCGCGGCAGGCCGTCGACGGTCTCGAAGCGCGCGGGGACCTTGTGCCCGGCGAGGCGGGCTCGGCAGTGCGCGCGCAACTCCTCGGCGGGGACCGGGCCGTCGTCGCCCGGTACGACGGCGGCGACGAGCAGGTCGCCGCCGCCGGCCAGGGGGACGCCCACCACGGCCGCCGCGCGGACCGCCGGGTGCGCCTCCAGGACCTCCTCGACCTCGACGGGGTTGACCTTGTGCCCGCCCGTGTCGACCAGGATCCGCTTGCGGCCGGTGAGGTGGAGGCGGCCGTCCTCGTCGAGCCGGCCCAGGTCGCCGGTGAGGTAGCGCCCGGGGCCGGGGCGCAGCAGGGTGCCGCCGGGGGCGAGTTCGCCGAGCATGACGGAGCGGCTGGTGACGGCGATCTCGCCGGTGCTGCCGGTCGGCAGGGCGCGGCCGTGCTCGTCCAGCACCTCGACGCGCACCCCGTGCAGGGGGCGGCCGACGGACTCGGGGACGAAGCCGTCGGGGTCGCAGTCCCAGCTGACGCTGCCGGCCTCGGAGCTGCCGTAGGTCTGGCGGACGGGGACGCCGAACCGGGCGAGGAAGCGCTCCCGGACGGCGGGCGGCAGGAAGTTGCTGCCGGAGAGGCAGAGCCGGACGGAGGAGAGGTCGGCGGGGCGGTCCTCGGGCCAGTCGGCGAGGGCGCCGAGCAGGTAGGGCACGGACGGGAGGACGGTGACGCGGTGGCGGGCGACGAGCGCGAGCAGGTCGGCGGGGTCGGGCCCGCCCGCTCCCGCCGCACCGGAGGGCTCGGGCAGGACGAGGGTGGCGCCCGCCAGCACGGCGACGATCATGCAGCAGAACTGGCCGAGCGCGTGGTACAGCGGCACGGGGCAGAGCAGGACGTCGTCGGGGGTGACGGCGGCGCTGGCGATGATGTGGTCGGCCTCGGCCAGCTGGTTGTCCTGGCTGCGGCAGATCCGCTTGGGCTCGCCGGTGGAGCCGGAGGAGTAGGTGAGCACCCACGCCCGGTCGGGGTCGGCCGGGCGGGCGGGCAGCGCGTCGGCGCGCGTCAGCTCGTCGAAGTCGAAGGAGTGCCCGGCCGCCGCCGGGCCGCCGACGACCACCAGGGCGGCGCCCGGGGCGAGTTCGGCCCAGCGGGGGGCGAGCGCCGCCGTGGTGACCACGACGTCGGGCCGGCCCTCGGCCAGCACCCGGCGGTACTCCGCCTCCGTCAGCCCCGGGTCCAGCGCGAGCACGCGGGCGCCGATGCCCGCCGTGGCGAAGTAACCGACCACGAACTCGGGGCAGTTGGGCAGCGCGAGCAGCAGCAGGCCGTCCGGTCCGAGGCCGAGCGCGTGCAGTCCGCCGCGCGCCCGGGCGATCCGGTCGGCGAGTTCGCCGTGGGAGATCCGGCGCTCGCCGCAGACCAGCGCCGCCCGTCCGGGCCCGCGGTCCGCCACGGCGCGCAGCCGTCCGTCGATCACGCCGCGCCCCCGCTCGCCTCGGCCCGGGCCAGTTCGGCGACCACGTACTCCTGGACGTCGCTGAGGCGGCGGATGAGCCGGGCCCGCTCGCGGTCGATCGCCGGCAGGCCGTACTCGTCCTCCAGCGCGAAGGCCAGTTCGAGCAACGCGAGGGAGTGGTAGCCGAGTTCCTCGACCAGCTCCGGGTCGGGCCGGTCGGCGAGGCCCTGGTCGGGCGCCATGCCGATCACGATGTCGCGGATGTCCTGCCGGATCTCTTCCGCGGTGCGCTGGGTCATGGAGGTTGTCTCTCCCTCTCGAAGGAAACGGGATTCAGTCGCCGACGCGGACGTCGAGCAGGTACGGCCGGGGCGAGGCCAGGGCGGTGCGCAGGGCCCTCGCCAGGCGGGCCGGGTGCTCGACCCGGCCGGCCGCGCAGCCCTGGGCGCGGGCGAGGGCGGCGAAGTCGAGGCCGCCGATCCGCGTGCCGACGGCCTTGCCGAGCCCGAAGCGGTCGGCGAAGCGGTCCACCGTGGCGTAGCGGCCGTTGTTCACAACGACGACGGTCAGCGGCAGGCCGAGTTCGGCGGCGGACCACAGGGCCTGGATCGAGTACATCGCGGAGCCGTCTCCGACCACCGCGATCACCCGCTCGTCGGGCCGGCCGAGGGCCATGCCGACGGCGGCCGGCAGCGAGTGGCCGAGCGAGCCGCTGGCGCACGTGTAGAAGCTCTCGGGCCGCTCGTTGGGCAGGTACTCGCACATCACCGGGCGGCTGCTCGGGGCTTCCTCGACGATGACGCTGCGGGCCGGGCGCAGGTCGGCGAGGGTGCGCATCAGCAGCGGCTGGGTGATGACGTCGCTGTCCGGGACGGGGGCCGGTGCGGGCCGCGGGGGCGGGAGTTCGCGGGGGACGGCCGGGTCGAAGGCGAGCAGGTCGCGCACGCCGAGGCGGAGGCCGGTGAGCAGCGCGTCGCCGACCGGGGTCCAGGCGGCGGTGGCCGGGTCGTCGGTGAGCTGGTGGAGCGCGGTACCGGGCGGCAGCACCGGACCGGCGCCCGCCACGTGGTAGGTGAAGACCGGTGCGCCCAGCGACAGCACGAGGTCGTGGCCGGTGAGCCGGGCCACGATCTCCTCGCGCACCGGGGGCAGGAAGCCCGCGAAGAGCGGGTGGGTCTCGGGGAAGGCGCAGCGCGAGGACATCGGCGCGGCCCAGACGGCGGCGCCGTGGCGCTCGGCCAGCTCCACCACGTCGGGAACCGCCCGGTCCTGGTCGACGGCGGCGCCCACCACGAAGGCGGGGCGGGCGGCGCCGGCCAGGGCGCGGCCGACGCGTTCCAGCGCCTCGGGGTCGGCGCGCAGCGTGGTGGAGACCGTCCGGGGTTCGACGGGTTCGCAGGGCCGGTCCCAGTCGTCGGCGGGCACCGAGACCAGGGTCGGGCCGTAGGGCGGTGACATGGCCAGGTAGCAGGCGCGGGCGATGGCGGCCGGGACGTCCTCGGCACGGGCCGGCTCGCGGCTCCACTTGACGTACGGTTTGGGCAGTTCGGCCGCCTGGTCGTTGAGCAGGTACGGTTCCCCGCCGAGCAGCGAGCGGGCCTGCTGGCCGGCCACGACCACGAGCGGGGTGCGGTTGCGCCAGGCGGTGAACAGGCTGCCCATCGCGTGGCCGACGCCGGCGGCGGAGTGCAGGTTGACCACGGCGGGGCGGTGGCCGGCCTGGGCGAAGCCGTCGGCCATGGCCAGCACCACGGACTCCTGGAGCCCGAGGACGTAGCGGAAGTCGGCGGGGAAGTCGCGGAACATCGGCAGCTCGGTCGAGCCGGGGTTGCCGAAGACCGTGGTCATGCCGAGGCTCCGCAGCAGCGCGAAGGTGGCCTCGCGGACGGTGGGCGGGCGGCCGGTCGGCTCGTCCTGACGGGCTGGCACGCTGGTGGTCCCTTCGGGGTCGGGGGTTGCGGCGGTACGGTCCGTACGGGTCAGTCCCGGTCGGCCTCCGAGAGCTCCTTGGCCTCCGACAGCGCCGCCCAGATCCGTTCCGGCTTGAGCGGTGTGGCCGTCAGCCGGTGGGCGATGTGCGGGACGGCGGCGGCGACGGCCCCGGCCACGGTGGCCGGGGCGGGGATGACCCCGCCCTCCCCGAGGCCCTTGAAGCCGCCGGGGATGACCGTGCTCGGCGTGCACCGGTGCTCCACCGTGACCGGCGGGACGTCGGCGCAGACCGGGAGCACGTAGTCGGTGAAGCCGGTGGCGAGCGGCCGTCCGGTGGCCGGGTCGTGCACGGCCTCCTCGACCAGGGCGATGCCCAGGCCCTGGACGACGCCGCCGACGATCTGCCCGTCGGCGATGGCCGGGTTCACCAGTACGCCGCTGTCGTTGACGGTCCAGTAGTCCTCGACGGTGACCTCCGCGGTCTCCAGGTCGACCGCGACGGCGGCGCCGTGCGCGCTGTAGGAGTAGGTGATGGCGGGCGGGTCGAAGTCGACGCTCTCCTCCAGCCGGATCCGGTCCGGGTCGGGCCGGCCCCAGCCCCGCCAGCCGCGGGCGGCGACCTCGGACCACGCGGTCGTGGCGTTCCCGGCCGGCCAGCGGAACTGGGCGCCGTCCAGCACCACTTCGTCCGGCGGGGCGCCGAGGTGGGCGGCGGCGAGGGCGTGCATCCGCTCGCGCATCCGCCCGGCGGCCCGCACGAGGGCCCCGCCGGCCAGCGTGACCGAGCGGCTGGCCTGCGAGGTGAGGTCCGAGTAGGGCGCGGTGGCGGTGTCGCCGAGCTCCACGGCGATCCAGTCCAGGGGCACGCCGAGCCGGTCCGCGACGATCTGGGCGAGGGTGGTCTCGATGCCCTGGCCCACCGGGATCACCCCGGCGAACACGGTGACGGTGCCGTCCTGGTTGACCCGCACCCGGGCGCTCTCCCAGCCGGCCCAGTCGATCCGGAACAGTTCCAGCAGCGCGGAGGGGGCGAAGCCGGTGATCTCCACGCTGGCCGTCACCGCGACCCCTCGGCGCACCGTCCCGGTGGACTCCCGGGCGCGCTCCCGGGCCAGTTCGGCGGCGCGGCGCAGCGCGGCGGGGTAGTCGCCGTTGTCGTAGGTGAGCCCGGTGCGCGTGGTGTACGGGAGTTCGTCCGGCCCGAGCAGGTTGTGCAGCCGCAGCCGGACGGGGTCGTGGCCGAGCTCGCGGGCGGCCTCGTCGATCAGCCGTTCGCGGATCCAGGCCGCCTCCTGCATGCCGTAGCCGCGGTAGGCGCCGGTCGGCACGGTGTTGGTGTGGACGGTGGTGATGGTGGCCCCGGCCTGCGGGAACCGGTACGGGCCCTCCAGAGCGAGCCCGGCGACCTGGAACGGGCCGCTGCCGGCCTGGATCGCGAACGCGCCGAGGTCCCCGGTGATCTCGGCGGCGAGCGCGAGGAAGCGCCCGTCCGCGTCCAGGGCGAGGCGGGCGCGGGCCCGCTGGCCGCGGCCCTGGTAGGAGGAGCTCAGGTTCTCGGTGCGGTCCTCGATCCACTTGACCCGGCGGCCGAGCCGCACGGCGGCCAGGCAGACCAGCGCCTCGTCGACGTACAGGGTGACCTTGCCGCCGAACGACCCGCCGACGTCCGGCGTCACCACCCGCACCTGGTCGACCCGCAGGCGCAGCGCGGTGGCGAGCTCCTGGCGGACGGCGTGCGGGGACTGGGTGCTGCTGTGGACCGTCAGGCGCCCGGTGGCGGGGATCCACTCGGCGAGCAGGCCGCGCGGCTCCATCGGGCTGTGGTTGATCCGCTGCACCGCGAACTCGCGCTCCACCACGTGCGGGGCGGCGGCGAGGACGGCGTCGAGCGCGGCCGGGTCGTCGCCGAAGTGGATCCGCCCGCCGATGTTGTCGGGGGCCTCCGGGTAGAGCCGCGGGGCGTCCGGCGCGAGCGCGGCGGCCAGGCCGATCGCGGCGGGCAGCGGGTCGATGTCGACGGCGACCAGCTCCGCGACGTCCTCGGCGAGCGCCCGGCTGCGCGCCACCACCAGGCCGATCGGCTGGCCGACGTAGCGGACGGTGCGGTCGCCGAGGGCCACGGTGCCGGTGAGCTGGCCGGGGATCCGCCAGGCGGTGGGGATCGGGTCGGTGAACCGCTCGATCTCGTCCGGGCCGAGCACCAGCAGCGCCTCGCCGCCGGCCAGCGCCGCCGCCGGGTCGAACCGGGTGATCCGGCCGTGCGCCACCCGGCTGCGCAGCACGACGGCGTGCAGGGCCCCGGCGTCGTCGATGTCGTCGACGAAGCGGCCCTGGCCGCGCACCAGCCGGGGCGCGTGCACGCGCGGGACGGCGCGCCCGATCATGCGGCCGGCGTCGGGACCGGCCCCGCGGCCGACGTCGGACGCGGTCATGCCGTCGCCCCCTCGCCCTGCCAGTGCCGCTCGATGGCGGCGCGGATGCCCGCGTAGCCGGTGCAGCGGCACAGGTGCCCGCGCAGCACCTCGGTCACCGCCTGGTCGGCGCTCAGGCCGGCCCGGTCGGCGTAGGTGAGGCCCATCAGCACGCCGGGCGTGCAGAAGCCGCACTGCAGGCCGTGCTCGTCGGTCATCGCCTGCTGCAGCGGCGCGGGCCGGCCGTCCTCGGCGAGGCCCTCGACCGTTTCCACCCGGCAGCCGTCGGCCTGGCGGGCGAGCATCAGGCAGGAGCGCACCGGTTCGCCGTCCACCAGCACGGTGCAGGCGCCGCACACGCCCTGCTCGCAGGCCACGTGGGTGCCGGTGAGGCCGAGGCCGTGGCGCAGGAAGTCGCTGAGCAGGGTGCGGTCCTCGGCCTCGGCGGTGTGTGCGGTGCCGTTGACGCTCAGGCTGATCGATGTGCCGCTCATCGGTGACGTGGGCACGGGCTAGCTCCCCTCGGTGAGCAGGTGGACGGCGGCCCGGCGGAGGACCGTGCGCAGCAGGTCGCCCCGGAACTCGGCGCTGCCGTGGAGGTCGGAGGGCGGGCGGGTGCCGGCGACGGCCGCGTCGGCGACCTCGCCCAGCGCGCCGTCCGCCGCGGCGGCGCCGTACCCGGCCAGGGCCTGTTCGGCCCCGGTGAGCCGCAGCGGGCGGTCGGCCACCCCGCAGGCGGCGATGCGGGCCTCGGCCACCGCGCCGGCCTCCAGCCGTACGCCCACGCACACGCCGACCAGGGGGAAGCCCGCCCCGCCGCGCCGGGTGACGGACTCGAAGCGGTAGCGGAAGCCGGGCCTGCGCGGGAAGGAGACGGCGGTCAGGAGTTCGTCCGGCCGACGGGCGGTGCGGTGCGGCCCGGTGAAGAACTCCTCGGCGGGCACGGTCCGTTCGCCGCCCGCCCGGCGCAGCCGCAGCGTCGCCCCGAGCGCGACCGCGGTGGCCGCGAGTTGCGCGGCGGGGTCGGCGTGGCAGAGCGAGCCGCCGAGGGTCGCGCGGTGGCGGATCTGCCGGTGCGCCACCCGGGCGGCGGTCTGCGGCACGACGGGCAGCGCTGCTCGCAGCCCCTCGTGCCGTTCCAGGTCGTGCAGCCGGGTCATCGCCCCGACCAGCACGGCCGTGCCGGTCACCTCGACGCCGGCCAGCTCGGTGAGCCGGTTGAGGTCGAGCACCACGGCGGGCCGCACCCGGCGCAGGTTGAGCAGCGGCACGAGGCTCTGCCCGCCGGCCAGCGGGGCGATGCTGTGCCCGGGCGGGTCGAGCAGGGCGAGGGCCTCGTCGAGCGTGCCGGCGGCCCGGTACTCGAAGGGTGCGGGTTTCACGGGGCGGCTCCTTCGACGGTGGCGTCCCCCTCGGCCGGGCCGGCGCCCTCGGTGCGCTCGCGGACCAGGTCGGCGGCGCGCTCCGGGGTCAGGTGGCACAGGGCGTCCAGCACGGTGGCGTCCAGGAGGACGGCCGCGCCGGAGCGTTCCGAGACGAGTTTGAGCCGGGTCCCGTTCCCGGTCGGGTAGCTCGACACCGTGACCGCCGCCGACTCGCAGCAGATCCGGCACAGTTCGGTCTCCCGGCGTTCCTCGGCCGTCCAGGCCAGCCCGTTCATGCCGCTGCCTCGCCTCCCGCGGGCCGGCGCGTGCCGGCCCGCGCTAGAAGATGATCGAGAGTTGCTGGTGCGTGGCGACCTCGGTGTCCAGCAGGACCCGGCGCCGCAGCAGCCGGTAGCCGGCGCCGGGCAGGCAGCGCACGATGTCGTGCCGGGCGGCGGTGGCGAGGGCGGCCTCGCCCCGGCCCCGCGTCCAGGAGGCGAGCACGTTGCACTCCACCCGCCAGGTGTCGGCCTCGGGCGCGGCGAACACCCGCACGCCGCTGATGAAGTGGCGCGTCACCCCGCCCGGGCGGTCGGACCACGCGTGCCGCAGGCCGGTGCGGCCGAGCTTCATCGCGAGGATGTGCTTGGTCGCCTCGAACAGCAGCGCCCGGTCGCTGTGCCGGGGCAGGGCCGGGTCCTCGCGCAGCAGCGGGACGGGCACCTGGTAGAGGAAGCGCTCGTCGAGGAGGTCCAGCCAGTCCTGGTGGCGGCCCTCGTCCAGGGCGGCCGACTCCTCGGTGAGGAACGCGCCGGCGGAGGCGTCGAGTTCGACCTGGCGGGCCCCGCGCGGCGGGAACGGCTGGAGCTCGTAGGCGGGTTGGTGGTCCGTGCGGACGGGCTCACTCATCGTCGCCCTCCGAACGCGGTGCGGGCGGCCTCACGCATCGTCGCCCTCCATCAGCTCGGCCCAGCGGCGGTAGAAGGCCCGCTGGTTCTGCTCGGACAGGGTCAGGTACTCGGCGCGGCCGGGGCCCGGGAAGTCCGGCACCGGTTCGCCGAGGCCGAGGCCGAGCGAGAGGTCCAGCGGGGCGCCGTCGGCCACCGTGCCGCCGATCGCGGCGTCGATCCGGGCGAAGTTCTCGAAGTCGTCCATCTCGAAGAGGATTCCGCCGGCCGACTGGGAGCGGGCCTGGAAGGCGTACGAGCGGCGCTTCCACTCCTCGTCCACGTGCCGCTTGGGCACCAGCGTCCAGTAGAGGCACTCGGTGTGCCGGGCGTCGATCGGGTTGTGCACGCGCCACACGAAGTACTTGGTCAGCGGATCGTCCTCGCGCCCGATCGCCCGGTCGTGCGAGACGCTCAGGAAGGCGGCGTTCGGGAACAGCACGCCGTGCACGACCTCGCAGTGCGAGTTGAAGCGCACCTGCTCGGGCGTCTGCCCGGCGGTGAACGCCTCCCACACCTCGCGCGGGTAGCCGATGTAGGCCGGGTCCTCGACCTTGGCCGGCAGGGTGCGCCGGCCCTTCTCGACGACGTAGCCGGCCCGCACCGCGTGCCCCTGCGGCGTGGGGACGTTGATCCCGATCAGCTCCAGTTCGCCCTTGCCGAGCGTGCCGTCGGCCAGGCTGGAGCCGTAGATGCCCTGCTCGAACGCGGCCTGGTGGGTGGTGCCCATGTGGTAGCCGTCGCCGGCGAAGTTGTCGGTGACGACCTTCCAGTTGCCGGTCGTCACCGAGCGCTGCGGCGGCCCGTACACCTCCCACTCGCCGCCCGCGAGGTCGAGCAGCGCGTCCAGGTACCAGCGGGCGTCGCCCAGGTACTCCTCCAGCGGCGGGGCGCTCTCGCTCCAGGTCGCGAAGACGAAGCCGCGGTAGCAGGTCACCCGGGCCCGGGGCAGGTCGTAGCGGTCCTTGCGGAAGTCCTCCGGGTAGTTGCTGCGCAGCGCGGGCACGCCCACCAGGCGGCCGTCGTTGGCGAACGTCCAGCCGTGGTAACTGCACCGGAAGTGCGCGGCGTTGCCGAACGTCGCCCGGCACAGCTGGGTGCCGCGGTGGCTGCACGAGTTGAGCAGCACGGTGAAGCGGCCCTGTTCGTCGCGGGCCACGATCACGCTGTCGTTGCCGAGCGTGCGGACCAGGTAGTCGCCGGCGTCGGGCAGTTCCGACGCGAACGCCAGTAACTGCCAGGACTCCCGGAACACCCGGCGCAGTTCCCGGTCGAGGACCGCTTCGTCGGAGAACGCCCGACGGTCCAGCGGATATCCGGGCAGGACTTCCTGCCAGGGCAGAGCTTCAGCCATCCGTACTCCACGGGCCGGTCGGCGAACGGGGGAAAACAACAGGGAAAGCGGGGGACGCGAAAACGCAGGTTAGGCCGTCCCGCCGCGCACTGGCCAGTGTCCAACCGCAGCCGCCCGAACACCGCGCTGACCTCGGGCGATGGCCCGATCGCCGTTCACCGGTGACGCCTTGTCAGGCGTTCGGCGCCTTTGGTCCACTGAGGCCGTCCACGACCCGAATCCCGCCCGGAGGAATTTCCTTGGCCACCCACGCGCTCGCCGCCGAAGATTTCTCGCACAACGACTTCGAGTACATTCCCGACCCTTTCTCCTTCTACGACCGAATGCGCGCCGAGCACCCGGCGTACCGCTCCGAGAAGATCTTCGGCGGGGCCTGGCTCTTCTTCGGCTACGCCGACTGCCTGGCCCTGATGAAGGACGAGCGGCTCTCCAACGCCCGGGCGGCCGTGCCGCTCTGGTTCCTGCCCGAGGAACAGCGCACCGACTACGCCGACATGCTCGGCGTCTACGAACGCTGGCTGGCCTTCCACGACGGCGCCGAGCACACCAAGAACCGCCGCCAGGCCAACCGCAGTTACGTCCCCTTCACGGACGCCGCGCTGGAGCCCCGGATACAGCGGCTGGTCGACGGGCTGCTCGACGCCGTCGACCCGGCCGGCTTCGACCTGATGACCGACTTCGCCTTCCCGCTGCCGGCCATGGTCATCGCCGACGTCCTCGGCGTGCCCGTCGAGGCGCACCCCGAACTGACCCGCTGGACCGACGACATCGCCTACCTCTTCGGCTCCACCAAGGTCACCGTCGAGCACCTCGACCGCACCCGCACCAGCACCCGCGAACTCGCCGAGTTCCTCGCCTCCCCCGAGTGCGCCAAGCTCTCCGAGGAGCAGAACGGCCTGCTGCACACGCTGCGCACCACCGAGGTCCACGGCCACCGCTTCAGCGACGAGGACGTCGTCGCCCAGGCCGCGCTCCTGCTGTTCGCCGGGGTCGCCTCGATCCGCTACCTCATCGGCAACAGCGTGCAGGCCCTGGAGGAACGCCCGCTGCACGAGCGCGACCTGCTGCTGGACCCGGCCACCGTCGGCCCGGCCGTCGAGGAGCTGCTGCGCTTCTGCACCCCGGTCCAGTTCGTCGGCCGGGTCGCCCGCGAGGACTTCGCCTACACCACCGCCGCCGGCCAGGAGATCGTGCTGCCGGCCCGCCGCCCGATGATGCTGTACGTCGGCTCCGCCAACCGCGACGCCGCCGCCTTCGACCGGGCCGACGAGCTCGTCCTCGACCGCCCGCTGCCCAACCGCCACCTCACCTTCGGCGCCGGCCGCCACCTGTGCTTCGGCGACCCGCTGGTGCGCCAGACCCTCCGGATCGCCCTCGCCACCCTGTACCGGCGCTGGCCCGCGCTGCGCGTCTCGCAGGACGGCTTCAACTGGAACAACAACCTCGGCTTCCACGGCTTCACGTCGCTGCGGGTGAGCGCCTGAACGGCGACGACCGCCCCCGGATCCGCCGACCCCGCCGCCACCGCCGACCCACAGGAGCGCTGATGACCCCTCCCCGCCTGCCCCGCCTCGGCAACTTCGTCGACGGCCGGTCCGCCGAACCCGCCGACGGCACGTACACCGAACTGCTCGACCCCTGCACCGGCACCCCGTACCTGCTGGCGCCCGACAGCGGCGAGGAGGACGTCGACCGGGCGATGCGGGCCGCCGCCACCGCCTTCGAGCAGTGGCGCTGGACCAGCCCCGCCGAGCGCCAGGACGCCCTCCTGCGCATCGCCGACGCCCTCGCGGGCCGGCTCGACGAGTTCGCCGCCGCCGAGGCCCGCAGCACCGGCAGCGCGGCGGCGGCCGGCGAGACCCCGCTGATGGTCGACCAGCTGCGCTTCTTCGCCGGCGCCGCCCGGGTGCTGGAGGGCCTGGCCGCGGGCGAGTACTCCCCCGGCCACACCTCCTACACCCGCCGGGAGCCGGTCGGCGTCTGCGCGCAGCTCGCGCCGTGGAACTTCCCGCTGCTGATGGCCGTGCTCAAGAGCGCGCCCGCCCTGGCCGCGGGCAACACCGTGGTGCTCAAGCCCGCCGAGACCACCCCCGAGACGGCCCTGCTGCTCGCCGAGCTGGCCGCCGAGGTGCTGCCGCCCGGGGTGCTCAACGTGGTCTGCGGCGGCCCGGACACCGGGCGGCTCATGGTGCGCCACCCCGTCCCGGCGCTGGTGTCGCTGACCGGATCGGTCGCGGCGGGCACGGAGGTCGCGCGGGACGCGGCGGCCGGGCTCAAGCGGGTCCACCTGGAACTGGGCGGCAAGACCCCGGTCGTGGTCTGCGCCGACGCCGACCTCCCGGCCGCCGCCGCGAAGATCGTCGAGGGGGCGTACGGCAACGCCGGCCAGGACTGCACGGCCGCCACCCGGGTGCTGGTCGACCGGGCGGTCCAGGAGGACCTGCTGGTGGCGCTCACCAAGGCCGCGCAGGCGGCCCGCCCCGGCCCGCCGGACGACGCCGGCGCGCTGTACGGGCCGCTCAACAACGCCGACCAGCTGGCCCGGGTCGACGGCTTCGTCCGCCGCCTGCCCACCCACGCGCGGGTCGTCACCGGCGGCCACCGGGTGGGCGAGGCCGGGTACTTCTACGCGCCGACGGTCATCGCCGACGTCCGCCAGGACGACGAGATCGTGCAGCGGGAGGTCTTCGGGCCGGTCATCACCGTGCAGCCGTTCGCCGACGAGGACGAGGCGGTCGCCCTCGCCAACGGCGTCGAGCAGGGCCTGGCCTCCGCGGTGTGGACCACCGACCACGCCCGCGCGATGCGGTTCACCCGCCGGCTGGACTTCGGCTGCGTCTGGGTCAACACCCACCTCGGCTTCCCGAGCGAGATGCCGCACGGCGGCTTCAAGCACTCCGGGTACGGCAAGGACCTGTCGGTGTACGGGTTCGAGGCCTACACCCGGGTGAAGCACGTGATGCACCACCTGGGCGAGTAGCCCGGCCGGCCGGAACACCGAAGGGGCCCGAGCGTTTCGACGCTCGGGCCCCTTCGGTGTCACGCCTGTGTTCAACTGCCGCCGCCGCGCACTCGGACAGCGTCCTGCGCGAGCTCCGCGACGAGCTCCGCCAGCGGCCGTCCGGGCTCGGCGACGGCCGCTTCCGCGAGCCGCCGGAAGTCGGCGGTCAGGCCCTCGACCCAGGCCGGGTCGAAGCGGCGGCGGTCGTACCAGACCTGCCCCTCGATCCGGTCCTCGGTGGGCATCAGCACGAACTCCAGGTCGAACCGGCTCGCCATGCCGCCCGGCGGGTGGACCTGGGTGACCTCCAGGCCGCTCAGCCTCAGCGCGTACTCGGGCCCGACCGCGACCTGGAACAGGATGTTCTCCAGCCCCTCGCCCCGCTCCCCCCGGCCCTGCGGCACGAGGTGGTACGGGACCTCCTGGTGGGCGAGCGAGTCCAGCACGGTGTCCCGGGTCGAGCGCAGCACCTCCAGGAAGCCCGCCTGCGGTTCCAGGTCCAGGCGCAGCACCAGCAGGTTGCACAGGAAGCCTACGGTGCCGGCCAGTTCGGGCCGCGTGCGGTTGGCGAACATCGAGGCGAGCGCGACGTCCCGCTGCCCCTCCCGGCCGTACAGCACGCCGGCGAACAGGGCCAGGGCGGCGACGAAGATCGTCGAGCGCTGCTTGCGGCACAGCGCCGTCAGGCCCGCCACCAGCTCCGGCTCCAGGGTGAGGGCGGCCAGTCCGGGCAGCTGGCCGACGCCGTCGCGGATCGCCGACGTGCCGGGCAGCCGGGGCGCCTCGGCCCCGGCCAGGGTGTCGCGCCAGTACTTCTGGCTCTCCGCCAGCACGCCGTCCTCGTAGCGCTGCCGCTGCCACTCGCTGAAGTCGGCGAACTGCCAGGCCGCCTTGCCGGGTTCCGCCGCCGGCTCGCCGCCGGGCCGGTACAGCCGCCCGAGCTCCTGGGAGAGCACCCCGCCCGACCAGCCGTCGGTGGACAGGTGGTGGATGTTCAGCACCAGCACGGACTCCTCCGGCCCGACCGTCAGCAGCGCAGCGTGCAGCGGGGTGACGGCCAGGTCGTGCCGGTGCCGGGCGTGCCGCAGCAGTGCCTCGGCCAGCGCCTCGGGCTCCGGCCCGACCTCCTCCTCGACCAGCGCGGCCGGCCGGGGCGTGTGGACGTGCTGGACGAGCCTGCGCCGCACCGACTCGTAGGTGGTGCGCAGCGCCTCGTGCCGTTCGACGAGCCGGTCCAGCGCGGTCCGCAGCGCGGGCCGGTCGAGCGGGCCGCGCAGCCGGTAGCAGGCGTTGACGTTCAGCGGGGTGTCGGCGCCGCGGTAGTGCTCCATCATCCAGAGCAGCCGCTGCCCGGGTGTGGCGTCGACGGTCCTCAGGACGGTCATGTGTGAGCCCTTCTGGTGGTGGCGGGGGCTTGGGGTCAGGCCCTAGGACTGGGCCGGCGCGGCCTCCGTGACCGGGGCCGGGCGGGCGGTCCCGGCGGAGTGGCGCACCGCGCGGTTGACGGTGGTCAGCACCGCGAGCAGGATCAGCCAGCCGCCGAAGATCACCGTGGTGGTGCGCGGGCCGAGGCCGTCGATCATCACGCCGCCGATCAGCGCGCCGAGGGACATCGCGCTCATGCCGAGGGTCTGCACCGCGCTGGAGACCCGCCCTCGCAGGTGGTCCGGGGTCGCCGCGAGCCGGTAGCTGGACAGCGCGACCATGTACACCGGCGCCAGCACCGACTCCGCGGCGGCCACCGCACCGAGCAGCCAGGCGTTCGGGGCGACGGCGTAGAGCGGGAACATCAGCGCCTCGACCCACAGCGTCACGGTGGCGATGCGGCCCAGCGGGAAGCGGTCGTTGACCCGGCTGGAGACCAGTGCCCCGACCATCGCACCGACGGCCGCCCCCGTGAAGACGAACCCGATCTCGGTGGGCGAGGCGCCGATCCGCTCGGCCAGCGTGATGATCACCAGGTAGCCGGCGCCGTAGCGGATCGCGTCCGCGGCCGAGATCAGCGCGAGGAAGCGGATCAGCGGCTGGCCCATCAGCCAGCTCAGGCCGGCCCGGACCTCCTTCAGCAGGCCGGCGGGGGTCTCCTCGCTGCGTTCCTCCTGGAACTTCGCCCGGGTGAAGCGCAGCGAGATCGCGGAGAGCACGAAGGAGACCGCGTCCACCACGAACGGCACCGCCCGCCCGAGCGAGTACAGCGCGCCGGCGACCATGCCGCCGCCGATCCGCACGGTGTTCGTCGCGGTCTCGAACCGGCCGAGCGCCGCCCCCAGTTGCCCGGCGCCGACGACGTTCGGCAGGGCCGCCGAGTTGGCCGACTCGAAGAGCGTCTCCAGCACCCCGTTGAGCACGGCCACCGCGCACAGCTGGGCGACCGTCAGGCCGTCCAGCCACATGGCGAGCGGCACGCTGACCGTCACCACGGCGCGGCCCAGGTCGCACAGGATCATCGTGGTCTTGCGGTCCCAGCGGTCCGCCAGCGCGCCCGCGAAGGGGCCGAAGAGCAGCCAGGACAGCGAGCTGAGGCCCATCACGAGCCCGGCCTGGGTCGGCGAGCCGGAGACCGCGAGCACCAGCAGCGGCAGCGCGAAGACCTGGACCTGGCTCCCCAGGAACGAGACCACCTGACCGCTGATCAGCAGCCCGAAGTCGCGGTTGCGCCAGAGCCCCTGGGGCTTCTCGGCAGGGTCGGTGTCTGGGGACTGGGCCATGTGGGACCTCTTGTTCGGGGCCGCCGCGGTGCGACGGCCGTGGTGGACCGGACACGGTCAGCGACCGTACTCAGGGCGGATCGTTCACGACAAGTGATCAGGTGTGCACACGGCCGGTCGGCGCACCGAGCGCCGCCCGTTGCCGCCGGACCCGGGCGACGGTGTCCGCGCTCAGGCGGCTCAGCAGGTCCATCGACTCCAGGCCGCGCATCACGCGCGGGGTGAGCAGCCCGATCCGGGCGAGCATGGGCACCACCCGGGAGAACAGCATCTGCCGGTAGCCGGCCAGGCCGGGGTCGGCCAGTGCGAAGGCCGTGCCCTCGGCGGCCGGGACCTCGAAGCGCTCCCACAGGTCGCCCAGCAGGAAGCGGCGGCGCATGAGTTCGACGGACGCCAGCAGGAAGTCCTCCCTCCGCGCCAGTTCGGCCGCCGACAGCCCGGGGACGACGTCGCGCAGCAGCAGCACCCCGAAGGAGACGTGGCGGGCCTCGTCCCGGGCCACCCGGGCGGTGATCTGCTTGATCAGCGGATCGTGGAAGGTGGCCTCCGCCAGCCGGAAGCCGGCCAGTGCCAGCGGCTCGACCAGGCACTGGACGGCCAGCGCGAGGAGGTCCCACTCGGTGGCCCCGAGCGCGTCCGCGAACAGCCGCCGCAGCCCCTCCGACACCGGGTACGGCTCGGGGACGTGCTCCCCGACGTAGCGCCCGAACGCCTCCGCGTGCCGGGCCTCGTCCCCGGCCTGGCTGACGGCGCACAGCTTCGCCTCGATGTCCGGCAGCACCTCGGCCAGCCGGGCGCCCGCGAGCATCGCCGCCTGCTCGCCGTGCAGGAACTGGCAGACCGTCCAGGCCTGGGTCTGCCAGCGGAAGTCGTCCCAGGCGCGGGGCCCGCGCCGGCCGATCGGCGAGGCGCGCAGCGAGTCCAGCGCGTACGCCGAGCCGGCGGGCAGCGGCTCGCCGAAGGGGACGTCCAGCGACCAGTCGATGTCGGTGGCCGCGTTCCACTGGGCGAGCTTGGCGCCCTCGTACAGCTGGGCGAGCCCCGAGCCGGCCGTGGAGCGCTCCCAGCTGAGGACGGCGGTCACCGGGGTGTCGACCCGGAGGTCGGCCAGCCCGGCGAGGGCGATCGGGAGCCGGGGCGCCGCCGGCCGGGGCGGCCGGTCGTCCCGGGGCGGGGGCGTCACGCCCGCCCGGCCTGCTCCGCCATCAGCCGGCGCAGACTGAGCGGGCGCAGGTCGGTCCAGACCCGGTCGATGTGCGCGGTGCACTCGTCGAGGGTGCCGGTGGTGCCCTCGGCGGTCCAGCCGGCCGGGATCTCCTGGTCCTCGGGCCAGACGGAGTACTGCTCCTCGTGGTTGAGGACGACGTGGAAGCGGGCGGTGTCGCTGTCGAACACGGTGTTTCCCTTCGGTGGTTTCGGTCGGGTGATCACGGGGGGACGGGGACGGGCTCAGCACCCGTCCAGGGCCTCGGCGACGAACCGGGCGATCGCGGCCAGCGGCTCGGGGCGGGTCAGGTCGAAGTGCTCGGCCGCAACCTCGTGCCGGTCGATCCCGCCGGCCGCGTACGGCTCCCAGGCCTCGGCGCCGGGCGCGTCCCCGGACCGGCCGAGGGTCGCGGTGACGTGCAGCACGCGGCCGTCGAACCGTCCGGTCGGGGCGTCCGCCACCGCCCGGACGACGGCCGTCGCGGTGGCGGCGAGGTGGTCGAGCGCGGCGGCGCCGGGGGCGAACCCGCCGCCCTCGCGGCCGAGCAGGTCGGCGACGAGCTCCGCGTCGACGTCCTCGGGTTCCGCACCCCAGTGTCCGCTCTCGACCGGGTAGGCGTCCAACACGGCCAGCAGGCGCACCTGTTCACCGGCGGCGCGCAGCGCGCAGGCCATGGCGTGCGCGATGTTCCCGCCGGTCGACCAGCCGAGCAGGTGGTAGGGGCCGGCCGGCTGCACCTCGCGGATCCGGTCCACGTAGTCCCCGACCATCGCCGCCAGGTCCGCGGGCCGCTCGGCGCGGCGGTCAAGGCCGCGGGCCTGGAGGCCGTAGACCGGGCGGTCCGGCAGCCCGTCGGCGAGGCCGGTGTAGCAGCGGCCGAGGCCGGTCACCGGGTGGACGCAGAACAGCGGCGGCCGGTCGCCCTCGCCGCCGAGCCGCACCAGCACCCCGGGGTCCGCGGCCGGGCCGCCGTCCAGCAGGGCGGCCAGTCCGGCCGGGCTCGGGGCGCGGAACAGGTCGGTCAGCTCGGCGGGTTCGCCGAGCTCGGCGCGGATCCGGGTGACGAGGCGGGTGGCCAGCAGGGAGTGGCCGCCGAGGTGGAAGAAGTCGTCCTCCACCCCGACCTCGGGCAGGCCGAGCGCCTCGGCGAACAGCCGGCAGAGCGCCTCCTCGCGGGGGCCCCGGGGCGCGCGGGTGACGCGCACCTCGGCCTCGGGGGCGGGCAGGGCGCCGCGGTCCACCTTGCCGTTGCCGGTCAGCGGCAGCGCCTCCAGCACCACGACGGCCGACGGGACGGCGTACTCCGGCAGGACGGTGCCCAGGTGGCGGCGCAGTTCGGCGCCCGTGACGGCCGCGCCCTCGCGCACCACCGCGTAGCCGACCAGCCTCCGGTCTCCCGGGCGGTCCTCCCGGACCACGGCGACGGCGCCGGTCACGTCCGCGCGGCGCTCCAGCGCCGCCGCCACCTCGCCCGGCTCGATCCGGACTCCACGGACCTTCACCTGGTCGTCCGCCCGGCCCACGAAGACGAGTCGGCCGTCCACCGTCCACCGCACGAGGTCTCCCGTGCGGTACATCCGCTCGCCCGGCCCCGCGAAGGGATCCGGGAGGAAGCGCGACGCCGTCAGCCCGGGACGCCCGAGGTAGCCGCGCGCCACCTGCGCCCCGGCGACGTACAGTTCGCCGGCCACGCCCGCCGGCACCGGCCGCAGCCCGGCGTCCAGCACGTAGACCCGGGTGCCGTCGAGCGGGCGGCCGATGGGCGCCCCGCCGTCCGGCCGCAGCGGCTCGCTGGCGGTCGCGCAGACGGTGGTCTCGGTCGGCCCGTAGGCGTTGATCAGCTCCCGGCCGGGTGCCCACCGCGCCACGAGCTCGCCGGGCAGGGCCTCGCCCGCGACGACCAGGACGGCCAGTCCGCCCAGGTCCGCCGCCGACCGCGCGGGCAGCGTCGCGAGGACGGCGGGCGTGATGACGGCGTGGGTGACACCGCGCTCCGCCAGCACCCGCGCGAGCGGCTCGCCGGACCGCGCGTCGGCGGGCGGCAGCACCAGCGCCGCTCCGGCCAACAGCGCGTTGGCCCACTCGTAGACGGCCGCGTCGAAGCCCGGCGAGGCCAGCTGGAGCAGCGAGCGGCCCGGGCCGAGGCGCAGCTTCGCCGCGGACGCGGCCACCAGGTTGGCGAGGCCGGCGTGCGGGACCTGGACGGCCTTCGGGGTGCCGGTGGAGCCGGACGTGTAGATCAGGTAGGCGGCGTTCTGCGGGTGGACCCGGCTAGGCAGGTCCTCGCTCGGATGTGCCGCCACGACGGCCGTCACCGTCGGGTCGTCCAGCAGCAGGCACGGCCCGTCGATCCCCGTCGCCGATGTCGTGAGCACCAGCGACGGACGGGCGTCGGCCAGCATGAACTCCACCCGCTGCCGCGGATACCCCGGATCCACCGGCAGGTACGTCCCACCGGCCTTCAGCACCGCCAGCACGGACACCACAGCGTCTGTGGAGCGAGGCAGCGCCACCGCCACCACCGACTCCGGCCCCACACCCCGCACCACCAGCTCCCGCGCCAACCGGTTCGCCCGCGCGTTCAGCTCACCGAAGCTCACCTCGCGGTCCCCGTCGACCAGCGCCGGCGCGCACGGCTGCTCCGCCGCCCTCGCCTCGAACACCTGGTGGGCGAGCAGGCCGGAGTCCGCAGCGCGCACGGCTCCCGTCCCGTGGGCCAGGAGGGCGGCCCGCTCGGCGGGCTCCAGGAGCTCCAGCGCGCCGACCCGGGCTTCCGGGTCCGCCACCATCCCGGACAACAGCCGGACGAACCGGCGGGCGAGCGTCTCCGCCGTCGTGCGGTCGAACAGGTCCGTCGCGAACTCCAGCTCGCCGCCGATCCCGCCCGGCCCGCCGTCGCCGGTCCGGCGCTCCCAGAGGCCGGCCGCGAGGTCGAACTTGGCGTTCGGCAGGTCGACCGGGACCTCCTCGACCTCAAGACCCGGCAGCCCGGCCTCGGACCACGCGTTGTTCTGCAGCACGAGCGCGGTCTGGAAGAGCGGGTGCCGGGCCGCCGACCGGACCGGGTTGAGCACCTCGACCAGCCGCTCGAACGGCACGTCCTGGCTGCCCAGCGCCTCCAGGTCCGCCTCCCGCACCCGGCGCACCAGCTCCCGGACGCTCGGGTCGCCGGAGACGTCGGTGCGCAGCACCAGGGTGTTGGCGAAGAACCCGACCAGGTCGTCGAGCGCCTCGTCCGAACGGCCCGCCACCACCGTGCCGACGGGGATGTCCGCCCCGGCCCCGAGGCGGGACAGCAGCAGCGCCCAGCCCGCCCGCAGCACCATGAACAGCGTCGCCCCGGACTCGCGCGCCAGCGCCACCAGTCCCGCGTGCACGTCGGCGGGCACCTCGACGTCCACCGTGTCGCCCGCGAAGGTCGCGACGGCGGGCCTCGGACGGTCCGACGGCAGCGCCAGCTCCTCCGGCAGGTCGCACAAACGGTCCTTCCAGAAGGCGAGCTGACGATCCATCACATCCGGCTCGCCGAGCACCCGGTGCTGCCAGAGCGCGTAGTCGCCGTACTGGACGGGGAGTTCGGCCCAGGCCGGAGCCCCGCCACTCGCACGGCGGGTCGTGTACGCGGCGGTCAGGTCGCGCAGCAGCGGGCCCATCGACCAGCCGTCGCACGCGATGTGGTGCACCACGAGCAGGAAAACGTGCTCGTCCGGTGCGACGCGGAACAGCGAGGCGCGCAGCGGAAGTTCGCGCGCCAGGTCGAACTCGTACCCGGCCGCGGCGGCGATCCGCCCGGGCAGGTCCTCCGGGGCGTAGTCGGCCGCCTCCCAGGGGACGAGCGGTTCGCCCGTCACCGGCACCACGTGCTGCCAGGGCGAGCCGTCCGCCACCGGGAAAACCGTCCGCAGGCTCTCGTGCCGGCCCACCACGTCCTCCAGCGCCGCCCGCAGCGCCCCCTCGTCCAGTGCCCCCTTCAGCCGCAGCGCGGTCGGCACCGTGTACGTCGAGGCGCTCCCGGTGCCCTCCCACTCGCGCAGGAACCAGAGGCGCTGCTGGGCGTACGAGAGCGGCGTCCGCTCGCCGCGCTCCACCGCGACCAGCGGCTCGTGCGGCGCTGCGGTCCGCGACTGCAGCAGCGCGGCGAGCCGGGCAGCCGTCGGCGCCTGGAAGAGGTCGCGGATGCCCAGCTCCACGCCGAGCGCCGCCCTGGCCCGGACGAGCAGGCGGATGGCCTGCAGGGAGTGCCCGCCCAGCGCGAAGAAGTCCTCGTCCACACCGACCCTGGGCACGCCCAGGATCTCCGCGAAGAGCCCGGCGAGGAGTTCCTCGCGGGCGTCGCGCGGGGCGTGCGCGACCTGCGCGACGACCGCGGGCGCGGGCAGGGCACGGCGGTCCACCTTGCCGTTGCCCGTCAGCGGCAGCGCCTCCAGCACCACGACGGCCGACGGCACCGCGTACTCCGGCAGCACCGACGCGACCTCGCTGCGCACGGCGGCGGCATCGGGTGAGGCTCCCGCGGCCGGGACGACGTAGCCGACGAGCCTCCGGTCCCCAGGGCGGTCCTCCCGGACCACCGCGACCGCGGCGACGACGTCCGCACAGCGCTCCAGCGCCGCCGACACCTCCCCCAGCTCGATCCGGTAGCCGCGCACCTTCACCTGATCGTCCGACCGCCCCACGAAGGCGAGTTGGCCGTCCGGCAGCCACCGCACCACATCGCCCGTGCGGTACATCCGCTCCCCCGGACCGGCGAAAGGATCCGGGAGGAAGCGCGACGCCGTCAGCCCGGGGCGGCCCAGGTAGCCGCGCGCCACCTGCACCCCGGCCAGGTACAACTCGCCCGCCACCCCCACCGGCACCGCACGCAGCCCCGCATCCAGCACGTAGGCCCGCGTGTTCGTCGTCGCCCGGCCCAGGACCGGCGAACCGGCCGCCGACAGCGGCGTCATCACCGTGTCGACGGTGCACTCGGCCGGTCCGTACGCGTTGTGCGCGACCAGGCCGGGCGTCGCGCGCAGCCGCTCCCACAGCGGTGCCGGGAGCGCCTCGCCGCCCAGGAGCAGGGTCCGCACGACGGGCAGGCCCTCGGCCGGGTCCGGCCGGAGCAGCCCCTCCTCGACCAGTTCCGCCGCGTAGGCGGGCGTGGTGTCCAGCAGGTCGACGCCCGCGCGGCGCAGGTCCGCCACGGCGGCGGCGGCGTCCCGGCGGGTCTCCTCGTCCAGCACGTACAGCTCGTGTCCGAGGAACAGCGCGCTCAGCGACTGCCAGCTCGCGTCGAAGGAGGACGACGACGTGCTCGCGACGCGGGCCCGGGAGCGGCCCGTCGCGGCGAGGTGGTCGGCCAGCACCGAGCGGTCGAGGTGCCGGGCGAGGTTGGCGAGGCCGGCGTGCGGGACCTGGACGGCCTTGGGGGTGCCGGTGGAGCCGGACGTGTAGATCAGGTAGGCGGCGTTCTGCGGGTGGACCCGGCTAGGCAGGTCCTCGCTTCCATGCGCCGCCACCGCGGCCGTCACCGTCGGGTCGTCCAGCAGCAGGCACGGCCCGTCGATCCCCAGCGCCGACGTCGTGAGCACCAGCGACGGACGGGCGTCCGCCAGCATGAACTCCACCCGCTGCCGCGGATACCCCGGATCCACCGGCAGATACGTCCCACCGGCCTTCAGCACCGCCAGCACGGACACCACAGCGTCTGCGGAGCGAGGCAGCGCCACCGCCACCACCGACTCCGGCCCCACACCCCGCACCACCAGCTCGCGAGCCAGCCGGTTCGCCCGCGCGTTCAGCTCACCGAAGCTCAGCTCGTGGTCGCCGAACACCAGAGCGCGTTCGGCCGGGCGCGTCCTCGCCTGCTGCTCGAAGAGCCGGTGCACCGGCTCGGCGCCGGGCTCGGGCGTCACGGCACCGGCCCACTCCTCCAACTGGTCTCGCTCCGAGTCCTCCAGGAGCCCCAGCGCGCCCACCCGGGTGTCCGGGTCCGCCACCATCCCGGACAACAGCCGGACGAACCGCCGGGCGAGCGTCTCCGCCGTCGAGCGGTCGAACAGGTCCGTCGCGAACTCCAGCTCGCCGCCGATCCCGCCCGGCCCGCCGGCCGCCGACGTCAGCTCCCAGCAGTCCACCGACAGGTCGAACTTGGCGATCCGGTGCTCGACCGGAACGTCCTCGGTCTCCAGTCCGGGCAGGTCCAGCTCGGACCAGGTGGTGTTCTGGAGGATCAGCAGCGTCTGGAAGAGCGGGTGCCGGGCCGCCGACCTGGCCGGGTTCAGGACCTCGACCAGGCGCTCGAACGGCACGTCCTGACTGCCCAGCGCGTCCAGGTCCGCCTCGCGGACCCGGCGCAGCAACTCGCGCACACTCGGATCGCCCGACAGGTCCGTCCGCAGCACCAGCGTGTTGACGAAGAACCCGATCAGCTCGTCCAACGCCTCGTCCGAACGGCCCGCCACCACCGTGCCCACGGGGATGTCGGTGCCGGCGCCCAGCCGCGAGAGCAGCAGCGCCCACCCCGCCCGCAGCACCATGAACAGCGTCGCACCACTCTCACGAGCCAGCGCCACCAGCCCGGCGTGCACGTCGGCGGGTATCGCGAGGTCCACGGTGTCGCCCGCGAAGGTCGCGACGGCGGGCCTCGGACGGTCCGACGGCAGCGCCAGCTCCTCCGGCAGGCCGGCCAGCCGCTCGCGCCAGAAGTCAAGTTGACGGTTCATCAGCGAATCGGAGTCATCCTCCTCGCCCAGCACGCCGCGCTGCCAGAGCGCGTAGTCGCCGTACTGAACGTCGAGTTCGGACCACGCCGGGGGCTCGCCCGTCCCGCTGCGGGCCGCGTACGCGGCGGTGAGGTCGCGCAGCAGCGGTTCCATCGACCAGCCGTCGCACGCGATGTGGTGCATCACCAGCAGGAACACGTGCTCATCGGGAGCGATCCGGAACAGCCAGGCCCGGAGCGGGAGTTCGCTCGCGAGGTCGAAGACGCCGTGCACGGCCCCGTCGATCAGGCCGGTGACGGCCTCCGCCGCACACGCCACGCTCTCCCAGGGCACGAGCGGTTCGCCCGTCACCGGCACCACGTGCTGCCACGGCACGCCGTCGACGACCGGGAACACCGTCCGCAGGCTCTCGTGCCGGCCCACCACGTCCTCCAGCGCCGCCCGCAAGGCGCCCTCGTCCAGCGCACCCCGCAGCCGGACGGTCAGCGGCATCGCGTACGTCGCCGTCCGGGCCTCGCTGTCCACGGTCCCGAGGAACCAGAGGCGCTGCTGGGCGTGCGACAGCGGGAGCCGCTCGGGGCGCTCGACGGGCCGCAGCGGCGGCCTCGGGGCCACCGCGCCACGCCGGTCGAGCAGGGCGGTCAGCCCGGCCACGGTCGGCGCCTGGAACAGGTCGCGGATGCCCAGCTCCACGCCGAGCACCGAGCGGACCCGGGCGACGAGGCGCATGGCCAGCAGCGAGTGCCCGCCGAGCGCGAAGAAGTCGTCCTCCACCCCGACCCGCGCACGGCCCAGCACCTGCTCGAACAGTCCGCACAGCACTTCCTCCCGCGCGTCCCGGGGCGCCCGCGTGACGTGCACCTCGGCCTCCGGCGCGGGCAACGCACGGCGGTCCACCTTGCCGTTGCCGGTCAGCGGCAGCGCCTCCAGCAGCACGACGGCCGACGGCACCGCATACTCCGGCAGGAGCGCGCCGAGCTCGCGCCGCACCTCGGCACCCGTCACGGCCGCGCCCTCGCGCGCCACCGCGTACCCGACGAGCCGCCGGTCTCCCGGGCGGTCCTCCCGGACCACCGCGACCGCGGTGACGACGTCCGCACAGCGCTCCAGCGCCGCCGACACCTCACCGAGCTCGATCCGGAACCCGCGCACCTTCACCTGGTCGTCCGCCCGTCCCAGGAAGGCGAGTTGGCCGTCCGGCAGCCACCGCACCACATCACCAGTCCGGTACATCCGCTCCCCCGGACCACCGAACGGGTCCGGCAGGAACCGCGACGCCGACAGCCCGGGGCGGCCCAGGTAGCCGCGCGCCACCTGCGCCCCGGCGAGGTACAACTCGCCTGCCACGCCCACCGGCACCGGACGCAGCCCCGCATCCAGCACGTAGGCCCGCGTGTTCGTCGTCGCCCGCCCGAGCAGCGGCCCGTCGGTGTCGCCGAACCACGCCGCCAGCGCGTCCACCGTGTTCTCCGTCGGGCCGTAGGTGTTCTGCCCGGTCCACCCCGGCGCGTCCAGCATCCGGCGCCACAGCGACTCCGGCAGCGCCTCGCCGCCGACCACGAGGGTCCGGGGCGAGCGCGGGTCCGCCTCCAGCAGGCCCTGCTCGACCAGTTCGGCGGCGTAGCCCGGCGTCGTCTCCAGCAGTTCGATGCCTTCCCGCCCGATGTACTCGGCCAGTCGGGCGGCGTCGCGGCGGTCGTCGTCGTCCGTCAGGTGCAGTTCGTGGCCGAGGAACAGCCCGAGCACCGGGGTCCAGCTGGAGTCGAAGGCCAGCGGCGCGGTCGAGATCATGCGGATCCGGGTGGCGCCCGAGCGGGCCCGGTGACCGGCGAAGGTCACGCGCTCGTAGTGGTGGCAGAGGTTGGCGAGGCTGCCGTGGTCGATCACGACGCCCTTGGGCCGGCCCGTCGAACCCGACGTATAGATGACGTACGCCGCGTGCCGCGGAGCCAGGGCCACCGCGAGGTCCCCATCGGCGTGCCGCGCCACCGCCTCATCATCGAACAGCAGTTGAGCGACGTGCGGATAACCGGCGCCCAGCTCCCGATCGGTGACCAGCACCTCCGGAGCCGCGTCCGCCAGCATGAACTCCACCCGCTCACGCGGATACTCCGCGTCGATCGGCAGATACGTACCACCCGCCTTCAGCACCGCCAGCAGCGCCACCACCGACTCCACCGACCGCGGCAACAGCACCGCGACCCGCACCTCCGGCCCCACACCCCGCGCCACCAGCTCACGCGCCACCCGGTTCGCCCGCGCGTTCAGCTCACCGAAGGTCCAGGCCCGACCGCCGAACACCAGCGCCCGCTCGTCCGGGCGGCTCCGGGCCTGCTCCTCGAAGAGCCGGTGCACCGGTTCGCGGTCCACGGCCGGCTCGACGACACCGGCCCACTCCTCCAGCAACCGGTGCCGCTCCGACGGCTCCAGCACCTCCAGCGACCCCATCCGGACGTCCGGCTCCGCCGCCATCGCCGCGAGCACCCGGACGAACCGGCGGGCCAGGTCCTCGGCGGTCGACCGGTCGAACAGGTCGCTAGCGTACTCCAACTGACCGCCGAGCCCGACCGGTTCACCCGTCGGGCCCGCCTTCTCCCAGAAGTCGACGGACAGGTCGAACTTCGCGATCCGGTGGTCCACCGGGATCTCGTCGACCCGCAGGCCCGACAGCCCCGGCTCGGACCACGCGTTGTTCTGCAGGATCAGCATGGTCTGGAAGAGCGGGTGGCGGGCCGCCGACCTGGCCGGGTTCAGCACCTCGACCAGCCGCTCGAACGGCACGTCCTGACTGCCCAGCGCATCCAGGTCCGCCTCCCGCACCCGGCGCAGCAACTCGCGCACGCTCGGATCGCCCGACAGATCCGTCCGCAGCACCAGCGTGTTGACGAAGAACCCGACCAGGTCGTCCAACGCCTCGTCCGAACGGCCCGCCACCACCGTGCCCACGGGGATGTCGGTGCCGGCCCCGAGGCGGGACAGCAGCAGCGCCCACCCCGCCCGCAGCACCATGAACAGCGTCGCCCCGGACTCCCGCGCCAGCGCCACCAACCCGGCGTGCACCTCCGCCGGCACCGCCACGTCGACCACGCCGCCGGCGAAGCCCGGTTCGAGGGGCCGCGGCCGGTCGGTGGGCAGCGTGAGCTCCTCCGGCAGGCCGGACAGCCGCGAGCGCCAGAAGTCGATCTGACGGTTCGTCAAGGACTCGGGATCGTCCTCCGCGCCCAGCACGCCGCGCTGCCACAGCGCGTAGTCGCCGTACTGCACCGGGAGTTCGGACCACCCCGGAGCGTCGCCGGTCGTGCTGCGGGTGGCGTGGGCGGCGGTGAGGTCGCGCAGCAGCGGTCCCATCGACCAGCCGTCGCACGCAATGTGGTGCACCACGAGGAGCAGCACGTGATCCTCCGGGGCGATCCTGAACAGCCAGGCCCGGAGCGGGAGTTCATTCGCGAGGTCGAAGCCGTGGCCGGACGCCGCCGCCAGCCGCTCGTCGAGCTCCTCCCGGCCGCACGCAGACACCTCCCACGGGACGAGCGGTTCGCCCTTCACCGGCACGACCTGCTGCCACGGCACGCCGTCGACGACCGGGAACACCGTCCGCAGGCTCTCGTGCCGGCCCACCACGTCCTCCAGCGCCGCCCGCAGCGCACCCTCGTCCAGCGCGCCCCGCAGCCGCAGTGCGGTCGGCACCGTGTACGTCGAGGCGCCGCTCGCCCGTTCCCACTCGCGCAGGAACCAGAGGCGCTGCTGGGCGTACGAGAGCGGGAGCCGCTCGGGCCGCTCGACGGGCCGCAGCGGCGGCCGCGGGGCCACCGCGCCGCGCTGGTCGAGCAGGGCGGTCAGCCCGGCCACGGTCGGCGCCTGGAACAGGTCGCGGATGCCCAGCTCCACGCCGAGCGCCGAACGGACCCGGCTGACCAGCCGCGTCGCCAGCAGGGAGTGCCCGCCCAGCTCGAAGAAGTCGTCCTCCACCCCGACCCGCGCACGGCCCAGCACCTGCTCGAACAGCCCGCACAGCACCTCCTCCCGCGCGTCCCGGGGCGCCCGCGTGACGTGCACCTCGGCCTCCGGCGCGGGCAACGCACGGCGGTCCACCTTGCCGTTGCCGGTCAGCGGCAGCGCCTCCAGCACCACCACCGCCGACGGCACCGCATACTCCGGCAGCGCCGACGCCGCTTCCCTGCGCACGGCGGCGGGATCCGGCGCGGCTCCGGCGGCGGGGACGACGTACGCCACGAGCCGGCGGTCCCCCGGGCGGTCCTCCCGGACCACGGTGACGGCGGCCGAGACCTCCGCGCAGCGCTCCAGCGCCGCCGACACCTCGCCCAGCTCGATCCGGAACCCGCGCACCTTCACCTGGTCGTCCGCCCGGCCCAGGAACACGAGTTGGCCGTCCGCCGTCCACCGCACCAGGTCCCCGGTACGGTACATCCGCTCCCCCGGACCGCCGAACGGATCCGGCAGGAAGCGCGACGCCGACAGCCCGGGACGCCCGAGGTAGCCGCGCGCCACCTGCGCCCCGGCCACGTACAGCTCCCCGATCACCCCGGCCGGCACCGGACGCAGCGCGGCGTCCAGCACGTAGGCCCGCGTGTTCGTCGTCGCCCGGCCCAGCACCGGCGACGGCGCGACGGCGAACCACGCCATCAGCGCGTCCACGGTGTTCTCCGTCGGGCCGTAGGTGTTCTGTCCGGTCCACCCCGGCGTCGCCAGCACGCGCCGCCAGAGCGACTCCGACACCGCCTCGCCGCCGACGTTCAGCATGCGCGCGAAGCCGGACTCCCCGTCCAGGAGCCCCTGTTCGACCAGTTCCGCCGCGTAGCCCGGAGTGGTGTCGAGGAACTCGACCCGGGCCCGCTCCAGGTACTCCACCAGCCGCGCGGCGTCGCGGCGGGTCTCGTCGTCCAGCAGGTGCAGCTCGTGGCCGACGAACATGGCCAGCAGCGCCACCCAGCACGAGTCGAACGCGAGCGGGGCCGTCGTGGCGAGGCTCGCCCGCTCCCGGCCGGTGGCGGCCAGCAGTTCGGCGTAGGTGGTGACCTCGTAGTGGTGGCAGAGGTTGGCGAGGCTGCCGTGGTCGATCACGACGCCCTTCGGCCGGCCCGTCGAACCCGACGTGTAGATGACGTACGCCGCGTGCCGCGGAGCCAGGGCCACCCCGAGGTCCTCATCAGCGTGCCGCGCCACCGCCTCGTCGTCGAGCAGAAGTCGAGCGACGTGCGGATAGCCGGCGCCCAGCTCCCGATCGGTGACCAGCACCTCCGGAGCCGCGTCCGCCAGCATGAACTCCACCCGCTCACGCGGATACTCCGCGTCGATCGGCAGATACGTACCACCCGCCTTCAGCACCGCCAGCAGCGCCACCACCGACTCCACCGACCGCGGCAACAGCACCGCGACCCGCACCTCCGGCCCCACACCCCGCGCCACCAGCTCACGCGCCACCCGGTTCGCCCGCGCATTCAGCTCGCCATAGCTCAGTTCCCGCTCTTCACAGACCAGAGCGCGCTCGTCCGGGCTCGTCCGCGCCTGCCGCTCGAACAGCCGGTGCACCGGCTCGGGGTCGGCCGCCGGCTCGACGACACCGGCCCACTCCTCCAGCAACCGGTGCCGCTCCGACGGCTCCAGCACCTCCAGCGCCCCCACCCGGACGTCCGGATCGGCCACCATCCCCGCCAGCACCCGGACGAACCGCTCCACCAACCCCTCGGCCGTCGGCCGGTCGAACAGGTCGCTCGCGTACTCCAACTGACCGCCGAGGCCGGCCGGCTGCCCATCCTCGGCGAAGTGCTCCCAGGCGTCCAGGGACAGGTCGAACTTGGAGATCCGGTGGTCCACCCGGAACTCCTCGGTCTCCAGGCCCGGCAGCCGCAAGGTCGTCCAGGAGTTGTTCTGCAGCACCACCATGGTCTGGAAGAGCGGGTGCCGGGCCGCCGACCTGACCGGGTTCACCACCTCGACCAGCCGCTCGAACGGCACCTCCTGGCACCCGAAGGCGTCCAGGTCCGCCTCGCGCACCCGGCGCAGCAGCTCGCGCACGCTCGGATCGCCCGACAGATCCGTCCGCAGCACCAGCGTGTTGACGAAGAACCCAATCAGCTCGTCCAACGCCTCGTCCGAACGGCCCGCCACCACCGTGCCGATCGGAATCTCCGCCCCGGCGCCCAGCCGCGACAGCAGCAGCGCCCACCCCGCCCGCAGCACCATGAACAGCGTCGCGCCGTACTCCCGCGCCAGCGCCACCAGCCCGGCGTGCACGTCGGCGGGTACCGCGAGGGCCACGGTGTCGCCCGCGAAGGTCGCGACGGCGGGCCTCGGACGGTCCGACGGCAGCGCCAGCTCCTCCGGCAAGCCGGACAACCGCGTGCGCCAGAAGTTGAGCTGACGGTCCATCAGTGATCCGGGATCGTCCTCCTCGCCCAACACCTCCCGCTGCCACAGCGCGTAGTCCCCGTACTGCACCGGGAGTCGCGACGACCAGACCGGCGCCTCGCCCGTCGCGCCACGCGCGTCGTACGCGGCGGCGAGGTCGCGCAGCAGCGGCCCCATCGACCAGCCGTCGCACGCGATGTGGTGCACGACGAGCAGGAACACGTGCTCCTGCGGCGCCGTCCGGAACAGCGAGGCCCGCAGGGGCAGTTCGCGTGCCAGGTCGAAGGCCCGGGCCACGGTCGCGTCGACCAGCCCGGTCAGCTCCCGCTCGGCACACTCCCGCACCTCCAGCGGCACCAGCGGCTCGCCCGTCACCGGCACGACCTGCTGCCACGGCACGCCGTCCACCGCGGGGAAGACCGTCCGGAGGCTCTCATGCCGCCCCACCACGTCCTCCAGCGCCGCCCGCAGCGCCCCCTCGTCCAGCGCACCCCGCAGCCGCACCGCGACGACCTCGTTGTAGACGGCCGCGCCCTCCTCCAACTCCCGGAGGAACCACAGGCGTTGCTGCGCGTACGAGAGCGGGAGCAGCTCGGGGCGCGCCATCGCCTGCAGCGGTGCCCGCTTCTCCGCCGCGCCGCTGTTGAGCAGTTCGGCGACGCCCGCGACGGTCGAGGCGTCGAAGAAGTCCCGGATGCCGATCTCCACCCCGAAGACCGCCCGGATCCGCCCGAGCAGCCAGGTGGCCAGCAGCGAGTGCCCGCCGAGGTCGAAGAAGTCGTCCTCCACCCCGACCCGCGGCCGCTCCAGCACCTGCTCGAACAGCCCGCACAGCACCTCCTCGCGCGCCGTCCGAGGCACTCGGGGCTCACTGGCGAAGGGCTGGTCGGGGTTGGTCGGCATGGCGTCACCTCAGCGGGATCGTGGGGCTTCGGGGCTCCCTGGCAGGCGGGCGCAGGGGCATCACAAGGGAGAAGGGCACTAGGGGGAAGGGCACGCGGCACAGCGCGCGCGGACGGACGGCCGGGCACCGCCGAAGCCGTCGCAGCGCATCATGGCCCGAGGGGCCGGGCGTCCACCAGGGCCGTGGCCGACGGTCAGCCGAGCGCCAGGACGAACTCGACCTCCGGCGGCTCACCGGCGTCCGGGGCGTGCCGGGCGAGCGCCTCGCACACCGCCCGCCGCCAGTCCTCCGAGACGGCGGGCGGCACCAGTTGCTGACGGCACCCCGCGCCCGGCGCCGCGGCGGGCACCGCGACCCGGTAGTGCGCCTGCTCGTCCGCGTCCAGGCCCGGGAACCACGCGTCGTAGTCCCCCGGCCGGCCGTCCAGGCTCCAGCGCAGCCGGACGGGCCGCCCGTGCCGTTCGGCCAGCCGGTGGACGGCCTCCGGGTCGAGGCCGGGCACGCCCGGCCCGTCGACCGGCTCCGCCCGGCGTGCCGCGTGCAGCCGGCGGGCCTCGCCCAGGCGGGCGTTGGCGATCCCGCTGACGCCGAACGCCGCGGCGTCGCCCGCCAGCAGCCAGTCGAGCTCGTCGAGCCCGATCCGGGCGGCGGGCCGCCACGGGCCGGCCTCCGCCGGGGCCGGGCAGCCCACGTGCAGGACGGCGTCGTAGCGGAACAGCGTCATCTCGGTGGGCGCCGCGCCCAGGCGCGGGGCGAGCTCGACCGCCGTGATCGCCGGGAAGCGCCGCGGCAGGTCCGCCAGGTAGCCGGGGTCGACGCTCAGCTCGACGTCACCGGCGAGTTCGACCGCCACGTGGTCCAGGCGCAGGCCGCTGCGCGGTCCCGGCTCCCGCCGCAGCTCGTGCTTGAGCACCGCGAAGTGCTCCAGCAGGCGGGAGTCCCGCAGGTCGCCGAGGAACACGTGCCCGCCGGGCGCCATCCGGGGCAGCGTCGCGGCGATCACCGACTCCAGGTACGCCACCGAAGGGAAGTACTGGACGACCGAGTTGACGACGGCGGTGTCGTACCCGCCCGGCGTCGCGGCCGGCGGGGCGGGCACGTCGGCCGCGGCCTCCGCCACCGTGATCACGGCCTCCGGCCGCCCCCGGCGCAGGTCGTCGCCCAGTCGGCGCAGCAGGCGCACCGCCTCGGCGGAGAAGTCCGTCGCGGTGTACTCGCGGACGCCGAGCCGCTCGACCAGCGGCCGCGCGAGCAGCCCGGTGCCGGCGCCGATCTCCAGGACGGCGCGGGGCCCGAGCCGGGCGAGCCGCTCCACCGTGGTGTCCACCCACTCGGCCATGTGCGCGGCGCCGATCGGCCGGCCGGTGAAGCTGTCCGTCCACCCCGCCAGCCGGCCCGCCTCCGGACCGTCGTCGTCCGCGACCAGCCCGTACGCGTCCTCGAACACGGCCTGCCAGGACTCGACCACGACGGCCTCGTCGTCCTCGTCACCCGCCGGCCCGGGTTCGGGCAGCACCTCGACGAGCAGCCGCCGTGCCCCGGCCCCGTCGGCCCGCACGGTCACCGCCCGCACCGGCACCAACGGGGCCAGCGCGGCGGCGACCACGCCGGACAGGTCCGGCCGGGCGTCGTTCTCGTGCTCACGCTCTCGCACTGACACAGCATCAACTCCGGGATCGGGGTGCCGGAAACGGAGGTCCGCCCGCGAACGGCGGGCCACTGCTGCGCCATTTACCTGGAGCCGCGAACGGTCTGTCAATCGATCACCGCACCCCCCGGTGTCCAACCGCAGACGCCCGCGGTTGGACACCCGGCCGCCCGTCCCCGGACACCCGCCCCGCGCTGCTACCCTCGCGGACCGGCCCCTTCCGCTCCGGGTCGACCGGCGGCCCCGGCGGTTTCGATCAACCCCCGACGGGCCCGCGCGCTATACGTTTGTCCTCGTCGCCCGCGCCGCCCCGAGGAGAACCGTCATGGCCGACCAGACCCGCGCCCACCTGCTCACGGCCATCGAGCTCGCGGCCTCCGCCCGGGCCCACGGCAACCACCCGTTCGGCGCCCTGCTGACCGACGGCGCCGGCGGCGTCCTGCTCACCGCCGAGAACACCGTGCTCACGGACCACGACGTCACCGCCCACGCCGAGACCAACCTCGTCCGCCAGGCCTCCCGCCACCTAGCCCCGACCCAGCTCACCGGCGCCACCCTGTACTCCAGCACCGAACCGTGCGCCATGTGCGCCGGAGCGATCTACTGGAGCGGCATCCGCCGGGTCGTCTACGCCCTCGCCGCCCCCGAGCTGAACGCCATCGCCGGCGTGGACCCGGACGAGCCCGTCCTCGCCCTCCCCTGCCGCGACGTCTTCGCCGCCGGCGGCAACACCGTCACCGTCTCGGGCCCCCACCTCTACGACGAGGCCGCCGCCGTCCACACGGGCTACTGGGGATAGCCGCCCGGTGCGGATCCGCGGCCGACAAACGACGTGACCTCACGACCGGGTCGGTGTTACGGTGGAGCGGTTCGTGTTCGACCGGATCGAGGAAGTGGGGAGGTGGGGTTGATGACCGCGCTCAAGGCCGTCGCCGTGCGCAGCGCCCGGGTCACCCTCACGTCCCGGGCGTCGGCCTGACCCCGCCCTCGAATCCCCCTTCCCCGCCGGGAGCGTGAGCTCGCGGGGCCGGGGACGCGTCGCCGTCCCCGGACGAACACACCACACCGGAACGGAACCTCGTTCATCATGACCATCTCCACCACCTCCACCCCGCGCTGGACCACCCGCACCGAGACCGCCGACGACGTCCCGGCCGTCCGGGAGATCGTCCTCGCCGCGTTCGGGTCGCCGTCGGAGGCCGACCTCGTCGACGCCCTGCGGATGGACGGGGCCTGGATCGACGAGCTGTCCGTGCTGGCCGTCACCCCCGACGGCCGCCGGGTCGGCCACGCGCTGCTCACACGCTGCCACATCGGCGACACCCCCGCCCTGTGCCTGGCCCCCTGCGCCGTCCTCCCGGAGTACCAGCGCACCGGCGCCGGCTCCGCCGCGATCCGCGCCGCGCTCGACGAGGCACGCCGCCTGGGCGAGCGCTTCGTCGTCGTCCTCGGGCACCCGGACTACTACCCGCGCTTCGGCTTCGGCCGGGCCTCCGCCCACGGGATCGGCCTGAGCATCGAGGTGCCGGACGAGGCGCTGATGGCGCTGGGCCTGGACCCGGAGCACCACCCGCTGCCGTCCGGCACGGTCCGGTACGCGGCTCCGTTCGGAATCTGACGGTCCAAACCCTCCGGCACAACCGTCCGACACAGCCCTCCGCGGCCGGGACAGACGCCCTGTTCCGGCCGCGGAGGCGTCCGCATACGGACATACCGACTGCTGTTCCATCCGAGTTCAACCGCGCGCTCCTGACGCCGCCCCGCGCACCCCCTACCTTCCGTGGGGGACTGCGAGAAGGGGCCATGAACGACAGACAACATGCCGTACGGGCACGCGGATTGACGAAGCACTTCGGTGACGTCGTGGCGCTCGACGGGGTCGGGCTCGACCTGGCGGCCGGGCGGATCCACGGGCTGGCCGGGCCGAACGGGGCCGGGAAGACGACGCTGCTCGGGCTGCTGCTGGGCCTGGCCGTCGCCGACGGGGGCGAGTTGGAGGTGCTGGGCAGACCCGTCGGACGGGCCCTCGCCGCACCGCCCGGCGTCGCCGGGTTCGTCGACGGCCCCGGCCTCTACCCGTCCCTCACCGCCCGCCGGAACCTGGCCGCCCTCGCGGCCCTGACCGGCCAGGACGCCCGCACCGGCCGCATCGACGGGGCCCTGGCCGAGGTCGGGCTGAGCGACGTCGCGGACGACCGCGTGCGCGGGTTCTCCCTCGGCATGCGCCAGCGCCTCGGACTGGCCGCCGCGCTGCTCACGGACCCGCGCCTGCTGGTGCTCGACGAGCCGTCCAACGGCCTCGACCCGGCGGGCAAGCAGCACGTGCACCGGGCGCTGCGCCGCCTCGCGGACGACGGCGTGACCGTCGTGCTCTCCAGCCACCGCATGGACGACCTGGAGGCGCTCTGCGACGAGGTCACGATCCTCGCGACGGGCCGGGTCCGCTTCTCCGGCCCGCTGGAGAAGCTCGCGGCCGACAGCCCCGAGCTCGACTACCGCCTGCTCACGTCCGATCCGTCGGCCGCCCGGGCCGTGGCCGCCGAGACCCCGGGCATCAGGGCCGTCACCGGGACCGGGCCCCGGCGCGCGGCCGGGACGCTCGTCGTGCGCGCTTCGGCGCCGGCCGTCGAGCAGTTCGTGGGTGCCCTGGTGCACGCGGGCATCGGGGTGCGGGAAGTCGCTCCCGTGGTCCCGCCGCTGGAGGCCGCGTTCCTCGCCCTGACCGACCAGCAGGAGGGCGCCCGATGAGCACCGCACTCGCATCCCCGAAGGCGGCCCCCGGAACGCGGCCGGTACCGGTCGCCCGGGTGTACCGCTTCGAGGTCGTCAAGCTCGTCTCCCAGTGGCGGATCCGCCTGCTGGTGCTGGCCTGCTGGACGCTGCCCGGCCTGTTCGTCGCCGCCGTGGCCCAGCAGGGCACGCTGCCGTCCGACACGCTGTTCGGCCGCTGGATGCACGCCACCGGCTGGGCCGGGCCCCTGGTGGTGCTGGGCTTCGCCGGCTCCTGGGCCCTGCCCCTCCTCACCTCCGTGGTCGCGGGCGACGTCTTCGCCGCCGAGGACCGCCTCGGCACCTGGCGCCACCTGCTGGTCGCGATCCGCTCCCCGCGGCGGATCTTCGCGGCCAAGGCGCTGGCGAGCGGCACCGTGATCGTGCTGCTGGTGGCCGGGCTGATGGCGTCCGCGACGGCCGGCGGGCTGGCGGCGGTCGGGAACCGGCCGCTGGTCGGCGTCGACGGGCACCAGCTGCCGCCGTCCGACGCGGCCGGCGGCGTCCTGCTCGCGTGGACCTGCGCACTGGCACCGACCCTGGCGCTGGCCGCGATCGGGCTGCTCGGATCCGTCCTCCTCGGCCGCTCGCCGATGGGCCTGCTCGTCCCCGCGCTGACCGCGGTCGCGATGCAGCTCGCGCAGATGCTGCCGCTGCCGGTGGCGCTGCGCCTCGCGCTGCCCGGCTACGCCTTCGTCTCGTGGAACGGGCTGTTCGCCGACCCGGCGCAGCTCGACGAGCTGCTGATCTCGGTCGCGGTCAGCCTGGTGTGGGCCGTGGTGGCGACCGCCGCGGCCTACCGGCTGTTCGTGCGGCGCGACTTCACCAACGGCAGCGAGGACGGCGCGGAGCGCCGCGCGCTCACCTCCGGCGTCCTGCCGCTGGCCGGGCTGCTCGCGCTGACGTTCGGCGCGGTGGCCGTGGCCGCGCCGTCGACGGGCTCGGGGATCACCCAGGCGAAGGTGCAGCAGTCGGTGTCGACCGTGTTCGCCCACCTGTACCGGCTCCAGACCGAACAGCTGCACCGCCCCGCCGTCACCGAGGAGCAGCTGCGGGTCACGGCGGCGTGCGACCGCGGGGACGGCCACGTCGACCCGGAGGGCCCCGGCAACGACTGGCGCTGCGTCGTCACCTGGCACCTGCCGGGCGTGGCCGCGCCGGGCACGGCGGTCTACCAGCTCGACGTCGCCTCGGACGGCCGGCTGATGGCCGACGGCGACGGGCCGAAGGAGGTCAACGGCTACTTCCTGGTGCAGACCCCGGACGGGGACGCGCCGAACCCGCTGTGGCAGTTCGACGGGCAGCTCCCGCTGCTCTCCTCCTCACCCCACTGAACGCACCGCACACGCACCTCGCCCCCAACCAGTCCCACTCACCGAAGGAATGACGCCATGCAGGTAACGCGTCGTCGTCGCGTCCCGAGAGAACACCCCGCCCTTCTCGGCCGGCGCATGGGCCGCCGTGCCACGCTCGCCACGGCGTGCATCACGGCGGTGGCCGTGGCCACGGGCACGGCTTTCGCGACCACCCACCAGTTCGGCACCGACCAGGTCGGCCAGGTCACGGTCAACGGCCAGGTGATCTCCAGCGACCAGTACATCGCCCCCTACGGCACTCGGTCGGTCGTCAACGACGGCAAGATCATGGGCTCCCGGGTCAGCCCGGACGGCGCCCACCTGGCCGCGGCGCTCGCCGACGGCGGCGCGTCGCTGGTCATCGTCGACCTCAAGACCGGGCAGGTGCAGCAGCGCGTCGGCACCGCGAAGGCGGACGACCTGCACCTGAGCGACGGCTCGGTCGGCCAGGAGGCCCCGGCCTACTCGCCGGACGGCAAGCAGCTGTGGCTGGGCCAGCTCGACGGCTACACCCGCTTCACCGTGAACGCCGACGGCACCCTGGCCAACCCGGTGAAGGTCGCGATCCCGGCCGACGGCGCCAAGCACGCGCTCGCCTCCGGCGCGGTGTTCTCCGCCGACGGCTCGACGGTCTACGCGGCCGTCAACGGCCAGAACCGGGTGGTCGCGATCGACGCGGCGAGCGGCACCGTCAAGCAGAGCTGGACGGTGGGCAACGCGCCGCGCGGCATCGCCCAGGTCGGCCACAAGCTGTACGTCGGCAACGAGGGCGGCCGCCCGGCCACCGAGGACGACGACACGCTCAACTCCTACGGCACGCAGGTGCCGGCCGACCAGGACACCGGCGCCACGACCTCCGGCACCGTCAGCGTGATCGACCTCGGGGACGCCTCCGCCGCCGTCGGCTCCATCGACGTCGGCCTGCACCCGACGGCGCTGTACGCCAAGAACGGCGTGCTGTTCGTCGCCGACACCGGCTCGGACACGGTGTCGGTCGTCGACACCGCGCACGACCGGGTCGTGCAGACCGTCTCCACCAAGCCGTGGCCGGAGGCCTCGGTCGGCTACGAGCCCACCGCGGTGACGCTCACCGACGACGGCCGCCTGCTGGTCACCCTGGGCCGCGCCGACGCGGTGGCCGTCTACCGGTTCACCGGTGCGCAGGAGCCGGTGAGCTACGTCGGCCTGCTGCCCACCGACTACTTCCCGGCCGAGATCACCACGGTCGGCTCGAAGGTCGTCGTCTCCAACACCCGCGGCATCGACGCCCGCCGCCCCAACGCCACCGGCGCGCACAACACCCACGACACGACGTCGAGCATCACGCAGTTCACGCTGCCGGGCGACCGCGAGATCCGGGACCAGACCGCCAAGGTCTTCCAGCAGAACGGCTGGACCGACGGCGCGGTCCGGACGGCCGACCACAAGAAGGCCAAGCCGGCACCGGTGCCCGCGCGGATCGGCGACCCGTCGCCGATCAAGCACGTCTTCATGATCGTCAAGGAGAACCGCACCTACGACCAGCTCTTCGGCGACATCGCCAAGGGCAACGGCGACCCGAAGCTCGCGCAGTTCGGCGCCAACGTCACCCCGAACCAGCACGCGCTGGCCCAGCAGTTCGGGCTCTACGACAACACCTACGACATCGGCACCAACTCCGCCGAGGGCCACAACTGGCTGATGCAGGCGGACAACCCGGAGTACACCGAGTCCTCGGCCGGCGAGTACCAGCGCAGCTACGACACCGAGGACGACGCCCTCGGCCACCAGCGCTCGGGCTTCCTGTGGACCGGCGCACAGGCCGCCGGGACGGACGTGCGCGACTTCGGCGAGTTCCACCAGTTCCTGACCAAGCCCGACGGCGCGAGCTGGCAGAACCTGTACTGCGACGCGAAGACGATGGACGCGACCGGGCAGGACACCGCCTACCCGCTCAACTCCTCGTCGCCGATCCCCTCGCTCAACGACGTGTCGGTGCCCGGCTTCCCGAAGTTCGACCTCGACGTGCCGGACCAGTACCGGTACCAGATCTGGAAGCAGGACTTCGAGCAGAACGGCCCGGCCGGCCTCAACATGCTGTGGCTGTCCAGCGACCACACCGGCGGCCCGGCGGGTCCGGCCGCGCAGGTCGCCGACAACGACCTCGCGGTGGGGAAGATCGTCGACGAGATCTCGCACAGCGAGTACTGGAAGGACTCCGCGATCTTCGTGGTCGAGGACGACTCCCAGGCCGGCCTCGACCACGTCGACGGCCACCGCGCCCCGATCCAGGTCATCAGCCCCTGGGCGCAGCACGGCACCGTCGACAGCCGCTACTACTCGCAGATCACCATGGTCCGCACCATCGAGCAGATCCTCGGGATCCACCCGATGAACCAGAAGGACAGCGCGGCCAGCCCGATGACCACGGCCTTCACCGACAAGCCGGACTTCACGCCGTTCACCGCGGTGCCCAACCGGACGTCGCTGACCGACGGCCTGAAGACGCCCCCGTCCTGCGGCGTCGACGTGCCCGGCGCGGTCCAGGACCGCGCGGCCGCCCCGGCCCCGACCACGGTCGCGCCGCCGGCGGCGGAGCAGGGCGTCGCGGCGCAGTGGGACTCCTGGAAGTCCAAGCAGCGCCTCACCGGCCCGAACGCCGCACCGGACCGCGCGAACCCGGCGCAGATGAACCACCTGACCTGGTACCAGACGCACAACTGGACGGCCCCGTACCCGGGCGAGTCCGAGATCCACGCCCCGAACGACGTCCCCGGCGCCTACATCCCGTCCGCCGGACACGCCCTCGGTCATTTGACCGCCACGCCCGGGCGCTTGCGAAGACATCCGGACTGCCCTGACCCCCGGCCCCGCCCCGGCAATCCGTCGGTCAGACGGTGATCGTCTTGTACTCGGTGTAGGTGCCGAGCCCGACGGCCCCGTACTCGCGGCCGATGCCACTGGCCTTGAACCCGCCGAACGGTCCGTCGAAGCCGACGGACGCGCCGTTGACGGTGACCGTCCCGGTGCGGATGCGGCGGGCCACGGCGAGCGCGTGCTCCTCGCTGGCGGACCAGACACCGCCGGACAGGCCGTACTCGGAGTCGTTGGCGATGCGGACGGCGTCGTCCTCGTCGTCGTAGGGGATGACGACCAGCACCGGCCCGAAGATCTCCTCCTGCGCGATGCGCATGGAGTTGTCGACGTCCGCGAAGAGCGTCGGGGTGACGTAGTTCCCGCGCTCCAGCCCCTCGGGGACCTGTGGGCCGCCGGTGACGAGCCGGGCGCCCTCCTCGACACCGAGGGCGATGTAGCGCCGGACCTGCTCCTGCTGGTCGCGCCGGATCATCGGCCCGATGAACGTCTCCGGGTCACCCGGGTCGCCCACCTTCAGGGACTCGATCACGTCCTTGAGCCCCGCCACGACCTCGTCGTAGCGCTCTCGCGGGGCGAGGATCCGGGTCTGCGCGATGCAGGACTCGCCGTTGTTGAGCAGGGAGGAGAACTTCAGCCCGTGAACCGCCGTCGCGATGTCCGCGTCGGGCAGGATCACCGCCGCCGACTTGCCGCCCAGTTCGAGGCTCACCCGCTTCAGCTGCTCGCCCGCGATCGCGGCGATGCGCCGGCCGGCCCGGGTCGAGCCGGTGAAGGCGATCTTGTCGACCCCGGGGTGGGAGACCAGGTGCTCGCTCGTCTCGCGGTCGGCGGGCAGGACGCTCACCACACCCCCGGGCAGGCCCGCCCGGTCGAGCAGCTCGGCGAGGAACCCCATGCTGAGCGAGTTCTCCGGACAGACCTTCAGGACCACCGAATTGCCCGCCAACAGGGCCGGGATGAGCTTCGACGTCGCCGAGGAGAACGGCGAGTTCCACGGAATGACCGCGGCCACGACCCCGACCACCTCGCGCCGCACGACGCTGCGCACCGGCGAGGCCGGGTCGGACGGGACCAGCGTCTCCTCCCAGCCGAACTCCTCCGCCGCCTTCAGGTAGGCGTTGGCCTGCCGGGTCAGCCCCGGCTGTCCGGCCCGGGTGAACCAGCCCGCCGAACCGTTCTCGGCCGCGATCAGCTCGGCGATCCGGTCGGCGTTCTCCTCCCGCAGCGCGTTGAAGCGCCGCAGCACCGCCACGCGCGCCGTCGGCGGCGTCTCCCGCCAGACGCCCCCGTCGAACGAGGCCCGGGCCGCGGCCACCGCCCGGTCCACGTCCGCCGGCCCGGCCTGCGCGGCCCGGCCGAGCAGCCTCCCGTCGTGCGGGGAGCGGATGTCCAGCAGCCCGGCCCGGCTCGGCTCGGTCCAGGCACCCGCGATGTAGAGCCGGTCGTACGTCAGCATGTTCCGCTTCCTCGTCCCTTGAGCGCGTCGTGGTCTCCGGACGAGTCTGATGCGTCATCAAATAACCTGTCAAGACAGTTACTCATGAAGCAGCAAGCGGCACCGGGACACACCGAATTCCAGCCGCACAACACCCAAATCTGCTGCATTCCAGCCAGATCAGCGGACAGGCTCCTTGACAGCCATCCCGGCCGGCGCGAATAGTCGTCACCAGTCAGACAGGTTACCGCGAGGGCGGTCCGCCGGACCGAAGAGCAAGAGAAGAGCGAGAGGAGACACGGCCATGGCAGTCAGCTACACCGGTGTGGTCACCGTGACCGGCGAGGGCCGCAACGGCGGGCAGGTCGTCGCCGACGACGGCAGCCTCACCACGGCGCTCGCCATCCCGAAGGAGTTCGGCGGCGCCGGCGGCGCGACCAACCCGGAGCAGCTGTTCGCGGCCGGCTGGGGCGCGTGCTTCCTGGGCGCCGTCCGCCGCGCGGCCGGCGAGCGCAAGGTCCGGCTGACGAGCACCGCCATCAGGGTCGAGGCGACCCTCACCCACGGCGACGACGGCGAGTTCGGCCTCGGCGCGGTCCTCGACCTCGAACTCGGCGGCGTGGACCAGGAGACGGCCGACGAACTGGCCGCCGCGGCCCACCGGCTGTGCCCCTACTCCAAGGCGACGCGCGGCAACATACCGGTCACCGTCACCGCGACCGCCGTCTGACGCCACCACAGACCCCGCCCGGGCCCGACTCCCCCGACGGGCCCGGGCGGACGCATGTCCCCGAGCGGTGACCACACGCCCCGCGGGGGTCCCGCTACAGAGCGGCCGTCAGCTCCCGGCGCCGCCGTGCTGACGCGCCCGGTAGGTCGCGGCCTTGACGCGGTTCCCGCACGTCCGCATGGCGCACCACTCGCGCCGGTAGCCGCGCGAGCGGTCGAGGTAGACCTGGGTGCACTCGGGCCGGGCGCACTCGCGCAGCAGCGCCGCGTCGTCGCCGCCGAGGATCTCGACGGCCTCGCGGGCGAGCGCGGCCAGCCCCTGTGCCACGGACCCGGTCCTGGTGGCACCCGAGGGGTGCAGGCGCAGCGTCACCGGCAGTCCCGCCGCGTGCCGGTTCACCTCGGCGATCGCCCGGGTCGGCATCGGCTGCCCGTCGAGCCGGGAGGCGACGAGCGCGTAGACCGCCTCGCGCAGGTCCACGGCGATGTCGAGGTCCGTGGCATCGGCGCCGGGCACGGTGTCGAACATCCCCGACTCGACGAACCAGGCGTCGAGTTGACCGGGCGTGGCCAGCTTCTCCACCGGCACCTCGTTGCGCCGCGCGCGGTAGGTGCCGACGAAGTCGAGGGGCAGGGTCCCACAGGGGAAGGCATGCATCACGTCACCATACTGACCAGTGACCGCTGGATGCGCAATGCCCGTGCCCCGGCCCCGGCCGTTGCCCCGGCCGCACCTTCATCACTGCCCAGACCGGTCACGACGTACGACGGCCCCTCCACACCGACCGTCAAGTGACCGATGTGACGCACGAAAGCGGAGCGGAAGAGTGACCCGCGCTCCGGACAGCCGCCTCCCCACCAAGGGACGCGTCCGCATTTCCCCGAGAGGAACCACATGATCGACAGGCGCAGCTTCACCAAGGCCGTCGGCCTCGGCGCCGGGGCGGCCACCGCCTCGCTCACCGGCCTGCAGGGCATCGCCGGTGCGGCGCCCGCCTCCGGCCCGGCCCCCGTCGTGCCGGACGTCGTCCCCGGCACGCACACCTCCTTCCCCGTCCTGAAGCAGGTCACCGCCGGCGTGCTCGACGTCGGCTACGCCGAACTCGGGCCCGCCGACGGGCCGGTGGTCCTGTTGCTGCACGGCTGGCCGTACGACATCCACAGCTACGTCGACGCGGCACCGCTCCTCGCCGACCTCGGCTACCGCGTGCTCGTCCCCTACCTCCGCGGCCACGGCACGACGCGCTTCCTGTCGTCCCGCACCCCCCGCAACGGCCAGCAGGCGGCCATCGCCCGCGACATCATCGCCTTCATGGACGCCCTCCGGATCGACCGCGCGGTCGTCGCCGGCTTCGACTGGGGCTCGCGCACCGGCGCCGTCATGGCGGCCCTGTGGCCCGAGCGGGTCAAGGCCCTGGTGCCGGTGAGCGGCTACCTCATCACCAACCGCGAGGCCCAGACGAAGCCGCTCGCGCCGGGCGCCGAGCGCACCTGGTGGTACCAGTTCTACTTCGCGACCGAGCGCGGCAAGGCCGCCATGCAGGACCGCACCCACCGGCGCGACCTGACCCGGTTCGTCTGGCAGACGGTCTCCCCGACGTGGCGCTTCGACGACGCCACCTTCGACCGCACCGCGGCCGCCTTCGACAACCCCGACTACGCGGCGATCGTCATCCACAACTACCGCTGGCGGCTGAGCATCGTCGAGGGCGAGCACCGCTACGACCACGACGAACACCTGCTGGCCCGCAGGCCCGCCATCGCCGTGCCGACCATCACCATGGACCCGGTCCTGGACCCGTTCACCGCCACCCCCGCCGACGGCTCCACGTACCGGGACATGTTCACCGGCCCCTACGAGCACCGCACCCTGACGGACGTGGGCCACAACCTCCCCCAGGAAGCCCCCACCCGCTTCGCCCAGGCCGTCGTCGACGTCGACCGGTTCTGACGACCGGGCACCACGCACCCCGGCCCGCACCCATCGGTGGGTGCGGGCCGGGGTGCGTCGCGCGGCGCCGGGGTCAGTCGCGGGTCGCCGGGGTGCAGCGGAAGCTGGTCGGGTCGGCCGGGTCGCCGTGGCCGTCGTAGCGGGAGACCTGCGGGTAGGGGCAGAGGTCGCGCTTCACCTGCCGGCCGGAGGCCGTCCCGAGGGTCGCCGGGAGCGTCTGCGGGGCCTTGCCCTGCTCGACCCAGGCGGTCAGGGCGCCGAGGTCGTCGGTGCGCCCGGTGAGGCCGCAGTGGGCCGTGCCGGGGGCGAGGAAGAGGCGGTAGAAGTCGTCGACCTCCTCCGGGCCGCCCATCTCCCGCTCGACCTGCTCGCGGTAGCGCACGGTGCCGTCGGCCGGGATGAACTCGTCCGCGAGCCCGTGCCAGGTGAGCAGCTTGCCGCCAGCGTCGCGGAAGGCGGAGAGGTCCGGGTCGGCCGTGCCGATGATGTCGTCGTACTCGGCCACCGACTGCCGGAACAGCCGCGCCAGGTCGCCGGAGGTGAGGGACGCGACCTGGAAGGACGGGTCCTTCTTCAGCCACGTCCCCACCCACGCCGCCGGCACCGGGAACGGCGCGCCGACGCGGTTGCCCGCGGCGTCGACCGTGCTGCCCGCGAGGCCGCTCAGGTCGGCGCCGACCGGGACGCCCGGCCAGAGTTTGCGGCCCGACGGCGTGCGCGGCCCGTCCCAGATCCGCCGCACCACCTCGGCGTCCGCCTCGCTGATGGTCACCTGCTTGCCCTCGCACTCCACGGTGGTGCCGATGAGCCGCCGCGGGTTGAACCCGCACTCGTCGGGTTTGCCGACGAGCCCGTCCACCGCCCCGTCGAGCCCGTCGCACGCCCGGACGGCGGCGTCCGTGAACGCCTTGAACTCGCACGCCGTCGGGTAGGTCTTCGCCTCGTTCATCACCACCTGCGGCCACAGCGTGGCGACTTCGAACCGCGTCCAGTCGATGGCGGGCGCGTTGGCGAGGATCCCGTTGTAGTCCTCGGGATACCTCTGGGCCTCCGCGTAGCCCTGACGGCCGCCGGTGGAACAGCCGTTGAAGTACGCGTAGGAGGCGGCGCGCCCGTAGTGGCCGGCGATGACGGCCTTGGCGACGACCGCCGCCTCGTGCTCGGACCGGGACGCGAAGTTCTCCAGCAGCGCCTTGTCGACCTGCCCCGAGCCGTCGAGCGCCCACTTGGTGTCGACGTACGAGCCGACGCCGGCGTCGGTCGTGGCGGCGGCGTAGCCGCTCTTGACGACGGCCGCGAGGTTGGCGCCGTAGTCGCCGGCGGCGTAGGCGAGTCCGCCGACGGTCTGCAAGCGGCCGTTCCAGTTCTGCTGGGGCAGCCAGACCCGCACCTTGGCGTGGTCGCCCTGGCCGGGGTGGGTGAGCGTGACGGTGACGTCGCAGAACGCCGGGACGTCGGGGATGTGCGCGTCGGACAGCGGGAACACCGCGGGCACGTCGACGGTGCCGGCGGCGTGGGCGACGGCGGTGACGCCCTCCACCCGCGTCCCGGGCGGGGCCTGCACGGCGGGGGCGACGCAGCTGTACGGGGTGCGGGTGTCCGCGACGGCGCTCGGCGCGTAGAGCGCGGCGGCGAGGGGCACGGCCGCCGCGAGGGCTGCCAGGAGTCGTCGGTTCATGGGTGTTCCCGTCCTTGGGTGTGAGCCTTGGCCCCGTCGGGCCGAAAAGTAACCGTTCTGAACGGTTACTATGCTGGCGGGTATCCGACGCTCCGTCAAGACGCCCGGACCGCACCGCACCGTCCGAAATCCGGAGGCCGCCGCCACCCCGAACTGGTACGGTGACGAACGACGAACCCTCGTGACCGACGCGTGGAGCAGACATGGCAGGCGACGACGACATCTCCGGGTGAATCCCGGACCAGAAGGCCGTAGCGGGTGCGTGGCACCCAGCGCTTCGGCCCGATGCGTCGCGCCCAGCGCCCCTGTCCCCCTGTCTTTTCGGGCCGGACGTGCCTCCGCCCGCTCACTCCCAGGTCGCCTTCATGTCCTCTGCCTCGATCGTCTGCTCCCACCTGTCCTTCTCCTGGCCGGACGACACCCCCGTCTTCCGCGACCTCTCCTTCGCCGTCGGCACCGGCCGCACCGGCCTCGTCGCCCCCAACGGCTCGGGCAAGTCCACGCTGCTCAAGCTGGTCGCCGGGCAACTGCGGCCCGCCGGGGGCACGGTGGCGACGGCCGGCACGGTCGCGTACCTCCCCCAGGACCTGCCGCTGACGGCGGGCCTCACGGTCGCCGAGGTGCTCGGCGTCGCCGCGGTGATCCGCGCCATCGACGCGGTGGAGTCCGGCGACGTCGCCGAGGAGCACTTCACGGCCATCGGCGACGACTGGGACATCGAGGAGCGCAGCCTCGCCCAGCTCGACCGCCTCGGCCTCGCGGGCCTCCACCTGGACCGGCCGCTGGGCACGCTCAGCGGCGGCCAGGTCGTGCGACTCGGCCTCGCCGCCCAACTGCTGCGCCGCCCGGACGTGTTGCTGCTCGACGAACCGACGAACAACCTCGACCTCGGCGCCCGGCAGCACCTCCACGACGCGCTGGACGACTTCTCCGGCTGCCTGCTGCTGGTCAGCCACGACCGCGCCCTGCTCGACCGGATGGACCGCATCGCCGAACTGGACTCACATGAACTCCGGCTGTACGGCGGCGATTTCACCGCCTACGAGGAGGCCGTGCAGGCCGAGCGCGAGGTCGCGGAGAAGAACGTCCGCAGCGCCGAGCAGGAGCTCAAGCGCGAGAAGCGCGAACTGCAGCAGGCCCGCGAACGCGCCGAGCGCCGCGCCGGCAACGCGGCCCGCACCCTCAAGAGCGCCGGCCTGCCCCGCATCTTCGCCGGGAACATGAAGCGCGGCGCCCAGGAGTCCGCGGGCCGCTCCGGACAGGTGCACGCGGCCCGCGTCGACGAGGCCAAGTCCCGTCTGGACCAGGCGGAACGCGCCATGCGCGACGACCAGCGCCTCACCCTGGACCTCACCGGCACCCGGGTGCCCGCCGGGCGCGACCTCTTCATCGGCGAACACCTGCAAGTGCTGCGCGACGGCACGCCCTTGTTCACCGGCGGCGGCGTCGGCCTGAGCGTCCGGGGCCCGGAGCGGATCGCCCTCCTCGGCCCCAACGGAGCCGGGAAGACGACCCTGCTGCGCCTGCTCGCCGGGGACCTCACCCCGGACGAGGGCCGGGTGAAGCGCGCCGACGGCCGCGTCGCCTACCTCTCCCAGCGCCTGGACCTCCTCGACCCGGACCTCACCGTCGCGCAGAACTTCGCCGCGGCCGCCCCGGAGCGGCCGGAGGCCGAGCGGATGAACCTCCTCGCCCGCTTCCTCTTCCGGGGCGCCCGGGCCCACCTGCCGGTGCGCGCTCTCTCCGGCGGCGAGCGTCTGCGCGCCACCCTGGCCTGCGTGTTGTGCGCCGAGCCCGCGCCGCACCTGCTGCTGCTCGACGAACCGACCAACAACCTCGACCTCATCAGCGTCGGGCAGCTCGAAGGCGCGCTCGACTCCTACCAGGGGGCGTTCCTCGTGGTGAGCCACGACGAGCGGTTCCTCGCCGGGATCGGGGTCGACCGCTGGCTGCGGCTGGCGGACGGGGTCCTGGAGGAGACGGGCCCTCCCGTGATCTGACGTTCCGTCAAGGAGCCCGGCGGCTGACACGTATGTTCTCCCGCGCGCTACCACGTGCGCGATCGTCACCTGACTGAAGGGTTATTTCACCTTCGACGCCGTGCGCGGGCCCTCGACACGGGTACCATGCGCAACAACGTCCACAGGCAGGAGTGACCGGTCGTGACCAGCCAATCAGCCGCCTCGCTCCGATCGCGGTACGCCGTACAGGCCGCGTCGGATCTCGCGGGGAACCGCCGCCGGCAGCAGGAGCTCGCCGACGAACTCACCAAGCTCCAGCAGGAGGAGGCGCTCCTCGTCGACATCATGTCGGTGGCCGAGCGCTACAGCGACGACACCGGGCCCGCTCCCGTCCAGGAGCAGGCCCCGGCGCCGACGCCCGCCCCGGAGCCGGCCCGCACCCAGGACGAGCCGGCCCCCGCCGACGCGTCCCCCGACACACCCACCGAGGCACCCGCCGAAGCGCCCGCCGCGAAGGCGCCGCGCCGCAAGAGGGCGCCGCGCACCCCGTCACCGCGGGCCGGCTCCACGGCCGCCCCCACGGTCAAGGCGGCCGCCAAGTCCCGCCGCGTCGCGAAGGTCCCGTCGCAGCGCCCGCTGCTGGGCGACGTCCTGACGCACCTGCTCGCCGGCCACGGCGAGCCCCGCACCGCCAAGGAACTGCGCGACGAGTTCCTGGTGGCGCACCCGGACCGCGAGCCCACCCCGCAGGTCGTGCGCAACGCGCTCGGCGCGCTCGTCGCGAAGGGCCGCATCGAGCGCCGCAAGGACCAGCGGTCGGTGATGTACAGCCTCGTCGAGGACAGCGGCACCCCGGCCGGCTGACCCCCTCGGGGAACACCAGCGGGGCGGCCCGGGAACCGACCACGTCGGTCTCCCGGGCCGCCCGCCGCCGTCCGGGGCGCGGGCCCGCCCCGGCTGTGCAGCGCATCGACCGCGCCGTCGCATGTTCTCGACCGCCTCCGGTGGCGGCCGATGCCCTACGTCCAGTGGTGCTCGGTGACTTCGCCGCCGCGGACCGCCAGGGTGGTGTCCGGAGTGTCCGCGGTGCGCCAGACCGTGTAGTCGCCCTCGGGCAGCGGTGAGATGACGGCGCAGTGGGTGGTGTGCCCGGCGAGGTGGCGCGGGCGGACGGCCGCGTGGGTGCGGGCGGTGTCGTCGCCGGTGGGGCTGACCTCGATCTCCAGGCCGTCCTCGGCCGGGCCGGTGTGGATGATCAGGGCGCCGAGGTGGCCGCCGATCTCCAGGACGACGCTGCCCTCGCGGGAAGGGGCGGGCAGTGGCGCGTGGGTGTGCTGCTGGGTCATGGGCTCGTTCTCCCTCGCCTGTCCGGGTGTGTGGGCCGCGACCGTGCCGCAGTGCGCCGGGGCGCCCGCACCGCGGCACGTGCCGGGTCAGCTGGACGGGTTGCTGTAGCCGTCGTAGGGCAGCCCCAGGTAGGGGAAGGCGGTGAGGTAGGGGTTCTTGACGTCGGCGGGGGTGAGACCGTCGGTGATCGCGCTGGTGGCCGCGTCGGGGGTGAAGGACGGGTCGACCAGCGGCAGGGTCAGGCCGGCCACGGCCCGCAGTTCGACGGTGACGACGTCGTCGAAGACGCGGCGACCGTTGGGGAAGCCGGCCGCGTCGCCGCCGACCAGACCGAGGATGTTGGGGCTGGTGGCCGGAGGGACGGCGACGTTCAGGCGCAGCATGTCGGCCTGGGTGTCACCGGTGTAGTTCTGGAAGCCGGGGACGACCCCACTGGGGATGCCGGTGAGCAGGATGGCGAGCAGGTCGGCGCGGGGCTTGGTGTAGGCGGCGAGACGGGGGAAGACGCCCGGGTACAGGACCGGGAGGAGCCTGGCCAGTTCGGGGGCGGCGACGTACTGGGCGAAGTTCTTGTCGTCGGCCGGCGGCTGGGAGTTCCAGAGGTCCTTCTTCCCCATGGGGACGATGACCTCGTTGAACAGCGGGTTGCCCAGCCGGGAGACCTGGACGAAGGGGCCGGACTCGGTGTCGTGCCCGGCGGGGTCGATGATGCGGGCCCGACGGCGGCTCGCGGTGGTCCAGACCCCGATGGTGGCGTGCGGGTCCATCACGTCGGCGGGCTTGCGTCCGCCCCGCGTCAGGTCGGTGATCGGGACCTGGAGGGCGATGCTGTGGACGTTGAGCGCCTTGGTCGTGTTCACGCCCGGGGCGGCCTGGGTGAACGCGGGCATGACGTGCAGCTGCTGGAAGGGGCGCAGCGTGCCGAGGTCGAAGATCGAGCCGAGGTCGACGTAGAAGCCCTCGGCGCGCTGGCCGGCGAAGACCGTGCGGCCGCCGTCCAGCCGGTGGGCGGCCGCCCCCGCGAGCGAGGCGTAGTCGGGGGTGGAGAGCGGACCGATGTTGCACGGCGGGCAGGTGAGGTTCTCGCCGAGGACGCGCCTGCGCTCGCCGGCCTCGACGCGGGTGACGGAGTAGGTCTGGCGGCGGTTCCAGTTCGGCGAGTCGAGCGAGGTGATCGGCCCGGTGTTGTAGAGGAAGGAGTCGGGGTTGCGGACCTCGACCTCGAAGCGGAACTCGTAGGTGACGTCGGGGCGGCCGTCGTTGTCGTTGTCGATGTGGATCGCGTAGAGGACGTCGTCGCCGAACTCGTAGAAGTTGGGCCCGCCGGCCGGTCCCTGGAGGGGGAGGTAGTTGGCGATCAGGGTGACGGTGTCGCAGTTGTCGGGGCTGACGAAGGCGTAGACGTCGGTGCTGTCGGCGACCGGGTCCTTGGAGATCTCGGGGGCTTCGCGGTGGGAGGACACAGGAACCTCGCTGCTGCTGGTGGGTGTGCGGGCGGGGGGGAGACGACCGGCCGGCCCTGCTGGGAGCGGTTGCCGGGGCCGGCCGGCGCCGAGGGGTCGGTCGGGCGAGGGGTCGGTCAGGCGAGGGCGCGGGCGAGTGCCGCGGCCAACTGCGGGTCCTCGATGCGCTGGTGGCGTTCGCCCCGGTACACGTCGAGGTGTCCGGAGCGGAGGTCGCGCACGTGCACGATCATCGGCTCGTCGTGGTCGGGCACCGTCGCGCCGCTCGGCTGCCCGGCGGGTGCGGCGTCGGCGGCGGCGTCCGGGGCAGCGGTGGCCGAGCCGGCGCCGGTGACCAGGGTCGCGGCGAGGCCGGCCGCGCCGACGGCCGCGGCCTGGCGCATCAGGTGGCGGCGCGACAGGCCCTCGGGCGGCGTGTCGGCCGCGGGGGTTTCCAGGGACATGGATTCTCCTGCGAGTTGGTGTGGACGGAGAAGGAAGGGCCGCCGGCTCGGCCTGATCTGCCGCCCACCCCGGTCGGGGAACCGGTCTCGGCGACGCGCAGAGTAGGAATGGACGATGGAAGTGACGGCCATGGCCCCAGGCACTCCCGGGCGGTCACCGGGAAGTGAAGTGGTCCTGGAATGCCAGGGTCAAGGCGGCACGCGAGCGCACCCGACCGCTTCCCACCCGGGCGGAGCAGCCGCGCCGCAGACCGGCACCCAACGGCTCACCCGCCCGAGTGAAAAGGGAAGTTGAGCCCTCCCGGACCCATCCCGCAGCCGCCCGGGCACGAAGACGGTGCGTGATGACGTTCCCGGCCGGTCGAGTACCTGCCCGCGCTTCCGATGGACCGGCGTACCGAACCCTGCGACGGCGCCGAGACCGCCCCGGGCGTTGCCGGGTGCAGCTTCACGGGGCGATCCCTGCACCCCCTGCCACGGGAGCGTGAGAACCGGGGACGCCGTGGGCCCCGCAGGGCGCGGGACTTCGATGAGAAAGCTCTCATCAGCCCGTGGCACTGTGGACGCCCCGGCGGCGGCCGGAAGGGAGCGAGGAGAACCCGATGGCGGTCGGTGACGGCACCGGGACGGTGCTGGTGGTGGACGACGACGACACGATCCGCAGGTCGCTGGAACGCGGCCTGCGGCTCGGCGGGTTCACGGTGCGGACCGCGGACGGCGGACGGGCGGCGCTGCGCCTGGTGGCCACCGAACCGCCGGACGTGCTGGTCCTCGACGTCTCGATGCCCGACGTGGACGGCACCGAGGTCTGCCGCCGGCTGCGCGACCAGGGCGTCGACACGCCCGTGCTGATGCTCTCCGCGCTGGACGAGCTCGCCGACCGGGTGGCCGGCCTGCAGGCGGGCGCCGACGACTACCTGGTCAAGCCGTTCGCGCTGGAGGAGCTGGTGCTGCGCCTGCACGCCCTGCTGCGCCGCCGGCCTCAGGCCGGCGCGTACGGCGGGCCCGCCGTGCCGGGCGGAGAGGTCCTCCGGTTCGGGCCGCTGGAGATCGAGCCCGCCGCTCGCGAGGTCCGCCGGGACGGACAGCCGCTGCGGCTGACCCGCCGCGAGTTCGAGCTGCTGGAGTACCTGGCCCGCAACGCCGGACTGGTGCTGACCCGCGACCAGTTGCTCGAACGGGTCTGGGGCTACGACTTCGAGGTCCGCACCGATGCCGTCGACACGTTCGTCAGCTACCTGCGCCGCAAACTGGAGGACGGCGGCCGGCCCCGGCTGATCCACACGGTGCGGGGCGTCGGCTTCGTGCTGCGGATGCCGGAGGCACACCCGTGAGCACCGGAGAGCAGCCCGTGACCGGCCCTGCCCCCGCCCGGCGCTCGATGAGCCTCGCTACCCGGATCGCGACCGGCGCGGCCCTGCTCGTCCCACTGCTCGTGCTGGGCACCGGCGCGCTGCTGCTCGGGCTGGTCACCCACGACCTGCGCTCCCAGCAGGACACCCGGCTGCGCGACCGCGCCGCCGCCGTGCTGCCCGCCACCAGGGCACTGCTGAGCGCCACCCGGCAGGACCGGCCCCGGGTCGAGCAGAACCAGCGCCGCAACCTGCTCGACGACGCGCTGGACGTCGGCATCCGGGTGGCGGACGCGAACGGAGACCGGATCACCGAGGGCGGCCCGGTGCCGGGCCCGGCCGCGGTGCTCCCGCAGCCCGCCCCCACGAGCCCCGGCGTCCTGGTCACCGTGCGGGCGCAGGGCCGCGCCTGGCGGGTGCTGGCCCGTCCGGTGACCGGCGCCGACCCCGGCACGCTCTGGGTCACCGCACCGGTATCGGCGACGAACCCGCAGGTGGACGTGGTGCGCGGGCGGATCCTGTGGGCCGCCGTCCTGGCCGCGCCGACCTCCGGCCTGCTCGCCTACGCGCTCGCCCGGCGCGCCACCGCGCCGCTCAGCCGCCTGGGCCGGCGGGCCGCCGCGCTCGACCCGCGCGCCGGCGCCGGCGGGTTCACCCACCGGCGCAGCGGGATCCGCGAGGTGGACGAGCTCGCACTCGCGCTGGAGAGCGCGCTCGCCCGGTACGACCACCAGGTCGCCCGGACCGGCCAGGCCCTGGAAACCGCCCGCTCGTTCTCCGCCGCCGCCTCGCACGAACTGCGCACACCGCTGATGAGCCTGCAGACCAACCTGGACGTGCTCGGCGCGCACCCGGACCTGCCGGCGGCGGACCGCGCGGAGATCCTGTCCGACCTCCGCAACGACCACCGGCGGTTGCTCGACCTGCTCACCGCCCTGCGCACGCTGGCCCGTGGTGACCTGGTCGAGGAGGAGGCGTTCGCGGTGATCGACCCGGCCGAACCGGCCGCGGCCGCCGTCGCCGAGTTGCGCCGACGACGGCCGGAGGTGACCGTCGACACGACCGGCCCCGGCCTCACCGGAGCGGACGTCGGCGGACTGCGGGTGCACGGGTGGGAGGCCGGACTGCGGATCGTCTGCGACAACCTGCTGGCCAACGCGGCCGTGCACGGACACCGGCCCGGGGAGGCGGCCCGGATCGCGCTCGGACTGCGCCGGGAGGCCGGGCAGGCCGTGCTGACCGTGGACGACGACGGTCCTGGCATCCCGGCGCAGGACCGGGCGGCGGTCTTCGACCGCTTCCACCGAGGACGCAACAGCCCCGGTTCGGGGCTGGGGCTGACCCTGGTCGCCCAGCAGGTGGCCTTGCACCGGGGCACCGTCATGGTCACCGAGTCGCCCGGCGGCACCGGCTGCCGCGTCGAGGTCCGGCTGCCCCTGGTCGGCCAGGACGCCCCGACGCTGCCCCTGCCGGCCCGCCGCGACTGGATCCGCGCCACCGGTGCGGGCCGCTGAGGCTCCTCGGGGCGCCGAACCGGTCGGCCGGCTCACAAGGAATCCACAAAGAGGCCCTCTACCGTCCTGCTCAGCCGGAGCGCCCGACGCTCCGGCCGGACCTGCCACCCGTGGCAACTGGAGGACTTCGCCATGCACACCCACCGTAAGGCGACCGCAGCGATCGGCGCTCTCGCTCTCGGCACTACCCTCATCGCCCTCGCCGGGCCGGCCCAGGCCGACGCTCCCGGCGCCACCCCGGTGGCCTCCTCGACGCCGAAGGTGCTCCCGACGCCCGAGGGCGACGGTGCGAAGGGCGTCTGCAAGCGGCTGCCGAAGGCCGAGCAGCGGGTCGAGAAGGCGCTGGAGCGCCTGAACGGCCCGGTCACCGAGGCCGGCTCGATCGCCCGTCTGGAACAGCGGGTGAACAACGCCAAGGCCGCCGGCCACACCGCGATCTACAACGACCTCAACGACCGGCTGACGTACCGCAAGAGCCTGGTGCCCACGCTGACCCAGCGGCAGAGCGACCTGAACGCCGTGGCCGGCTGGTGCTCCTCGCAGGGCCTCGGCACCCCGAACGCGCAGTGACCGTGCGCGCCGTGGCCGTGCGCGGCACGGCGTCCGCCCCGGTCGACGGCAGGTCGGTGGCGGCACCGGTACCGGTCGGCCGGCTGTCGCGGCGAGCCGTCGCGATGACGGCCGCCCTGCTCGCCGCGCTCGCCCTGACGGCGTGCGGCGCGAACGGGAGCACCACGGGGAAGGGCGGCGCACCTGCCGCCGGCGCACCGTCCGCGGGCGCCGGCGGATCGGCGGCGAGCGGCGACCAGCTCGGCCGGATGCGACAGAAGGTGGACGCCGCCGACAGCGCCGCCGCCGCTGCCGAATCGGACGCCGCCAAGGACGCCCAGGACACCGCAACCCCCTGACCCACGAGCGCTCCGGCTGTTCCCCGTCGAAGCACGGGGAACAGCCGAGCCACGGCCCCGACGCGTCGCTCACCAGCCGAAGGCGCCCGGCCCACCCCTGAACGGGCCGGTGATCTCCTGCGAGACCGGTGCCTTCGCGGGGCCCGACCGGCGGTAGCCGCAAGCCCGAGCCCGTCGACCACCATCGCTTCCCGAGAGCCATCCGCGCCGCCTGGCGCTACGAATACCCGGTGTACCGCGCACCCGGAAGCGAACGGAAGGACCCATGCCGCGCCCGTGCGAGCACCTACGGATCCACCAGCGGCCCGCCGTGCCCGACGCCGGGGTGCTCCTGCTGCCGGGCGGCCGCTCGGACGGCCTCGCGCCGCCCCGCCGCACGAACCTGCCGGCCCTGCGCATGCTCCTGCTCGCCAGGGCCCTGCGCCGCCCCCTCCCCCGTGCCGTCGTCGCGTCCGTCCGCTACCGCCACCGCGGCTGGAACGGGTCCCGCGCCGATCCCGTGGCCGACGCACAGGCCGCGATGGACGCGCTCGAAACACTCGCTCCGGACGCTCCGCTGCTGCTGGTCGGCCACTCCATGGGAGCCAGGGCCGCCGTGGCGGCGGCCGGCCGTCCTCCGGTCGTCGGGGTCGTCGCGCTGGCCCCGTGGTGCCCGCCAGGAGATCCGGTGGACCAGCTGAAGGGCCGGCGGGTGCTCCTCCTGCACGACCGGTCCGACCGCGTCACCTCGGCCGCCCTGGCATGGGAGTTCGCCCGCCGGGCTGCCGACGCGGGGGCCGTCGTCGAGGCCGTCCCCATGGCCCGGGGCGGTCACACGATGCTGCGCGGCGCAGGCGAATGGCACCGGCTGACCGCGGAGTTCGCGTCCGCGGTCCTGGACGTCACCGAGAACGCCTACCCGGCGCAGGACGCCGACTAGCGAGACCGGCCGGATCTGCTCCCCCGGGCGACGCGGCTCCCAGCCCGTTCCGTCGACGACAGCGACGGCACGCGGCCGGCGCTGTGACCCGGCGCACCTTGACGCGGGGAGCCCGCGCGCGGTGCGATGCCCGGAACACCCATGGGAGGAACTCCGCATGACCAGTGCCGGCCCCGAATCCGTCTCCGTCCGGACGGAGATCGCCGCCACGCCGGACATCGTCTGGGCCGCGGTCGCCGATGTGACGCGCATGGGCGAGTGGAGCCCCGAGTGCACCGGTGCCGCGTGGCGCGGCAGCCCGGCCGCTCCGGTGCCGGGCGCGCGCTTCCAGGGGCACAACCGCAAGGGCGGCATCCGCTGGAACACCGTCTGCCGGGTCGTCGAGGCCGAGCCGGGGCGCGTCTTCGCCTGGGACGTCGACTTCGGGCCGATCGCGGTCGCCCGCTGGGGATTCCGGCTCACCCGGAGCGAGGCGGACGGCGGCGTGACGGTGGTGGAGCAGTTCTGGCAGGACCGCCGCAACCGGGTCAGCGCCTGGACGACGGAGACCGTGCTGCGCACCGGTGACCGCGCGGAGTGGAACCGCCGGAACATGACGGTGACGCTCGCCGCGCTGAAGCGCTCGCTGGAGGCCGGCCCGACGGCAAGCGGAACGGACCGCTGAGGCCACCGCCCGAGCCGATGGCACCCTTTCGTCTCAAGTACCGCTACGGTTGGACCACTTCACCGGAAGGGGAGAGCGTGCGCCCGTTGACCTTCATCGTTGGGACAGGGCGCAGCGGGTCGACCGCATTGTCGCGTGTTCTCAACGTCCACCCCGACGTGCTCAGCCTCAACGAGTTGCTCGCGTCCGTCGGCGCCGAGGGGATTCCGGAACGGCCGCTGTCGGGCACGGAGTTCTGGCAGGTGCTCGCGGACCCGAACCCGGTCTTCGAGAAGATGATCCGCTCGGGCATCCCGCTGCCGGAGTTCCTCTACACGCGGCGGCCCGGGCGGTACTCGGCCGGGGCTCCGGGGATCCCGGCGATCCTGCTGATGGTGCTGCCGCACGTGTCGGACCGTCCGGACGACCTGTTCGACGACCTCGGACGAACGGTCCGGCGGTGGCCCCCGCGCCCCGCGGCCGACCAGTACCGGGCGTTGTTCGGTGAGTTGGGCGACCGTTTCGGCCGTACGGCCGTGGTGGAACGGTCGGGGTACTCGACGGGGTGGATCCCCCGCCTGCGGACGCTCTTCCCGGAGGCCCGGTTCGTCCACCTGGTCCGCTCCGGCCCCGACTGCGCCCTGTCCATGAGCCGGCACCCCGGCTACCGGACGATCCTGCTCCTGCGCGAGATCCTCCGACGCTCCGGTGTCACCGGGTTCTTCGAGCTCACCGAGGAACACGTCCGGGCACTGCCGCCCGACCTCGCCCCGCTGCTCGGCGAACGGTTCGATCCGGCACTGGTGCGGGACCGCGCCATCCCGCTCACCGCGTTCGGCGAGCTGTGGTCCCGCCTGGTCACGGAGGGCGTCGCCCACCTGGCGGCCGTGCCCCCGTCCATGCGGACCACGCTGGTCTACGAGGACCTACTGGACGCCCCCGACCAGGAGCTGTCCCGCCTGGCCGAGTTCATCGGCGTGGACCCGATCGCCGACTGGCTGACCACCGCGCGGAGCATGCTCGACGGCAGCCGCCGGGGCGCGTCCGGACGGCTGTCCCCCGAGGAGCGGCACGCGCTCCGGGACAGCTGCGCCGAAGGGCAGCTGTCCCCGGGGCTGCGCGCGGAGTGAGCTCGGGGCCCGGCGCGGCCCGTCGGAGACACGGAAGCCGGCGAGACGGTGACCCAGGCGATCCCCATCGCCGGCCGGCCGCCGTGACTCCCGGCCCGGGGCCTCCTCACAGCGCCGAGAGCCCCGCCTCCCGCAGGAAGCCGGTCGGGGCCGGCCGGAGCCTCACCGCGGGGTGCAGGTCCGGCTCCAGGGCGACCAGCACCTCGGCCGCCGGGTAGCCGAACAGGTCGACGTCCTGGAGGACCACCGGCACGGCGGAGGGCGCCGTCGGCGCGGAGTCGTGCCGCTGGACGTGGACGGACGCCAGCCCGTCCACGTCCCGCCCGGTGCGGCCCGACCGGTCGACGACGTCCCCGAAGGCGAGGAGCTCCAAGCCCTCGTAGCGGGCCGAGAAGGCCCAACCGGCCTGGCAGACCCAGTACTCGTGCACATCCGCCAGGGTCGCGACGGCCCACTGCGCCTCGCGCTCGGACATGCCGAACCGCAGCGCACCCGCCCCGCGGGGCAACACGAGACCGGTCTCCGGCAGCAGCTCGAACATCCCCCGATCCTGGCCCGGACTCCCCCGCCCGCGCAACGCGGTATCGGCGGGCACACCTACCCGAGCCTCACGGTCCTCAGCCTCAACCCCGGCGCGTAGCAGGCACCGAGAAGAACGACACCCCCACCGAACAGCTGCCGCTGGAGCGCCAAGCCGGCATCCGCCGCGAACAGGGCCAGGCCCCCTGCGGTGGGCAGTCGCCCTCCCAGTAAAGTTAGCTGAGGCACACCTAAGCTACGCAAGCCGTCCCCCTTCTCCACACACCCACCGGGCTCGGGCGGGCCGGTCGGCTCCCGGGATGTGCCGACCGGACGCATCGGAAGAGGGGGGAGAGATGGCGAGGGACCGCCAGGAGGCCAGGCGCCCGCACGGGGAGCTCGTCGCGGACGTGATGGCGGTGCTGTGGGCGGCCGACGAGCCGCTGACCGCTCAGCAGGTCAAGGGTGCCCTGCGCCAGGACCTCGCCCGTACGACGGTGGCGACGATCCTGACCCGCCTGCACGAGAAGGGAACCCTGGCCCGCACCCGGCCGGGGCGGTCCTTCGCTTACGCGCCCGTCGCCGACGCCGCCGGTCTGGCGGCCGGCCGGATGCGCCGGGAGCTGGAGAAGGAGCCGCACCGGGACCTCGTGCTGAAGCGGTTCGTGTCCTCGCTCTCCGCCGACGACGGGGACGCCCTGCGTCGCTTCCTCCTCGAAGCGGAGACCGAACGGCCCCCGGCCCTGGAGGGCGCGGTGGAGCCGGAGGGCGGGGCATGACACTTGTCCTGCTGACGGTCGCCCTCGCCGTCGCCCTCCCGTGGGCAGCGGTACCCGCGGCACGCCGCCTGGCCGGGCTGCTCCCTCCCCGCGAGGCCTCCTTCGCGCTCACCGGAACGGCGATGCTGCTCGCGGGTGGCACGGTCGCGGCGCTGATCAGCCTCTTCCACGTGCCGTTCCTCGCGGGGCTGGAGCGGCTTCCGCTCGCCCGCGTGGTCGCGCAGTGGCCTGCGGTGGTGCCGGTCTCCTGCGTCGCCGGGGTGCTGCTCACCACGCAGGTGGTCCGGGTTTCGCTGGCCGCGCGTCGGCATCGCGCGCTGCTGTCGCGCGCGTGGAGGCTGACCGGCGAGGGGACGGCAGACGGAGACCTCCTCGTCCTGCCGGGCGAGGAAGCGGAGGCCTTCGCCCTGCCCCGCCACCGCGGGCACGCCGGCCGCGTCGTCGTGACGGAGGGCATGCTCAGGGCCCTGCGACCGTCGGAGCGCGCGGTGCTGCTCGCGCACGAACGGGCCCATCTCAGCGGGCGGCACCATCTGCTCTCGGGCATCGCCGACCTCGCCGCCGCCGTGCATCCGGCCCTGGGGCGGCTGGGCAGCGCCCTGGAGTTCCAGCTGGAGCGGTGGGCGGACGAGGCCGCCGCCCGTGTGGTGGACGACCGGCGGACCGCCGCGACTGCCATCGCCCGTGCCGCACTGGCCGGCTCCGCCGCTCCCGGACGGCACGGCGAGGGTTTCCTCTCCGTGAGCACGGGACCGGTGCCCCGGCGAGTGGAAGCGCTCCTGGGCCCTGAGCCCGCCGGGCCGAAGGGGCGCGGGCCGCGCGCGGTCGCCGCCGCGCTCGTCACCGTGGTGCTGGTCTCGGCCCTGCTGGCGATGGGCCTCGCCTACAACCTGCACGAGCACGTGGAGCACGTGGCGGAGATGGTCACCGGCCGATCGCGGCAGTGACGACATCGATGTAGACCAACCATCGGAAGCGTGGGTATGGTGAGCCTCGACTTACCTCTTCGGCGCCCGGAGCGTCGCGCTCTTCCGACGATGGGGACATGGTGTGTACGACGGGCGGAACGAATCGTCGAGTCCGTTCGAGCAGACCGTCTACCTCCTCTCGGAGACCGGCAAGGCCGTCGACCGCCTGCTGACGGCGGGGCTGGCACGACGAGGGTTGTCCCCGGTCCACCACGCGCTGCTGTCGGCACTGGCCCGGCTGGGACCGCACGGCCGCCATGACCTCACCGCCCGCGTGACGGCACCCGCACCAGAGGTGGATCAGGCACTTGAGGACCTCCTGTCGGCACACCTGCTGCAGTCGATGGTCGTCCACGTCGGCGGGCGCCAGGAGGTGCTGACGGTCACCGCGTCGGGCCGGGCCGCACTGGACGTGCTCCACACCGATGCGTCGGCCGTGCAGGAGGACCTGCTGGCGTCCCTGACGAAGGGGCAGCGCGTCGAGCTCAACTCCCTGCTCCGGCGGGTGTGCGCCACCGCCGCCCGTGGCGCCGGCCGGCAGACGGACCCCCAGGGGAAGGGCGGATGGACGCTGACCCCGGGGCCCCGCCGGACCTGGACCCCGGTGCGTGAAGGCGCGGGTGCCACCGACGACCCGGACGCCGCCGAGGCCGGTTAGATCCGGCCCAGGTAGATCCGGCTCAGGACACCGGGCCGGCCGCGGCGGGGTTCGTGAGCCCCGGCATCAGCGGCCGGGCGCGTTCACTTCCGCACCGGGCTCGGGGCCGGCCGGTTGTCCGTGAGCGACGCTCCGTCGGAGCCCCCGAGGGTGAGGACGGCGTCGGCGTGGGCCGCCACCATCGGCAGGTCGTGGCTGACGAGGACGACGGCGAGGCCCCGGCCGTCGCGCAGGTCGCGCAGGAGGTCCATGATGCCGTCGGCGGTGTCGGCGTCGAGGGCGGACGTGATCTCGTCACAGAGCAGGACGTCGGGTTCGGCGGCCAGCGCGCGGGCGATGGAGACGCGCTGGCGCTGCCCGCCGGAGAGTTCGTGGGGGTACCGGGCGGCGTGGTCGGGTGCGAGGCCCACCGCGATGAGCAGTGCGGCGACGCGATCCCCGCGGCTGTCGGCGGGCGCGGCGAAGTGGAGCTTCAGCGGGCGGGCGAGGGTGGCGCCGACGGTGTGGGCGGGGTTGAGGGCGCCGAGCGGGTCCTGGGGGACGAGTTGGATGCGGCGGCGCTGGTCCCGGCTGCGGCGCCGGTAGGTGGCGGCCAGGTGTTCACCGCCGAGGGCGATTCGGCCTGCCTCGGGGCGGTGGAGTCCTGCGAGGGTGCGCAGCAGCGTGGTCTTGCCGCACCCCGACGGGCCGGTGATCCCGGTCAACGTGCCGGTCCGCAGGGTCAGGTCGAGACCGGTGAGGACCCGGCGGCGGCTGCGACCGGTGCCGACGTGGGCGTCGAGCGCCGTCACCTCCACGACCGGCACCGTGTCCGCGGAAGCGCGAGCCCGTGCGGGCGCCGGCGGCGTTGCCGGTGTCCCCGGGGTCGTTGCCGGACGTTCGGGCCGCAGGACGAGGACGTCGTCGGCACAGCGGGCCACGAAGTCCGGGTCGTGGCTGGTGAGGGCGATGGCGATGGCGTCGCCGGCGGCGATGGCGCGCAGGAGGTCGGCGATGTCGTCGCGCAGGGCGGCGTCGAGGCCGGCGGTGGGTTCGTCGAGGAGGAGGACGGCGGGCTGTCGGGCGAGCGCGCGGGCGAGGGCGACGCGTCGCTGCTGGCCGCCGGAGAGGTTCCCGGTTCGCCGGTGTTCGAGGCCTTCGCCGGCCGGCAGGTGGACCGCGCGCAGCAGGTCCGGCACGGAGGTGCCGCGGCGGTCGGTGGCGGTCTCGGTGACGAGGTGTGCGACGCGCATGCGGGGGTTGAGTGCGGAGCCCGGGTCCTGGCCGACGAAGGCGAGCTTGTGGCGGCGGAGGTCTCGCAGGTCCTCGGGCGGGAGGGCGAGGATGTCGTGGCCGAGGACCGTGAGGGTTCCGGCGGCGACGTGGGCGCCTGGTGGGAGTGCTCCGGCGAGGGCGCGCAGGAGGGTGGTCTTGCCGGCGCCGGAGGGTCCGGTGATCGCGGTGACGTGTCCCGGGGTGAGGGTGAGGGTGGCGTCGGTGAGCAGCGGAGTGCCGTCGAGGGTGATGGACAGCGCGGCAGCGTGGGCGGCGGTGGTGCTCACAGCGGGGTCTCCGGGGTGGGCCGGGCGGGGGCGAGGGCTTCGGCGGCGAGGTTGACGCTGATGGCGAGCAGGCCGATGGCCAGGCAGGGGGCGCCGACGGCCCAGGGGTTGAGGGTGAGGCCGGCCGCGTTCTCGCGGATCATCAACGCCCAGTCGGCTTCCGGGGGTTGGGGTCCGAGTTGGAGGAAGGCGGCGACGGAGACGATGTAGACGCCTTCGACGAAGCGCAGGCCGAACAGGGCGAGGACGGTGGAGCGCAGGTTGGGCAGGACCTCGCGCACGGTCAGGTGCCACAGGTTCTCGCCGCCTGCGGCTGCCGCTTCGACGTAGCCGGTGGTGGCGATCGGGGCGGCCGCGGCGGCGACGATGCGTACGGCATAGGGGATGCCGAGCAGGGTGGCGGCGGCCGCGACGGCGAGGCGGCCGCCGGCCGGCCAGGCGAGGGCGACGAGCATGATGGCCAGGACGGAAGGGAGGAGGATCGTCAGGTCGGCGGCGTGTTCGATCCACCGGCCCAGGGTGGGGCGCAGGGCGGCGGCGATGCCGATGGCGGTGGCGGCCGCGGTGACGACCAGGGCGATGGCCAGGGCGGTGGCGATCAGGGGTGCACCGCCGGTGAGGAGGCGGCTGAGGACGTCCCGGCCGAGCTGGTCGCCGCCGAGCGGTGCGTCGCCGCCCGCTCCGGCGTAGGGGAAGGTGACCGGGGTGTCGATCGGGTGCGGGGCGAGGAGCGGCCCGGCGAGCGCGAGGACGACGAGAACGAGTGCGGGCACGGCACGCGCGAGGACGCGTCGCTTCCGGCGGATGGGCGCGGTGGCCGGGGTCGTGGTCGTGGTCGGGAAGGTCATCGGCGCTCGTCTCCGAGGGCGGTGGCGCGGACGAGGTCGGCGAGCAGCAGGAGCAGGCTGACGGCGGCGCCGGCGGCGGCCACCACCCCGGCGATGAGCGGGGTGTCGCGGTCGGTGATGGCTCCGGCCAGGACGGCGCCGATGCCGGGGTAGTTGAAGAGGGTCTCGACGACGACGGTGCCGCCGAGCAGCATGCCGGCGGACGTGGCGATGCCCACGGCGATCGCGGGCAGGGCGCCGGGGAGAATGTGGCGGCCGAGGACGCGTCGGCGCGGCAGGCCGTCGAGGATCGCGGCCTGGACGTGCGGCAGGGCGGCCTGGTCGGCGAGCGCTCCGCGCACGATGCGGGTGTTCCAGCCGATCTGGGGGACCGCCAGGGAGAGCAGCGGCAGGACGGTCATCGTCCAGGACTCGGGGCTGCCGTCCGGGCCGGTGAGCGTGACGGCCGGCAGCCAGCCGGTCCACTGGGACAGCAGCAGGAGCAGGCCGACCGAGACGACGAACTCCGGCAGGGCGAACGCGGCGGTGGACAGCGCGTCGACGGCCCGGTCGGTGCGCCCGCCCGGGCGCAGCGCGGACCAACCGCCGAGGGCGAGCGCGCCCACGGTGCTGAGGACCAGCGCGAGGCCGCCGAGCAGGAGGGTGTTGGGGAACGGGCCGGCCAGGACATCGGTGACGTGCCGGCCGCGTGCGGTGGTGCCGAGGTCGCCGGTCGGCAGGCCGGTCATCCAGTCCCAGAACCGCTGCGCTACCGGGCGGTCGAGCCCGAGGGCGGCGCGGCGGGCGGCGAGGTCGGCGGCGGTGACACCCCGGTCCGAGGTCGCGCCCGCGGCGTCGCCCGGCAGGAGTTCGACGGCGGCGAAGACGGCGGCGAGCAGGACGACGAGCAGGACCAGGCGCCGCAGGGCCTGCCGGGCGACCCGGCCCGCACCGGGGAGGGTGCGGGCCGGGTGGCTCCGGGACGCTCGCGCGTCCGCGGGGTGAAGGGTGGTCAACGCGCCAGCCAGGTCTTCTCGAGCTGCACCCGGCCGTAGCCGGGGAGCTTGGGCAGGTCGCGCACGGCCGCTCCGGCGAGGTCGATGCCGTCGGCCATGCCCCACAGCAGGTAGCCGGACTCGGCGAACTCGGTCTCCTGGAGCTGGTGGAGGAGCTTGTCGCGCTCGGCGGCGTCGGCGGTGCCCATGGCCTTGCGGTAGGTCTCGTCGAAGGCGGGCTCGTTCCAGCCGGACTCGTTCTGGCCGGCGTCGGAGAGCATCGTCTTGGAGGCGAAGAAGACGACGGAGTCGTTGGTGCCCCAGTAGGTGGTGTAGAGCGTGCCCTTGAGCCAGGTGGCGTCCCAGAACACCTTGGAGTCCTGCTTCACGACGTTGATCTTCACCCCGGCCTCGCGGGCCTGGGTGGCGAACAGGGTCGCGGACTCGGCGAGGCCGGCGATGTCCTCGGTGGTGATCAGGTCGTAGGTCTTGGAGGTGTCGAAGGCGGCGTCGGCGAGCAGCTGCCTGGCCTTGGCGAGGTCGCGGGTGCGCTGCGGGATGTCCTTGGCGAAGGCGGGGTCGCCGGCGCCGAGGATGTCGTTGGCGACGCTGCCGTAGCCGGAGAGGACCTGCTTGACCATGGCGTCGCGGTCGACGGCGAGCCGCAGGGCCTCGCGCACCCGCACGTCGGCGAACGGGCCGTCGGCGGTGCGCATGACGATCGGCATCGCCATGTCGTTGGGCCGGCGCAGGATCCGGACGTCCTTGCGGGCCTCGGCGGTGCGGGCGGCGACGGCGCCGACGTTGGAGGCGACGTCGATCTGCCCGGCGAGCAGGGCGTTGGCCATGGCTTGGGGGCTCTCGAACAGCCGCACCTCGACGGCATCGAGGAGGACCTTGCCGCCGTACCAGGTGTCGTTGCGCACCAGGCGGGCGTTGCCGTCGCGGTACCAGTCGATCTTGAACGGGCCGGTGCCGGGGGCGCCGGCGATCGCGTCGTCCTTGGTGTCCTTCTTGAGGACGAAGGTGGTCAGGCGGGTCAGCAGCGGCAGGTCGGCGTTGGGGTAGTCGGAGACCAGGACGACGGTCCTGGCGTCCTCGGCCGTGATGCCCTCGGGCTGGATACCGGGCAGACGGCTCTTTCCCGCCGGGGTGTTGCGCAGGCGCTTGAGCGACCAGACCACGTCGTCGGCGGTGACGGGGGTGCCGTCGTGGAAGGTGGCGCCGTCGGCGAGGGTGAAGCGCCAGGTCTTCAGGTCCTCGGACGGCTTCCACGAAGCGGCCAGGCGCGGGGCCGTGTTGGTCCTGTCCCCGGGTATCGCGAGCGTGTCGTAGATCAGGCTGATGATCAGGTAGTCGCTCTCGTTGGCCTGGGTCCCGTGCGGGTCGCGGGTGACCGCCGAGGCCTTGCCGAGCGCGCCGACCTTCAACGTGCCGCCGGCGCGGGGCTGTTGGGAGGTGCCGTCAGAGGGAGCGGCGCTCGTGGATCCGCCCGCGCCACTGCTGCAGGCAGCGAGTGCCCCGGCCGCCCCGATACCGGCACCGGCCCACAGCAGCTGTCGTCTGGTGACGCCCACGTTCGTTCCTCGATTCGGGTCGCGCTCGATTTGCTTAGGTTTACCTACCCTAAGTTCGAGACGGGGCGCAAGCCGCCGAGCACGGCGCACCACACCTCGGACCGTGCGCCCTTCAACCGCAAGACAGGCCATGAGCTGGGGAGTTGAGCCCGTGCGCCGCCTGCGCCGCCACCCGAAACCGAGACTACGCACATGTAGACACCGGACCGGGTAAGGCTTGCCTTACTTCGGAGTCGTTGTTACGTTTCCTGTCGTCCGGCCGTTCGAGCCGCCCCGGACCACACCCCCACGCCCAGCTCCCGCCGCCGTCCCGCACCGGCGCGGTGATGCCACGTGCCCGCGCCATCTCTCCTCCCCTGTCCCCGGAAGGTCCCCCCGTGCCCACCTGCCCTGCCCCGGTACGCCGTCTCGACACCGCCACCGCCACGGAACTCACCACCACCGCCGCCAAGTTGCTGGCCTTCCACGGCTCCGCGACCAGCCCCTCCCTGCTGGCCGACCTGCCCGTCATGTGCGCGCAGCTCAGCGAGGCGCTGCGCCACCGGCTGCGCCCGGTCGACACCGCTGACGGCCTGTTCGTCCTGCGCGGCCTGACCGTCGACGACGCCGAGCTCGGCCCGACCCCGGGCCACTGGTCGACCGTCGCGGACGCCGGCGCGCTGTGGGACGTGACCCTGCTGCTCGTCTCCGCCCTGATGGGCACTCCGATCGCCTGGGACGGCCAGCAGGACGGCCGGTTCGTGCACAACATCGTCCCCTCGCCGGGCCACGAGAGCGAGCAGACCGGCGCGTCCAGCTCGGTCCTGCTCACCCCGCACACCGAGGACGCCTTCCACCCCGGCCGCGCCCACCTGCTGCTGCTGTGCTGCATGCGCAACCACGACGGCATCGCCACCACCGCCGCCAGTGTGCGCCTGGCCGAACTCGCGCAGGCCGACCTGGAACAGCTCAAGCGCCCCGTCGCGCCGATCCTGCCCGACGACGCCTACGAGCAGGCCCGGAAGTTCGGCGGCCGGCCGGCCCCGGTACCCACCCTCTTCGACGGTCCCGACGGCCTGACCATGCGCTACGACCCCGCCTACACCCCGCTGGAGAAGACCGACCGGGCGTGGCGGGAGGCGTACGAGCGCCTCGGTGAGGAGCTGGCCCGCGTCTCGGTCGCGGTGAGCCTGGAGCCGGGGGACGTCCTGGTCGTCGACAACGACCTCGTCGTCCACGGCCGCGTCCCCTTCCGGGCCCGCTACGACGGCACCGACCGCTGGCTCAAGCGCGCCTCCGTCCGCGTCGAGGACCGTCCCACCCGCCCGCTCGCCGAGCACGACGAACACGGCTACGGCCAGGCCGCCCTCACCGCCTGGGCCGCCTGACCCGTCTGACTCGTCTGAACCGCCATCACCGACGCCGCCCCACCACCTCGAAAGGGCACATCCATGGACCGGGACGACACCACCCTGCGCGTACTGTCCACCAGCGACCTCGCCGGCCTGGACATCGGCCTCGCCGACGTCGTCGACACCGTCGAACAGGCCTACCGCACCCTGGCCGCCGGCCAGTCCGACAACCCGCGCAAACTCACCGTCAAGCCCGCCGACGGCCACTCGGTGTCCTACGCCATGCTCGGACGCGACGGCGTGCGCAACGTCGTCGCCGTCAAGACCTCGTACAAGCACGGCCTCGACAAGGGCCGCGACGAGCAGCACTACTACACGACGCTGACCGTCTACGACGACGTCACCGGCCTACCCGTCGCGATGATGGACTGCTCGCGCATCGGCTCCCTGCGTACCCCGGCCGTCTCCGCGCTGCTGGCCCGCGAGTGCGCCGGCCCCGACGCCTCGACCGCACTGGTCATCGGCACCGGCACCCAGGGCCGCCTCGCCCTGCCGTTCCTGCTCACCACCCTGCCGAAGCTGGAGCGCCTGCTGCTGTCCGGCACCCACCCCGACGGCATCGCCGCCGTCCGCGCCGAACTCGCCCGCCACTTCCCCGATCGCGAGCTGGAACTGGTCACCGACCTCAAGGCCGCCGCCCGCGACGCCGACGTCATCGTCGCGACCGCCGGCGGCCACACCCCGGCCGCCGTCGAGGCCGACTGGCTCAAGCCCGACTCGGTGTCGATCCTCGTCGGTCACGGCCTCGCGCCGTCCACCCTCCACCGCGCGGACCGGGTGATCGCCACCAGCGAGGCCCAGATGCGCGTCACCGGCACCGACATGGCCGATGCCGACGGCAACCTGCCCGCCGTCGACCTGGAGCTGCCCGTCGTCATCTCCGGCGTCTCCAAGGCCCGCACCGCCCCCGGGCAGCGGATCTTCGCCTACAACAGCGGACTCGTCGTCACCGACATCGCGCTGGGCCACCGCTTCGCCCAGCTCGCCGCCGCCCAGGACCTCGGCACCGAGGTGGCCCTGTGGCGCTGACCCTGCCCGCCCACCCCGACCCGCTGACCGAACGTCTGCACGCGAGCGGCCTGCTCCACGAACTCGCCCACGGCCTCGGCGGCCCCTTCCACTACCTGCTGCCCGAACGCTTCGACACCAACCTGGCCGGCTTCCGCGCCGCACTCACCGATGCCGGAGTCGAAGGCCGCGTGTACTACGCCAAGAAGGCCAACAAGGCCGGCGTGTTCATCGACCGCTGTGCCGCCGCGGGCGCGGGCGTCGACGTCGCCTCCCTCGGCGAGCTGCGCGAGGCGCTGGGCCACGGAGTGCGCGGCGAGGACCTCGTCGTCACCGGGCCGGCCAAGTCCGAGCAACTGCTGAGCGTGGCCGTGCGGCAGGGTGCGCTGATCGCCGTCGACGCCCTCGACGAACTCGACCGGCTGCTCGCCCGCACGGGCGAGCGCCCGGCCCGGGTCCTGTTGCGCCGCCACCCGCCCTCGCAACGCCGCAGCCGCTTCGGCCTCGACGACGCACAGCTGCAGCAGGCGCTGGACCGGTGCGCCCGGGCCGGCGACACCGTCCGCATGGAAGGGTTCAGCTTCCACCTCTCCGGCTACGAGATCCAGGCCCGCGCCGACCTCGCCGGAGAACTCGTCGAACTCTGCCTCAAGGCGAGGATGTCGGGCCTGCAGGCGGACCGGATCAGCATCGGCGGCGGATTCCCCGTCGACTACGTCGCCGCCGACACCTGGGACGCCTTCCTCACCGAGCAGGGCCCCGCGCACTACCACGGCCAGAAGTCCTTCGCCGCAAGCGACTTCTACCCCTACCACTCCCCCGTCGCCGGATCCGACGCCCTGCGCGCGATCCTCGCCGCCCGGCCGGGCGGCACGGGTGCGAGCCTCGCGACCCGACTGCGCGAGGCCGGCGTCATGCTGCTGCTGGAGCCCGGCCGCGCCCTGCTGGACCGGGCCGGAGCCTCGGTCTTCCGCGTCCAGGGCGTCAAGGACCGCACCGGGTACGGCATTGTCACCGTCGACGGCACCAGCCTGAGCCTGTCCGAGCAGTGGTTCGACAGCGAGTACCTGCCCGAACCGCAGCTGCTCCCCGCGCGCTCGCCGGAGACGACGCCCGGGCCCTTCCCGGCGTGCGTCGGCGGCGCGAGCTGCCTGGACTCCGACCTGCTCACCTGGCGCAAAGTCCCCTTCCCCGCCCGGCCCCGGGTCGGCGACCTGCTCGTCTACCCCAACACCGCGGGCTACCAGATGGACTCCAACGAGTCCCCCTTCCACGAGCTGCCGCTGCCGCCGAAGGTCGTCATCGACCACCCCGACGGGGGCAGCCGGCCCCGCTGGCGCCTCGACCGCTGACCACCACCCCGCACACCGCATCCCGACGGAGCCTCACGCCATGACCGACGCCCTGACCCGCCCCCCGGTGGTCAGCCGGATCTCCGACCTCATCGGCTACACCCCGCTGTTCGAACTCGCCCGCGCCGACAACGGCGCCCGCCTGCTCCTCAAACTGGAGATGTTCAACCCCACCGGCAGCGCGAAGATCCGCATGGCCCGCCAGATGGTCCTCGACGCCGAACGGCGCGGCGACCTGCGCGAGGGCGGCCACATCATCGAGTCCACCTCCGGCAACACCGGCCTCGGACTCGCCGTCGTCGCCGCCGAACGCGGCTACCGCTTCACCGCCGTCGTCGACAACCACGCCGCCGCCGACAAGCTGCGCGGCATGAAGGCCATGGGCACCGAGCTCGTCCACGTCGACGCCGACACCGACGGCGAGGAACTCCACACCGCCGCTCGCGAGGAACTCGCCGAGGACATGGCCCGCGGCAAGGACAACACCTTCTTCACCGAACAGCACAACAACCCCAGCAACGCGGTCGGTTACTACGCGGTCGGCCGCGAGATCGCCCAGGCGCTCGACAACCGGGTCGACGTCCTGATCGGTGCCGTCGGCACCGGCGGCGGCCTGTGCGGCACCGCCCGCGAGCTCAAGAGGCACGTACCCGGCGTCGCGGTCGTCGGCGTCGAGCCCAAGGGCTCCGTCGCCTTCGGCCCACCCGCCCACGACTACTACCAGTCCGGCACCGGAACCCCCGAAGGCGCCACCATCGGCCTGCTCGTCGACTACGACCTCATCGACGAAGGCGTCAAGGTCGGCGACGTCGAGGCCTTCGCCACCGCCCGGACCGTCGCCCGCCGCACCGGCCTGCTCATCGGCGGCTCCGCGGGCGGCGTCGTGCACGAGGCCCTGGACCGGCTGACCCGCCTCGCCCCCGACGCCGTCATGGTCGCCTTCGTCAACGACGGCGGCGAGAAGTACATGGACACCGTCTTCAACGACGACTGGATGACCGCCCGCGACCTCCTCGACCCGGCGCTCGAAGCGGGGATCGACGAGACGCTGACCAAGCTCCGCAGGAACTGAAGACAATGCAGCAGCTGACCACCCTCGCCCGCGACGGCCGCGCCCTCGCCGCCCTCGCCGTCCCGCTCGTCCTCACCCAGCTCGCCCAGGTCGCCCTCACCACCACCGACACCATCATGATGGGCGCCCTCGGCACCGAGGCCCTGGCGGCCGGCGGCCTCGCCCTGGTCGTCTTCAACCAACTGCGCACCATGGGCGTCGGGCTCGTCACCTCCGTCGGCAACCAGGTCGCGGCCGCCGCCGCCCGCGCCGAACGGAGCGAGGGCGCAGCCGCCGAGGCCGGGAACGGGGACGAGGTGCGCGGCCTGGTGCGGGCGGCGATGGCCGTCGCCACCCTCACCGGCATCGCGGGCGCCATCCTCATGGTCCTCATCGGCCAGGCCGCGACCCGGCTCGGCCAGGACGCGGATGTCGCCCACCGCGCCCAGGGCATGCTCGCCGCGCTCGCCCCCGGCCTGGTGCCCTGCCTCTGGTTCCAGGCGATCCGCCAGTTCACCGTCGGCATGCGCCGCCCGCAGGCGCTGCTGCGGATCACCATCGCCTCCGTCGCCGTCAACGCCGCGCTCAACTGGGCGTTCATCCACGGCACCTGGGGCCTGCCCAAGCTCGGCCTCACCGGCATCGGGGTGGCCACCAGCAGCGTCCACCTGCTCTCCTTCCTCGCCCTCTACGCCTCCGCCCGCCGCGACTCCCGGCTCGCGCCCCTGCTGACCCCGGACTTCTGGCGCGCAGACCCCGGCACGGTGCGCCGCCTGCTCGGTCTCGGGGCCCCGATCGCCGCCACCTACGGATCCGAGGCCGGGTTCTTCTCCGTCACCGCCCTCCTCGCCGGCAGCTTCGGCGCCGCCGCGCTCGCCGCCCACACCGCCGTCAACCAGTTGATCTACATCGTCTTCCAGGTCGCCGTCGGCCTCTCCCACGCCGCCTCCATCAACGTCAGCCGCGAACTCGCCCTCGGCGCATACGCAGCCGCCCGCCGCATCAAGAACACCGCACTGGCCTGCGGTGCCGTCGTCACCACCCTGGTCGGCATCGCCTACCTCACCGTGCCCCGCCTCGTCCTGCGGCCCTATTTCGACCCCGGCACGGCTGCCGACCAGCAGGGCCTGCACATCGCCACCGGGCTCCTCGCTGTCGTCGCCGTCCTGCAGTTCTTCGACTGCGCCCAGAACATCGGCGTCGGCCTCCTGCGCGGCCTCGACGACACCAGGAGCGGCTTCCGCATCACCCTCATCGGCTACTGGGCCGTCGGCCTGCCCGCCGCCTGGCTCCTCGCCTACCCCCTCGGTGGCGAGACCCGCGGCCTGTGGCTCGGCCTGCTCATCGGCCTGGCCACCACGGCCGTCCTCCTGCTGCGCCGCTACGGCCTCGCCCTGACCGCGCGAGCCGGCACCACCACCGCCGAATCCGCTGCGGTCGGCACCTGAGCACCTGCCGCGGTCACCGCACCGGTCCGTCGTGTGAGCCGTGGGGCCGGTCAGGGCCAACGACCAGCCCTGATCGGCCCCACGGCCCACACGACGGTGACGGTCGGCAATTTCGCCCCCATGTCATGACCCCGAATAAGATTTAGGTTAGCCTTACCTTATGCACTATGCTTCGTTGGCCGCGAACACGGCCGGATACGCCATGCCCCAGCTCTGGCGGGTCCTCACCAAGACCGGCTACTTCCTCGGCCTCAGCGGGGCCGTCGGAGCCACCGTCACCTATGCGGCCACCGTGCGCCCGGCCCTGCGCGCCCCGGAAACGAGCACCGGGGACGCCGAGATCCTGCGCAGACGGTCCGCCGGCTACCTCGCCTGGGCCGGAGTGGTCCTGCTGGTCGCGGGCTACTTCCAGCTCGCCGCCCGCGTCGCCCGCGCCGGCAAGGGCATGCCCTTCGGCGACGCGCTCGCCCCTGGCCGGGTATGGGACTACCTGCAGGCGCCCGCGGCCAAGGGCGCCTGGATCGCCCAGGGCACGGTCTACCTCGTCCAGAACGCCGTCCTGGTCGTGACCGCCGCCGCCCTGATCGCCCTCTTCGCGCCGACCGCCCGCCGCCACGTGGACCGGATCGCCCTCGCCGCGCTGCCGCTCTCCCTCGCTGTCACCCTGATCGGCGCCGTGCCGGCCACCGCCCCCGCCGACCTCGACGGGTGGCTGAACCCGGTCTTCGACCAGGCCCACATCGTGTCCGGCACCGTCTGGCTCGGCGGCCTGGCCCTGCTCGTCGCCCTGGCCGGCACCCGCAAGAGCCTCGGCGACGGCGCCGGGCTGCTGTGGGCCGACATGTGGCGGCGCTTCGGCCTCGTCGCCATGGTCTGCGTCGGCGCGGTCACCGTCTCCGGCCTGTGGCTGAGCTGGAAGCACGTCGGCGGCATCTCGCAGCTGTGGACCACCGGCTACGGCGTCGCCCTGCTCGTCAAGATCCTCCTGGTCGCCGGGCTGGTCGTCGCGGGCGCCTTCAACCAGTTCTGGCTGATGCCCCGGATCGTCCGGGCGCGTGCCGCCGACGACACCACCTCGCTGCTGCACCTGACGCTCCGGCACTTCCCCAAGGTCGTCTGGGGCGAGGTCGTCCTCGGCGTCGCCGTGCTCGCCGTGATGCCGTTCATCTCCGGCTCGGCCCGCACCGAGGCCGGCAGCCCGAAGGCCGTCTCCTCCGGCACCGTCTTCGCCGGCGGCGCCGCCCTCACCATCGCGCTGGCCGTCTCCCTGTACGCGACGGCGAAGGCCTCCGACGCCCTGGCCCGCCGGCCGGCCACGCCTGCGACTGCCTGACCCACCGGTCGCTTTCACCATCCACGGGATCGAGGAGTGCCATGGGACGAGGTTGGGAGGGCCTGGCCCTCAAGGTGATGCGGGGCCGGGACTTCGCGTTCACGGTGACCGCCGCGGAGGACGTCACCACGGACTGCCGCCGGGTGCGCTTCGCGGACGGCGGCATGCTGGACGCCACCGGCGTGCACCCCACCATGTGGGTGCGGCTGTGGTTCCCGGAGGCGGGCCGCCCGCACCAGCGCGCCTACACCCTGGTCGACCCGGACCCCGCCGCGGGGACGTTCGGCATCGACTTCGCACTCCACGACGGCCCGGCCAGCCGCTGGGCGAGCGCGGCGGCGCCCGGCGACTCCATCCAGGCGACCGTCCAGGGATCCGCGTTCGCGGCCCCCGAGCCGACGCCCCGCCGGATGTTCCTCGTCGGCGACCGCGCCTCGGCCCCCGCGATCGGCTCCCTGCTGCGCGCACTGCCGGGCGTGCCGGCGACGATCTGGCTGGAGACCCAGCACGACAGCGACGAACGACTGCCGGTGTCGCGAAGCGGCCGTGACCACCACGACTTCCGGTTCGCCCCCCGGGAGGACGCCGGGGGACGACTGGCGGCCCAGGTCCGCACGGCCCTGCCCGGCCTGCTCGGCGACCCGGCCGAGGCGTACGTGTGGATCGCCTGCGACACCGTCACCACGCGTGAACTCGCCCGGTTCGTCCGCAAGGACCTCGGCGTCCCCAGGCCCCGCACCCACGCCCTCGGGTACTGGCGGCCCTGAAGACCCGTGGTGCCCGGCCGAGGGACGGTCCCCTCGACCGGGCACCACGTTGCTCCCGCCCTCCGCAGCGCCCGAGTTCGGCACTGCGCCGAGCGGCGGGCAGTCGGTGTCGCGGCCGGTCAGCCGAGCGAGGCGAGGAAGGTGTCGAGCGCCTGGACCTCGGCGGCCTTGTCCGGGTGCGAGGCGCGCAGCGACGTCAGGACGTGGTCGATCTCGCCGTCGAGGAAGTGCCAGGCCTGCCCGTTCTTGGGCTGGAGGCTGTCCTGGTCGTCGTCCCACGCCGTCTCCAGGTCCTTCACCCGGCTGGTCGCGGCCTTCTGGTCCCCGGCGTCGAGCTTGGCCAGGGTGTCGGACGCGATGGTGCGGAACTTCGCGATCTCCGCCGGGGGGAAGGAGGACGTCGCCTGCTGCGGCGTGAGGGAAGCGGCCACGGGTGCCGGGGCGTCGGCCTCGCCGGCCACGGCCGCGTGCGGTTGCTGGTTCGCCCACACGAGCAGCGCTCCGGCCGCCACCGCCACGAGGGCGAAGTAGCCGAGCATGACCCGCTCACGCGCCGGGTTCGCCGCCTGCGGCGTGCGGGCCTCGTCGTCGGCCTCGATGACGTCGCTGCGGCTCCGGGTGAGGTGGACGACCGTGGCGAGGATCGCGGCCAGGAAGATCACGCTGGTCACGGCGGTGCCCAGGCCCAGGCCCCCGTCGCTGCTCGGCGAGGCGAGCCAGTCGCCGAGGTTGGCGCCGAGCGGGCGGGTGAGGATGTAGGCCAGCCAGAAGGAGAGCACCGCGCCGGCGCCGAGGCGCCGACCGACGACGATCGCGGCGATCAGCCCGAGCGGAAGGAGCACCGACACGCCCGGGGCCCAGCCCGTCAGCTCCAGGGTCCAGTCGCCGACCGCGGTGCCGAGGGCGAAGGTCACCAGGACCGCGAGCCAGTAGAAGAGTTCACGGGAGCGGGTGACGATGCTGTGGATCGACAGCGTCCGCTCACGCGCGTACCAGATCCCGAAGACGACGGCGAGGACGCCGGCGAACACGCCGCTGCTCACCGCGAGGGGGACGCCCTGGCTGTCGGTGAGGATGTCGGTGTACAGGGTGCCGGTCACGCTCAGCACCACGACGGTGAGCCAGTACACGAACGGGACGTAGCGCTTGGTACCGAGCTGCCAGCCCAGGGCGCCGGCCAGCACGGCGGTGAAGATCAACGAGGTGTCGACCAGGCCGACGCCGAGGGTCGTGTTGATCCAGTCGGCGAAGCTCTCGCCGACCGTGGTGCAGAGGATCTTGATCACCCAGAACCAGATCGTGACCTCGGGCACCTTGTTGATCAACTGGCGGCCGAGCGACGCGGCCCCGGATCGCTCCATGGTGGATGTCATGACGCCGAGGCTGACACGCGCGACCTGAACACAACCTGAGCGCGTCACCGCGGGAATCCGCGAGGTCACCGCAGGGCACAGCGGCACGGGGCCACCTGCCGGGAGGCGGCCCCCGGCGTCCTGAGCCGCCCAGGCTGCTCTCATCCGGACGGGCGATACTGTGCCGATGACCGATCACCGGGTACTGGTCGTCGAGGACGACCACGGACTGCGCGAGGCCCTGGCCCGCGGCCTGCGCGAGGAACAGTTCGACGTGCTGACGGCCGCCGACGGCGCGAGTGCGCTGCGCGCGGTGCGGCAGCAGGTCGACGCCGTGGTGCTGGACATCGGCCTGCCCGACTCCGACGGCCGGGACGTGTGCCAGGCGATGCGCGCCCACGGCTTCGCCGTGCCCGTGGTGTTCCTGACCGCGCACGGCGGACTCACCGACCGGCTGTCCGGGTTCTCGGCCGGCGGTGACGACTACCTGGCCAAGCCCTTCCACATGGCCGAGCTCGCCGCGCGGCTGCGCGCCGCCATGCGCCGGTTCGGCTGCGAACCCGGCGGCGGGGGCTCGGAGCTGCGCCTCGACCCGGCCCGGCACGTCCTGGCCGGACGGGACTGCTCGGTCGCCCTGACCCCCACCGAGTTCCGGCTGCTGGCCTGCCTGATGGCCGTACCCGGAGCCGTCGTCCGCAGGCGGGCGCTGCTGCGCGCGGGCTGGCCGGAGGGCGCCATGGTCACCGACAACACCCTCGACCAGTACCTGGCGCGCCTGCGTCGCAAGCTGCGCCAGGTGGACGGCGCGCACGGCATCGCCACGGTGCGCGGCGTGGGCTACCGGTTCGAATGAGACCCTCCACCGGGCGGATCCGCCCCCACCGGCTGCCGACACGGCTGCGTTCGCTGCGTCCCCGCACTCTGCGCGGCCGCCTGGCACTGATCGCCCTGGTCAGCATCGCGATCTGGGTGGCCGTGCTGACGGCCGTCTTCCAAGGGCTGCTCACCGCACAACTGAACAGCCAGGCCGACGAACTGCTGCGCACCCGGGCCACGGCGGCGGCCGCCACCGTCCGCCCCTCCGCCGACGGCAGGCTCACCATCGACGAACCCGCCGACGACAGCGCCCTCGACGTCGGCGTCTGGATCTACCAGGACGACCAGGCCCTGGAACGCCCGACCGCCTCGCGCGCCCTCCAGAACACCGCCGACCGGCTCGCCGGCGGCCCCGCCGGGTTCAGCCGCAGCACCGGACCCGACCCCGCCCGCCTCTACGTCCTGCCCGTCCTCGCGGGCGACCGACGCGTCGGCGCCGTCGTGGCCGCCGTCGGACCGGACCCCGGAGAACCCACGGCCGAACTCGCCCTGACCGCGGCGGCGGCCCTCGCCGCCCTCATGCTCGCGGCCGTGTACCTCGTCACCCGGGCCGTGGTCGGAGGCGCGCTGCGCCCGGTGGCGGCGATGAGCGCCCAGGCGGCGGCCTGGAGCGCCGCCGACACCACCCGCCGCTTCGGCACCGCACGGCGCCCGGCCGAACTGTCCGCCCTCGCCGGCAACCTCGACGAACTGCTGGACCGGCTGGCCGCCGTCCTGCGGCACGAGCAGCAGCTCACCGCGGAGCTCTCGCACGAGCTCCGCACACCGCTGGCCCGGATCACGGCCGAGACGGACTGGCTGCTGGCGAGGCCCCGGGACGCCGCCGAACAACAGGCCGCCCACCGCGCCATCGCCGAGAGCTCGGCGCGGATGCGGGAGATCTGCGAGACGCTGCTCTCCCAGGCCCGCGACGGGATCGGCGCGGGCGGCGGACCCGGCGAGGCGCCGGGCCGCTGCCTGCTCGCGCCGCTGCTGGCCACGCTGGCCGAGCGCAGCGCCCAGGAGTTCCCGCACGCGCCGCCGGTTCGGGTACACGGGGGTGACGCACAGGTCGTGGCCGGAGTCTCGGCCCCGATCGTCGAGCGCATCCTGGCGCCGCTGCTCGACAACGCGCGCCGCTACGCCCGGACGTCGGTGACCATGGAGTGCGCGGGCCGGCCCGGCTCGGTCACGGTGGTGGTCAGCGACGACGGCCCGGGCATCCCCGAGGGGGTGGGCGAGGCGGTGTTCGAGCCAGGACGCCGGGCCGATCCCGGGGACGGCCACGACGGCGCCGGCCTCGGCCTGGCCCTGGCCCGCCGCCTCGCCCGCGCGGCAGGCGGCGACCTCACCCTCGGTCGGCCGGCCACCGGCGCCGGCGGCTGCTTCGAGCTCTCCCTGCCGACGGGATGAGCCTCCCGCGGCCGTCGCCGGGGCTCACGTCCCGGTGGGGCCTTCCTCGCCGTCCGGCCGGGTCGCCAACGCCGGCAGCGGCGTGTACGCGGCCACCAAGTTCGGCATCAACGGCTGGTCGGAGTCGCTGCGCAAGGAGCTGCTGCCCGACGTCCGCGTCACCGTCATCGAGCCCGGCGTCGTCGCCACCGAGCTGCCCACCCACATCACCCACGAAGCGACCCGCCAGGGCGCCCGGCAGCTCTACGACGTCGCCCAGGTCACCGCCGAGGACGTCGCCGAGGTCATCACCTTCGCCCTCCAGCGCCCCCGGCACCTGGCCATCCACGAGATCCTGCTGCGCCCCGCCGGCCAGGCCTGACCCGATCACCCCTCGCCCCCTTCCGGCTCTACTCCGTGGGCTCCTCCAGGAGGCACCAGGCACACAGGATGAACGGGGTGCCGAGCCCGCCCACGGCGACCATGATCCACAGCGGCCAGTAGCCGCCGCCGGTGACGGGAGCCCGCTGCGGGTGCACGGGGTCGATCCGTACGCCGACCCGGTGTCCGTCGGGCCACTGCTCGTCCGCGCCCTCGTCGGCGCGGTACTCGTGCCCGTCCGCCGTCCAGTGGTAGGTGCACTCGGTGCTGGTGTCGCCGCTGTCGTGGCAGCCGGTGACGGTGGCGGACACCCGGAGCGTGGCATGAACATCGCGGTCGTGCTGGTGGAACCAGCCGCTGAGGGAGAAGGCGAAACCGCCGGCGAACACGCAGAGCATCAGGGCGAGCAGGGCGCTGCGGAACAGGGCGCCGGCCACGGAGCCGGAGCGCGGGCTCTCGCCCAGGGCGACGCTCACCGGTCCGGCCAGCGCCGCGACTGCCGCCGCACCGGCCGCACCCCTCCAGCCGGCGTACCAGGGCGTCGAGCCCCACGGGGTGCAGGCCGTCGTCACCGCGCCGGCCAACACCGCGGCCCAGGCCGCGCGTTGGAGCAGGCGCACGGCGCCTCCCACCCGGCGGCGCGGGCCCCCGGCCCGGCTCGGGGCGGCGGGGGGCCGTCGGTCCTCGGGAGTCGGCGGAGTCGGAGGAGCGGGAGGAGTCGGAGGAGCGGGAGGTCGGTCGTCCGCGGTGGTGGTCACCCGGCCACGCTGGCAGAGGCGCGGAACCGGCACCAGAAAGCGGTGCTCACCCCCGGCGTTCAGCGATGCTTACGGCACAGGCGTGGCGGACGGCCCGCCGGGCGCGGTCCGCTCGCCGGGATCGACCAGGTGGCTGCTCACCCGCGGCTCACCGTCGGTCAGGCCCTGCGCCGCCAGCCGCTCGCCCGCCGTCAGCAGCGCGCTCTGGAGCGCCTCGCCCGCCGCCCGTACCGCCGGGGGCGCGCCCCACGGGCCGGTGCGCCGCAGCAGCCGCACCAGGTAGGAGCCGGGCACCGGCAGCGAGGTGACGGTGCCGGCGCCCGGGCCGATCAGGGCGGCGGCGTTCGCGGGCAGGATCGCGGCGCCGAGGCGCGCGGCGAGCATGGTGTAGACGGCGAAGCGGTAGCGGGCGGTGTGCTCCACCAGCGGCACGATGCTGTGCTCGGCAGCCAGGCGCTGGAAGGCCAGCTGCCGGGGGGAGCCGGCCGGGGCGGTGATCCAGGGGCGGCCGGACAGCTGGGCGGGGTCGGCGGGCGACGGCCAGTCGGCCGGAACGACCAGGCGGTAGGCGTCCTCGAACATGACGCTCGCCTCGACGCCGGGCGGCAGCGGGGTGGGCTCCTGCCGGTCGTCCTCGATGACGAGGACGTCCAGTTCGCCCAGGCGGAGTGCGCGCAGCCCCTCCTGCCGCCCGGTCTCCACCAGCCGGGGGACGAGGTCGGGGTGGGTGCGGGCGAGCAGGTGGACGGCGGTGGTGGCGAAGAACGTGATGGCGGGCGGCGGCACACCGATGGCGACCGGGCCGGCGGCGGCCCCGCCGAGTGCCCGCAGGTCGCGGGCCGCGTCCTGGAGCGCCTGGCCGATCCGGTCGCCGTAGCCGGCCAGCAGGCGTCCGGCGGTGGTCAGTTCGGCCCGTCCGCCGGTGCGGTCCACCAGCGGGACGCCGACCTCGCGTTCCAGCCGGCTCAGCTGCTGGGACACCGCGGAGGGCGTGTGGCCGAGGGCGCGCGAGGCGCCCGCCACGCTGCCGGAGTCGGCGATCTGGCGCAGGATCAGCAGTCTCTTCGGGTCGAGTTCCACCACTGCGCCGCCCTTTCGCACCGCCCGGGTCGAGGACGCCCATCCTGGCAGAGGCCGCGGCGCCGGTCCGGACCGCTCGTCCGAGCGTCCCTAGGACAGGTCCCAGACCTCGATCGTCAGTGCCCGGTCGGCCGGGCACGCGGCGATCCGTTCCGGATGCGTCTCCACGGCACGGGCCTGGACCCACGTTCCGGTACCGGAGCCGGGCACCGCACCGGCGGCGAGCAGGGGCAGGACGTGCTCCGCGCGGGCGGTGTAGCGGTTGGGGTACCCGCCGCGGATCAACTGCTCGGCCTTGCCCGCGGCCACCAGCTCCTCCACCCACGTGATCCCTGACGCCCCGATCTCCCACCTGGCGAGAACGAAGTCACGGCGCTGCTCGGGGATTGCCCGGTCGTATTCATCGGGGCTCAGTTCCGTGATGCCGATCCACCAGCCGAGCATGTTCCGCGTCCTCCCCGCCGACGTCACTGCTGCGGAAGCCTACTGGGAGGGCGGCGCGACGTCATCGGCTTACGTCGAGCTGTCGAGCCGTGCCCGAGAACGGTCCGGCGGCGCCGCCAGGCCCGGCGCCGCGCACCCTCAGGGCTCGGCCAGGTATCCCTGCACCGTCCGGGCCAGGAGCGGGGCGAGCCGTTCCGCGGGTGCCGACGCGAGCGGCTCCACCTGGATCACGTAGCGCGCCATCGCCAGCCCGACGATCTGCGAGAGCGTCAGCTCCACCCTCAACTCCGGCTCCTCCAGGTCGAGTTCGCCCGCCAGCCGGCCCACGAGTTCGGTCACCATGAAGCCCCGCACCAGCGCCGCCACATCCTCGCTGGCCGCCGCCGTGCGCAGCAGCGCCAGCAGCCGGTCCCGTACCGCCGGTTCCTCCCAGAGCCCGAGGACGAAGGCGGCCACGCGTTCGCCGACGCGCTCGCGTTCGCCCGCGAGCACGCGTTCCACGACGGCCCGCGGGTCGACCGGGAAGTCCAGTGCCGCCAGGAACAGCCGGTCCTTCGTCCCGAAGTAGTGGTGCAGCAGCGCCGCGTCCACACCGGCCGCGCGGGCGATCGCCCGCATGCTCGCCTTCTGGTACCCGCGGGCCCCGAACTCCGCCCGGGCCGCCTCCAGCACCGCGCCCCGGGTGTCCTCTCCCCCGGGGCGCCGTCCGACCCGCTTCTGCTGATTCCCCTCGCCACTCACGAGGCCATTGTCACCGGTGACACCTGCGCGCGACTTGACCGGCACCCCCGGCGGCGCAAAACTCATCACATGATGAATTCCATGGCGGGGCCGCCCGGCCCCGCGGTCCGCATCACCGGCCTGACCGTCGAACGCGGCGGCCGCCCGGTCCTCCACGGCCTCGACCTCGACATCGCCGCCGGCACCATCACCGGCCTGCTCGGCCCCAGCGGCTGCGGCAAGACCACCCTGCTGCGCTCGGTCGTCGGCGTGCAGCGCACCGCCGCCGGCCGCGTCGAGGTGCTCGGCCTCGACGCCGGCAGCCCCGCCCTGCGCCACCGCGTCGGATACGTCACCCAGGCTCCCTCGGTCTACGGCGACCTCAGCGTCGCCGAGAACCTCGACTACTTCGCCGCCGTCCTCGGCGCACCCGGGACCGACCCCGCCCGGGTGATCGCCCAGGTCGGCCTGACCGGCCACGAATGCGACATCGCCGACCGCCTGTCCGGCGGCCAGCGCGCCCGCGTCTCACTCGCCGCGGCCCTGCTCGGCACCCCCGAGCTGCTCATCCTCGACGAGCCGACCGTCGGCCTCGACCCGGTGCTCCGCCAGGACCTCTGGCGGCTCTTCCGCCGGCTCGCCGACGGCGGCGCCACCCTGCTGGTCTCCAGCCACGTCATGGACGAGGCCACCCGCTGCGACCGCCTGCTGCTGATGCGCGACGGCAGGCTGCTCGCCCACGACACCCCCGACGCGCTGCTCCGCGCCACCGGAGCCGCCGACATCGACAGCGCGTTCCTCGAACTGGTGGAGGCCGGCCGATGACCACCCCCCGCACCCGGCCGCGGACGGCGCACGCCCTGCGGCGCACCCTCGCCACCGCCCGTCGCGTCCTCACCCAGCTGCGCCATGACCCGCGCACCCTCGCCCTGCTCCTGGTCGTGCCCTGCCTGCTGCTCGTCCTGCTCAAGTACATGTTCGACGCCCAGCCCGCCACCTTCGACCGGACCGGCCCCGCCCTGCTCGGCGTCTTCCCGCTGCTCGTGATGTTCCTGGTCACCTCGGTCGCCATGCTCCGGGAACGCACCACCGGCACCCTGGAACGGCTGCTCACCATGCCGTTGGGCAAGCTCGACCTGCTCCTCGGGTACGCCCTGGCCTTCGGCGCCGTCGCCCTGCTCCAGGCGACCCTCGCCACCGCCCTCACCATCGGGCCGCTCGGCCTGCACATCGCCGGCCCCACCTGGCTGGTCTTCGCCGTCGCCGTCGCCGACGGACTGCTCGGCATGGCGCTCGGCCTCCTGGTCTCGGCGTTCGCGGCCACCGAGTTCCAGGCCGTCCAGTTCCTGCCCGCCGTCCTCCTCCCCCAGATGCTGCTGTGCGGGCTCTTCGTCCCGCGCGACGCCATGGCGACCGCGCTGCGCTGGGCCTCTGACGTCCTGCCGCTCTCCTACGCCGTCGACGCGATGACCCGGCTCACCACCACCGCCACCGCCGACTCCGCCGTGGCCCGCGATCTCGCCGTCGTCGCCGGCTCCGCCCTGCTCGCCCTCGCCCTGGGAGCCGCCACCCTCCGCCGCCGAACCGCCTGATACCGCCCTCGGTCCACATGGCCGTACCCTCCCGCCGGCAGCGCCGGACCACGGTGTGCGTGGTCCCGAGCCTGCCCGCCCGGCGGCCGGAGTGCGCGAAGGGCCATGCCGGACGGCGGCCGACAGGGCGCCGCCGACTGCCGGCGGATCCGAGACCCGGCCGGATCGCGCCGCCGCAATAGATCGGGGACGGATGTTCGGTAGTCTCCGTTGATCGGCGGCGGTGAGCGCTGCCTTGGGGGGACGAGGGAGCCGGTAGATGGAGTCGCCTTCGGCCGGGCAGCGGTCGGCGGAGCAGGGCTCGTGGCAGTGGGACGACGCGGGCGGTGCCGGCGGGACGCCCGGGGACGTGGTCGGCGGGGGCGGGGAGGGGCCGCGGCTCGGCCGGCGGGGACTGCTCGTCGGGGCCGGGGTGCTCGCGGGGGGCGCGGCGCTGTGGGCCTTCGGGCGCTCCGCCCGGACGGCGCCGCCGACGCCGCGGCCGACCGCGGCGGAGGGGCCCGTGCCGGCCTGGACGTACCGGGGGGCGGAGGCGATGGCGCCCGAACGGCTGGCGGACCGGCCGGACCGGCCGCTGTTCCCGTCCCGCACCAGGCTCGTGGTGCTGGATCCCGCGAGCGGCGCCCCGGCGCGGCTGATCGCCTTCGACCAGCCGCGCCCGTACCCGCCGAGCGGCCCGGACTCCATGGGGAGCGTGGTGTTCGGGCCGGACCGGCTGTTCACCACCTTCCAGGGCCGCATCGAGTCCCGCCATCTCACCGACCCCGGCGGCGACTGGAGCCTGCCGCTGCCCGAGGAGTCGGGCCGCGGCAGCGTCCAGCTGGCCGGTTGCGACGGCGGCACGCTGTACGGCTCGGTCCTCAACTACGGTTCGACCACGACCACGTCACCCGACACCAAGGTGTTCGCGATCCGGGTCTCGGACCGGTCGGTGCTCTGGTCGCTGCCCTTCGGGGCCGGCGAGAACCTGCTGGCCCCCGTGACGGCCGCCCCCGGCCTGCTGATGTGCAGGCGCAGAGCCGGCGAGCGCACCGAGGTGGTCGTCCGGGATGCCACCGACGCCCGGGAGCTGTGGAAGGCCCCCGCGGACGAGAACCTGCGCTGGTACACCCCCGGACCGGAGAACATCTACGTCCCCGACGGCACCGGGGGCGTCCGCGCGCTGGCGCCGAACGGCGAGTCGCGCTGGACGGCCGGTCCGGCCGCGGGAGAACAGTGGCGGGCGCTGCCGCCGGTCGCGGACGGCACCCGGGTCTACGTCCCGCGCGACAACGGCCTGCTCACGGGCCACGACGCAGCGACGGGCCGCCAGGTGTGGTCCTACCGGCTGCCGTTCCCGCTGGACGTCCGGAGCCAACCTTTGGTGGCCAAGGGCGTGCTGTACGTCCCCGGGCCGGCCGCCGGTGGCGTGTGGGCGATCGACGCCGCGACGGGCCGGCAGCTCTGGACCTTCCGCGACGGGATCCCCGGCAAGGACGTCTGGTCGCTGGCCGCCGACGACACCCACCTCTACGCGGGCCACGACGACGCCCTGCACGCACTGCCGCTGGGCGCGAGTTAGCTCACGCGGATCACAAGGTCCTGCGGCGTGCGGACCTCGGTCCGCACGCCGCAGGAGAGCGGTTCAGCAGGAATGCCGTTCAGCAGGAGAGCGGTTCGGCAGGAGTGCGGTTCAGCTCGCCATGGTGCTCTGGATGAAGTCCTTGAACGCGGTCACGTTGGTGTAGATCGACGGATCGACCGCACAGGTGGGCGAGGTGCCACCGGCGCGGCTGGTGGCGCCGAGCAGCCGCCACTCACCGTTGATCTGCGCGATCGCCGGGCCGCCCGAATCGCCGTAGCAGGCGCCCTGGTTGCTGCCGTCCGGGCCCTGCGGGTTGTTGACGCAGAGTTCGGAGGAGGCGTCGAAGCCCTCGGCGCAGCCGCTCGGGAGCAGGCTGGTGTCGAGTTCCTTGAGCTGGTCGGGGCCGTTGTCACCACCCGGCTGCGGCGTCTCCTGGCCCCAGCCGAGCAGCCGGGTGGCGGTGCCGGCCGGCGCGCTGTCGGCGATCGCGATCGGGGTGGCCTGGACGGGGGCCGCGAGCTGGAGCAGGGCGATGTCGTTGTTGGTGCTGTAGTTCGGGTGCGGGACGACCCGGGCGAGCGAGGCCACCTCGCCGCCCGAGGTCCGGTCGCTCGAACCGACCCGGACGGTGAACTGGTCGGCCGTGCCGCCGGCCACGCAGTGTGCCGCGGTGACCGCCCAGGTGGGCGAGATCAGCGAGGCGCCGCAGATGTGCTGGCCGCCCTGTTGCAGCGAGACGATGAAGGAGTAGTTCTGCGACGCGCTGCCACCGCCGATGATCGGCGGGCTCGGCACGGGCGCGGCCGAGGCGCCGGTCCCGGGCGCGGCGAGCGCGAGCGCGGTGGCCGCAGCGGCGGCGGCGAGGATCCTGGGCAGCGGGAAGTACCTCATGGTGTGTCCTTGTCCGGCGGTGTGGGGCCGCCTCGTGGGGGGGCGACATGGAACAGATATGGCATGTCCATGCCGAACTGCCCGCAAGGCTGGCCCCTGACGGCCCACCGGGGACACCCGCCGATCGGCGGGGAGAGCGCCGCTGATCGGAGTATTGCGCCGCCACGCCGCCACCCCGTCACGCGCGGCTCCCAGGGCCACCACCGGGCCCCGGGAGCCGCCGCCGTCCGACCGTCAGGGCCTCAGCCGATCACCCACCGCTGGAGCGCCGAGCCGGTGTCCGGCTGCTGCGTGACGAGCGCGCCGTCGCCCGTCGAAGCCGTGGTCAGCAGGAGGCCGCTCTTCTGCGACGCGAGCGTGTACCCGCCGCCCGCCACCTGCGTCGCGATCCAGCGCTGGTTGGCCGCGCCGGTGCACGGCCACTGGATCACCTGGGCCCCGGCCGCTGCCGAACCGCCGCTGACGTCGGCGCAGAGCTTCGACTCGCCGTTCGCGAGCTGGTAACTGCCGTCCGCCTGCCGAGTGAAGACCCAGTTCTGGTTCCGGCCGCCGTTGGGCGTCCAGGTGACGAGCCGGGTGCCCTGGCCGGTGGAGTGGGCCGGGTCGTCCAGCGCCTTGCCCGAGGCCACCACCGTGCGGGTGCCGTCGAGCCCGGTGCCGGCCGGGCCGAGGGCGGTGAGCGTCAGGGTCTGCTCCGCCGCCGTCCGCGCGCCGCCGACCGTGCTGCCGCTGCGGTCCGTCCAACTCCGGTTCGGGGTCGTCTCGGTGAGCCGGTAAGCGTTCGCCGAGAGTCCGAGGACGAGGCCGCTGTAACGGTTCACGATCCGCAGCGCGCCGGTCGCGGTGCCGTCCGCCGCCGTGCCGGGCACGAGCCACCACTGCTGCCCGACCGTCGGCCCGCCGGCCGGAGCCGCGCCGAGGACGGGCCGGGCTCCCCACGAACGCCCGCTCACCGAGCCCGAGTCGACCCCGAGCAGCTGCCCGGTCGAGCCGTTGGCGATCCGGTACGAGCCGTCGCCGTTCGCCGCGAAGGTCCAGGACTCCAGCGGCGAGCCGGTCGCCGCGACCAGCGAGGTGGTGTCCGGGCCGCCCGCGGCCTGCGCGAGGACCCGTCCGTCCGCGTTCGCGATCCGGTAGACCCGGCCGGGGTCGACCGGCGGCGCGGCGGGCGCCGACGGGTCGATCGTGACCGGCACGTACTCGCCGTCCGCCCCGCCGGAGCAGCCGAACGCGCAGTAGGCGCGGAAGGTCCGCCCGACGATCGCCGAGCTCGTCCGGTTGGCGCCGTCGAGGAACCAGCGGTACCAGGAGGCCGTGTGGTAGCCGCCGGTGTCGCCGATCGGCACCCACTTCTGGGTCGAGAGGTCGGCGGTGGCGTAGTAGTGCTGGGGCGCGTTGCCGCTCTGGTCGACGGCCTGCGGTTCGCCGATGTAGAGGCCGAGGTAGGCGTCGTAGGTGACGTCCATGACGAACAGCGGCGAGGTCGGGGGCATCGTCCCGGCGGCGATCTGCTGGGCCGAGGTCCCGGTGTTGGCCGGGTCGTACTCGTCGGCCGCCGCCGTGTACCCGGTGGAGTTGTCCGCGTCGACGGGCACCATGTTGCTCTCGCGGCCGCCGGTGCCGAGCTCGGTCCAGGCGCCGTCGTACCACTTCCGCCAGGAACCGGGCGCCATCTTGGAAGCGATCGGCGCGCGGGCCACGTGGGAGTGGAACGCCTTCCAGCCACCGCTCTTGTCGACGATCCGCGAGCCGTAGAAGACGTAGAAGTACCCAGAGGCGGTGTCGACGAGCAGCCGCTGGTCGCCGTCGCCGTAGGAGTAGGTCTCGTTGGGGAACTGCGCGGTGTCGCCCCGGCTCGTGCTGTACGGCGAGGTGATGACGTGGTCCCTGATCGACCAGGTGCGGCCCTGGTCGGTGGAGACGGCGTAGTCGATGGCGTCGTAGTGGAGCCCGTCCCCGAAGGGCTGCGGGGTGAACTCGTTGTGCACCAGCCCGTACCAGTCGCCGGTGTCGGGGTCGATCCACACGCCGGACAGGTCGCAGTAGTTCTTCTGCGCGTACCCGCTGGCGCCGCCGGCGAACGTCGCGCCGCGCCCGGTGGGGCTGTTGTTGCAGCGCGAGGTCGTGTCGTCGTTCCGGTCGGCGGGGTCGGCCGGGTTGACGGCGCCGCTGATCGCGGCGGACCGGGTGGCGGTGTCGAAGTCAGTGCCGGTGAAGAAGTCCCAGTAGCGCGGGTCGTTCTTGCCGTACAGCGCGGCGGATTGCTGGAAGTAGAAGGTGCCGTCCTTGTCGACGTACGGGACGGCGGGGGTGTCGGTGGGGTGGGTGAAGGGCGTCGGCGCCCCGACCGTGACGGTGTAGGCGGCCGAGCCGTCGGGCTCGTCGGCCGAGGCCGCGGACGGCAGCGCGGAAGCGGTGACCGTGGCCGCGAGCAGGACCGCGGCGGTCAACAGGGTGGCGAGTCTGCGGGACGGGTGAGGGAACACGGGCACTCCCTGGCTCACTCTTGCTCAACTCTGCTTCAGTTCAAGCAACTTCGAGCACGACAGTGGCAGCAAGCGTCAGCCCGGTCAAGACTGCCGACACACTCCGCGCCTCGACTTCACTGGATAAGTCCGGCCATCACTGAATAAGCGGCCCGTAATCTGTTGACGCGGGAAATCCGAGATCCCAACCGCACGCCCGCGTGCGGATTTTTCGAAAACGTTGTGTTCAGCTCAAAGCCCTTTACTCACCGGCCCGTTGACCCCCATTTCCGGGAGCTGCTTTGCTGTGGCGTGGCAGGCTGCACCGCCCCCATCCCCCTCGTAGATCCGTGACCGACGATCCGTCGGATCACGTGCCGGTGCCGCCTGTTCTCCTCCGTCCTCACCCCGCACAGCCCCGCTGCCAACAGGCAGGCGGGTGGTCGGCATGAGAGAGGCTCCCCCCACCATGGGTATTTCCCGCACGCCCCACAAGGCGGGCAGACCGACCCGCAAGGCGAGAACGACGGTCCTGTCCGGCGTCGCGGCGCTGGCCCTCGCGGCCGCCGGATTCGCCTCCACCGCCGCACAGGCCCAGCCCGAGGCGACGAACCGGCCGAGCGCGTCGGCGGCGAACCCGTTCAGCCCCCAGTACCAGCACCCGTACCGGCACGGCGCCATGCCGACCATCGCGCAGAACGCCAAGATGAAGGCCTGGGCGGACACCCACGCCGGCACCGCGGCGACCGGTCCGCAGACGCTGTCGTACGGCGGCGGCACCAACGGCGTCGGCGTCCTCGACGGCCACGCCAAGGTCTACCTGGTCTTCTACGGCAGCCAGTGGGGCAGCCAGGGCACCAACGGCAGCGGCGACGCGACCTTCTCCGGCGACCCGGACGGCGCCGCCGCCGTCGCCCAGGAGATGTTCAAGGACATCGGCACCGGCGGCGAGCTCTGGTCCGCCGACCTCACGCAGTGGTGCGACGGCCCCAACGTCGCGTCCGGCGCGGTCAGCTGCCCGTCCAACGCCAGCTTCGTCCCGTACCAGAGCGGCGGCGTCCTGTCCGGCGTCTGGTACGACAACTCAGGCGCCTCGCCGAGCGCCGCCAGCGGCAACCAGCTCGGCCAGGAGGCCGTCAACGCGGCCGGCCACTTCGGCAACACCACGGCCGCGTCCAACCGCGACGCGTACTACGTGATCCTCTCGCCGACCGGCACCAACCCGGACAACTACCAGAACCAGTACTGCGCCTGGCACGACTACACGGGTGACACCACGCTCACCGGCGGCGCGGTCAACTCGCCCTACGGCGACCTCGCGTTCTCCAACCAGCCGTACAACATGGACTCCGGCGCCGGCTGCGGGGTCGGATTCATCAACTCCGGCAGCGGCACCCTCGACGGCTGGACGATGACGCTCGGCCACGAGTGGCACGAGACGATGTCCGACCAGTTCCCGGCCGGTGGCTGGACCAACCACGTGTCCGGCAGCAGCTACAACGGCCAGGAGAACTCCGACGAGTGCGCCTGGCTCTCCCCCGGCACCACGGGCGGCGCGGCCATGATCACCATGGGCACCGGCTCCTTCGCCGAGCAGGCCAGCTGGTCCAACGACACCAACTCCTGCGCCATCTCGCACCCGATCGTCGGCGGCGGCACCGGCCAGAACACGGTGACCGTGACCAACCCGGGCAGCCAGAGCGGCACCGTCGGCACGGCGGCGAGCCTGCAGATCCACGCCACCGACTCGGCCTCCGGCCAGGCGCTCACCTACTCCGCCACCGGCCTGCCGGCCGGCCTGTCGATCAACTCCTCGACCGGCCTGATCTCCGGCACCCCGACCGCCGCCGGCACCTCGTCCGTCACCGTCACCGCCAAGGACAGCACCAACGCCTCCGGCAGCGCCTCCTTCGGCTGGACCGAGAGCACCGGCGGTGGCGGCGGCAACGCCATCACCAACGGCGGCTTCGAGACCGGCAACCTGTCCGGCTGGACCTCGGCCGGCTCCACCTCCGCCTCCGGCTCCGCGGCGCACAGCGGCGGGTACGGCGCGATGGTCGGCTCGGCCAACCCGAGCACCACCTCCTCGATCGCCCAGACGTTCACCGCCCCGGCCGGCTCCAGCAGGCTCTCCTTCTGGTACAGCAACACCTGCCCGGACACCGTGACCTACGACTGGGCCACCGCCACCCTGAAGGACAACACCACCGGCACCACCACGACGGTCCTCGCCAAGACCTGCGCCGCCACCTCCGCCTGGGTCAACAAGACCGCGGCCGTGACCCCGGGCCACAGCTACACCCTCACCCTGACGAACCGCGACGACAACTACCCGGGCGACCCGACCTACACCTACTACGACGACGTGACCGTCTCCTGACGCCCACCTGATCGTCCGCGCCACCGACCCTTGCCGGGGCGGGCCCCGAAGGCCCGCCCCGGCAAGGGCTTCGCTCCTCACCGCAACCGGCCCGCCGGATCCCCCACTGCCTCGTAGTACACCTCCCGCGACCGCCGGGTCCGCCGCACGAGCCCGCCCCGGTGGAGCGCCTGCAGGTGGTACGAAACCGTGCTCGGGCTGAGGCCGACGCGCGAGGCCACGTCGGCCGTCGTCCGAGCCCGCGTCAGCTCCGCCAGGATCGACGAGCGCGATCCGCCCAGCCGCTCCCCGGCCTCCCGCGCCAGGCCGAGCGCCGGGTAGACCACGACGGGCGTCCGTCTCCCCGCCGCAGGGTCGAAGGACAGCATCAGCCCCGGCGGAAAGGCGCCCGGCACGAAGATGACGCCCGGCCCGGTGATCCGCAGCCCCGGCTGCCGGTCCGGACGGCCGGGCCGTCGCACGGACAACGTCCCGTCGTGCCAGCCCACTTCGGGGTGCAGACCGGCGACCATCCCGCCCAGCCCGAGCCCCGCCGTGAGCTCCCCCCGACGGGCGATGTCGTGCTCCAGCCGCGCGGAGAGCCCCGCCCAGTGAGGCCCGAGGACACCTGACCAGAACGCGCCCAACTCCCCCGCCAGCCGCTCCGCGAAGCCGTCCTCCCCGCGGTCCAGCGCGTCCAGCACGAGGGCGCGCGGCCTGCGGGCCGGAATCCCGAGGTCCGCGAGCCCGGACAGCACCAGTCCCATCTCCGCCCGGACCCGCTCGACCGGCGCGGTGGCCACCAGGTGCAACTCGTCCTCGACGGCCGACCGGTAGGCCGCCGGCTCCGGCGTCAGGAAGTCGGGCGTGTAGCCGTCCGCACTGATCGCCAGCGCGGCGAGCAACCCCAGCCGCCGCCCGACGATGACGTCCCGCGCCCGCAGCCGCCACTCGTACGGCACCGCGCGAGGCTGCCGCCCGAGGGCGAAGAGCAGGTGCATGGCCTGGTAGAGCGGCGACACGGCGAAACGCGTGCGCGCCACCGCGGCCGCCGAGAGTTCGATCCGGATCACGTGATTCCCCCTTTTACGCGTGATCGTCTTCGAATTGTTTCGAATGATTCGACCGGCGATCCGTCATCCGATTTCCTGGTCCCACGGGCGAAACGACCGCCCACCGAAACTCGGGAAAGGAACGCTCAATGAAGCGTCTGAAGGCCGTACTCGGCACCGGCGCGGCCGCCCTCGCCGCCACCGCCTCCCTGCTCGCCGGCGCGGGCACAGCCCACGCCGACACCATCAACGGCTGCGCGGACGGGTACGTCTGCATCTACGCCAACGACGGCACGATCACCAACCGGTACTACAACTACGGGACGTACAACCTCTCCAACCAGTACGGCTACAAGTGGATCCTCAACAACCAGACCGGTGGCGCCAAGGTGTCGTTCTGCACCGGCTACAACGGCGTCGACTGCGGCCCCGCCTACACCGCCGTCTCCTGGCTCTACATCAACCTCACCCCCATCAACTCGATCGTCATCGCCGCATAGCACAAAAGCGGCCACGATATCGAGTTCGATGACGAATCAAGAATCATCGAAACCGGCCGCCCGTTTCCCCGTCCCCCCGGACGGAGGAAACGGGCGGCTCTCGTCTTTCGACCCTAAACGAACCCGCCTTACCGAACACTTACCAATCGCTCGCGCCCGGCCCTCGTATCACCACCCCCACGCCCACCGTCTAGGCTCGGGGACGATCGAACGAAGGACCGAAGGGAAGCACGTGGGCAGCTGGGAGCGCGCGCTGGACGCGGCCGGGATCGACGACCCCGGACTGCGCGGCGACTACGGCCGGCAGCGCGAGCAGGTCACCGCCTACCGCCGCGAGGCCGCCCTCGCCGCCGGGCTGCTGCTGCCGCCCCGGCTGGTGCCGCACGTGATCGCCGCCACCGCCTTCATGCACCGCACCGACACCCTGCTCGACAGCGGCCCGGTCGACGAGCGGCGGCCGGCCTACGCGCGCTGGGAGCAGGAGGTCGTCGAAGGACTCGCGACCGGCCGGACGGACAACCCCGAGCTGCGCCCGCTGCTCGCCTCCGCCGCCGCGCGTCCCGTCCTGCGCGAGCGCATCCCCGGCCATCTCGCCGGAGCCCTCGCGGACCTCGACTTCACCGGCTTCGCGACCGAGTCCGACTACCAGGCCTACCTCGACGGCTACGCACTGCCCGCGTTCATGGTGGTCGCCGCGCTGCTCGGCCCCGACGGCGACCAGAGCGCCTACGAGGCCGCCTGCCGCGTCTTCATCGACGCGAGCCAGCGCCTCGACTTCGTCAGCGACCTCGCCGAGGACCTCGCCGACGGCCGTCTGACGATCCCCGCCGATGCTCTCGACCGGCACGGCGTCACCCGCGCCGACCTCGAACAGGGCCGCGACACACCGGCCTTCCGCGCCCTGGTCGCCGAGCAGCTCGACCAGGTCGACCGCACCCTCGCCACCGCCCGCACGGTGGTCGACCTGGCCCCGCCGGCCCACCGGCCGATGGTCCGCTGCATGGTCGGCCTGGAGGCCCTCACCAGCGCCACCGCCCGCGCCGACGTCCCCGCTCTGCTCCGCCGTTCCGCCGGCCCGTCCAAGCTCGGCGCCCTGCGCCTCCTGGCCCGCGAGTACCTGCGGGCCCGCCGCGTGGCGCGCTGACGGCAGGGGGGCGACGCCCGGCCCCCGCCCGAGCGGGCGAGGGCCGGAGGGGTGTCGCCGGTCAGCAGGTGGGCACGTCCGGCAGCCAGGCCGGGCCCTGGAGGTAGATGTTGCTGATCCAGCCGTGGTAGTCCGGCAGGTAGGACCACGCGTCGTTGGTGTAGCCCTCCGCCGTCACCGACTCACCGTGGGTCTGGCACTGGACGCGCACGGTCGTCGGGCCGGGCAGGACGGCGACCGGCGGGCGCGAAGTGCCAGGCGTCGGGCGGATGTTGACGCCGTTGCTCCACGTCTGGTGGTTGGTGGTGGCCGCCGTGCCGGGGTCGTAGCGGACGGCACCCGCGTAGTCGGCCATGTTGTGGCTGGTCAGGTCGGACACCATGATGTGCGTGTCCGACTCCCGCGCCTCGACGATCTTGCCGCCGCCCAGGTAGATCGCCACGTGGTGGACCCACGACGTGCCCCAGAACACGAGGTCGCCGGGCTTCAGCACACCGGTGTCGGTGCCCAGGCGCTGCCCGGGGAGCTGGAACTCCTCGGCGGCGTCCTTCTGCCCGACGACGTCCGAGCCCGCGGCCTTGTACCAGGCCCAGCGGATGAACCCGGAGCAGTCGTAGCCCTGCCGGTAGGGATCGTTCCTGGACCGCTCGGGGTCGCTCGGGTCGACGCTGCCGTACGTGGCGCCCGGGGTCGGGCCGTGGCCGCCGCCCCACGTGTACCAGGTGCCGGCGGCGACCTCGTCGCACGCGGCGGCGATGGCGCGGGCGGCACCGTCGGATATCGGGGTGCCGCCCAGCCCGCACGCGGCGGTGGTGTCGGCGCGGGCCGGAGCGGCGAGGGTGATCGCGCTCAGGAGCCCGGCCAGGAGGGCAAGCAGCAGGCCTGCCACGGGAGTTCTACGGTGGTTCGCTCGCAAGGAAGGTCCCCTCTTCATGGAGGTGCGACGGAACGGGCGGCGGGCCGCTCAAGGGAGGAAGCACCCGGCCGTGCGGCCGTCCCCCGTACACCCCCATGGCCGCACGACATCTGACGCATCGTCGGACACCGAATGCGGTCGCGGACCGCCGCCCGTGCCCCGAGCCTGCCCACCCGACCCGGCAACCGTCCACCCGCCACCGGTCGCCCATCCCATCGGGAAACGGGAAACCTTCCGGGAAACCGCGGCCGACCTGCCTCGACGAGCCCCGGTCAACACCCCGCCCGGTACGGCTCCCCCGGCAGCAGCGCCGCCCATCGCGCCGCGTCGACCGGTCCGAGCAGCCCGCAGATCGCGGCCGAGCGCGCACCGGTGTCCTGGTTCCAGAACCGCACCGTCCCGTCGCTGCCGCCGCTCGCCAGCGAGCGCCCGTCCGGGCCGAAGTCGACCGACCAGACGGCGTTCCCGTGCCCGGCCAGCGCGGCGACCGGCGCGCCCGCCCGCGCGTCCCAGGTCCGGACCGTCCCGTCGTTCCCCCCGCTCGCCACCGTCCGTCCGTCCGGCGAGAACGCGACCGCCCGCACCGCCCCCGTGTGCCCGGTGAGCGTCGCCAGCGGCCGTCGCTCCCCGGCGTCCCACAGCCGGACGGACCCGTCGTTGCCGCCGCTCACGAGCGTCCGCCCGTCCGGCGAGAACGCGAGTCCGCGCACGGCCCCCGTGTGCCCGGTCAGCGTGCCGACCGGGCGCAGCTCACCGACGTCCCACAGCCGCACCGTGAGGTCGTCGCTCCCCGAGGCGAGCGTGCGCCCGTCCGGGGCGAAGGCGACGGCGTTGACGAAGTCCGTGTGCCCGATCAGCACTCCCTCGGCCCGCTGCCAGGGCACGTTCCAGAGCCGGACGGTACGGTCCTCGCCCGCCGAGGCGAGCAGCCGCCCGTCCGGGCCGAACGCCACCGCGAAGACCGAGCCCTGGTGCCCGGTGAACGCCGCCACCTGGCTCCGCGCGGCCACGTCCCACAGCCGGACCGTCGAATCGGCGCCGGCCGAGGCCAGCAGCCGCCCGTCCGGGCTGAACGCCACGCCCAGCACCTGGCCGCCGTGCCCGGTGAGCACCCCGGTCTGCCGCCGCGTCGCGACGTCCCACAGCCGCACCGTCCCGTCCGCACCCGCCGACGCGACCGTCCGCCCGTCCGGACTGAACACCGCCCGCCACACCTCCGCGAACGGATGGGCGACGAGTGCCGCCGCCCCCAGGTCCCACAGCACCACCGACTGGTCGAACCCGGCCGTGGCCAGCAGCGTGCCGTCCCGGCCGGCCGCGACGCCGAGGACGTAGTCGGTGTGGCCCGCGAGCGTCGCGGTCACCCGCCGCCCGGCGACGTCCCACAGCCGCACCGTCCCGTCCCCGCCCGCGCTCACCACGGTGGCGCCGCCGTCCAGGTACGCCACCGCGTTGACGTCGTCGCTGTGCCCGGTGAGGACCGCCGTCGTGGCGCCGCTCGCGACGTCCCACAGCCGCACGGTGCGGTCCGTCCCGGACGAGGCCACGCTCCGCCCGTCCGGGCTGAACGCGACCCCGAGCACCTGCCCGCCGTGCCCGCTCAGAACCGCCGTGGCGGCACCCGTCACGGCGTCCCACAGCCGCACCGTCCCGTCCGCGCCCGCCGACGCGACCGTCCGCCCGTCCGGTCCGGTGGCGACGGCCTGGACCTCACTCCGATGACCGGTGAGCGTCATCAGCGGCCGGGGCCCCGCCGACACGTCCCCCGTGCCCCCGATGTCCCCCTTCAGCTTCGCGCCCTCGTCCCACGCGGCCGCCGACCAGACCCGGACGGCGCCGTCGGCCCCGCCCGACACCACCTCCCGTCCGTCCGCACTGAACGCGACCGCCCGCACCGGCCCGTCGTGCCCGCCCAGTACGACCGGCGAGCGCCGCCCGGCCACGTCCCACAGCCGCACCCCGTCCGACCCCGCCGAGGCCAGCACCCGCCCGTCCGGGCTGAACGCGACACCCCTGACCGGCCCGGAATGCCCCACCAGCGTCCCGCTCGGCCGCCGGTCCGGCAGGCTCCACAGCCGCACCGTCCCGTCCGAACTCGCCGTCGCCAGCAGCTTCGCGTCGGGGCTGATCGCACACCCGTTCACCGGCCCCGTGTGCCCGACCAGCCGCCCCGCGAACGGCTGCGCCTGCGTGCTCAGCAGCGCGCTGCGCGCCTCGACGGTCGGCGCGAGCCGGAACGCCCGGTCGGCGAGCAGCATCGACGCCTCGGGCCGCCCGGCGGCGAGCCGGCCCGACTCGGCCGCCATCGCCCTGGACGTCGCCGTCCGCCCCTGGTCGACCGCCGAGGACCGCTGCTGGTAGGCGAAGGCCCCGGCGGTGAGCGTGATCACGAGCAACAGGACCAGCGAAACGATGAGTCGACGCTGCCGTCGCGCCTGCCGGCGGGCCACCCCCTGGCGCTCGTCCTCATGCTTCCGGCTCGCCCGCAGAAAGCCTGTTTGACCATCCGTCAATTCACCGTGATGGAGCGGATCCTGCGCCCACTGCCAAGCCGCCGCGAGCCGCGCACCGCCATAGAGCGCGGCAGGGTCCCGTCCGTCCCGGTCCCACTCCGCAGCAGCTTCACCGAGTTGACGACGGATCAGCAGGCCGGCCCGGTCCGCCTCCACCCAGTCCCGCAGCCGCGGCCAGGCCCGTAGCAGCGCCTCGTGCGTGATCGCGACCGTCTCGCGGTCCACGGTGAGCAGCCGGGCCCGGACGAAGGCGTCCAGCACCGCCCCGCCGTCCCCGCCCACCAGCAGCGACAGCAGCTCCGCTCGCGCCACCGGCCGCCGGAACTCCTCGCCCTCCGGGCCGACTTGCACCAACCGAAGCAGGAGCTGCCGAGCGAGCTCCCGCTGCCCGGCGCCCAGCCCCGAGAACACCCGCTCGGCACTCTCCGCGACCGCGCCGTGGATGCCGCCCGTGCCCAGGTAGCCCTCCACCGTCAGGGTCCGCCCGTCGCGCCGCTGCCAGGTCGCCAACAGCGCGTGCGACAGCAGCGGCAGCACCCCGGCGCTCTCCGCCGCCCCGGCCCGCTCCCCCAGGTCGCGCAGCAACACCTCCACCAGCCCCGGTTCCAGCCCCAGCCCCGCCTCGGCCGCCGGCCGCGTGATCGACTCCCGCAGTTGCGCCCCGGCCATCGGGCCGAGCGCGAGCAGCCCGTGGCTGAGCACGGGCACGAGCTCAGGGTGGTCGAGGCACCGTCCGCAGAAGTCCGCCCGCACACCCAGCACGACGAGCGCCGCCGGGCGCACCGTCGCGAGCCCGCACAGCGTCCGGACGAACGCCCGCCGCTCCTCCTCGTCCGCACACAGAGTGAACGTTTCCTCGAACTGGTCGACGATCAGTGCCAGTCCGGCGCCCGACGGCTCCTCCCGCGCCGCCTCCTCCAGCGCCTCCCGCAGCGCGGCCAACGGGTGCGCCGTCGGCGTGCACACCGCCACCCGCCACCCCGGCCTCCCCTCGGGAGCCAGCGCCCCACCGCGCAGCGCCGGCACCAGCCCGGCCATGAGCAGCGAGGACTTCCCGGCCCCGGACGGCGCGACGAGCGCGAGCGGTCCGTGCCCGGCCCGCTCGGCCAACCGGTCGATCAGCTCGGCGAGTTCGCCGTCCCGCCCGGCGAACCAGCGCGCCTCCCCCGGCCCGAACGACGCGAGCCCCGGGTACGGACACGGCTCGTCCCCACCGTCCGTCCCTCGCTCATCGGCCCGCGGGCACTCGACCAGCCGCACCAGCGCGCCGCCCGCCCGCAGCATGTCGTCACACCGCTGCGCGAGGTCGGGCGTCGCGGGCTTGCCGCCGTTCTCGATCTTGCTCAGGTAGCCCTTGCTGTAGTGGACGAGCCGCGACATCTCCGCGAGCGAGAGCCCCCGCACCTTCCGCAACCGCCGCAACTCGGCCCCGAACTCCGGAGGCCGTCCCCATTCGCGCTCGTCGAGCTCCGACCCCACCCCTGCCCCCCAACAGGTTGACGCAACGCCATCATCATGACGGCCCGGCGGCTGCCGGCACCCCCGAATCACCGAAACGCGGCGAAGCCCCTCCCGGGAACACGACACCGCCGGGCGGCCGGAGGACCCGGCCGCCCGGCGGTGTCCGCGGGTCAGCGCCGCGAGCGGCGGACCGCGATCAGACCGCCACCGAGCACCAGGAGCAGCACCGTGAGCAGCACGGCCGGCTTCGGGCTCCGGCTACCGGTGGGCGGCAGCGGGGGCTTGGTCGTCGGGCTGGGGCTGGGCATGACCTGGACCGTGGTGGTGGTCGAGCAGTTCCCGCTCACCGCCCGCCGTGCGCCGTTCCCTCCGCTGGCGCCGGAGCAGTTGGAGCCGTCGGCGCTCAGGCGGTTGACGAGCGTCGTGCCGCCCGCGTCCGGCTTCACGGTGACGGTGTACGTGAGCGTCTCCGTCGCTCCGGGCCGGATGTCCAGCGTCCACGTCAGCCGCGGCGCGGAGTAGGCCGTCCGCCCGCTGCTGGCATGGGCGTTGAGGTCGTACCCGGCGCCGTCCAGGACCCCGGACAGGTCGTCGGTGACGACGGCGCCGACGTACGTGCCGCCGGCCCGGTTGGTGGCGGTGACGGTGTACGTGACGGTGTCACCGGCCTTCGGGTCGGACGGGCTCGCGTGCTTGGCGAGGAGCAGGTCGTGCTTCACCGTGATCGGCTCCGTCGGGGTCGCCACCGCCGTGTGCGTCGGCGTCGTCGGGTCCGGACCGCCGGTCACCACCACGGTGTTGACCGGGACGGCCGTGGCGTTCGGGTCCAGCGTGCCGGTGAGCGTCCAGGAGACCGTCGCGCCGACCGGGACCTCGACGGCCGGGCAGGTCGCCAGGCCGTCCGTGACCGGGCACGGCGTCCCGTCCGCGTCGGCCGTCATCGAGGCCCCGTTCACCCCGGCGGGCACCTGGTCGGTCACGACCACGTTCCGGGCCAGCGAGGGCCCGTCGTTGGTCACCGTCACCCGCCACTGGATCTGCTGCCCGGCCACGACCGGGGAGGTCAGCAGGACCTTGGCGACGGTCAGCCGCGCCTGTGCCGAGGGCGAGCCGGACGGCGGGGCCACCGCCGTGTGCGTCGGCGTCGCCGGGTCCGGACCGCCGGTCACCACGGCCGTGTTGCCCGGGGTGCCGGTCGCGGCCGGATCGAGCGTGCCCGTCAGCGTCCAGGTCAAGGTGACGCCGACCGGGATCTCCACCGCCGGACAGGTCGCCACGCCATCCGAGATCGGGCAGGTGGCACCGCCGGGCCCGGTCATCGCGGCGCCGGTCACACCCGCCGGCACCCGGTCGCTCACCACGACGCCACGCGCCACGGAGGGCCCGTCGTTCGTGACGGTCACCCGCCACTCGATCGGCGCCCCGGCCACGACCGGGCTGGTGACGAGGACCTTCGCCACGCTCAGCCGCGCCTGCGCCGAGGGCGAGGACGTCGGCGAGGCCACCGCCGTGTGGGTCGGGGTGCCCGGGTCGGGCCCGCCCGTCACGGTGGCCGTGTTGGCCGGCGTGACGGTGGCACCGGCGTCCAGCGTGCCGCTCAGGATCCACGTCCGGGTCGCGTCCACCGCGATCCCCACGCCCGGGCAGGTCGCAGTGCCGTCGGCGATCGGACACGCGGTGCCGTCGTCGGCCGTCATCGAGGCGTTCGACACCCCGGTGGGCACCCGGTCGCTCACGACCACGTCACGGGCGGCGGACGGTCCGCGGTTGGTGACGGACACCTGCCACCGGACCTGCTGCCCGGGCACCACCGGATCGGTGAGCAGCACCTTCGAGACCGACAGCCGCGCGTCCGGCACCGGCCCGGCGGTGGGGCTCGCCACCGCCGTGTGCGCGGTCGTGCTCGGGTCCGGACCGCCCGTGACGATCACGGTGTTGGTCGGCGTGACGGTGGCGGCGGGGTCGAGCGTCCCCGTCAGGGTCCAGGTCAGCGTCACACCGACCGGGATCTCCACCGCCGGACAGGTCGCCACGCCACCGGCGATCGGGCAGTCGCTGCCGTCCTGGGCGCTCATCGACGCATTCAGCACGCCGTCCGGGACCTTGTCGGTCACGACCACGTTCCGGGCCCGCGAGGGACCGTTGTTGGTCACCGTCACCCGCCACTGGATCTGCTGGCCGGGCACCACGGCGTCCGTCGCCAGCACCTTCGACACCACCAGGCTCGCCTGCGGCTCGGGACTGCCGCTCGGGGAGGCGGTGGCGGTGTGCACCGAGGTGCTCGGGTCGGGCCCGCCCGTGACGGTCACCGAGTTGGTCGGCGTGGCCGTGGCGTTCGCGTCCAGTGTGCCGGACAACGTCCACGTCATCGTCTGCCCGGCCGGGATCTCCACCGCCGGACACGTCGCCACGCCACCGCTGATCGGACAGACGGTCCCATCCGAAGCCACCATCGAAGCGTCGTTCACACCCACCGGCACCCGGTCGGTCACAACCACGTTCCGAGCCCGCGAAGGACCGCTGTTCGTCACGCTGACCCGCCACTGGATCTGCTCCCCAGGCACCACCGGAGTCGTCACCAACACCTTGGCAACCACCAGATTCGCCTGCGGAGAAGGCGAGGACGTCGGCGAAGCCACCGCTGTGTGCGACGACGCCGACGGATCCGGACCACCCGTCACCGTCACCGAGTTGGTCGGCGTGACGGTCGCATTCGGGTCCAGCATGCCGGACAACGTCCACGTCATCGTCTGCCCGGCCGGGATCTCCACCGCCGGACACGTCGCCGTGCCACCGCTGACCGGACAGACGGTCCCGTCCGAAGCCACCATCGAGGCGCTGCTCACCCCCGACGGCACCCGGTCGGTCACGACCACGTTCCGAGCCCGCGAAGGCCCGTTGTTCGTCACGCTCACCCGCCACTGGATCTGCTCCCCAGGCACCACCGGGTTCGTCACCAACACCTTGGCAACCACCAGATTCGCCTGCAAAGAAGGCGAGCCCGACGGCGAAGCCACCGCCGTGTGCGAGGACGCCGTCGGATCCGGACCACCCGTCACCGTCACCGAGTTCGTCGGCGTCACCGTCGCGTTGGCATCCAGCGTGCCCGTCAGCGTCCAACTCGCCGAAGAACCCGCCGGGATCTCCACCGCCGGACACGTCGCCACACCACCGCTGACCG